>JAJQAA010000067.1 GCA_021204045.1 Clostridiales bacterium
AGCTTAGAACATCGGGCATGACCGAGAAGACAGTCGACCACGTTGGGGGCAGCACAACCACAACAGAAACGACCGAAACAAGCAGTTCCACAAGCACGGGAGCAATCGGAACTGTCAGCGAATATGGCGGCATCATCACCGAAGACAACCCCGCCGGCCTCACAAGTTCCGCCGTCCCTCAAAGTAGTGTTAAAGGCTATAAAAATACAGGAAAAGCCGAAGCCGATCTACAACGCGATATGGAAAACGGTTTCTACCTAATCGGCTAAAATAAGTCCTAATTTTAAAAGTTACGACCTCCTTTCTTAAAAATAAATATTTAATAATAAGCGTCAAAAATTGTTACAATACCTTCCTTTTAACCAATAAAAATAAACATTAAAACATAAATATAAAGGCTACCCTTATACAAACAGGATAGCCTTTTTTCTATGTCATTTCCCCATAACTCATAAAGCATAATTTCTTTCAATAGAACACACCATTTTCTTACCTTCAAAATCAATTCTCGACACCAATTCGTAGTAGTGTGCGTAATTTTTTAAAAAAATAATTTTATACAGAACGAGGGAACACGATATGAAAAAGATAGCCTTACTGATAGCATGTGCATTGTTAGGATTGACAGCATGTTCCAGCTCTAGCAATCACAGCTCCACCAAAGAGACCACAGTTTCTAACAAAGAGACGACAGCCATAGCCGACCACAAAGAGGACGAAGCCGAGGCAGATAAAGCAGAGCCAGAGATTGAAGAAACCGAGCCAGCAACAGAACCAGAAACAGAAGCCGATCAAAAGAAAGGTCTTGACATTACCAGCCTTACAATAGGGGACGAGACCATCTCCGAAGGCAGAAAGCTTTGCTGTCTGCTTCCTCCCTTTCGCTGTGCGAAAGAAAACCGTTCTTAGTGTAATCAAGCTGGTAATGAAGGGAAATGCTTTCATTACCAGCCTTTTTAATCATGGGGGATTGATTGCGTGATATCGGCATGTCAAGGGCAAGCGTTGTTCCGTTGGAACCCTTGACAAGCCTTTTCTTAAACGTGATGTAATTCAAGAAATAATGATAAAAGATAAAAGAATAGAATCGGGAGAATTTTATGATATATTTATAGATTTGATAAGATATTTTCTGAAATAAAAATGTGCGGTTGACAAACTGCAAAATGTGTTTTATACTAGTCAAGTCGGTTAATTATTAAACGACAGATAGGGAATAGAGGTATCACAAACTTTGGATAGACCTTTGGATAGACCAAAGAGAAACACCCTTTAACCTCCTTGTATTTATTGGGTTTTTGAGTGGATGATGTGGTTCGATTCCCATCACCCGCTTTGCCGCGCGATCGCGGCATATGTTTCGGGCTGGTTGTTGTGAGTCTGTAGCTCAGCCGGATAGAGCAACGGCCTTCTAAGCCGTGGGTCGGGGGTTCGAATCCCTTCAGGCTCGTTATGGTGGGTATAGCGCAGCTGGTTAGCGCGCCAGATTGTGGCTCTGGAGGCCAAGGGTTCGAATCCCTTTATCCACCTTTCAGTGTCGATCGGAGAGTCTGCTGCTGCGGACTCTTATTTACTATTAAGGAAGTTTCGCGGGTATGGCGAAATTGGCAGACGCGCCAGGTTTAGGTCCTGGTGGAGCGATCCGTGCAGGTTCGAGTCCTGTTACCCGCATTGTGTTTTTTTGGGCCGTCGCCAAGCGGTAAGGCACAGGACTTTGACTCCTGCACTCGAGGGTTCGAATCCCGCCGGCCCAGCTGAGAATATGGCCGCAGACCTGGATTTACGGGTTTGCGGCTGTTTTTTAATTGAAGAAAAGGAGCAGGCGATATGTTTCATAAAATAAGAAATGTTGCAGCGACAGAAGATTTTGTCTTGATTGTTCAATTTTCAGAAGGAGTAACAAAAAGGTATGACTTAAATCCACTATTTGAGAAAATACCAGTATTCAAGGCTTTACAGCAATCAGCTGATTTATACTACTCTGTAGAAGTTGATGTTGGTGGATACGGAATCATATGGAATGATGATCTGGATTTATCGTGTGATGAAATTTGGGATAATGGCGAAGCAGTAAAAACAGAGTTCGATGGAATGTTATCTTTCGGGGAAGCTACATTCAGCATATTACAGATGTGAAACGGTTCCTTCTTGACGAACTTCAAAACTCTTGACTTCTCTTTACATATCACAGCTGTCGTAAACCGCCTCAAATCCGCCCTCCGGGGCCAGCGCGATATAGCAGGCGCCCTCCGCGCACGCGCCGTAGAGCTTCATAACCGCAATCATATCCTCGCGCGGGATCGCCACGCAGCCGGACGTATCCACCCGTCCCTCGCGGATACAGTGCAGAAACAATGCCGAACCTTTCCCGGCGATCGCCTCGCGGTTATATCCCATGTCGATCGCGTAATCATAATATCCCGCATACCAGTGGGTACCGACGTGCTCTCCCTGGGCGTCTGCATCCGCGACGAGCGTGTTTGTCGCATCGGACCAGACATAGTCTTCCGTGACCTGGATATAGCTCTCCGGGAAACCTTCCAGCGCCTCGCATTGTCCAAACGGCGTATTCATGCAAAACAGGCCGATCGGCGTGGTTTTATCTCCTTCCGTGCGGTCGCTGCTCATGCCATTCAGCCCGAGATAGCCGCTGGTACGGAGCGTTTCCACCCAGCCATCCTCCCCGGCGGTATAGGCATAAACCCGGCATGTAGAGCCGCCGCTGCCCTCGACAACTACCAGCGCTTCGGCATTCTCCGGCAAAGAGAAACGGCTCACGTCGAAGGAAATCGCACGTGAGGCCGCTCCCGGCCCCACGCCGATCATAACCCCGGAAGTATCCTCCGCAGACAGGTCCGAAGCTGCGGACGCCGGGCCAGACGGGGGAACTGTTTCCCCGCTTCCGGCCCGGATCACCGCGCTCTCTGCTCGGACCGGCATCGCGGCCGCAGACGACACAACCACTGCCGCAGACACGAAAAGAGCGCAGGCCAGCAGTCTGCTGACAATATTTATAACAGGAAGTTTATAAACTGATTTTTCCATACTTTCCCATATGCCTTCCGCCGGTCGCGGCTCATTCCGGCCCTTCCTTATTTCTCCGTCAGGCACAGATCATCCCGGCCTTTCTTTATTTCTCCGTCAGGCGCCTGGTCTCTCTGGCGATCGCCAGCTCCTCGTTTGTCGGCAGCAGCATGACCTTCACGCTGGAATCCGCCGCGGAGATCACCGCGTTCTTACCGCGCACGTCGTTGGCCGCATCGTCGATCTTCACACCAAGATAGCCAAGGTAGGAGCAGACATTTTTGCGCGTCTTCTTGTCGTTCTCACCGACGCCCGCCGTAAACGCGATCGCGTCCACGCCGTTCATCGCTGCCGTGTAAGCGCCGATGTACTTTGCCACACGATAGCAGAACGCCTCGAGCGCTACCTCCGCCTTGTGGTTGCCGTCCGCCGCGGCCGCCTCGACGTCGCGGAAGTCGCTGGAAACGCCGCCGCTCAGGCCCAGAACGCCGGATTTCTTGTTCAGGATATTGAGGACGTCGTCCACGGTCCGGTTCTCCTTGTTGCAGATGAACTGCACGACGGAAGCGTCGATATCGCCGCTGCGCGTACCCATGATCAGGCCCTCAAGCGGGGTAAGACCCATGCTGGTATCCATGCATTTGCCGCCGATGGAAGCGGAAACGCTGCCGCCGTTGCCCAGGTGGCAGACAATCACCTTCGCTGTCTTCGGATCCAGGCCGCCAAACTTGATCGCCTCGCCGGAGACAAACATGTGGCTGGTGCCGTGGAAACCGTAGCGGCGGATGCCGTATTTCTCAAAATACTCATAAGGAATCGCGTACATATAGGCTTTCTCCGGCATCGACATGCCAAAGCCCGTGTCCCAGACAGCCACGTTGGGCTTGCCCGGCATACCCGCCTCGCAGGCCTCGATGCCCATCAGGTTCGCCGGATTGTGCAGCGGCGCAAGGTCGAAGCGGTCGCGGATCACCTGCTTTACGCTCTCATCGACAACGCAGGACTCGCTGAAGGAAGTACCGCCATGTACGACGCGGTGTCCGATCGCGGAGATCTCATCCGTGCTCTTAATCACACCGTGCTCCGCATCCTGCAAAGCCTCCATAACCAGCTCGATCGCCACGTTGTGGTTTGGCATCGGCTTCTCCACAATGTACTTGTCCTTGCCCGGCACGGACTGGGAAAGGACCGAACCCTCGATACCGATGCGCTCGCACAGACCCTTGGCAATAACGCTCTCATCCTCCATATCGATCAGCTGATATTTCAAGGACGAACTGCCGCAGTTGATAACCAGAATTTTCATAATAAAACCTTCTCCTTTTTTAGAATTTTCACATGCCTATTCTATCCCAGTTTCCCAGTACCGTCAATATTTGATAAATTTTTGACATGCTTTTCTGATTTATCGGCAATCGGGTTCATCAATTCAGAAAGGAAGGCTGAGTTTTTGTTATTTTATCAAATACACACACAAAACAGCTTGAATTTTTGGTGAAATCATTTACAATATAAGAAAACGCAAATACATATCAGGGAGGTAACTACGCATGTTTCAGAAACTGATCCAGAAACTGAAAGCAAGTCCACGCACAATCGTCTTTACGGAGGGCACAGACCCGCGTATCCTTGAGGCAGCTTCCCGCCTGCTGGCCGGTACCTTTTTAAAGCCGATCCTCATGGGCAACCCGGATGAGGTCAAGGCGGCTGCCGAGGAAGTCGGATACAATATCAACGGCGCCACGATTCTCGATCCCAAGACCTACGACAAGATGGACGAGATGGTCGCCCGCATGGTTGAGCTGCGTAAGGGCAAGATGACCGAGGAGCAGTGCCGCGAAGCCCTTTCCCACGGCAACTACTTTGGCACGATGCTGGTACAGATGGGCGTCGCCGACTGCCTGCTGGGGGGCGCTACCTACTCCACCGCCGACACGGTCCGTCCGGCTCTGCAGCTGGTCAAGACCAAACCGGGCAACAAGATCGTATCTTCCTGCTTCATCCTGGTCCGCTCCGCCGCTACCGGCGACAACGAGGTCCTGGCGATGGGCGACTGCGCGATCAATATCAAACCCACCGAGGACGACCTGGTCGAGATCGCCAGCGAGACCGCCGATTGCGCCAAGATCTTCGGCATCGATCCGAAGGTCGCCTTCCTCAGCTACTCCACTCTCGGCTCCGGCAAGGGCGAGGACGTCGATAAGATGCGCAACGCCGCTGAGAAGACCAAAGCCGCGCGCCCGGATCTCCCGATCGAGGGCGAGCTCCAGTTTGACGCCGCCGTCTCCCCGAGAGTCGCGCAGACCAAGTGCCCGGGTTCTGAGGTGGCCGGACACGCCAACACTTTCATTTTCCCGGACATCAACGCCGGCAATATCGGTTACAAGATCGCCCAGCGTCTCGGTAACTTCGACGCCTACGGCCCGATCCTGCTTGGCTTAAACGCCCCGATCAACGACCTCTCCCGCGGCTGCAACGCACTGGAAGTCTACTCGATGGCGATCATTACGGCGGCGCTGAGCTGAGTCTGACCGTTCCGGGTTTGACTGAGCCGGATTTGACTGAGCCGGGTTTGACTGAGCCAAATTTGACTGAGCGGAGTCTGACCGTGTCAAACGGAACCACTCCGGATCGAACCAGTTGTTAAAAAGAACGCTTCCGGGCATATCGGATATGCTCCTTTCGGTCCCGGAAAGCGTTCTTTCTTTTTATCCCTTAAATAATTCCCGAAAGCAACATTTTTGCCGTTTACTTCCGCATGGAAAAATACTAAAATAGTATCAAAACTCATGGAGGAATTCCGTTTCATGAATGTTGCCGGCATCATCGCAGAATACAATCCGTTCCACAAAGGGCACCAGTACCAGCTTGACGAAGTCCGCCGCCGCACCGGCGCGGACTATATTGTCGTGGTTATGAGCGGCGATTTTGTACAGCGCGGCGAGCCGGCGATCATCGACAAATACAGACGCACGCGCATGGCGCTGGATGGTGGAGCCGACCTGGTGCTGGAACTCCCCGTGTGCCTGGCCACCAGCAGCGCCGAATATTTCGCAATGGGCGGCGTCTCGCTGCTTGACCGTCTTGGCGTCGTCGACACGCTCTGTTTTGGCAGCGAATCCGGCGATCTCGCCGCGCTGCAGCAAGCGGCGAAACTCTTATCGGACGAACCGGAGCTCTTCCAGGCAGAGCTGAAACGCCGCCTGGCGGCCGGAGTCTCATACCCGCGGGCGCGAGCGGAGGCGCTGGAAGCGATCTTGGGAGTCACGGGCACCAATCCTATCCCCGCTGTCATTCCCACTGCCCCGAATGACATTCTCGCCGTTGAATATCTCAAGGCACTCAACCGTACACGCAGTGCGATGGAGCCGCTGGCAATCCGGCGGCAGGGACAGGGATATCACTGCGATGCGCTTGCTGACGTGTTTTCCCCAACCGGTGGCTTCGCCTCTGCCTCCGCTATCCGGCACGCACTGTTGGGGAAACCGGATGCATGCACATTCTCTCCCGCCCTGACCGCTCAGCTTCCGGCCGCCAGTCGGACCTACCTTGCCGATGCTCCCGCATTCCTCGCCGCGGATTCGCTCTCCGCGATTCTGAATGCCCGGCTGCTGCAGCTTCTCCATGACGAACAGGCTCTCTCCAGCTTTGCCGACCTTTCTCCGGAGCTGGCCGCTCGTCTGAAACAGCATACGCTCGATTTTGCGTCATTTTCCGGACGCATTCAGCAATTAAAGACGCGCTCCTACACCTATTCGCGGATCAGCCGCGCGCTCCTGCATCTGCTTCTTGGCATTACCAACGAAGATATGACGCGGATACAGCAGCTCCGCTACGCTCCCTACGCCCGTGTCCTTGGCTTTCGCCAAAGCGCCGAACCGCTGCTTCATGCAATCAAAAAAAGCATGGATCTTAAGCTCATCACAAAAACCGCCGACGCAGCGCAGTTGCTTACTGCGGATCGTCTGCGGGTGCTGAACCAGGATTTCCATGCTTCCCATCTCTATCAGTCTCTGGTGTACGCCGCCAGCGGACAGCAGATGAAGAATGAGTACACGCAGTCTGTCGTAATTCTATAAAATCATTTAACGCTGAACGCATATCGCAAATATTCGTTCCATTTTTTCGTAGTCACACAAAAATGATTCTCTGCTTGCCTTTATCATATCTTCACTGCTGATTTTTGCAAAGCTCACGATATAACCACTATGCAAAGCCAATGATCGTATAAATTCACGCTGGCTTCTTCCGTTTCCTTCACGAAACGGATGCAAAGCATTAATCTCAGCAAAATAATATGCAAGGCGTTTTATAAATATCTCTTTCTCAAGCCCAACCAGATAATTCTCCCTTTTCAGATTTTCAAAGATTATTTCCGCCTGAGACTCAATAAATTTCACATTACAGAACATATTCTCTTTTGCAATATCAACCTTTCGGACCTGCCCAGCCCATTCATAAATATCCTGAAAAATATATTTGTGAATCAGCTGCAGATGCTCAAAATCAAATTTACCAACAACCGGTCTGTCAAGAAGCTCAGATAGCCGAAGCATGATCAGTCTGCGTTCAAAGTTTTGCAGTTTTTTCATATCTCTGATATCCAATTTATTCATCAGAACATCAGAGTTTGGATAGCAATATATTCTATCCGCCATATCATACCTCGCTCAAAATTTTCTGCCGCGCCTCATCAGTCGTTAAATTTCCCGTCCTGATTTTCTTCAGCATATCCAAATCGGCTGGCGTCAAAGGCATTCCTTCCATTCTCAGTGTAGTGTCTATCTCACGAATTGCTTCAACCGGAGTATATATCTCCCTGCTTACCTTCACACTAAAAGGAATTCCGCCCTGGATGATCAATTGTTTAAGCGCCATATTGATATAAGTCGACATATTGAGTCCCAATGTATCAAGAATATCATTTGCAGTGGCCTTTACGCTTTTGGGCGTTCTCGCCTGTACCAAATCCATTGCTTCCATTGCAAACACCTCTCTTTTATTGTAATGATATTATAATACATTATATGTGTATTGTCAATTTCAATGGTAAGGTAACATAGGTTTTTGCACTTCGAAAGTAATTATTCATTTGACGGAGAGTACGGCAACAGCTATAATAATTACAAAATAATAGTCGGTGGTCAATTTTATGGGCGTTAGAATTCCTTATGAGGCAGTATTAAACACTACAAAATCCGCTTTTCTGAATCTTGGTTTATCGGAAGAACAGGCTGACATGTGCGCTAAAATCCACACGGAAAGCAGTCTGGAAGGGATTGAGAGCCACGGCCTGAACCGGGTTCCCCGTTTTGCGGAATATGTTCAGAAGGGCTGGGTAGATATTCATGCACAGCTTGAGCTTGTAGGCGCCAAAGGCGCTGTGGAAAACTATGACGGACATCTGGGCATCGGCGTTTTAAATGCCACGAAGTGTATGGACCGCGCAATCGAACTGGCGAAAATACACGGGATCGGATGCGTCGCTCTGAAAAACGCAACGCACTGGATGCGCGGTGGCAGCTATGCCTGGCAGGCCGCCAGAGCCGGTTTTATCGGTATCAGCTGGACAAACACGGAAAGCTGCATGCCCATGTGGGGATCCAAGCAGCCCAGTGTGGGCAACAATCCTTTCTGTATAGCAATTCCCCGCAAATCCGGTCCGATCGTCCTGGATATGGCAATGAGCCAATACGCTTATGGCAAATTGGGCGTCTATCGCCTGGCTGGCAAACAGCTTCCTTTCCCCGGCGGATTTGATTCGGAAGGAAACCTGACCAGCGATCCGGGAGCGATTGAAGAAAGCGGCCGCATTCTCCCTACCGGCTATTGGAAAGGCAGCGGGATGGCCATCGCCTTGGACCTGGCTGCAGCAGCCATGGCAAACGAAAGAACCGGCGCGACGCTGGATCAGGAAAATCGCGGCAGCTGCACCGGTTGCTGCCAGATTTTCATTGCATATGACCCATATCTTTTCGGCAGCGAGGAAGAAATTCAGGAGAAATTTGACCAGAGAGTAGCCGCGGCGGATGCCACAGCCCCGGAGCGCGAAGGCGGACATGTAACCTGCCCCGGTGAACGTACCGCCGCTACCCGCCTTAACAATCTTAAAAACGGCATCGTTGTAGACGAACAGATCTGGGCGCAGATTCAGCAGCTGGCTGAGGGGAATCTGAATATTACGGATATTTCCAGCGTTTGTGTCTTAGATCAGATGTCGCAGGAATAAGTCACGCTTACTTATCGGAAAGGATTCACCCATTTGACCATAGGCGAATCCTTTCCTTGCCGCAAACTTCCTGCATCCTGGCGCCCCGCCTCACACCAGCGCCGCAAACTCCCCGCCCACATACGCGCGCAGCGCTTCCGGCGATAGCGTCACCTGGAAGCCGCGCCGACCGGCGCTGACGGAAATTTCATCGTAGAGCTGCGCGGTTTCCTCGATATACGTCGGATATTTTTTCTTCATGCCGACCGGCGAGCAGCCCCCGCGGATATAACCGGTGATCGCCAGCATGTCCTTCACATGGATCATCTCCACTTTCTTCTCTCCCGCCGCTTTCGCCACCTTCTTCAGATCGAGCTCCTCGTCCACCGGGATACAGCAGACCAGAAAGCCTTTTTTCTCCCCGCGCAGCACCAGCGTCTTGTACATCGTGTCGTGATCCACACCCATCAGATCCGCCGCATGACTGCCGGAAAGATCATTCTCATCCACCTCATAGCTGCCCGGGCGGTAGGCGATCCCCGCCTCGTCCAGAAGACGCATCACATTTGTCTTTTCCATCGCCGCAATCCCTTCTGATTTTACAGCAGATCCGCCAGGTTGATCGCCTTCGGCGTGTCCATGTGCCGCATGGTGATCTCATAGATATGGTCGACATCCCCGTTTTTCATTCCGGCCAATATCGCCATGTGCTCTTCACAGGTGTCATCCATCCGGCTTTTATGTTTTAAGGACAGTTCCGCCAGATTGATCATACGGTGCACATAAAGCCCGTAAACAGAGGAAAGCTGCTCGTTTTCCAGATAATCAACCAGCCCTGTATGGAAATCAAAATCATATTTGCAGAACTCTTCGATCGATTTTGTCGTTGCCATAATCTGATACATACGCTCCATAATCTCGTCCATCTCGCCCAAAAACCGCTTCGCTTTCGGCGTATCCGTCTCCTCACAGATCCGGCGCGCACAGAACGTCTCGATCGCGGAACGAATCTGAAATGTCTCGATGACGTCCTGCTTTGTCAGGTGATGAAGCATAAATCCCTTGCTTGGCACAATATCAATATAGCCTTCCTGAGAAAGCCGGTGAATCGCGTCGCGCACCGGGGTACGGGAAATCCCCAGTTCCTTTGAAACTCCCGTTTCCGAATAGATTTTCCCGCGCTCAAACGCGTCCGACCGCACCATCCGGCGCAGATGCAGATAGGCCTGTTCGTTTAATGGTGTCATTCTCTTCTCCTCCGATATAAAGCATAGTCACCCGCGGAATCCACCTTTTCGTAGTCGGTATCCAGAATATCCCTGATCATGCCCGTGCTTTTCGTATCCGCCAGAATCCACCTGGCGTCTCCGGATTGAAAGGTATTGTATATATCCTCTTTTATCCGTTCGCTGAAGCCCGCATGCCAGGGCTGAATTGCATAATATTTATAGCAGGGCATCCGGTCATACAGCAGATACACTTCTTTCAGTTCATTGTTCCCCCAGGCCACGAAGGAATCTCTTTCATCCTCCGGGATCTCATCGAGCAGGGTCTCATATACTTCGGAACGCTGCCGGTATCTGTCATGTATTCTCAGCAGGGGTACCGCGCGCAGACAGCAAAACGCGCAGATCCCGCAGATCAGCAGGGCTTTTATAACATTCCGCGTCCTTTGGCCGGTTTTCAGCAGCAAAAGCTCATGAAACAGAAGCGCCATCTGAGGAACCGCGATCAAATAATACTGACTGTACAGAGCGCCGCTCAGATACAGATACGCTTCCAGCAATCCTGTGAGGACACAGTAAGAAGCGATTAATTTCCGTTTCCCGCGGCCTGCCAGAAACGCGGTGACAAATACGGTATAAAAAGGAAATCCCCAGATAAGGAAACGCAAAAAATACACATGCGGCGTCGTACCGGAAAACAGCCAGGAGCTCATGTGCTGCTGATATTCAAAATTATACAGGAACGTCGCGTAAATAAACTCGAAAAAACTCCCATTTGCGGCAAAATAAACGGCGAACGGCACAACCGCGACCGCCAGTCCCGCCAGAAATCCCAGCGCGTTTTTTAAAATATTTCCCCACTGCCCGTCTGCTGCCAGAACAAGGAAAATAATCAGGACTCCGGTACAGATACTGACGCCGTTTGTCAGCTTTGACATCGCACAGACGCCAAAGGACAGTCCGTAAATCAGCGCCCAAAGCGGATGATGCCGCCTGTCGGCCGTCCGGTCATTATCCAGCATAGTAAAATAATTTGCCTGAAAATACAGGCTCATACATATAAATGGCAGACAATATTCTTCGGTATAATTGCCGCCCCCGTATACACGTTCCAATACAATCAGGATCAGCAGAAGCGGGATAATCGTGTGGCGGCGATCGCCGGCGGCCTGCCGGATAATCCGGTAAAGGAACCAGCAGGAAACGCTCAGAAAAACAATCTGGATGATCATGATCCCAACTGCGTCTCCGGTGATACGGTATCCCAGCATATCGATAAAAAAGATAACCGGTCCCTTGTGGTCAAACATATCCCGGTAAGGGATTTTACCGGAAACCCAGGCTTTTCCTATTGTCTGAAATTGTGCCGAATCCCCTCCAAAATAACGCAGAACCCACGGAGATGTGCTGTAAGAAAAGAAATATACAAATATCGCTGAAATAATCAGGCATACG
Source organism: Clostridiales bacterium (assembly GCA_021204045.1). Lineage (GTDB taxonomy): Bacteria > Bacillota > Clostridia > Lachnospirales > Lachnospiraceae > Brotaphodocola. The sequence goes on from JAJQAA010000067.1 coordinate 11,914, forward strand.
AGCGCCATTATTTCAAACTCCTTCTAAATGATCTGGGCGACAAAAATACTTTCGTCCCTTGTTTCATATTAATATATCACACCAAACGCCTGTTTTCTACCAAAAATTCGACGAACCTTAATTTTGTGATTTTATTGTCTATGTTGTTAAAATATTATCGTTATTTTGTTCCCAATTATAGTTATTCTGCACAAAAAATTCCATCGAAATCTGTTGAAAAGGGAGAAATCGAAGGGAAAATCAAAAAACCAGTTGACCGGTATACCGGTATGCAGTAAATTAAACTTATGAACAGTCAAAGCGCTGTTTCCTGGATCTATGAACAGTCAGAGAGCTGTTTCCTGGATCCATGAACAGTCAGACTGACTGCTTCTCGTAACTATCAACATTTCCAGGAAAGGAAGGAATGACAATGAAGACAGGTTTTATCGGATTGGGCATCATGGGCAGACCGATGGCGAAAAACCTCCTCAAGGCCGGCATGGAGCTGCTGGTGACCGACTTAAATAAGGAAGCGGTCGCCGACGTTGTAGCAGCCGGCGCGACGGAGGCGACCTACGCGGAGATCGGCGCGCAGTGCGACCGCATCATCATCATGGTCCCAAGCGGAGAAATCTCCAAATCCATCCTGTTTGATGAGGGCGGGGTTGCCTCCACCATCAAACCGGGGACGGTCGTCTGCGACATGAGTTCGGTGACGCCCGTGGAATCAAAGGAATGCTATGACCGGCTTAAGGAAAAAGGCGTCGGTTTTCTGGACGCTCCCGTGTCCGGCGGTGAGCCGGGCGCCGTCAAGGGCATCCTGGCCATTATGGTCGGCGGCGACCAGGCGGATTTTGACGCCATGAAGGAGCATTTTGATATTCTCGGCGCCTCCGCGCTCCTGATCGGCGGCAGCGGCAGCGGCAGCGTTACCAAGCTTGCCAACCAGATCATCGTCAACAACACGATCGCGGTCGTATCGGAGGCGTTTGTCCTCGCGACGAAGGCCGGAGCCGACCCGCAGAAGGTATATGAAGCGATCCGCGGCGGACTGGCCGGGAGTTCGGTGCTTGATGCCAAAATCCCGATGATCGTGGAGCGCAACTTCAAACCGGGCGGCCCGATCCGCATCAATCACAAAGATATCAAGAACGTGGTCAATACCGCGCACTCCCTCGACGTTCCGATCCCCTATACCGCGCAGCTGTACGAGATCCTCCAGACCTTAAAGATTCACGGCCACATGGGCGACGACCACGGCGGAATCGTGCAGTACTTTGAGTGGCTTGCGGGCGTAGAGGTAAAGAAATTCGAATAACCACGGGTTTGCAAGGAGGGAAACGTATGTCATTGAATGCGGAAGTTCTGACTTCCTACAAAAAAATTGATGAAGCTTACATTGACGGCCTGCTGCAAAAGGAAATCGCGGCAAACGACAAAAAAATCGTCGTGCTCGATGATGATCCCACCGGCGTCCAGACCGTTCATGACATCTCCGTATATACAAACTGGGAGAAGGAGACGATCCGCCAGGCCTTCGATGAGGAAGGCAGCCTGTTTTACATCATGACCAACTCCCGCGGCTTTACCGTCGAGCAGACCACGAAGGCGCACAACGAGATTTCCGCCGTCGTCGACGAGGTCGCGAAGGAAACCGGCAAAGAGTACATCTTTATCAGCCGCAGCGACAGCACGCTGAGAGGACATTATCCGCTGGAAACCGAGCTTCTCAAGGCAAATTACGAGAAGAACACCGGCAAGAAGATCGACGGAGAAATTCTCTGCCCCTTCTTCAAGGAGGGCGGGCGCTTTACGATTAACAACGTGCATTACGTCAAATACGGAAACGAGCTGGTACCGGCAAATGAGACCGAGTTCGCGAAGGACCGGACATTCGGCTACACGGCAGCGACCATGCCGGAATATGTGGAGGAAAAAACCAAAGGCGCCTACAAGGCGGCCGATGTGACCGGCATCTCCCTGGAAGATATCCACAACATGGACGTCGACAAGATCGAAGCGATTCTTATGGGCGTGAAGGATTTTAATAAGATTATCGTGAACGCGGTCGACTATGTGGATCTGAAGGTTTTCTGCACGGCGCTCTACCGCGCGATGGCTAAAGGCAAGGTATTTATGTTCCGCACGGCGGCCGCGATCGTCAAGGTCATGGGCGGCGTCACAGATCAGCCGCTGCTCACCCGCGCGCAGATGGTCGTCAATGAGACCGAAAACGGCGGCATCATCGTCGTCGGCTCCCACACGGACAAGACGACAAAGCAGGTCGAGGAATTAAAGAAATTAAGCGATATCGAATTCATCGAGCTGGACGCCACGCTGGTCCGGGACGACACCGCTTTCGAGGCCGAGGTACAGCGCTGCCTGGACAAAGAAGAAGCCTGCATCCGCGCCGGGAAAACCGTGTGCTGCTACACGACCCGCGCACTGATCACCGCGGACACCGGCGATAAGGAGGACGAACTGCGGCTGTCGGTCAAGATTTCCGACGCGGTTCAGTCCCTGGTCGGACGCCTTGACATTACCCCGAGCTTCGTGATCGCCAAGGGCGGCATCACCTCCAGCGATGTGGGCACCAAGGCCCTGGCTGTGAGGAAGGCCAACGTGCTCGGCCAGATCAAGCCTGGTATCCCGGTATGGCAGACCGGCAGCGAGAGCAAATTCCCGCTGACGCCCTATGTAATTTTCCCGGGCAATGTCGGCGAGATCGAAACCCTGCGCGAAGCGGTGGAAGTACTTATCAACAAATAAAATTTCATATGGAGGTATGCAAAAATGATTGGTGTTATTGGTGTTATCCTTTCCCTGATATTATTAATTATCCTGGTCTTTAAACGATGGGGCAACATCCCGGCTGCGATCGTGGCTGCCCTTCTGGCCATCGTAACCAACTATGGCCTTACCGCGGATGTGTTCCGGATTTTCCGTTATACGTTCCTCGGCACCCCGTCCACGGACAACGGTATTACCGGTTTGCTGGGATTCATCAGCTCCTATTTCTTCCTGCTGGTCTTCGGCGCACTGTTCGGCCATGTTCTGGACCAGACCGGCGCGGCGAAGTCCATCGCGAAATTTATCGCGGAAAAAGTCGGATCCGCCAACGCGATCCTGGTCACCATGCTGCTGACGTCGATTCTGTGCTACGCGGGCGTTGCCGCTTTCGTTGCCATGTTCGCGGTATACCCGATCGCAATTCATCTGATCAAGGACGCCAAGCTCCCGAGAAAGTATCTCTGCGGCGCGTATTATGCCGGTCTGACCGCCATCAACACGCTGCCCGGTTCCTCTCACCTGTACAATACGATCCCGACCGATTTCCTTGGCACAAACATTTTCTCCGCTCCGCTTCTGGGCATTTACAGCTTTATCGGTAAATTCCTTCTGGCGTATCTGTATCTTACCTGGTCTTCCAGACGCGCCATGTCGAAAGGTGAGGTTTTCCAGATTAATGAGGCCGTTGACGGACCGCAGCTGAAAAAGGGCCTTGAAAACAGTGAAAAAGAATGTAATGTTGGTCTTGCAGTAATTTCTCCCATTTTGACGGTTGGCCTGTCTCTGATCTTCACAAAGACAATCGTTGCCGCCAAAGTGATTTCCGCGAACGACTCCGTAGGTCTGGCGCTTCTGATCTCTTCGCTGTACGCGCTGATCGTTTTCCGTCAGAATGTGGACACCGATCCGATCAAGATCATCACCCAGGGTATTCAGAAGGGCTTCGGTCCTCTGTTCCTGACCGGCGCGGTTGTCGGATATGGTTCTGTCATCGCGGCTACCCCCGCTTACAATTCTTTCCTGAACTTTGCAACAAGCCTTGACCTTAACCCCTACTTCTCCGCCATTATCGCGGTCAACGTAATCTGCGGTATCACCGGTTCCGGATCAGGCGGCCTGCGTATCTTCATGCAGACGGCAGCGGAGCGTTTCGTGGCAACAGGCGTCAATCCGGCAGCATTCCACAGAATCTGCGCGATGGCAGCCGGCGGCCTGGATTCCCTGCCCCACAACGGTACGATTATCACCACGCAGGAGGTTATGGGTTCCAACTACAAAGAAAGCTACTGGACATTGTTCGTAGTTTCTGTTATTATTCCTTTGATTGTTGTTTGTGTCGGCGCAGTAATTGCAATGATTCTTTATTAATCGTAACCGGCGACAGCAATTCCCTGTAAAAACAGAAAGGTATCAATATGAATTTATCTTATGACGCATTAAAATACAGTTATCCGTCGCGCAGAAGTGTCATTTACGGAAAAAAGGGCATGGTAGCGACTACCCAGCCGCTGGCTGCCCAGGCGGGCCTTTCCATTATGAAGAAAGGCGGAAACGCCGTTGACGCCGCGATCGCGACCGCCATCTGCATGGTCGTTCTCGAACCGAACAACTGCGGAATCGGAGGCGACGCCTTCGCCCTTGTCTGGGTCAAGGACAAATTATATGGACTGAACGCTTCGGGCATGGCCCCGATGGCGATTAACGCGGATGAGATTCGCGCCAAATACGGCACCGCGATTCCCAAACAGGGCTGGGCTTCGGTCACCGTCCCCGGCATTCCCTCCGCATGGGTCGAGCTTTCTAAGAAGTTTGGCAAGCTTCCCTTTAAGAGCTTGTTTGAGCCGGCGATCGAGTACGCGAAAAACGGTTTTCCGGTGGCTCCGGTTACCGCCAAGCTGTGGGGCGATTATTACAAAAAATATTCGGCTTCCTTCAACGAGGAGTGCCTGATGAACTGGTTTACCACCTTCGGTATCGACGGCCGCGCGCCAAAGCCGGGTGAGACCATGTACCTGCGCGATCACGCGAAAACCCTGGAGGAGCTGGCTGAGACGGACTGCGAATCCATTTACCGCGGACGTCTGGCCGAGGTCATTGATGAGTTTTCCCGCAAGACGGGCGGTTATATCCGCAAAGAAGATCTCGCGGCCTACCATCCGGAATGGGTCGAGCCGATCAGCATCGACTATAAGGGCTATACCGTTTCGGAGATGCCGCCGAACGGCCACGGACTCACTGCTCTGCTGGCATTGAAGATTCTGAGCGGTTTTGATTTCAAGTGCCGGGACTGCACCGATACCTACCACAAACAGATCGAAGCGATGAAGCTGGCCTTCTCCGACGCGCAGAAGTATGTCACCGATCCCCGTTACATGACCGTTACCGTGGATCAGCTGCTCAGCGACGAATATACTTCCAGACGCCGCAGCCTGATCTGTGACAAGGCGCTTAAACCGGAGGCGGGCGATCCGCGCTGCGGCGGCACCATTTATCTGTGCGCCGCGGACGGCGAGGGGAACATGGTTTCCTACATCCAGTCCAATTACATCGGCTTCGGTTCCGGAGTCGTGGTTCCCGGTACGGGCATCAGCTTCCAGTGCCGCGGCGCGGGCTTCTCGCTGGATCCCAACCATGACAACTATCTGGTTCCGGGCAAGCGTCCTTATCACACCATCATCCCCGGCTTCCTTTCCAGGGATGGCAAAGCGGTCGGTCCGTTTGGTGTCATGGGCGGATTCATGCAGCCCCAGGGTCATGTCCAGATGGTCATGAATACCGTAGACTTCCATATGAACCCACAGGAAGCGCTGGACGCTCCGCGCTGGCAGTGGCAGGGCGGAATGAAAATCGAAGTGGAACGCTCCTTCCCCACGGCGGAAACCGAACAGCTGCTTCGCATGGGTCACGACATGGTCGTTCCCACGGAAAATGTTTTCTTCGGACGCGGCCAGATTATCTGGCGCGATGACAACGGCGTCCTCTGCGGCGCTACGGAACCCCGTTCTGATGGTACTGTCGCAGTCTGGTAAAATCAGAACACCTTGATTCACATGCCGAAATCTCCATTCGCCGTCGGATGGAGAAGTTCTTCTTTCCTCTGATATTCCAACCGACGGCAGAATGGAGACATAAATGTTAAAAGAATTACTTGACATCTACCTCATCTTTTTCCGGATGGGAGCCGTGACATTTGGCGGCGGCTATGCGATGCTGCCGATTCTGCGGCGTGAAATTGTTCAGAACCGCAAATGGATGGACGAAGAAACCATCATGGACTTTTATGCTCTGAGCCAGGGATTGCCGGGGATTATTGCCATTAATGTCTCGGTATTTATCGGATTTCGGCAAAAGAAGATACAGGGGGCGGTAGCGGCTGCTCTTGGCATGGTATCGCCCTGTATCGTTATTATTTCCATCATTTTCTTTTTCCTGTCGAGCTTTCAGGATAATGTCTATGTAAAGCACGCGCTTGCGGCGATTTCCGTGTGCGTGGCGGCACTGATTCTGGACGCGGTCATTTCGATGTGGAAAAAAGGCGTCAAAGATTTTGTCGGTATTATCATCTGCTTTGTGATGCTGGGTCTGAACCTGTTTACCGACATATCGCCGATTATCATGATTATTGTCTGCGCGCTGTTCGGTATCGTCTATAAAAGCATTCAGCGCAAAACCAAGAGTGGGGAGGTGGCGAAATGACTCTGCTTCGTCTTTTCTGGGAATTCTTCCAGATCGGATTGTTTGCTGTAGGCGGCGGCATGGCCACGCTTCCGTTCTTACAGGCTCTAGCGGATAAAACGGGATGGTTTGGCCAGTCCCTCATCACGGATATGGTGGCGGTTTCCGAATCCACGCCCGGCCCGATCGGCATCAACATGGCTACCTATGTCGGCAACAGCGTGGCCGGTCTGCCCGGAGGCATCTGTGCCACCCTGGGCGTGATTCTGCCTTCCATTATCATTGTATGCATTATTTCAAAATCGCTGGAAGCGTTCCGCAACAGCAACGTGGTCAATGATATTTTCTATGCACTGCGGCCGGCCGTTACCGGTCTGATCGCTGCGGCAGGTCTCGGCGTCATGCAGCTGGCCATGCTGCAGATGGACCTGTATGCCGAAACCGGTTCGATCCTGAGCGTTATTAACTGGATGAAGGTGATTTACTTTGTGATCGCTTTCATTGCCATCAAAAAGCTGAAACTTCATCCCATTGCCTATATCGCGGCCTCCGTGGTTATTGGTATTGTACTGAAGTTTTAATTCATCAAACGCCAGACGAATCCTGTACTCTATCTGCATGCACTCCTGCATGTACCCGGAAGGGGTGAACACGATGAGCAAACCATTCATAGCCGTACCGCTGGGAGACCCGGCCGGTGTGGGACCGGAGATCGTCGCAAAATCGATCGCCTCGCGAGAAGTTTTCCGCGAGGCGAACTGCGTGATCGTCGGAGACAAAACCATTATGGAGAACGCCGTCCGTATCACGGGGACAAATCTCGCGATCCACATCATCGGGGATCCGGCCGAGGGCGACTACCGCGAGGGCGTACTCAATCTGATCGATCTCGCGAATGTCGATATGGAGCAGTTTCAGTTTGGCAAAGTCAGCGGGATGTGCGGGAAAGCCGCGTATGAATTCATTGCAAAAAGCATTGAGCTGGCAAACGCCGGCAAGGTGGACGCCGTCGCCACGACCCCGATCAACAAAGAGTCGCTGCGCGCCGGCGATATCCCCTATATCGGCCATACAGAGATTTTCGGCGCCCTGACCGGCACGCAGGATCCGCTGACCATGTTTGAGACCAACGGGATGCGCATATTTTTCCTGACCAGGCACGTTTCCCTGCGGCAGATGCTTGACATGATACAAAGAGACCGCATCATCGATTATGTAAAGCGCTGCACCACGGCGCTGCGCAAACTGGGCGTCTCGGAAGGAACCATGGCGGTCGCCGGGCTCAACCCGCACAGCGGCGAGCACGGGCTGTTCGGCTGGGAGGAAGTGGAGGAAATCACCCCCGCAATCGAACAGCTGCAGAAGGAAGGCTACGCGGTCGTGGGGCCGATCGGCGCGGATTCTGTGTTCCACCAGGCCGCGCTCGGAAAATACAACAGCGTCCTCTCCCTCTATCATGACCAGGGTCACATTGCCGCCAAAACGCTCGATTTCGAAAAAACGATCGCGATCACCAACGGCATGCCGATCCTGCGCACCTCCGTCGACCACGGAACCGCGTTCGACATCGCGGGGAAGGGCATCGTCAGCGCGGTCAGCATGATCGAGGCCATCCTTCTGGCCGCGAAATACGCGCCGAATTTCAAGAAATAGCAAAAACAGCGAAAATGGCCGGAAACCATTTTCGCTGTTTTTTACAATCATACCTATGGTGTCCACACCTCTGGGTACATGATACCTTCTATTCGTACCCCTTCGGATTCGTCTTCTGCCAGCGCCAGGCGTCTTCGCACATCTCGCGGATCCCGTAACGTGCCTTCCAGCCCAGCTCACGCTCCGCCTTCGACGGGTCGCAGTAGCAGGCCGGCACGTCCCCGGCGCGGCGCTCCTTGAAGACGTAATTGATCTTTAAATCATTTGCCTCCTCAAACGCATTGATCACATCGAGCACACTGTAGCCAACGCCCGTACCGAGATTGTAAATCCAGACGCCGCCCTGCTCTCCGGCCATCTTCGCCAGCGCCTTCACGTGCCCGTTTGCGAGATCGACCACATGGATGTAATCGCGCACGCAGGTACCGTCCGGCGTGTCATAATCATTGCCAAACACTCCCAGGCAGACCAGTCGGCCCACCGCTACCTGCGTGATGTAGGGAAGCAGGTTGTTGGGGATTCCCCGGGGATTCTCGCCGATCCTGCCGGATTTGTGTGCACCGATCGGATTAAAATAGCGCAGCAGCATGACTTTCCAGTCCGGATCGGCCGTGTGCAGGTCCGTGAGAATCTGCTCCAGCATGCCCTTCGTGCGGCCGTAAGGATTGGTAATCTCTCCCTTCGGACACTCCTCGGTGATCGGAATGATCGCCGGATCGCCGTAGACCGTCGCCGACGAGCTGAAGACAATGCTCTTGACGCCATGGCGGCGCATGCAGTCGCAGAGAATCAGTGTCCCCGTGATATTGTTGTGGTAATACTCCAGCGGCTTGCAGACGGACTCTCCCACCGCTTTCAGCCCGGCAAAATGAATCACCGCGTCCACGCGCTCATTGTCAAATATCCGCTCCATCGCCTCTCTGTCAAGAAGATCGGCCTCGTAGAATGTGAGCTTCTTTCCGGTAAGCTCCTCCACGCGCCGCAGCGATTCCCGGCTCGAATTGCACAGATTGTCCACCACGACCACGTCATAACCGGCCTCCAGCAGCTCCACGCAGGTATGGCTGCCGATATAGCCCGCCCCTCCGGTCACCAGAATTGTCGCCATAATCAGATCACACTCCTTTTTGCAGCATTCGCAGGTCTTTGTGTTGTTCCTACATTATAACCTTTTCGGGGTGAAATTACAATATCCGTCAATCAACTGTCTCAGGCAATGAAACTGGGAGAATTGGGCGAGCGGATTGTTCTGAAAAGTGAGAAAGCGTTTAAGCAGATCCGCTTTGTCGATTATGAGATTGCTGACGGCAGTATCTATAATTCCAGGCGCATGGAGCGGGATAAAAAAGCCAGACGCGCCTATCTTGACAACCATGGCATAGATTTTAATACCCTTTCCGGAGATCTTTATGCTCTGGACATTCTGAGAGAGCAGGTGAGAAATGATGATCCGCGCTTACGATGAAATTTATCTGGATGACGCAAAAGAAAGCCTGGGCAGCGCTCTGGAATACGCTGTGCTGGTGGCAAAGCTGGAGGGGCAGCGCTTTTTCGACCTGTTTATTGCCTGCGGCCTGGCCGATGAATTCGGCAGAGGCAACGTAAAATATCTCTGCGGAATGTCGGGTATTGAACTTTGCCGGGAAGTCCTCAGTAAATGCGGTATCGAGCCTCCCGTTAAAACAGAAATGGAACATATCGATTATCCTGCCGAGTACTGGATTGGCTGGATCCTGGCACAATATCAGTGGTACAACGGGAAAACATTCTCTGCTATCTGCAAAAGGATAGGATATCTGGATCTATACAACCTCTACGGCATACTGCACGAGGCAGATCCAGGCAAATCGATGGATGTACTCGGTAAGATCATGAAAGCTTCGAAAGGAACCAACCTGGCGGCATTACGCAAATACAGGAGATTATCCCAATCCCAGCTCGCCCAGGCATCGGGCATTTCCATCCGCTCTATCCAGCTATATGAGCAGAAGAAAAGCGACATCAATCATGCGCAGTATAATCACCTGAACGCCATGGCAAAAGTGCTGGGCTGCAGGATCGGGGATTTACTGGAATAATAATAAAGTCCAGCAAGATACAGAGACAGCCGCACTCCAAACCCGCGCACTTTGGATCAGCCCCGGGCATAAACTGATATTAAGATCAGCTTTCAGGCGGCTTTGCTTTGAAGACTTTCCCCCAACCCCCAACGCCCCGAGAGGAGCGGGAGTACCTGGAGCGCTTAAACGCGGGTGACCAGGAGGCCAGAAACATCCTGATAGAACGGAACATGCGGCTGGTTGCCCACGTCGCGAAAAAATATCAGAACACCGATTACGATATGGACGACCTGCTCTCGGTGGGAACGATCGGGCTGATCAAGGCCGTCAATTCTTTCCACATGGACCGCGGGTCAAGGCTCGCCACCTACGCGGCCAAATGCATTGAAAATGAAATCCTCATGCTACTGCGCGCCGGCAAAAAATACAGCCGCGAGGTCTCCCTGTACGAGCCGATCGGTCTCGACAAGGACGGTGAGGCCGTCAGTCTCGTGGATGTCATCGAAACGGATAACCACGAAATTCTTGAAAATCTGATCCTCGATCAGGATATCCGTGAACTCTACCACGCCTACTCCGCCTGCCTGCAGGATCAGGAAAAAACCGTGATCCGCCTGCGCTACGGACTTTTCGGAAAAAAAGCCCATACGCAGCGCGAAATCGCAGCCGCGATGGGCATTTCCCGCTCCTATGTGAGCCGGATTGAAAAGCGGGCGCTGGAAAAGCTGCGCCGCGGGATGGGCGGCTCTTAAAGGGAAGCAGCCAAACCACGGGAGCAGGATCCCACCTGGCAGGATCCCATACATCAGGATCCTGCGCACCAGAAATCGCTCTTACTCATATCCATAAAATATCTGCGCGATCGGCGAAGATTTATCCAGGATCAGCGTATTGTCCCCGCTCTTCAGCGACGCCTTCGCGGCGTCCAGCGAACGGACAAAATTGTAAAAGTCCGCCTTGTCCGCATCGTTATAAGCTCCGGAGAGAATCTGCATATACTGCGCCTCGCCCTCGGCCTTGATCCGCTCGGCCTCCGCCTGCGCCTCGGACTTCATCACCGCGACCTCTTTCGTCGTATCGTTCTTGATCTTCTGCGCCGAGGAATTGCCCTGCGCCGTGTACGAAGCCGCGATGTTGTTGCGCTCGGAGATCATCCGGTCGTAGACCGCCTGCTTGTTGTCGTCCGGCATGTCCAGCGACTTCGTCTCCACCGCCAGCACCTCGATACCGTAGCCGCTCAAAGAATCGCCGATGTTGCCGCTGATATCCAGCGCCAGCTTGCCGTCGCGATTTTCAATGATCTCCGTCTGGTCCATATTGGAAATCACCGCCTTCATCGAGGAAAACACCGAAGCGGAAATGCGGGCCTGCGCCTGCGCCACCTGGCCGTTCAAATGGCGGGTAAACAACACGGGATCGGAGATCCTCCAGAGCACAAAGGCATCCGCGATCATGCTCTTTTTGTCCTTCGTGATCACATCGGATTTGGGAATATCATAAATCTGCAGCGCCTTCGGCACCGAGTCGGCTGTCTGGACAAACGGTATCTTGAACGAAACCCCCGGCGTATCCACGATGCGGACGATCTCGCCAAACTGGCGCACCAGCCGGTACTCGTCCGGATAGGTGACGACCAGGCTCGCGCCGAGACCCGCCAGCACAACCAGAATGACCAGCAGACAAAACGTCTTTCTCACTGCTTTCATTCTTCCGCCTCCTCTCTCTCCTGCGTCGCTGTGGAATTCTCGCGCGTTGCCGCGGAACTTCCCTGCCCCGTCGTCACGCTTCCCCGTGCCGTCACGGACGATTGCGCCGCCGTAAAGCTCTCCAGCGGCAACAGCTTCTGCGTGCCCGACTCATCAACGATGTAAAGCCGCATTGAGGGCAGCACCTCTTCCATCGTCTCATAGAACATGCGCTGCTTGGTGATCAGCGGATATTTGCGGTACTCCGCGTACATCTGTTCAAAACGCGACACCTGGCCCTGGGCCTCGTTGATCCGCGCCTGTTTCTCAGCCTCGGCTTCCTTGATGATCTGGTCGCACTCGGCCTCGGCCTGCGGAATCTTTTCATTGCGGTCCTTGTTGGCATTGTTGATCGCCGTCTCTTTGCCCTGCTTGGCGTTCTCGACGTTCTTAAACGCGTCCATGACCTCCGTCGTCGGCGGGAAGGCGTCCTGGATCGTGATATTGACCACCGACAGTCCGATATCCTCGGCGATCATGCGGGCCGTCAGCTTCTCCTTGATCTCCGACTGGATCGCCGCCTTGCCGGTCGTGATCACGTCGTCGACGTCATGGATGCCCACGGTATCGCGGATGTAGGACTGCGCCAGCATTTTCAGCGTCGATTCCGGATCCGCCGAGGCATAAAGATATTTCACCGGATCATTCACCATATATTCCAGATAAAAATCCGTCTCCACGAAATTAAAATCCTTCGTGATCATAATGCTCTCGTCGTCCACCGAAGCGCCTGTCTCCGGGATGTAGCCGATCGGCATTCCCTTGATACCTTTGGATACCAGCTGCACCTGCTGAATCAGCGGAATCTTAAAATGCAGGCCCGCCTGGGAAACCGTCTGCGGACTGCCGAGCGTCGTCACGACCGCGTAGTTTTCCTCATCCAGCATATAATAGCTTCCCGCGGCCGCGATATAGAGGATCAGCACGACCAAAAGCCCTGTCGCGAAATGCCGCGCGCCCTTGAAACGCCCCTTTTTCGGGTTGCCATTGGAATCAAAACGCTCCACATCCGGATCGCTCCCGGCGCGTTTCCGGTTTTTAAGGCTCCCGGACAGACGGTCAAACAGATCCTCAAAGGGATTGTCAAACGGATTGTTCCCCGGCGAATTATAATTCATAGATTTCCTTCTTTCTTACAGTACATCACCGATTAATGATGGAACAGCCGGATCCCGGTAAAGGCCATTGCGATCCCGTATTTGTCGCAGGCCTCGATCACGTTGTCGTCGCGCACGGAACCGCCCGGCTGCGCAATGTAGCGCACACCGCTCTTGTGAGCGCGCTCAATGTTGTCGCCAAACGGGAAGAACGCGTCGGAGCCCAGCGCCACGTCCGTCATCTGATCCAGCCAGGCCCGCTTCTCTTCTTTCGTGAACACCGGCGGTTTCACCTTGAAGGTCTTCTCCCAGACACCGTCCGCCAGCACATCCATGTACTCGTCGCCGATATAAACGTCAATCGCGTTGTCACGGTCGGCGCGGCGGATGCCGTCGACAAACTGTAGCCCCAGCACCTGCGGCGACTGGCGCAGGTACCAGTTGTCCGCCTTCTGGCCCGCCAGGCGCGTGCAATGAACGCGCGACTGCTGTCCGGCGCCGATGCCGATGGCCTGGCCGCCTTTCGCGTAACAGACGGAATTGGACTGCGTGTATTTCAGCGTGATCAGGGCGATCTTCAGATCGATCAGCGCCTGCGTCGGAATCTCCTTATTCGCGGTCACGACGTTGCCCAGCAGCTCGTCGTTGATCTCCAGCTCGTTGCGCCCCTGCTCAAACACCACGCCGAACACCTGCTTGCGCTCGACCGGTTCCGGACGGTATGCGGGGTCAATCTCGATCACACAATAAGCGCCGTTTTTCTTGGATTTGAGAATTTCCAGCGCCTCCGGCTCGTAGCCCGGCGCGATCACGCCGTCGGACACCTCGCGCTTGATCAGTCTGGCCGTATCCACATCGCAGACATCAGACAGGGAAATGAAATCGCCGAAAGAGGACATGCGATCCGCGCCGCGCGCCCGCGCGTAAGCGCTCGCCAGGGGCGAAAGCGCGCCCATATCGTCCACCCAGTAGATTTTGGCCAGCGTCTCATCCAGCGGCAGACCCACCGCCGCGCCCGCCGGGGACACATGCTTAAACGACGTCGCCGCGGGCAGACCGGTCGCCGCTTTCAGCTCCCGCACCAGCTGCCAGCCGTTAAGGCCATCCAGCAGATTGATGTAGCCCGGGCGGCCGCAAAGCACCCGGATCGGCAGCTCGCCGTCATTATTCATAAAAATCCGCGCCGGTTTCTGGTTTGGATTGCAGCCGTATTTCAGTTCCATCTCGTTCATGTTGGTTTCCTCCTGATTTTCTTCTTTCGAGCTTCATTACAAATTTCTTATCCGTCTGGTTTTACTGCGATTTTACTGCGGATTTCCTGTCGGATTTCTACTGATTCTTATTTACGATCCTGCTCTCGTATTTTCCCGTCTCAATATCAATATAACGCACAAACAGCGATACCTTATTGTCCTCGTTTAGGTTCTCCCACAGCAGCTTCGTGAAGGCGTCCATATCCTCCAGGATCTCTACGGGCTTCGGCTCGCCCTCAAAACTGGGCAGCGGATTCCCATCGTGCATATAGGTGTGGATGAAATGCCCCTCGCCCGCAAGCGGCGTCTGATAAGCGTAGGTAAACCGCAGACAGGACGACGGATCGCCGTGATTGCTCTTTAAAATCGACAGCGCGTAGCTGTAGCGTCCATCGACGACATGCATGATCCCGGAGATTCGCGGCGTATAATTCGGGCCGTCCGGCTCGAACTCGCGGCAGCGCAGCGACTGCTCAAAGGTCAGCTGTTTGTCCATCCCCTCGTAGATCGTGTCGGTCTGGTCGCCGTTGGTGACGATCGTCTTGTTGCCCAGCACGCGCACCGGCGCGTAGATGATCAGGCTCGGATCCTCCAGCTTCTGCGGATCAAACGCCTGCGTGCGGATGCCCTCCCCGTCCTCGACAAACACACGGTTGCGGCTGTTGGCGCTGCGGCCCATGATAAAATAGGCCGTCACCGCGTACTTCCCGGACGGCGACATGCCGATAACAATGCCGCGCCCCGGATAGGCGTTGTTTCTTAATTCCTGCTCCATTGATACCATTTGCATAACTGTCAATGCCTCCTTTTTCCTGTGCTGAACTTCTCTGCAAAACAAAAGACCCCCTGAGTACCACAAACAAGGGTGCCCAGGCGGCCGGCTTTTCAAACATAACGTGCTTCCCCGTGGTAATCCACTCATTCCGCCAGTTGCACGTCCATCGAATTAATGATAGCGGATTCAACGCCGGAATGCAAGCGATTTCCGGAGAGAAACATAAAATTTTCCTAAAATCAGGGTAGCATTCCAAAGCATAATCGGATATAATGCAAACGTAACAATTCGGGACGGCGGGAGGGGTGGCATGCAGATATGCGTCAAGCTCGCTTGTAAGCATATCTGTATGCCAGCACTCACATCGGAGGAATCTCCGATGCTTCTTGTACGGCCACAGGCCGTGCAAGAAGACGCCGGTGGTGGTTGGAACACATCACCAATGGCACGTCTTGTACGGCCTGTGGGCCGTGCAAGAAGACACCGTTCCGGCGACCAGCATATACAAAAACACCTGCACAAGGAGAATCCCTATGAGACACATGCTGAATCCTCTCGATTTCTCTGTCGAAGAAATCGACCGCCTGCTGGCTCTGGCCGATGACATCGAGCACCATCTTCCCAAATACGCTCATGTATGCGACGGAAAGAAATTAGCCACTTTATTTTATGAACCAAGTACCCGCACCCGTTTAAGCTTTGAATCCGCTATGTTAAGTCTCGGGGGCAGCGTACTTGGTTTTTCTTCGGCCGACGCCAGCTCCGCCGCCAAGGGTGAGAGCGTGGCGGACACGATCCGCATGATCTCCTGCTACGCGGACATCGCCGCGATCCGCCATCCCAAGGAGGGCGCCGCCCTGGTGGCCGCGCAGAAATCCTCCATTCCCGTGATCAACGCCGGAGACGGCGGCCATCAGCACCCCACGCAGACGCTCACAGACCTGATGACGATCCACGCGCTGACCGGCCGGCTCTCCGATATGACCATCGGTCTCTGCGGCGATCTGAAATTCGGCCGTACCGTGCACTCGCTGATCAACGCCATGGCACGTTACCCGGACATCCGTTTCGTCCTGATCGCACCGGACGAGCTGCGCGTCCCCAGCTACATACGCGAAGACGTACTGCGCGCCAGAAACATTACATTCAAAGAAGTCGGCAATCTCGACGAGGCCATGCCGGAGCTTGATATTCTCTACATGACCCGTGTACAACGGGAGCGTTTCTTCAATGAGGAAGACTACATCCGCTTAAAGGACAGCTACATCCTCGACCGCAAAAAAATGAAGCTGGCCAAACCAGACATGTACATCCTGCATCCGCTCCCACGTGTCAATGAAATCGCCACGGAAATCGACGACGACCCGCGCGCGGCCTACTTTAAACAGGCGCAGTACGGCGTCTATGTGCGTATGGCTCTGATCATCACTCTGCTTGGACTGGAGGTAAAATAATATGCTCAACATCGGCGGACTCAAAGAAGGAATTGTTCTCGACCACATTGAAGCCGGGCGCAGCATGGATATCTATTATCACCTTGGTCTCGACAAGCTCGACTGCCAGGTGGCGATCATCAAAAACGCCCGCAGCAACAAGATGGGGCGCAAGGATATCATCAAGATCGACGGCCTGCTGGAAAACCTTGACCTGCAGATTCTCGGCTACATTGATCACAATATCACGGTCAATATTATCAGAAACGAAGAAATCGTCGAGAAAAAGCGATTAAGTCTCCCCCAGAAAATCACAAACGTGATCAAGTGCAAAAACCCGCGCTGCATCACCTCGATCGAACAGGAGCTTCCGCATATCTTCTACCTGGCGGACGAGAAAAAAGAAATCTACCGCTGCCAGTACTGCGATGAGCGCTACAATAAAAAGCGGTAAAAGAAAAACAATACAGGCATGTATTTAAAAAAGAGAGCGTTGCTCAATAGATGATTACTCATCTGGTTTGCAACGCCCCTTTTTTCACTTCGCCTCTATTCCCTCTCCGCGTAGTCCAGCGCGATCCACCCATTCTGTCCGCTCTGGTACGCTTTCAGCAAGCCCCATCCGGCGGCAGATCCGTTCCCGGCGGATGTCTTTACAATCGTAAACACACCCTTCCCCGTATATTCCCCGGTCTTCGCGTATTCTGTCCCAGGACCCGTACGGATATTCAGGTTGCTGATATTCACCTTCACCTGGAATTCTCCCGTTCCCGCGCTGTCGGAAGCGTCCGCTGCCCCGGATACAATCGCCGCGCGAAACGCCTTCCACCTGCTCTCGTCCCCGGAATCTGCGTTCCATCCGATAATCCCCGGACACAGCTTTCCGGTCACATCGTAATGACGGATTACATGGTCTGCGTCAACAGAATATTTCCCCATCAGATACCGTGTCAATTCCACCGCCTTATCAACCACTGCGTCCGTAAAGCTCCAGGTTTTGTCATTCGCGGGCAAAACCTTCCCCGTACTGTTCGTTGAGCAGACCTCGATTCCGATGGAATTGGCATTTTTCGCAACGCCATACAGGGATCCGCCCTTTGTGGAACGTTCTCTCCCGCCGGAATGCCAGCAGTATCGGTTTTCCAGATCCGGATTGTACTGCACAATTGTATCATCATCCACGATGAAATCCGCGGACGTCTGGTTCACCGTACCGGCAAAATAGGCCGCCGTGTCCGCCGCCTCCCCTTTCGCGGAGGAAATACCCGCCGTATAATGGATTACGATATACCGGATTGTCCTTCTGGCAGAGGCTGTTGTATTATGAGTACTCGTCTTTTTTATAATTGTTACTGACATTTCACATTCCCATTTTCGTCCTCACAATCATAATATGCAGCCTCATCTGATTTTGGACATATGTACAATCGTCTCGACTGTTGGTTGAAATTCCAAAGGTAATTCTTTCACATCCTCCCCGTTCACAGGAACGGGGAAATTGAATACAATCTTCTTTATCCAGCAGCCATCTTCTCGCTTTTCCGGGTATATCTCTATCCTCTCGATGAAGGCCCGCATGAATTCTTTTCGCTCTACCTCGGAGGCTTCGCTGTAGACCTCATCAAATGCCAGGAGAAGCTGATAGATATTATCGCCGGAGATTTTCTCCTGCCGGATGCTCCGAATCTGACTTTGAATATCATCTATCTGAGTCTCGATTTCCGCTACTCTGCCATACTGCTCATCATATCGACGCTGTAGATCCAGTATCTTTCGGTCATAATACTTGTCCGTAATATCAAGGCTGTCCATCTGGCGCTCCAGCCGAGTTTTTGTCCCCAAAGCCTGCCGCAGTTGTGCCTGCAATCCTTCGATCTGCTTTTCCATATCAGTCGTATCAACGGTAGAGCCAATCTTTTCTTTAATTGCTTCTGCAAATTGAGGATTATTAACCATCGCAGAAATAATCGCCGCCACCATGCGGTTCATCTCAGTCTGCTCAATATTAGTTCGGAAGGTACATTTGTGGCCGGTTGCACCTAACGTGTTCTTGCAATAATAGTAGTAACGAGTTTTCTTATCCTTACTGTGCGCCTTTGCGATATTTCCGTACATACCTTTTCCACAACAGGGGCATCTCAGGATGCCGGACAGGATATGCGCGTGTTCTGGGTCATTGATTTTCTCCCGCTTGAACGCATTCACTTTGCGCTTTTCCTGCGCCAGATTCCAGTCTTCTTCAGAGATGATCGCCTCATGCTGTCCTTCATAAACCGGGAACTCTGACTGCTCTACTACGTGCATTTCATTTCTTGTCCCGATTTTCTTTTCAGTCTTTCTCCTGCCATACGCTATCTTTCCTGCATAGACAGGATTGTCTAAAACGCCTTTCACAAAACCAGATGAAAACCCCGGTATCGTGCCGTTCTGCCGCAGTTTCTTTGTATACCCGTGACTGTTCAAATAACTGCATACACCGTTAATTCCATCGTTCGTGTGAATATAACGGTCAAAGATCAGGCGTATCACTTCCGCTTCATCTTCTGCGATCAGAAGCTGTCCGTTATCCAGTCGATAACCGTACGGGGCAAAACTGCCGTTCCATTTTCCTTCTTTGGCTTTCTGCTCCCGCCCTGCCATTGTCTGTGTGCGGATATTCTCACGTTCGATCTCGGCTACCGCTGACAATACGGAGATCAGCAGCTTGCCGGAATCTTTGGAGCTGTCGATGCCATCCTCCACACAGATCAGGTTCACGCCAAAATCCTGCATCAGCTGTAAAGAGTTCAGCACATCAGCGGCATTTCGTCCGAACCTGGACAGCTTAAACACCAGCACAAAAGAGATGCCGTCTTTTCCTTCCTGGATGTCGTTCAACATCCTCTGGAATTCCAATCTTCCCTAGATATTCTTGCCCGAAAAACCTTCATCGGAATACTCCCCGGCAATCGTCATATCCTCATATTCTGCGTATTTCCGCAGCTTGTCCCGCTGAGCGTCCAGACTGTACCCATCCACCTGAATGGAAGTGGATACCCTTGTATAAATATA
>JAJQAA010000002.1 GCA_021204045.1 Clostridiales bacterium
AAACAGAAAAATTCGTATCTGGGGCTAGCCGCCGCGCTAGCGGCTTGGTACAATAGTGAAATAACCGCAGACTATTATCAGGAGGTAAACAGACCATGAAAACATTAATCGCATATTTTTCCCTTTCGGGTACGACAAAAAAAGCCGCAGAGAGGATTCAGACGCTGACAGGCGGAGATTTGTTCGAGATAAAAGGTGAAAAGAATTACGGCGGCTATTTCCAGGCCATCGCGATCGGCGGAAAAGAGATCGCAACCAGAGAACTGCCCGCCGTCACAACACATGTAAACGATTTTCCTTCCTATGACCGCATTCTGCTCGGCTTCCCGGTGTGGTACGGCTCCTGCCCCCGCCTGATCCGAACCTTTGTGAATGAATATGATTTCACGGGGAAAGACGTATATGTGTTTTGTACAAGCTCCGCGTCCGGACCGAAAAAATCCGAAGCGACAATAAAAGAAATCTGTAAAGGCGCGACCGTGCATTCTGCAATCCGAATCAGTAATCAGGCGAATGTTGAGATTAAGGCGTGGCTGGAAGTGTAGCATTCCCTTGCAATATCAGGCCGGAATGAGAGAGGATCTTAACCTCCCTTTTCCGGCCTGCATGTTCCATATCAATCATCATAATGCCCCCGACACAACAATATTTCTAATATGCCATCACTTATCCGATAAACAATCCTGTTTGTCTCATCAATTCTCCTGCTCCAAAATCCACTTAATTCTCCCTTTAAAGGTTCTGGTTTGCCAAGTCCGTCAAAGTTTCCGCGTTCTATGTCTTTCAATAAGGCATTAATTCGCCTGATTGTCTTCTTATCCTGTGTCTGCCAATACAGATAATCTTCCCAAGCTTCTTCAAATCATATTTTTTTCATTCATCTTCCTCAATAATTTCATGGGCTACGCCTTTTCCGGCATTAAGCGCAGCAATGCCACGCCGCAAATGAGCCATATTGCTTGCGGAATAAAATGGATCTGCAGTCACCTCAAACGGTATCCGTTTTTCTCTGCTGACCGTCTTAGCGAATATTGTAAACGCCGCTGTCATAGAAAGACCCATATCGGAGCATACCTGCTCCATACTTTTTTTCAATTCTGCGTCCATGCGAAAATTAATATTTACGGACTGTGCCATAATGCTCACTCCTTTTCTTCTTTATTTTTAAATCGATTATACTCTTTTGTAATGATAATATCAATATTTATCATTACATTTATTGCGATCTGCTACCAAATCACATGCAACCAAATCGTTACGACAAACCTGTACATCCAGTTCCATATACAAGCAATTTCGTTCCATTTATAAATCAATAGGCCGGAAAATGCGTCATGTCCACGCATTCTCCGGCCTGTCCTCTTTTATCAATAGAAAATCCTTAAATTCACCCGCAAACTACCAGCTCCGCTCGCAGATCTCCGTCTTCACCCGCTCGATAAATTCATCCAGATCCGCGACCGAGGTCTCGCCGCTGCGCTCGCGGACGTTGATATTGCCGGCCTCGGCTTCTTTCGCGCCGAGCACGAGCATATAGGGCACGCGGTCCACCTGCTGCGCCTCGCGGATCTTATAGCCAATCTTCTCGTTGCGGTCATCCAGCACGACACGGAAACCGGCGGCTTTCAGTTTTTCTGTCACCGCTTCCGCGTATTCCTGCGTTTTCTCACTGACCGGCAGCACCTTCACCTGCGTCGGCGCCAGCCAGGTCGGGAAGCGCCCCTTAGTCTCCTCGATCAGGTAGGCCATGAACCGATCCAGCGAACCCAGAATCGCGCGGTGCAGCACCACCGGCGTCTTCTCGCTTCCGTCCTTATCCACATAGGTCAATTCAAACCGCGCGGGCAGACAGAAATCCAGCTGGCAGGTAGAAAGCGTATATTCCGCGCCCACAGCAGGTTTTACATTGACATCCAGCTTCGGCCCGTAGAACGCTGCCTCGCCGATCTCCTCGGTAAACTGGATCCCCAGTTCCGTCAGCACTTCACGCAGTGCGGTTTCCGCTTTCTCCCACATCGCGTCGTCGTCGTGATATTTTTTCTTATCCGCCGGATCACGCAGAGAAAGCACACATCGATAATCCGTGATATTGAAATCCTTGTACACGTCAAAAATCAGGTCGCAGACCGCCGCCACTTCGCCCTTGATCTGCTCCGGCGTCACAAACAAGTGCGCGTCATTCTGACAGAAATGCCGCCCCCGCTCGATCCCTTTCAACGTACCGCTGGACTCAAAGCGGAAATCATGGGCAATCTCGCCGATCCGGATCGGGAGCTGCCGGTAGGAGTGCGGGCGGTTCGCGTAAATCATCATATGATGCGGGCAGTTCATCGGACGCAGTACAAAGTTTTCACCTTCCACTTCCATCGCCGGGAACATGTTCTCCTTATAATGATCCCAATGGCCGGAGGTCTTGTAAAGACTTACCGTACCAACGCAAGGCGTCAGAACGTGCTGATAGCCCAGCTTCCGCTCTTTTTCTTTGATATAATTCTCCAGCTCCTGCCACACGACATAACCCTTAGGCAAAAACATCGGAAGTCCCTTGCCGATCAGGTCATCCGTCATGAACAGACCCATCTCCTTGCCGATCTTGCGGTGATCGCGCGCGCGCGCCTCTTCCTGCTGCTTCTGCCAGGCCTCCAGCTCCTCCTGGTCATGGAAGGCAACGCCGTTGATGCGGGTCAGCATTTTGTTGTCCTTGTCGTTGCGCCAGTAAGCGCCGGACTGCTGCGTAATCTTGAACGCTTTCAGCGTCTTCGTGTAGGTCAGGTGCGGGCCTACACACATGTCGATATACTCACCCTGCTGGTAGAAGCTGATCACTGCGTCCTCATCCAGGTCGCCGATGTGCTCCACCTTATAATTCTCTCCGCGTTCCTCCATCAGCGCAATGGCCTCCGCGCGCGGCAAAATGAAAGGCTTCACCGCCAGGTTTTCCTTGGTGATCTTCTTCATCTCTTTTTCAATATCAGCCAGATCCTCGTCGCTCAGCTTCTCATCGCCCAGATCGACGTCATAATAGAAGCCGTTCTCCGTCGCCGGTCCAAAAGCGAAATCCGCCTGCGGATGCAGACGCTTGATCGCCTGCGCCATAATATGCGCCGCCGTGTGCCGCAGTACGTGCAGCTCCTCCTCCTTCGGGCACTCCGCAACCGTGCCGTCCTTGTAAATAATCTTCATTGCAATTCCCTCCTACTACAATGTATTTGTTGCAGTTGCTAAATAATATTCCTTGTGCATCCTGCATGGAGATTTTGCCTTATGGAGTACTGTTCCCTATACGACAAAAAACGCCTCACCCCGAAAAACTTCCGGGATGAAGCGTCTGCTCCATGGTTCCACCCGAATTGCGCATAATTTCCGCGCCGCTCATATCCGTTGGTAACGGGACAGTAGCCCGGCGAGGGTTCGCCCCCACACTCAGCGGTGGTAGGATAACGGTTCCCGCCAGGCTGCTCGCACCCTTTCACAGCCCTCTCTGCAGCTTTCCCCGATATCGGTTTGTCCGCCTCAACGCTTTTTCAATTTCTTCATCATAATAACCCCGGCGCACCGGAAAGTCAAGACCACTACAAAGATTTATTTCCGCGATTTATTTCCGCTACTTTTTTCCACCAATTACATTTGCCGGCGTCCCCGCCAGATAGTTTTCCAGATTATCAACCGCGATATCCAGCAGCCGCTGGCGGCTCTCCCGCGCTGCCCAGCTGATATGCGGCGTGATAAAACAGTTTTTCGCCTTCAGCAGCGGATTATCGCCCCGGATCGGTTCCGTGGAAACGACGTCAAGTCCGGCCGCGTAAACCTTACCCTCCTCCAGCGCCTCAGCCAAAGCCGCCTCGTCGATCAACGGACCGCGGGAATTATTAATAATAATCACGCCGTCCTTCATCTTCGCGATCGTTTCCCGATTGATCATCTTCTCATTGTCTTTCGTGAGCGGGCAATGCAAAGAAATCACATCGGATTCCGCAAAAAGCTGATCCAGTGAAACATAGTCTGCAAGCTCACGGCCGCTGTCATTCGGATACGCGTCGTAAGCGATCACCCGCATCCGCAGCGCTTTCGCGATCCGGCCCGTAGCCTGGCCAATGCGGCCAAAACCAACGATACCCATCGTCTTCCCGGCCAGCTCGATCAGCGGATAGTCCCAATAACAGAAATCCTCACATTTCTCCCATTTTCCTTCATGAACCGTCCGGTTGTGATCGCCAATATGATGGCAGATTTCCAGCAGTAGGGCGATCGCGAACTGGCCGACCGTATCTGTACCGTAGGACGGAATATTCGTCACGGTAATACCCTTGTCAAACGTCGCGTCAAGATCCACGACATTAAATCCCGTAGCCAGAACCCCGATATATTTTACATTCGGGCACGCATCCAGAATTTCCCTGGAGATCACGGTTTTATTTGTAAAAATGATTTCGGCATCCCCGATCCGGTTCACGGTTTCCGCCGCCGGAGTACGGTCATAAACCGTCAGCCTGCCGAATTTTTCCAGTGGTTCCCAGCTTAAATCTCCCGGATTCTCCGTGTATCCGTCCAATATGACAATTTTTCTGTCGTTTCCTTTACCCATTCTGTTTTCCTCCTCTCAACTCCGTCCTCCATTCAACACCTTCCAGACCACCGGTACTCCCCGCCGCAGCACCGCCCCTGCCACCAGACTGGCTGCCAGCGCCAGAAACGGCATCATCAGAAACAATACCAGCGGAACTGCCGACACCGCGGGCAAAATCATCGCGCCCGCCTTATTAAAAAAGCGCACAAAGGCGAAATGCGTCGCATACAGAAAAAAATTATACCTGGCAAAGAACGGCGTGTCCGGCAGAAACGCCGCGGGAACAAGCAGCCACACCCCGGCTACCGCAAGCAAACGGCAGATAATAAAGCAAACCGGCTTGTAAATACGCATGCCGCAAGCATATGAGAACGCGGCGACAATCAACAATACAAAGCCCAGACGAATGCGGTTGTCCGCACAAACCCTGAAATTTTTATCACTTCCGCCGTTTTCCTCAACCCATCCCGGCCGCGCAACCGCCAGCGCTCCCGCCGAAGCATAATAAATCAGCGCGTCCACATTGACGAGCGGCAAACGGACATCAGAGCAGGCCAGCACCCACAAGACCGCCAGCAGCAAGATCCGCCCGGCCATACAACGCAAAAACAGCCAGAGAACCGGCGCCAGCAGAATCAGCAGAATCAGTTGAAACAGATACCAGAATACATAATTATACGTATAATGAATCACAGCGTCGACTGCGTCCGCCAGCGAAAACGGGATAACACCCTTGCCGATTACGTCCCGCACCCCCGGCACGCGGCTCCCCGCCGCGTAACCGATATAATAAATCAGATTCCAGAGAAGATAAGGAAGCAGCACGCTGCCGACACGCCGTTTCCACTTTTCCGGAAGTCGCTCCCAGGAAAAATTACGGAAAAAAAGATAACCGGAAATCATAAAAAAGCCCGGCACCGCGATCTGGCCAAGCCAGTCGCCGATCCCGTGCTCCAGACGATAAATCACTGCCATCTCTGGCGTTTTCCCCAGAAACAGCTCGGCATTATAAGAATGAATCCAGATCACAAGCAGGCTAAACGCAAAGGAAAACCAGACGATCTTGTTGCGAAATTCTCTGTCGCCCATCGGTCTCCCCCTTTAACCTGTTGCAAAATATCCCTCACAACACATCCGAAAAATGCGGTCGCAACCGTTTGAACACCTTAAGCCCCAGCAATCCGATCACGACCGTCACTGCCCAATAATAAAGCATCAGCCTTGGCCGTTCCCAGAACCAGGCGCCGGTCAGCATACTGTCGCGATACCCGGCAGCAATGTAGTAAAACGGATTGATTTTCAGCACGCCATCCAGCCACGGATAATCGGAAAACTGGCTGGCGTCATACATAATCGGCGTCAGCCACATGCCAAACTGCAGGCAGATGCTGACGATCTGCGCCATATCCTTAAAGAAAATATTAACGGCAGAAGTAAAATACCCCAGCCCCAGCGTCAGGAGTGAAGCCGCAAACGAATAATAGATAATCTGCAGCCAGCTGATCATCGGCCGCCTGCCCGAGACCAGGTATACAATCAGCATGATCAATACAAAAAATCCGTGCATAATCATGCAGGAAATCAGCTTAATGATCGGCAGAATCTCCACCTGAAAGACCACTTTTTTGACCAGGTAGCTGTACTCCTGGAGACAGTTCGTCACATTGTTGAGCGCTTCGCTGAAAAAAAACCAGGGTACGATACCGGGAACGAGCCACATCAGATAGGAAGCGCCGGCTACCGGCGGAGTGCTCTTAAAGCCAACCTGGAAAATGAAAAAGTAGATCAGCACCGTCACCAATGGCTGCACAAACATCCACACCACGCCAAAGTAAGAACCGACAAAGCGCTTGCGGAAATCCGCCTTAGCAAGATCAAGAATCAGCCTTCTTTTTCTGACGATTTCACGCGAAAGCGAAATCAGGTATGCCATGGTCTGTCCTCTCCGCCTGTTTAAAAGTGAAATGCCTCATCGATACCGCCCCACCGCTGATCCTTCTCAGAAATCGTCAGCTCCACGCCGGGCTGCAGCGGCCAGGCTACGCCGATCTTCGGATCATTCCAGGCAATCCCGCCCTCGTCGCCGGGATGATAAAAATCCGTGCATTTGTAGGCAAACTCCGCCTCATCGGAAAGCACAAGAAAACCATGCGCAAATCCTTCCGGAATGTAAAACTGCTTTTTGTTCTCCGCGGTCAGCTCGACGCCGAACCATTTCCCAAACGTCGGTGAAGTCTCGCGCAGATCAACCGCCACATCAAAAACCGCGCCGCGCAGAACGCGCACCAACTTACCCTGCGGATACTGCTTCTGAAAATGCAGGCCGCGCAGAACGCCGCGCACCGACATCGACTGATTGTCCTGGACAAACGTCATGTCAAGACCCGCCTCCGCGAAATCACGCTGATTATACGTCTCCACAAAATAACCGCGCTCGTCCTTAAATACGGTCGGCTCTATCACATACAGCCCCTCAATCGCGCAGGGCGTAACCTGAATCTTTCCCATTGGTAGTTTCCTTTCCTGCGGACAGATTTCCGGAAATTTTACGTTTTTCTGCGAGATTCTGCCCTTTACGGAGATTATATATCATTCCCCACATTTTCGCAACAATCTGTTCCGGGCGAATTTTATGCACTGGATTTTATGGTTACTATTCACGGGGTGGGGAAAAGACGGACTGAGATTTTGACTTTAAATT
>JAJQAA010000057.1 GCA_021204045.1 Clostridiales bacterium
CGACATGGCTAAGATGGCTCAGGGCAAATCTGTCGTTCATCTTCATAATACGGACTTAGAGAAAATCGACCTGCTTTACCCAGAATATAGCGAGCAGCTTAAAATCAGCGAATACTTTCAGCAGCTTGACCACCTTATCGCCCTTCATCAGCGTAAGTTAGAGAAACTGCAAAACATTAAAAAGGCCTGCCTGGAAAAAATGTTTGTGTAATTATGTAAATAAGAAAAACTAACAAAATGAGAACTTGAGAGTTATTTGAAAGCGAAATTTCCATTCAACCCCTATCATATATCTTGATGCGACGCTTCGCTTTTGAATTCCAACCATTGCAGAATATCCCTAATAATCCCCATGTTTTGAATAAGGTTAATGCCAAAACATTCTCATTCTCCTTGGCCAGCAGATTTAAAAGATACTGTCGTATTTTTGTGCATTGTGTTATACTATGGAAATCACACCGAAATGACATTACGGGGAGGAAATTCGATGGCAACAGAAAAAATTGAGGTTGCTACAAAAGAAAAAGATGACGTTGCTGTTGCCGAAATAATACAGCCGGACATACATAACTTAATTTATGTTGTTCGAGGACAGCAGGTTATGTTGGATAGTGATTTGGCGATGCTGTATCAGGTTGAAACAAAACGATTAAATGAGGCTGTTAAAAGAAATATTGTCAGATTTCCTGAAGAATTTCGCTTTCAATTAAGAGAAGAAGAATTGACCGCTTTGAGGTCGCAAATTGCGACCTCAAATATTGAAAACGAAATGGTGACAAAAAAAGGCGGCAGAAGATATATGCCTTATGTCTTTACTGAACAGGGAATAGCCATGCTATCTGCTGTATTGCGAAGTGAAGTCGCTGTTCGAGTTAGCATCAACATTATGAAGGCCTTTGTAGAAATGCGTCGCTTTATTTCCAATAACGCAGTGATGTTTGAGCGAATTAGTGCTGTAGAGTTACGTCAGCTTCAGTATCAGGAACAAACAGATGCAAAATTGAAACAGATTTTTGAGTATATATCTGAGCATGAAGAATCTACTCAAAAAGTATTTTTCGAGGGGCAAATTTATGATGCTTTCGGATTACTGATCAGCCTGATTCAAAAAGCAGAAAAAAACATTACGCTGATTGATGGATATGTAAATGTCGACACGTTAAATCTACTTTGCAAGAAAAATGATAACGTGTCCGTTACCATCTACACGCACGAAAAAACAAAGCTGAGTGGTGCAGATGTGAATAAGTTTAATGCTCAATACTCCACTCTGAATGTGAAATACACAAAAGCATTTCATGATCGTTTTCTCATTCTTGATGAAAAGATTGCGTATCATATCGGTGCATCTTTGAAAGATGCTGGGAAAAAGTGCTTTGCTGTAAGTTTGCTGCAAGATGCTGGTGTAGTCCAAGATATTTTACAACGTTTGAAATTAGAAACAGAGGAATGATTTTTTGAGGTCGCAATTTGCGACCTCAAAACTAATTTCAATGTGATTTCCTTGTATATGCTATTTTTCCATGATAAGATATTTATAAATTATTTAACAGCGCTCGAATTTAAGGAGGCGATTATATGAACCGGCTCGACCCTGATATTATCGATTACTATAATAATGAAGTTGTCATAATGATAACCGAAAAATATGGAATAAATCAAATGGACGCATTCAAATCATTTGTAACGTCTCAGACACATGAAATGCTCGAGGATGCTGATTGTGGGATGACAGAATTCGGGGCTGGTGCGCTATTTGATATGTGGGAATGCGAAAAAATCACCGGA
The DNA here is from genome assembly GCA_021204045.1 of Clostridiales bacterium. Lineage (GTDB taxonomy): Bacteria > Bacillota > Clostridia > Lachnospirales > Lachnospiraceae > Brotaphodocola. The sequence goes on from JAJQAA010000057.1 coordinate 1,789, forward strand.
AACCCTCGAAATTCCGTCTATATAAGAGGTGAATAGCATGAGCGACGAAATGAAATTTTTTATGTACTTACTGGAATATTACGCCGCCTACAAAAATAAAAAGAGCGGTGATGTCCTGAAAGAATGGGACGCACACAATATTACTCAGAAAGTATACGATAACTACTGGACATATCATACCGAACGAATTGAGAATGCATATATGGACATCGACAGCCTGATCGCTACCGGAAAACCCGCGTGGTAAAAAAATACGGATTCCCGGAAGAAAGGAGACCTTGCAGTGGCGTTCACAAAAGAAGCGGATTTTGAAGCCGCGTTGATCAAATTACTGTCGGAAAACGGCTGGGAGAAGGAAGTCCTGCGCAATTACACCGAACAGCAGCTCATCGACAACTGGGCCGCAATTCTCTATGACAACAATATGGAAAAAGACCGGCTGAACGGCCACCATCTGACCGCCGGGGAGATGCGGCAGATCCTGGAACAGATCAGCGCGCTGCGAACGCCCAACCGTCTCAATGGTTTTATCATCGGCGGTTATGTCACCATTACGCGTGATAACACGGAAGATTCCCTGCATTTTGGTAAGGAAATCTCTCTGAAAATCTATGACCGCCGCGAAATTGCCGCCGGTCAGAGCCGCTACCAGATTGTACAGCAGCCCAAATTTCCCACCAAATCCAAAATGTTCAACGACCGACGGGGAGATCTGATGCTGCTGATCAACGGAATGCCCGTCATTCACATTGAATTAAAGAAAACCGGTACCTCAGTCACCCAGGCCTGCAATCAGATCGAAAAATACGCGCAGGAAGGCATCTTTACCGGACTGTTTTCGCTCATCCAGATTTTTGTCGCCATGAATCCGGAGGAAACGCTTTACTTTGCCAATCCCGGTCCGGATGGGACTTTTCATTCAAATTATTATTTCCACTGGGCTGATTTTAATAACGAGCCGATCAACGACTGGAAACGGATTGCTTCTGACTTTCTTTCTCTTCCCATGGCGCACGAACTGATTGGCTACTATACCGTCGCGGATGATTCTGACGGCATGTTGAAGGTCATGCGCAGCTATCAGTATTACGCGGCCAGTGCCATCTCCGACAAGGTATCGAAAACGCGATGGGATATGCCCAGCCAGCTGGGCGGCTATGTCTGGCACACCACCGGTTCCGGCAAAACAATGACTTCCTTTAAATCCGCCCAGCTTATCGCTTCCTCCAGGGATGCAGACAAGGTGATTTTTCTGATGGATCGCATCGAACTGGGAACGCAAAGTTTAAAGGAATATCGAAACTTTGCCAGCGACAACGAAGATGTCCAGGCTACGGAAAATACCGGCGTTCTCATTACCAAACTGAAAAGTGATGATCCGGCGAATACGTTGATCGTCACTTCTATCCAGAAAATGAGCAACATCCGGAATGAAGCCGACGGACAACTGAAGGCCGCCGATCTGGAGACTATGAATTCCAAACGAATCGTGTTTATCATAGATGAATGCCACCGCTCTACGTTTGGCGACATGCTGCTGACAATCAAGCGCACATTCCCCAGAGCGCTCTTTTTCGGATTTACCGGTACCCCGATACAGGATGAAAATCAGAAAAAGATGAATACCACCACCACGGTTTTCGGCAATGAACTCCACCGCTACAGCATCGCAGACGGCATCCGCGACAAAAATGTGCTGGGATTCGACCCCTACAAGGTGCTGACGTTCAAAGATAATGATCTCCGGCAGGCCGTGGCACTGGAAAAAGTAAAAGCCAATACCGTAGCAGAGGCTCTGGCTGACCCCAAAAAGAGTGAAATCTTCTATCAATACATGGCACTGCCTATGGCTGGATGGACAAACCAGGATGGCACATACTGTAAAGGCATCGAAGATTATCTTCCCAACGCCCAGTACGAAACTCCACAACACCGCGGACTGGTGATCGATGATATTCTGGAAAACTGGGACATCCTGAGCCGCACGGGAAAATTCCACGCAATTCTCGCTACCGCATCCATCCCGGAAGCCGTGGCATATTACCGAGCGTTGAAAGAAAAAGCGCCCGACCGGAAGGTGACGGCCCTGTTTGATCCCAGCATTGACAACAACGGCGGCGCAAAGTGGAAAGAAGATGGTCTGGCGGAAATTATCACCGATTATAATGCCCGTTACGGGCAGGATTTCACCATTCCGACATTTGACCGGATGAAAAAGGACATAGCCGCCCGTCTCGCTCACAAGAAACCTTACGGACGGATCGAGCATTCTCCCGAACTGGAAATTGATCTGCTGATTGTCGTGGATCAGATGCTGACCGGCTTTGATTCCAAGTGGATCAATACGCTGTATCTGGACAAGATGCTGCAATACGAAAATATCATCCAGGCATTTTCCCGTACCAACCGTCTCTTTGGCACGGACAAACGCTTTGGCACGATTAAGTATTACCGTCGCCCGCACACGATGGAGAAGAACATCGAAGCCGCAGTAAAGCTGTACTCCGGAGATCGTCCATTCGGGCTGTTTGTACAGCGGCTGAATAAAAATCTGGAAAAGCTGAATGCGATTTACGCTGAAATCAAAGATCTGTTCAAACAGGCCGGGATAGATAATTTTATGCAGCTTCCCGAGAACGTAAGCGAACGTAAAAAATTCGCGAATCTGTTCAATGAATTTAACGAATACCTTGAAGCCGCAAAGGTGCAGGGCTTTCTGTGGGAGAAAGAACGCTATGATTTTACAGACGACGAAACCGGCGAAACCTTCTCCGTTTCTACAGAGATCGATGAGACAGCCTACAAGGTGCTTGCACTGCGATATAAGGAGTTATTTAACAGCAGTGACCCCGGCGGCGGCACAGGGGATATTCCCTATGATATCGTTGGCTATCTGACAACCATCGACACGGAAAAGATCAATACCGATTACATGAACAGTCGCTTTGTGAAATATCTGAAGCTGTTTCGTTCAGGAGACGCCAGTGACGAAACGCTCCGGCAGGCAGAAGCAGAATTACATAAAACATTCGCGACGCTTTCTCAGGAGGAACAAAAATACGCCAATATCTTCCTGCACGACATCCAGCGCGGAGACGTCATTCCCGAAGATGAGAAAACGCTTCGCGACTACATTACCGAATACCTGACGAAGGCTAAAGACGATCAGATTCATCGCCTTGCCAGCGTGCTCGGCCTTGCAGAATCTCTGCTGCGCAGCATGATGGTACTGCGGGTGACCGAAGCCAACATCAATGAGTTCGGGCGTTTTGATGCTCTGAAAGCTACCGCTGACAAGCAAAAAGCGAAAGCCTATTTCGAATGGGCAGAAGAAACAAAAATTATCCCGCCGAAAGTGCCCGTCAAGATTGACAAGCTGCTTCGGGACTTTATTATCAGCGGCGGGTTTGATATTCGGACGCCGGAGACTTATCATTAAACTACACCCACCAATCTCTTTTGGTCGTCCAATTTCTTCTCAATATGCGGAAACGCCTGCAAAAACATGGCGTCTTCCGCAGGCGTTTCATAAAATCGTATCATGGTTTCCGTTTTAATATCAGGCTTTCCACAGACTGTGAAGATTGCAGTAAGCATAGACTTCTTCTGCCGCGTCACCCTCCTTAATAATTTTCCGCACGCACCTCAAAGTAGGACTGTGCATGCTTGCATACCGGGCATACCTCGGGGGCCTTGACAGCCAGCACCATATGACCGCAGTTGCGGCACTCCCAGAGTGTCACGCCGCTTTTTTCAAATACTTCCTTCGCTTCCACATTGTGAAGAAGTTTGCGATAGCGCTCCTCATGAGACTTCTCGATCGCCGCGACGCCGCGGAACTGCTCGGCAAGCGCATGGAAGCCTTCTTCTTCCGCGTCCCTGGCCATCCGGTCATACATATCCGTCCACTCGTAGTTCTCACCTTCCGCGGCATGAAGCAGGTTTTCCGCGGTATCGCCGACCTCACCCAGCGCCTTGAACCACAGCTCTGCGTGCTCCTTCTCGTTGGCGGCAGTCTTCAGAAACAGATCAGCGATCTGCTCATATCCCGCTTTCTTCGCCACGCTGGCAAAAAAAGTGTACTTGTTGCGGGCCTGAGATTCTCCGGCAAATGCCTCCCACAGATTCTTCTCGGTTTTTGTCCCTGCATAAGGATTCTTCTTGTTTTCCATTTCGTTACCTCCGTTTTCATAGAATTTGATTGTATTGATCAGTCCACACAATGCCCATGCCGGCATTCGTGACCTTCTCCATGATGGTGTCCGCCATGTCCCCCGCAGTTTCCACCATGATGTTCTCCCTCGTGATGACTGCACTGAACATCCGGAACGTAAGCGAGATTTCCCGCAAGGAGAGCCTCCACCGCGGCATCCGCGTCACCCTGTACTCCGCCATACAGGCGTATTCCCACTGACGCCAGCGCAGCCTGCGCGCCGCCGCCGATGCCGCCGCAGATCAGGGTATCCGCCTGCAATGCATGCAGCACCTCCGCCAGCGCGCCATGGCCCTGGCCATTCGTGCTCACAACCTCGGAGGATATGATCTTCCCGTCCTCCACGTCATAAATCTTAAACTGTTCCGTATGTCCGAAATGCTGAAAAATCTGACCGTCTTCATACGTAACCGCGATTCTCATAATGCTGTCTCCTTTCGCTTTCTGATAAATCCGGTAAATCTCCTGTTTAAAACATTCCTCCATAACACAGAACCGATTTCTGCCGTCACAGAGCCGGTATTCTCCGCCCTCAATTCGCAGCGGAAGGCCATTCACCAGCGCGTCCGCGAGCTTCCTGCGCGCCGTATCGTAGATTTTTTGAGCCGTGGTCCGGGCAATCTGCATTCTCTGGCTGCACTGCTCCTGAGATAAATTCTCTTTATCAATCAGGCGTATCGCCTCGAATTCATCTACCGTCAGAATGACCGGTTCTTTTCTGTTCGTTTTCTTTCCGTCCATTTCCCTTGTCGGAATAAATTCGAGCGTCTGCGGGAACCGGCAGACCATTCTGCATTTGGTAGGTCTTGCCATCGATCCACCCCGTTTCTTCTGGATTTGATTCTATACCCAAATAATACACCCATTTGTGACATATGTCAAGAAGCTTTATCGACATATGCCATAAATGGGTGTGTTTCATAAATGCTCTACTTATAACAGTCGCAAAATAGTTGCCAAAATAATTCCTCTATCTGCGCTTCCCTCAAAGATACTGGTTGAAAAACTCCACCATCTTATCAAACGGAATGATATCCATCCGGTCATACAGATCAGTGTGAACCGCACCCGGAATCAGCATCAGCTTCTTATTATCACCGGTCAGTTTCTTATAAGCGTCCTTGCTGAAATAACAGGAATGCGCCCTATCTCCGTGGATAATCAGAACCGCGCTGCGGATCTCCTGGCTGTACTGGAGAATCGGCATGTTCAGGAAAGACTGGCAGCCGGTCACGTTCCAACCGTTGTTGGAATTTAAGGAACGGGGATGGTAGCCGCGCTCCGTTTTGTAGTAATCATAGTAATCTTTTACAAAAAACGGCGCGTCCTCCGGCAGCGGATCGACCACGCCCCCGCCCAGGGCGTAGCTGCCATTCTTATAATCGACAATGCGCTGCGCACAGAGAGCCTTGCGCTTTTCCTGTCTCGCTTCCTCACTGTCCTCGCTATCAAAATAGCCGTTTGCGTTCACGCGGGTCATATCATACATGGTCGAAGCCACCGTGGCTTTCACGCGGGTGTCCAGCGCCGCAGCATTGAGCGCCATGCCGCCCCAGCCGCAGATTCCGATGATGCCGATGCGCTCCGGGTCGACGTTTTCCTGTACAGAAAGGAAATCTACTGCCGCCATGAAATCCTCCGTATTAATGTCCGGAGAGGCCATATAGCGCGGCTCGCCACCGCTCTCTCCCGTGTAAGAAGGATCAAACGCGATCGTCAGGAACCCTCTCTCTGCCATCGTCTGCGCGTACAGTCCGGACGACTGCTCCTTGACCGCACCAAACGGACCGCAAACCGCGATCGCGGCAAGCTTTCCATCAGCATCCTTCGGCTCATACAGATCCGCCGCCAGGGTAATGCCATAGCGGTTATGAAACGTTACCTTCCGGTGATTGACCTTGTCGCTCTGCGGGAAAACCTTATCCCACTCTGTTGTCAGATTCAATTTTTCTTCCATGAATAAACTCCTTTCAGAACATGATTGACATAATGCTTATCTGATGATAGCGTCATTATAATACCTGAACCTGACTTTAGGTCAATAGAAAAAACATACCGGATGACATCAGCCTGCCCGCAAGGTCTGTTCGATAATGTCAAGCATAATCTCTTGGTTCAGCTGACCGCTGACATATCCATATACATTACCATTTTTATCGATCATAAATGTCGTTGGAAACGCGGTAATCCCATATCCGGTAAACAGAGACCATTCTGTATCCATAAGCACCGGATAAGTATACCCGTTTTCATCCAGAAAAGCGGTGATTTTTTCCATCGTTTCTTCCTGACCATAGCCGGGAGCTGCCACACCCAGGATCACAACTTCGCTGTCATCTTCTGCCGAATAGCTTTCGTAAAGCGCCTGAATATCCGGCATTTCATTCCGACACGGCGGACACCAGGTCGCCCAGAAATTAAGGAAAATCACCTTGCCTTCATAATCCGACAACGCATGGATCTCTCCGTATTGATCCGCGAGAGTAAAATCGATTGCCGGAACTGCCCGCCCGACAGATTCCTCTTCCTGTGATTCCGTTTCCGGCATTTCTTCCGATTCCTGACCACGTTCATCATCTGCTCTTTCATCGTCAGGACGATCTGTCGGTTTCTCGGTAGCCGTCGGTTCCTCGACATCCGCCGATTTCTCAGCAGCCGGCGTTTCCCCCATCCCGGACGCAGAAGAAAGATAACCGATAATTCCATTCATCTGCCCCGTAACCATCATCACACCCATGATCAGCATCAGAACGGCCCCGATTTTGACCGTATACGTTACAATATTTTTCCGTTTTTTAAACAAGTTCAGAAGTCTTGTCGTAAAAATGCCAACCAGTAAAAACGGAAGCACAAATCCAAACGTATAAAGGCCGATAAGCAGAAATCCGATCGTTTGCCCGCCCGCCGAAGCCGTCATCAGCAAAACACTGGCCAATGCGGGGCCAACGCATGGCGTCCATGCAAAACTGAATGTAAATCCCATCAGCAGCGCAGTAACCGGAGACATCGTCAGACGCTCCAGGGTAAACGGGAGCCGATGTTCCTGGCTTAAAAACGGTGAATTTCCAAACACCCCCAGCTGATACAAGCCAAACAGGAACACCAGAACACCGCCAATACGGGCAAACAGCAGCTTATTGCCGCCAAAGAATGCACCCAATGCCGAAACGCCCAATCCCAACGTAAAGAACGCAAAACCGATTCCAAACACAAAAAACAAAGTATGCAAAAGCACCTTCTTCTGGTTATAGACCGGCCTCCCATCCGCGTCCCGGGAAACCGTTCCGCCGGACAGATATCCGATATACAATGGAATCAGCGGGAAAACGCAGGGAGAAAAAAAGCTCAGCACGCCCTGCAGAAAAACAGTAAACGCCGGAACACTTATATTCAGATCAAATCCCATATTGATTTTCCTTTTCTGTCTTTTATGGATATTGTAACTCAAATCAGAGAAAAGACATCTGTCTGCAAAGCTTTAGCACCTTTCAAAACATGATTGACACAACACTTATCTGGTGTTAGAGTCATTATAGACCTGAACTTAACTTCAGGTCAACAGATAACGAAACAAAATCAAACGGCTCCCTGCCGTTTATCGTAAAAGATAAGGAGCAATTACATGTACACGATTGGCCAAATTTCGGAAATGTTCGGACTTCCGGTTTCCACACTGCGTTATTACGATAAGGAAGGATTGTTTCCAGAGATACAGCGCACTTCCGGTATCCGGAAATTTGGGGAACGCGAGATCGAAACGCTGCGCGTCATCGACTGCCTGAAAAAATCCGGTCTCGAGATCAAAGAGATCAAACAGTTTATCGAATGGTGCAAACAGGGCAGCGACACCTACCCACAGCGCAGAGAATTATTTTTAAAGCAAAAGGAATCCGTAGAGGCTCAGATTAAGCGACTAAACCGCGTTCTAGACATGATTCATTACAAATGCTGGTATTATGAACAGGCCATCCATGATGGGAATGAAGACCGGCTCAGATCCATGCGCCCGGAGGGCATGCCGGATGATATCAGGCTGGCCTATGAAAATGCCTTAAAATCATAGCTTCAGGAATTCAACAGGGAGAACATCATGAACCAGCAGCCCCAACCAGACAACTATCAAAAGCAGGAGGCATCGCCCAATCAGCTCCGGACTCTCCTGACCCTTTTTCAGAAAACACTCTATATCAGCAGCTTCACGTTCGGCGGAGGTTTTGTCATGATCTTCTGGCAGTTATTTTTGTCCTTTATACAGGTGGGCTTATTCAGCATTGGCGGTGGATATGCCGCGATCCCGCTGATCCAGAGTCAGGTCGTCGCCGAACATGGCTGGATGACCATGAGCGAATTTACCGATCTGGTCACAATCGCCGAGATGACTCCCGGACCAATTGCCATCAATTCAGCGACCTTCATCGGCACCCGCATCGCCGGGCCCCTCGGCGCGATCATTGCCACCTTCGGTTGCGTCCTGCCCTCTTGTATTATCGTCTCACTGCTTTTCTTCATCTACACGCGTTATAAAAATGTCCCGGCTCTGCAAAGCATCCTCGCGGCTCTGCGCCCCGCCGTCGTCGCGCTGATCGCTTCCGCCGGCCTGTCCATGTTTGCCGTCTCGGTCCTGAATGGCGATTCCATTGCCACCGCCGGTATCAATCCAAGCGGGCTGATGATCTTCGCGATCGCCTTTTTCATCCTGCGCAGATTCCGGAAAAATCCGATTGCCATCATGATCGGCTGCGGCGTGGCTCAGCTGGTGATTGGTATTGTGATCTAGTTTGTACCATGTATTTTCCCGATGCCGGTGCTGATGATAGCGACCTACAATGAAGATGGAAGCGTGGACGTCATGAACGCCGCATGGGGAACCATGCTCGAAAGAGATCAGGTAATTTTGAATCTGACGGAGACACACAAAACGGTAAAGAACATCAAGACAAGAAAAGCGTTTACGGTAAGTATCGCGGATGCGGCGCATGTAGTGGAAGCCGATTATTTTGGCGTCGTTTCCGGAAACAACACGCCTGATAAATTCGAAAAGAGCGGTCTGACCACAGCAGATGAGTCCGTGATGGATGGCAATACCGTAGACATCGAAAAGGTTGCAGCCATTGCGTTTGATCCATATACACATGGCTACTATGAAGGTCACGGAGAGAGTCGGGAATGCGTTTAAAGATGGCCTGCAGCTGAAATAACTACAGAGCCTTCCGCTGTCATGGTAAATCAGAACCGACTCCGTTGCCGGTCAATCCAGCTGACCTGTGTCTGTAAAAACAAGGAGAACCCGGATATGATCCGAAAAATTATTCGAATTGATGAAGAAAAATGCAACGGCTGCGGAGCCTGTGCCGCGGCCTGCCATGAGGGCGCAATTGAAATATCAATGGCAAGGCGAAGCTTACCCGTGAGGATTATTGCGACGGCCTCGGCGATTGCCTGCCCACCTGCCCCACTGACGCGATTTCCTTTGAGGAGAGGGAAGCTCCGGCCTATGACGAATCTGCCGTACTTGTCGCAAAGAAAACGAGCAACGCAAGCCGCCTCTCCCAGTGGCCGGTACAGATTAAACTCGTGTCGGTAAACGCGCCTTATTTCAACGGGGCGGATCTTCTGGTAGCCGCCGATTGCACCGCTTACGCATACGGCAATTTTCACCATGATTTTATCAGGAACCGCGTCACTCTGATTGGCTGTCCGAAGCTCGATGAGGGCGACTATGCCGACAAACTGACCGCGATCATCTTCGGCAATGATATCCGGAGCATAACGGTTGTGCGCATGGACTTGCTTTTCCCTTCCGTTGTCCCTATAATAAAAACGTATGAAAAGAAGGTACTGACCATGTGGGCGTAGGAAGAAAACTACAAAGTGCAAAACAGCCAACAAACAAGCGACGTGTGAGGCACAAATGATGCAGACAACCTGTCAAACCATTAAAAAGGCATTCCGCTGCGCCTTCCCATACACAATCCCGATTTTCGCGGGCTTCTGGTTCCTCGGCATGACCTACGGCGTCTATATGAATGCCTCCGGCTTCTCTTTCTGGTATCCGATGCTGATGAGCCTGACGATTTTTGCCGGATCGGTGGAATTTGTGGCGGTCAATCTTCTGCTTGGAGCGTTTGATCCGGTTCAGGCTCTGGCGATAACGCTGATGATTAACGCCAGGCACCTGTTCTACGGTATTTCCATGCTGGATAAATACCGCGGCACCGGATGGAAAAAACTTTATCTGATCTTTGGGATGTGCGACGAAAGCTTCTCCATCAACTACACTGCCGAGATACCGGAAGATATAGATCGGGGATGGTTTATGTTTTCCGTGACACTGCTCAATCACTTTTACTGGTTTTTCGGCGCTACGCTGGGCGGTATTCTGGGTTCCTTCATTCCATTCAATACGGAAGGGCTGGAATTTGTCATGACCGCGATGTTCGTCGTAATCTTTCTGAATCAATGGCTGAAAGAAAAACGCCACGCCAGCTCACTGCTGGGGCTTTTCCTCTCTCTTCTCTGCCTGCTCGCCTTTGGCGCTGACAACTTTATGATCCCAACCATGCTGGCAATTCTTGCCGTACTGACTTTGTTAAGGCGCCCGCTGGAGAAAGGAGGAAAAGCCGCATGACGTTCACACAGCAGATCATTACCATCGCCATGATCATTCTGGGGACAATCCTGACACGCTTTCTCCCATTTCTGCTCTTTTCCACAGGGAAACCGACTCCGGAATACATACAATATCTTGGGCGGGTACTGCCCCCGGCCGTCTTCGGGATGCTTGTCATTTACTGTCTGAAAGACGTCAGCCTTTTTTCAGGCAGTCACGCGGTACCGGAGCTGCTGTCCATCGCTCTGGTCATTATTCTCCATCTGTGGAAAAGACAGATGCTACTGTCCATCGCTGGAGGAACCGTGTGCTATATGCTGCTGGTGCAGTTTATATTTTAAAAATAATTTTAACCCTTATTATTATTAAAATCAAATATTCATACTGCTTCCGTGAGAGGATCGGAAACAGCTGGGCACCGGTCATATAATTCACAAGGATCGAGATCCACGCACGCAGACGGGTTCCGATCGCCCAACAGATCCCAGGCAACTGTATCATTCAGCACCGTCAACGCACTTCGAAAGGTATTCTCCTCTCGAAGCGGTGCAAATACGCCGCCTTGCTCCAACAATGGTTTTGCGTCCAACAGGCGGATAACACCATCCAGAAAATAAACATAAACAGTGAAATCTTTGCCAGCTACGGTCTGCACAACTTTAGGAATCATAGACACCGCCTTTCTCAGCTCAATGGATCGATACGATTAAGAGGTTTTGCATCTTTAGATAATTCCCAGTTTTGCATCAGCTCATCACGATGCAACTCACATCATGCTAAAATCAATTTCAACTGACGGGCAGGCAGGGCGCCTCGAATCACGAAACCACCCTGGATATCAATCAGAGCCTTATTATCAGCATATTCTGCATGAAAATGAGGAGGATTATGATCACTATAAAACATGGTAATATGAATTCCGTAAAACAGACTTACTTCCGGCATAACAAACACCTCTTTTATTGCCAGTATAGCATAATTACGCACAAAAACAAAGTTAATTTCAACCATCCATTTTCATAGAATATTTTCTTTCCAAACGTATTACTCAGAAAAACGCACAAAATATTGCACACACCTATCTCGCAGCCTCCCGCAGTGTCCTCGCCGCCTGAATCAGAATCGTGGGCATCAATGCAGCGACTGCCACGACCGCCAGCTGACGCAGCGACAGATCAGCAACAGCAAACAACACCTGCAGACCAGGCAAAAACAAAATCGCTGCCAGCAGGATTACACCGATTTCAAACGCCATAACGCTCCATAAATTGCCGAACAGACCCAGACGGATGATCGAACGCTCACTGCGGCAGTTAAACCCATGCAGCAACCGTGCCAACGTTAACGTCAAAAATGCCATGGTACTCGCCGTTCCCGCTCCACCTCTCACCAGTCCGATCCGGTACGCTGCCAACGTCCCCACGGCGATCAGCCCGCCCTGCATGAGAATTCTCATCAGAAAACCGGCAGTAAGAATTCCTTCCCTTGGATCGCGCGGCGGCCCCGACAACAGCTCTTCCTCCTGCGGCTCCATACCGATCGCGATCGCCGGCAGCGAATCTGTGAGCAGGTTGATGAACAACAGATGCACCGGCGCAAAGGGAAGCGGCAATGCCAGCAAAGTGGTGTACAATACACACAGAATCCCGGCGATATTCCCCGAAAGCAGGAACTGGATCGCATGGCGGATGTTGCGGTAAACATTGCGCCCGTTCGCAACTGCCTTGATAATCGTGGCAAAATTATCATCCATCAGAATCATCGAGGCCGCGTCCCTGGCCACCTCAGTACCTGACCTTCCCATCGCCACACCGACATCCGCCCGCCGCAGCGCCGGCGCGTCATTCACACCGTCCCCGGTCATAGCCACTATCGCTCCCAGCGACTGCCAGGCGCGCACAATGCGCAGCTTATGTTCCGGAGTCACACGCGCAAAGACAGAAATACGCGGCAGCGCAACTGCCAGATCCTTCTCCGTCATCCGATCCAGCCACGCACCGTCCACAGCCAGATCCCCATCCCGGTAGATTCCGGTTCGCCGCGCCACCGCCACCGCTGTGCTGCGGTGATCCCCGGTAATCATAACCGGCCGCATCCCCGCCCGGCGCGCCGCCAACACTGCAGGCAGCGATTCCGCGCGCGGCGGATCCATCAGCGCCGCCATCCCGACAAAAATCAGCCGGGTTTCTGACTCATCGGAAAGTTCTCCTTTCTCCAACACACGATATGCTAACGCCAGTACCCGCAGTCCGTCTTCCGACCAGATACGATTCTGCTCCTCGATCTGACGTCGCCCTGCCGTCTCCAGCGTTCTCACCCCTGCCGCCGTCAGCACCGTCTCCGAACGCGGCAGCAGGACATCCACCGCTCCCTTCACCAACAGCAGGCGCTGCCCCCTGAAAACCTGAATCACACTCATCCGTTTCCGGTTCGAATCAAACGGCAGTTCGCCAAGCCGGGGCTGCGTCCTGCGCAGCTGCTCCACATCTACACCACAGCACTCCGCCATCTGCAAAAGCGCCAGCTCGGTCGGATCCCCGACCGTTCCTGCCGTTCTCTCCGGCATTCTGACCGATATTCCGACCGCACTTCCGCCCGATATCCTTTCCGATGATGCGACTCTCTCTCCGGGACACGCGTCATTGTCCAAAACAGCGACTATCACCAGCATCTCCTGCACCGGATCGCCAACAGACAGCTGTTCCGGCTGGTAAAGACGACCATCGGCATATATCTGCCGCACGCTCATACGATTCTGCGTCAGCGTGCCGGTTTTGTCCGTACAGATCACGGACACGCAGCCCAGACTCTCCACCGCGTCCAGATCCTTGATGACTGCCTGTTCCCGCGCCATTCGCTGCATCCCCATTGCCTGGACAATAGTGACAATCGAACCGAGCGCCTCCGGAATTGCCGCCACGGCCAGCGCCACGGAAAACATTACAGAATCCAGCAGCGCTTCGCCGCGATAAATGCCCAGTAAAAACACCAGCACGCAGATTGCCAGTATCCCGGCGGCCAGATGCCCGCTAAACCGGTCAAGGCTCTGCTGCAACGGTGTGCGTTTCTCCTCTTCGCCCAGCATCAGCGCGGCGATCCGGCCGATTTCAGTTTCCATCCCCGTCCCGGTAACTACCGCCATACCGCGTCCGCCCACAATCAGTGAACCGGAAAAAATCATATTGCTGCGCTCTGCCAGCGCCACCGCTTCCGGCAGCGTCTCCGCCTGCTTTTCGACTGTCTCCGCTTCCCCGGTCAGTGAGCTTTCATCAGCCAGCAGGCGCTGACACTCGATCAACCGCGCGTCCGCGACTACGAGATCCCCCGCCTCAAGCAGAAGAATATCTCCCGGCACAACCGCAGCGGCTCTTGTCTCTACAAGCCGACCAGCCCGCATCAGATGCGCGGTCGGCGCGGAAAGCCGGCGCAAACTCCGCAGCGATTTCTGCGCTTTCACATGCTGCGCCGTACCCAGCGCGGCGTTCAGGATCAATACCGCAAGGATTACCGCTGTACTCTCCGCGTCGCCCGTGACCATCGAAATTACCGCCGCCACAATCAGTATTACCACCAGAAGGTCGCAGAATTGTCCCAGGAAAACCAGCCAGACCGGCCTGAGACATTCCTCCTGGAGACAATTTTCCCCAATTTCCCCCAATCTGCGTGCCGCCTCTTCATCCGACAGGCCCCTCTTCGTTGTCTCAAGCTCCCGCAGCGCCCTCGCAGCGTCCATCCGTTCCCATTCACGCATAACATCGCTCACCCATTTATCGTATGTGGGAACATCTCATTTCATGACGTGCTTTCTCTTTACAGCTTAAATTTTCTTTATTCAAAATCTCCCCGGGATTTATAATTATAAAGATATCCGGGGTAAAACCCACCAAAATTTCAGATGGGGAAAAGAGGTAAACAACATGGAAAAATTTGAGAACTATCTCAGAAACCAGAATTTATCAAAAAACACGATACGATCCTATCTTACGGCAGTACGGCAATATCACAGCCGATACGAACAGGTTGACCGCTCCAGCCTGAGAGATTATAAGGTGTTCCTGATTGAGAATTATAAGCCGCAGACCATCAATCTGCGCATCCGCGCAATGAATTGCTATCTGGAATGCCTGAAAAAAGACAGGTGGAAGCTTGCTGCGGTGAAAGTACAGCAAAAGCCTTTTCTTGAGAATGTGATCAGCGAAGCAGATTATCTCTATTTTAAAAACTGCCTCCTGAGAGATAAAGAAGAACAATGGTACTTTGTCGTGCGCTTTCTCGCAGCCACCGGCGCTCGTGTCAGCGAGCTCATACAATTCAAAGCAGAGCACATAAAAATCGGCTATTTCGATCTGTATTCCAAGGGCGGCAAATTACGACGCATCTATATTCCCGCCGCCCTGCAGAAAGAAGCTCTGATCTGGATAAAAGAAACCGGCCGCGAAAGCGGCTTTCTTTTTACCAACCGTCATGGAGCGCGCATCAGCACACGCGGTATTTCCGGACAACTCAAAAAATTCAGCGCCCGGTACGGCCTTGATCCGTCCGTAATTTATCCGCATTCTTTCCGGCATCGTTTTGCCAAAAGCTTTCTCGAACGGTACCGGGATCTTCCCATGCTGGCTGACCTTATGGGACACGAAAGTATTGAAACCACGCGCATCTACCTGCGCAAAACCAGCACGGAGCAGTGCGCGATCATCAATGAAGTGGTCGACTGGTAACAGCCGGATCCGGCCTTTACAGCTTCCTGCCCTCACCGTACTCGATCCTGTCCCGGTACTCCGGCGACAGATCGGGGTCGGGTGCCACGCCCTCCGTACTTTCCTTCATAAACATGATCTTCGGCGTCATGATGATCAGCTTTAAATCCAGCAACAGAGAATATTTGCGAATGTACAGCAGATCCAGCTTCAGTTTGTCATACGATGTCGTATTATATTTTCCGTAAACCTGGGCATAACCGGTCAGGCCTGCCTTAACTTTTAAGCGATAGGAAAACTCCGGTATGTTTTTTTCGATCTCGCGGGCTAGTTCCGGGCGCTCCGGCCGCGGTCCGACCAGGGACATTTCGCCTTTCAGGATATTTAAAATCTGCGGCAGCTCATCCAGCCTTGTGGCGCGCAGCAGTCTCCCGATCGGAAGAATCCTCGGATCACGCTCAGAGGCAAGCACCGGGCCGGACATTTTCTCCGCGTTGACAACCATGGTGCGGAATTTATAGATCGTAAATATCTTTCCATCCTGTGTCAGGCGTTCCTGTTTATAAAAGACCGGCCCTCCATCCGTACATTTAATGCTCACCGCCGCGATCACAAAAACCGGAGAGAAAACGATCAGCATGATGGCCGCGAACAAAACATCCTCCACCCGTTTTGCCCATTGCTGTTCAATGGAAAGTCCGTTGTTGCGGGACAACAGAAGCGGCGAATCAAACAGCGTCAGCTCATCCGAGCTGCGCAGCAGCACATCGGAAATCTTGGGAACGCTGTAGCTGCGCACCCCGGTCTCAAAACAATACTTCAATAACAGATTTCTCTCATGAGAAGGGATATCACCAATCACTACCGTGTCATAATGATCGATCCTGCGCTTGATTTTCCGGATACCCCGCCGGTAGGAGATGACCTCTCCGATCTCATACTTGTCATCTCTGGCATTCATCTTGTCAATCAGATGATAATCTTTCCGGTCTCCTTCCACAAACAGCATCTGGCGCGGTGGAAACAGGCTCCGGTACAACAGCTGAAACAGCATGGTCCAGGCCGCAATAAATACAATCTCCCCCAGAG
Source organism: Clostridiales bacterium (assembly GCA_021204045.1). Taxonomy (GTDB): domain Bacteria; phylum Bacillota; class Clostridia; order Lachnospirales; family Lachnospiraceae; genus Brotaphodocola. The sequence continues at coordinate 18,398 of JAJQAA010000057.1, forward strand.
TAATCGGCAGCAGGTAAACCGGATTCACCAGGCGGCGGTCAATCACCGCCACCTGGAGATATGTAAGTACATTTGTAAAAATTACCGACATAATCTGAGAATAGATCAGGTTGCCGTTTTTCAGATAACCGATCTTAAAACCGCCGTAAGTATACATAAAAAAGGTCAGCAACAGACCGTATATCAGTACCATCACCCAGTTGCCGCGGCGGTAAAACGGCTCCTGCAGGACCCGGTTATTGTAATAACCGATCCAGAGCGCGCCATAGATCAGGCACAGGCCGATCTGCATTACAGCGGCAAACGCCAGCTTGATCAGGCGCTTGTACCTTTCTTTTGTCTTTCTGTCTTTCATAAATATCCACTCAATTCCTGTTACGATTCACAGCGCCGGAACATGCCGGAAGCGGGCATGCCAGGCGTAATTTCCTTATTTACATTCCGATAAGTATAGCACGATATCCCGGTTTCCGCAACGTTCCGCGAATCGAAAAGAACTGGAATTCCTGACTATTTTTTGCTGTGTTTCTTTTTATTGTAACATTTTTTCCCACATTTTACCAGCCACAGCGCAAGCAGAATCAGAATCCCCAGCAAAAACCATACCGCTACGGCTCCGATCACAACCAGAAGCGTCTTCACAATTTTCTCCATAAGACCTGGCTCCGGTTCTGCTGCTTCCGTTTCTTCTCTCTCGGCAGCTTCTATTGAAACTTCCGCTTCTGGCACAGGCACCGTTTCATATTCCCGCTGCTCCATTTTACTCTCTTCTGAGTCGGTTGTCTCCGGTTCTGGTTCCGTCACAAGCGCCGGCTCCATCCATACCGCATTGCCGCCGTAAAGCGCCCGGTAATCGCGCACCAGCTTCCAGCCGGAAGCGATCGCGTCGCGGCACTCCTCCCCTGCCTCATCCAGATAGCTCTCTCCATCCCAGGCCAGCTCATCAATCCGGTATTCCTGCGCCGAAAGCCCAGCTTCCGCCAGCAGGTACTCCTCATATTCTTCAAAAGAAAGTGCGTCGTCACGGGGAACCAGGCGTTCTCCAACCTGATACCAGTCCGCGTCATAGGCATGAAAGGTCACCGGGAGCAGGAAACCGTCCTGCCACTCCTCCGTCTGCACCTCCAGCTGCTGCAGATCGCAGAGCACGACCTGTTCCTGGCCGTTCTCCGACACCGTCACCGCAAGCTCATCCGGAATCGCCTCCGCCCCCTCAACGTCCTCATACCACACCTCCTGCTCGATCTCACGCACCGTCTCCGCTCTCACATCCAGCCGGCAGACTACCGCCATCTCAAGCAGAACCAGACAAACCCAAATGATTGTCTGTGCTGTTCTCACAAAATCTTTTTTCAAATAAACGCCCCTTTCTTTCATGCAAATACAAGCCAGTCTGACTGTGTATCGCATACTTCGACCCCTGGTATCATGAAATATGAAAATTATGGGATTGCAGGTTAAGAACTAACCTGTGTTTTAAGAATCCTGACACGAACGGACAGGACATACAATCCAATGCAAATGCAATTATAAGCGATAAAACCGGATAAATCAAGATCCAAATACAAAATCAAACAGACGGCATAACTCCTGATAATAAGGTTCGGAAGCCAGGTCACGCAAACCTTCAACAATCCCCTGCACGTACCATTTATGGCTCTCCTTATTTTTTTCGTGGAAACGCTCCCATACCTGATCGCCCATCACCAGATAATCGCGCGCCGTCGAGCGCAGGTTGCTGAGCTTGTCCGCCAGGGTCAGAATCCTGACTTCCCTGGACGCCGTTTGCAGATGGCGAACCGTATTTCCCTTGCGCTCATGCCAGCTGAGCGCCTTGTCTTCCGTCTCCGCCTTCACCAGCTCCGTAATCCGGCTGCCAAACCTCGTCTCCAGCTCGGCCTCCGTCGTGGGCGTATCTTCCAGAACGTCATGAAGATAGGCTGCCGCAATCACATCCTCATCCGACGTCATCTGCGACACCAGCAACGCTACCTCCATGGGATGATAAATATAAGGAATCTTGCTGCCCTTACGCAGCGCACCCTTGTGGACCTCTCTCGCAAACTCCGCGGCCTTTCGTATCATCCGAATTCTCCCCCTGCTCCCTGCGCGCATACGCCGCAAGGCGCCTCTGTCCACACACGATGCCGGTTCCCCATGAACAAAGTTTAAAAAACGTTTCCTCTGCCCTTTGCGAACATTGTAACATAACTTTTCATTTCCGGAAAGCCCCCAAATGATATTTGCCGGGAAATTTCATCCGGAAACCGCTCTCTGCGGACGCTGCAGAGGTAACATTGTCATAAAATGTTCACTTGTAAAACCTCCGTACTTCTGTTATGCTTACAATAACATGAACAATCGGCGCCCTGCAGCGCTGCTGATAATAAGGAGTGTTATATCATTATGATCAATGATTCCTTTTCCACCCGCGCCCGGCGGCGTTCTTATACGTCGTCCTCCGACGGTTTTCTCCACCTGCTTTTGTTTTACATACTGCCGTTTATCCTGTTCAACGGTTTCCTTTTCTTCTGCGTCACCACCGCTCCGGAAATTTCCCTTGAGCTTGCAGACACAAAAGATTACCTGACCACGGAAGCGACACTCACCATTGAAAGCTGGTTTCCGACAAAATCCGTTTCCGTCAACTTAGACGGCGAAGAGCCGGAAATGACGGAGGACAAAAGACACAGCTACACCATCCCGATCTCAAAGAACGGCGTTCTCGAAGCCACTGTGGTTAATTTAAACGGCATGAGCGTCACACAATATGTGCATGTCAACATTCTCGATGAAAATCCGCCTGCCATCGAGGGCGAGCACATCGAGGACGGCATCGTTACCCTGACCGTCACCGACAGCCAGTCCGGCGTCGACTTTGATTCGATTTACGCCCTCGACGGAAATGGGGAACAGGTGATTCCGATTGAGGTTGACCGCGACACCAACACGCTTTCCTACGAGATGGACTCCAGCGGTCTTTATGTCTACGCCCAGGATCGTGCCGGCAATCAGGTACAGGGAACTTTCACCTCGCGCATGGAGGGCGATCTGGAAATGCTTGAGAGCAGCACAAACGTCTCCGTCGACAGCGACGAGGAAAGCGTCGCGGAAATAAGCGCTACGGAAACGGACGTCACGGAAGATTCCACCAAAAGCGAAACCACCGGCAGCAGTTCCATCCAAATCACCATCAACTAAAAAAAGACGCACAGACCAATTTTGATCTGCACGCCCCACAGCGATCGCATCCGCTGGGAAAACGGCGGATGCGATTGTTCGTTAAACAATTCAAAATTTTATCCTTCCATCTGCCGTCCCAGAAATCCAGCGGCCGTGGCGGCCATCTTCACCTCCATCTCGCCAAACTTTTTGCGTGCTTCCTTTCCAAGCAGAATCACCGCGCCGATCGCATCGCCTTCACAGAGAATTGGCGTCACTACCTCGGCTGTCACGCCCTCGATCTCCTCGTCGATGACCGGGACAAACTGTTTCTCCTCCCGGGTTGCTACCACAGTCTCCCGCTCATTGACCGCCTGTTCCAGTTCCTTGCTGATCGTTTTCTGCAGCAGCTCCTTTTTCGGTCCGCCCGCCACCGCGATAATCTGATCCCGGTCAGCGATGCAGACCATAATGCCGGTGGTTTGCGAAAGCGTCTCCGCGTACTGTGTCGCGAACGCCGCCAACTCCACCATCGGCGAATATTTTTTCAGGATAATCTCTCCCTCCCGGTCGGTGAAAATTTCCAGCGGGGTACCCTCCCGCAGCCGCAAAGTCCTTCGTATTTCCTTCGGGATCACGACCCGGCCGAGATCATCGATCCGTCTCACAATTCCAGTAGCTTTCATAGAAAAATTCCTCCATATACTGTACTATCCGCTTCTGGAAGTAGTATCTGTAAAATGGGGGAATTTATACTTGATTATCGTTGTTAACGTGAAGACTCCACCGCCAATATGTACTCTTTCAAACCGTTCATGGCGCTTCCATCAACCGGCTCTCACATCATGTGCTGCTTCGCAGCTTCCCGATTTTTTCCAGCAGCTGCCTGGCCGCCTCCATCATTTCCGTGCAGTCCGTATGCTTCGCAAACCGGTCGACATAGGAAAAATACGGCGGCTGCGCCGGTTGAAATTTTAACACGCCGCCATACTCCCCCACCAGAGCCGGAATCCCGGCCGCGTCAATTTTTGCCTCCGGGTACATCGTCAGACGAATCTCCTGGCGGTTCATTCTCACTTCCGTCACATAGGCGCGGTGCGCCATCGCTTTCAACAGAGCGATGGCAAGCAGATTCTCTACCGCTTTGGGAATTTCTCCGAAACGGTCGATCAGCTCATCCTGCATATCCATCGACTCTTCCTCATTTTCGATCGCAGAAATCCGCTTATAGATATCCAGCTTCTGATATTCATTCTTAATGTAAGAAGCCGGAATATAGGCGTCGATATCGCATTCGACCGCGCTCTCAAAATCATCTTCTTCCGGCCAGCGTCCGCGCGCCGCCTGCACCGCCTGGTTCAGCAGCTTGCAGTAGAGATCATAACCCACGGCCTCCATGTGCCCGTGCTGTTCCGCGCCCAGCACATTTCCGGCGCCGCGGATCTCCAGATCACGCATCGCGATCCGGATACCGGAACCCAGCTCGGTAAAGTCGCGGATCGCGGCCAGCCGCTTCTCCGCCTCCTCTTTCAGAATCTTATCCCGGCGATACATCAGAAATGCGTAGGCCGTGCGGTTGGAGCGTCCCACCCGCCCGCGCAACTGGTAAAGCTGGGAAAGTCCCATGCGGTCCGCGTCATGAATGATCATGGTGTTGGCGTTTGGTATATCCAGCCCGGTCTCGATGATCGTCGTCGAAACCAGCACATCGATATCGCCGTTGACAAAGTCAAACATAATGCGCTCCAGCTCGCGTTCCGGCATCTGACCATGCGCGTAAACAACCGTAGCTTCCGGCACCAGCTCCTGCACATGCGCGGCCACTTCGCTGATATCCTTCACACGATTATAAACATAATAAACCTGACCGCCGCGCGCCAGCTCGCGGCTGATGCCCTCACGCACCATCTCGTCATTGTATTCCATCACATAAGTCTGGATCGGCACACGGTCGACCGGCGGTTCCTCCAGCACGCTCATATCGCGGATTCCCGCCAGGCTCATATGCAGCGTGCGCGGAATCGGCGTCGCCGTCAGCATCAGCACGTCGACATTTTTCTTCAGCTTCTTGATTTTCTCCTTGTGGGCGACGCCGAAACGCTGCTCCTCATCAATAATCAGCAGACCGAGATCTTTGAATTTGACGTCCGAAGAAAGCACGCGATGTGTGCCGATCACGATGTCAACCAAACCTCTTTGCAGATCCGCCAGCGTTTTCTGAATTTCTTTCGGGGAACGGAATCGCGAGAGCAGGTCAACACGCACCGGAAAATCTTTCATCCGCTGCAAAAAGGTATTATAGTGCTGCTGCGCCAGAACGGTCGTCGGCACCAGATAGACGACCTGTCGGTTCTCCTGAACCGCCTTAAACGCGGCGCGTAGCGCCACTTCCGTCTTGCCGTAACCGACGTCGCCGCAGATCAGCCGGTCCATGATCCGTCGACTCTCCATGTCACGCTTCGTCGCCTCGATCGCCGCGGTCTGGTCCTCCGTCTCCTCATAAGGAAATAATTCCTCAAACTCCTTCTGCCACACGGTATCCGGCCCATACTGGAACCCGTCCAGCTCCTGCCTGACCGCATAGAGCGCGACCAGATCGCGCGCCACCTCGCGCACCGCGGTCTTCACGCGGGATTTCGTGCGCTTCCACTGTTCGCCGCCAAGTTTGTTCAGCTTCGGCGCTTTGGCGTCCGCGCCGGCATACTTCTGAATGCCGTCCAGCCGCGTCGCCGGAAGGTAGAGGTTTCCGCCGTCCGCGTACTCGATCTTGAGATAATCCTTGATCACCTTATCGCGCTCGATCTTCTCGATGCCGCGGTAAATGCCAAGTCCATGCTCCTCATGCACGACATAATCGCCGACCGAGAGCTCGGCGAAGCTCTCGATTCTTTTGCCATCGTGATACGTCTTGCGTCGGCGACGCTTTTTCTTCTTCGCGCCGAACATATCCCCCTCGGTGATCACGACAAATTTAATCTGGGGATATTCAAAACCGCGATGCAGATTGCCATAGGTGACGAGAATTTCGCCGGGCCGTACCTGACGCTCATCGTCATCCGGGCAGAACGCCTGCAGCTCGTATCCGCGCAGATCCTCGGCCAGACGGCTGGCGCGCGTATGCGAACCGGACAGCAGGATCACGCGGTATTTTTCCCGCCGCCAGCGCTGCAGATCCTTAATCAATATCTCAAAACTGCTCTGATAAGAATTGACATTCTTAACGCTGATGCTGTATTTCTTTTCCACCTTAAAGCCCGTCAGGCGCTGTTCCAGACCGGTCAGATACAGCGTATTGGCGCGCTGGGCGCGTGCCAGGATCTCCGACGCCGACACAAGTACCGCGACCTCGTCCTCCGCCGCTTCCTTCTCCGGGGCGCAGCCGCTCTCCCGGCGCCGCGCCATGCTCTCGCGAAATTCCAGCTCCACCGCGTCGCCGTGCTCCTGCAGGCGCACCGGCTCATCCAGCACAATCATGCTGGAATCCGGGTCAAAATAATCGAGGAAGGATACCATACGCTCCCGCACCGGTTCCGTCGCCGGATAAATATCCGCCGCCGTAAGCTGCTCGATGGAACGCTGGCTCTCCATATCAAAGGTACGAATCGAATCCACTTCCGCATCCCACAGTTCGATCCGCACAGGCACTTCTTCCGTCAAGGGGAAAATGTCCAGGATATCGCCGCGCACGGAAAACTGCCCCATGCCTTCCACCTGCGGCATGCGCTCATAGCCCATCGCGGCCAGGCGTTCCCGCCAGACCGTCAGATCCAGCGTCTGGCCGGTTTCCACATGCAGGATCTCGTCCCGCAGCTCTTTTGCGGGCAGCAGATGGTCCATGAGCCCGTCCACGGTCGTCACAACGACGCCGCCCGCGTCCTCAAGGCAATGCTTCCATACCTGCAGACGCTGGCGCGTAATCAGGTTCCCGTGGATATCGGCGCTGTAAAAAAGCAGATCCCTGGCCGGATACAGCCAGGCGTCCGCGCGAAAACACCCGAAATCCTCGTAAATCTCCTTTGCGCGGTTTTCATCATAAGTCACAACCAGTTTCCACGGCGTCCTGGCCGCGACTTCATGCATCAGGTGTACTTTCTGTGAATCCATGCAGCCGCTCAGCTGCACCGGCCCCAGTCCGCGCTGCAGATCGCGGTTCAAATCCTCGTACTCAATCAGTTCTGTCAGTGGGTTTACAAACGCTCCGCTCATATTTGTCATACTTCCGCTGTCTTTTTCCGGTTAAACTGGTTCATAGCCGCGTCCGTCCCGTCCGTGATCATCATTACGACCGCCTTTGCGGCTTCGTCAAACGCATCGTCCATCTGCGTCTGCTCTCCCTGAGAGAAATGCCCCAACACGTAGTCCGCCAGATCCATGCGCGGCGGTTTCGCCCCGATCCCCACCTTCACACGCGCAAAATCCTGCGTCCCCAGCTGGGCGATAATGCTCTTGACGCCGTTATGTCCTCCGGCACTGCCCTGACGGCGCACGCGCAGCTGCCCCGGTTCCAGGCTGACGTCGTCAAAAATCACAATCACATCTGCCGCCGCGTCTGCCTTATAATAATCAACCGCCGCCCTTACACTCTCGCCGCTGAGATTCATAAAGGTCTGCGGCTTCATCAGCAGCACTTTCTGCCCCTCAATCACACCGCGGCCACACAGCGCCTTATGCTTTTTTTCGCTGACATCAATTCCATAACGATCCGCCAGCACGTCAATCACGCAGAAGCCGACATTGTGCCTCGTATGGTTGTATTCTTTCGTCGGATTTCCCAGTCCTGCTATAATGTACATAGGATGCTCCTCGCCACGCTGATCCCGTTCGCCGAGGCCTGCTGCAGCCCGCGCGTGACGGACGCGCCGTCGCCGACCGCACGCAGACCATGAATGCTGGTTTCAAAATCCTCATCAACCACGACTTTATTGGAATAAAATTTCACCTCAACGCCATAGAGCAGCGTCTCGTCGCTGGCGATGCCCGGCGTGACCTTGTCGAGCGCCATCAGCATTTCTTTAATATCTACCATGATACGGTGCGGGAAGACAAGCGACAGATCGCCCGGCACCGCGTCCTTGAGCGTCGGAATCAGGTTGTTGCGGCACATGCGCTCCTCGGTCGTACGGCGTCCGCGCTGGAAATCTCCGAAGGTCTGCACCATGATTTTGCCGTCGCAGAGCATATTGGACAGCTGCGCGATGTGCTTGCCGTACTCGATCGGCGTCTTGAACGGCTTGGTAAAATTCTTCGACACCAGCAGCGCGAAATTGGTATTGTGCGTCTTAAATTCCTTCGACTTATAGGCATGACCGTTCACAACTGCCAGGCCGTTCTCATAATACTCCGTCGCCACCTCTCCCGACGGATTCGTGCAGAACGTGCGCACCTTGTCGTCAAACGTCGGTGTGTAGTAAACCAGTTTCGCCTCATAAAGATTCTCATTGAGGAACTTCATCACCTCGTCGCGCACCTCAACGCGCACGCCAATGTCGACCGTACCCACGCGCGTCTCAATACCGTGGTTGCCGCAGATGTGACTGAACCAGTCCGACCCCTCGCGGCCGATCGCGGCCACAACTTCCGGAGCCAGGTACGTCTCATCCTTGTCGGTAACAACGCCGCGCGCCGCTCCGTCTTCGACGATGATATCCTTCACCATGGTATCAAATTTTATCTGAATGCCATGCTCAAGCAGGTGCTGTTGCAGGCGGGTATAGATTTTATACCCCTCTTCCGTGCCGAGATGACGGATTGGGCACTCGATCAGCTTCAGATTGGCATTGATCGCCTTGCGGCGGATCTCCTCAATCTCCGTCTGTTTATCAACGCCGTAGACGTTTTTATCCGCGCCGAATTTCAGATAAATCTCATCCGATTCCCGGATCAGCGCCCGTGCTCGGTCATAGCCCAGAATCTCCGGCAGATTTCCGCCAACGTCCGGCGACAGTGATAGCTTACCGTCGGAAAACGCGCCCGCCCCGGCAAAGCCGGTCGTGATCGAGCAGGGCCGGCAGCCCACGCAGACATTGGTCGTCCGTTTCGGGCATACCCGTTTCTCAATCCTCCGCCCCTTCTCAATCATCAGGATTCGCAGATCCGGTTTCTTTTCGATCAGTTCATAGGCACAAAAAATACCGGATGGGCCGGCTCCTATGATGATCACATCATAATTGTTATCCCTCATAAAAATCTCCTGTCCTGACAGCGCCGCGGTACCTTGCGGCGCCGCGGCGTAATTTCTGTATTTTTCCATAACGATACGGACGGCAGGTCTTCGATTCGTTTCGCAAAGAAATGCCGCCTGTATGAATTCATCCATCGGTTCGTGATTTTTCTTTGTACAACTACTGCTCCTCTGCCTCGTACATCCGGTTATCCAACGCAGTCGACTCGTACTTTGCCAGGATCACGCTCTGGATCATGTCGCGCGTCCCGGAATTGATCGGATGGGCGATGTCCCGGTATTCCCCGTCCGCCGCTTTGCGGCTCGGCATCGCGATGAACAATCCCTTTTCTCCTTCGATCACCTTGATATCGTGGATCACAAATTCATTATCCAGTGTGATCGAAACGATCGCCTTCATCTTTCCTTCCTTATCAATCTTCCTGACTCTAACGTCTGTAATCCGCATATTCAAACCCCTTCCCCATCTTATAGCGCGTATCTCTCGCTTTTTTCCACTACAATCTTGATCTCCTCAGGAGTGCCGATATAGGTTGTGTTGGCTCTGATGGTGTCGCGGCTCTCCACTATGCAATTCTCAATAACGCTGTTATCGCCGATATATACGTCATTCAGAATAATGGAGTTCTTGATAATACAATTGTTTCCCACATAGGCTTTTTTGAACAGAACGGAGTTTTCCACAACGCCGTTGATGATGGAGCCGCTGGCAACCAGGCTGTTCCTCACCACAGCGCCCGGGTTGTATTTGGCCGGCGGAAGATCCTCCACCTTCGTGCAGATATCCGGATATTCCCGGAAAAAGTAATTCCGCACATCTGGCTTTAAAAAGTCCATGTTTGTCTTATAATAAGCGTCGACCGAAGCGATGTTACTCCAGTATCGATCCGTCTTATAAGCGTAAATCCGTTTGACGCCCGTGTAGCGTACCAGAATGTCACGCACAAAATCCACGCGATCCTCTGCTGCACAGCGCTCGATCAGTTCGATCAGCTGCCTCCTGCGTATCACATAGATACCACAGGAAATCGTGTTCGAGGCCGCCATCATCGGCTTTTCCTCGAAACTGGTAATTCTCCCGTCCTCATTCGTGCTGATGACGCCGAAGCGGGTGATATCCTCCCCTTCCGGCAGCTCCTTGCACACTACGGTAATGTCTGCCTTCTTTTCAATATGATACTCCAGCACCTTGTTGTAATCCATCTTATAGACACAATCGCCAGGAGCGATTACCGCATAAGGTTCGTGGCTTTTTTTCAGAAAGGACAGATTCTGATAAAGCGCGTCGGCCGTACCGCGGTACCAGTCGCTGTTCTGTGCCGTAATCGTCGGCGTCAGTACAAACAGACCGCCCTGCTTGCGCCCGAAATCCCACCATTTGGAGGAACTTAAATGCTCGTTCAGGGAGCGCGAATTGTACTGGGTAAAAACGGCGACGCTCTGAATATGCGAGTTGCTCATATTGCTGAGCGTAAAATCAATGCTGCGGTAGCTGCCCGCTATCGGCATTGCGGAGATGGCCCGCTTATTTGAAAGTTCCCGCATCCGTCTGCTGTTGCCGCCAGCCAGGACGATGCCTATCGCCCTCATCGCACATCACCTGCCTTTATAATACACCCTCCGCCCGCCAGCGTTCCGTCCGGATAATCCTCCACGGCGGTCACGCCGGAGATGGCTGTATTTTTGCCGACCCTGACATGATCCGGAATCACACTGTGTTCACCGACGGTCACCAGGTCGGATTGATAAACCTTCGGATCACAGGTGCTCGGCGCATATTCGCCGACGCCGAGCTCGGCTCCCGCACCAATATGCGTATCCTCCGCGATAATCGCTTTCATAATTCGCGCCCCCGCGCCGATTACAGACTCCCGCATGATAATGGAATCGCGGATAACTGCACCCGATCCGATTGTCACACCGGCGCCGATCACGGAATGATATACTTCCCCGTAAATCTCCGTCCCTTCGCCAATGATGCTGCTCTCGACCACAGCGTCTGCAGCCAGGTACTGCGGCGGGATAATGTCGCTTTTCGTGTAGACTTTCCAGAATTCCTCATAGAGATTGAACTCCGGAATAATATCCACCAGTTCCATATTGGCTTCCCAATAAGAACTCAGCGTCCCAACGTCCTTCCAGTAACCGTTAAACTCGTAAGCAAAAAGCCGCTTACCCTGGTCGTGGCAGTAGGGGATGATATGCTTACCAAAATCACATCCGGGCTCGTCCAGCAGAGCGATCATCGCCTCCCGCAGCACGGGCCAGCTGAAAATATAAATCCCCATTGACGCCAGATTGCCATGCGGGTGCTCCGGTTTTTCCTCAAACTGCATAATATGGTTCGTCTCGTCCGTAACCATAATGCCAAAACGGCCTGCCTCCTCGATCGGTACCGGCATGGCCGCAATCGTCACGTCGGCTCCGCTGGCTTTGTGATAATCCAGCATTACCCCATAATCCATTTTATAAATATGGTCACCCGAGAGGATCAGAACATAATCCGGATGGTAGGTCTCAATGAATTCCAGGTTCTGGTAGACCGCGTTCGCCGTCCCGGTGTACCAGTCGCTGTCCTTGCTCCGCTCATAGGGCGGCAGGATCGTCACTCCTCCGACGTTCCGGTCAAGATCCCACGGAATACCGATCCCGATATGCGCGTTCAGGCGCAGAGGCTGATATTGTGTGAGCACGCCCACCGTGTCGACTCCCGAATTGATGCAGTTGCTGAGCGGAAAATCGATGATGCGGTATTTCCCGCCGAATGATACCGCCGGCTTCGCTACCTTCTGCGTCAGAACGCCAAGCCGGCTGCCCTGCCCTCCGGCAAGGAGCATTGCAATCATTTCTTTTTTTATCACATAATCACCTCGCTGTTCCCCTGTGCGAACCGGACGGGCAGAGGTCGCCGAAAATCTTTGCTTCCGCCGAGGTCTCGCTACCAGCATGGGCAGAGCTTTCGGCTCCCGCATGGGCAGAGCATCGATAAATCTCGCTCTGCCTCCGTCACATTTTTTCTACCCGTCCGGGCAGAGCCTCGAAAAACCTTCGGTTTTTCTCGGTCGCTTTGCTCGCCATCTGTCCGGGTACGCGAAAGCTCCTGCAAGCAGGGCTTTCGGCTCCCGCATGGCAGAGCATCGATAAATCTCGCTCTGCCTCCGTCAGATTTTCTCTACCCGTCCGGGCAGAGCCTCGAAAAACCTTCGGTTTTTCTCGGTCGCTTCGCTCGCCATCTATCCGGATACGCGAAAACTCCTGCAAGCAGGGCTTTCGCGTATCCGGACACCTGGCTCTGCCCTTTACGTACATTGTACCAAGCCGCTAGCGCGGCGGCTAGCCCCAGATACGAATTTTTCTGTT
>JAJQAA010000052.1 GCA_021204045.1 Clostridiales bacterium
AGGCTGTCCTTTTTGTCTGTCCTGAATATGATACTTTACTGAAGAATTATACCATAAATCTTTAAAATAGTGAACAATTTTTTCGTTGTGGTTGTGAGTTCCTTTGTGCATTTTCCGACAACTTTTGCGTACTTTATATGTCTTCTTTGCTGCAGATCGCCAGGCGGTGCTGATATTTTTCCCGCGTGGCCATGCCGCCGCGGATGTGACGTTCGGATTTGTTGATATCCAGCACTTTTCGGACCTGGGCTGCCAGTCCCGGATTGACGTGTACAAGTCGATCCACCATATCCTTGTGTACTGTGGACTTCGATATTCCGAATTTTTTTGCCGTCTGCCGGACTGTGGCGTTGTGGTCTATGATGTAGTTGGCGATCGCGACCGCCCGTTCTTCGATATAATCCTTCATGGGAATACCCCGGAGAATCTTTTTTACATCATATTAATATTTCGTACCATTTATGCCGTACGTCCGGACGCTTTATTCAAACTGTGAGGCGTACAGACGATAGTAAAATCCTTTCTGCTCTATCAGCTCCTGATGCGTTCCCTGTTCAATAACATTCCCCTGATCGACGACCAGTATTCGGTCCGCGTTCTGGATTGTTGACAGACGATGCGCGATAACGAAGCAGGTTTTATCCTTCATCAGCCCCCGCATGGCCGCCTGGATCTGGCGCTCGGTATTGGTATCTACATTGGAGGTCGCCTCGTCCAGAATCAGCATTTTTGCGTCGTAGAGCATGGCTCTGGCAATCGTCAGCATCTGTTTCTGGCCTTTGGAAATATTGCCGCCATCCTCACCCAGCACCGTATCATAGCCGTCCGGCAGCAGCATAATATAATGATGGATGTTGGCCGCTTTCGCCGCGGCAATGACCTCTTCGCGCGTCGCGCCCTCACGGCCGTAAGCGATATTTTCGTACACCGTACCACCAAAAAGCCAGGTATCCTGCAGCACCATCGCGTAGGCGCGCCGGACACTGCTTCGTTCCAGGCTGCGGATTTCCTTATCATCCACCTGGATCTCGCCCTCATCCACATCGTAAAAACGCATCAGCAGATTGATGATCGTCGTTTTTCCGGCGCCCGTAGGGCCGACAATTGCGATCATCTTCCCGGCGTCCGCATTCAGATCGAGATGATGGATAATCGTCTTACCCGGATCATATCCGAAAGAAACGTCGCGCAGCACAACGTCCCCTTTCACATGCTCTAAAACCTCCGCATCCTCCCTGTCCGGCTCTTCCTCCGGCTCATCCAGCAGCCGGAAAACCCGCTCCGCCGCGGAGAGTGCGGAATAAATTTCATTAATAATATTGGCGATCTCATTGATCGGCCCGGAAAACTTGCGGGAATACAATACAAATGCCGAAATGTGTTCCAGGGTCACTACGCCCCGCAGATACAGCACGGCGCCGAACATGCCAACCATGGACAGGCCAATGTTGTTGACACAGCCCACCGAAGGACCAATCGCCATGCCCTGATACTGCGCCTTATAGTAAGCGTCCGCCGCGGCATTGTTCGCCTCGTCGAACCGTCCCAGGAAAGTATCCTCCTGCGCGTAGGCCAGTATGGTCTTCTGGCCGGAAAAAATTTCCTCCGCCCGGCCATTCATCCGGCCGTAGGCAGCGGAACGCCTTGAATACAGCGGCCGCGTAATCCCGCTCATATGGGTTGTATAAATCACTGCGAGCGGAATGGTCACGCACATGGTCAGAGACAGAAGCGGGCTGATATAGATCATCATCGCAAATGACCCGACTACCGTGACCATGCTGGTCATAATCTGGACAAGGTCAGTCGAAATGCTAAGGCACGCCGCATCGATATCATAAGAAACGCGGCTGATAATATCCCCTGCCGCATTCTGGTCAAAATAGCGCACCGGAAGCCGCGTCAGCTTGTCAAACACATCCCGCCGCATCTTACGCCCAACCCAGCGTCCCACATGCATCATCATGAAATTAATCGCCAGAGTCAGCAGGGACGACGTTATGTAAAAAACCAGCATCCACCTCGCATAGTAAAATACCTTCGTGAAGTTTACCTTTCCTGCTCCGGCGGCCGCCTCCGCGATGGCCTTCCCGGCCAGGATGGGTCCGAGCAGAGCCAGCACATTGCTCACCAGACACAGAACCAGGGCGAAAGCGATCAGCCAGCGAAAATTCGCCGCGTAACGCACAAGATGAAAAAACGCGCCGCTTTTATCCTTCAGGCTGCGCCCTTTCCCCATGAAATCATCCGGGTTGCTGTTATTTTTCCATCGATCCGAACGCACGTCCCCACCTCCTACGCGATATCGCCCATCTGCGACTGGTAAATGTCCTGATAAACAGGGCAGGCGCGAAGCAGTTCCTCATGCGTCCCATAGCCGATCATCCGTCCGTCATCCAGCACGAGAATGTGATCGAGATTCCGCACCGAGCTTACCCGCTGGGCAATCATAATCAGCGTGGAATCTCCGTAATCCGTCCGTATCGCCCTGCGCAGCGACGCGTCCGTTTTATAATCCAGGGCACTCGACGAATCATCCAGAACCAGGATATCCGGCCGCGCTGCCACGGCACGGGCAATCAGTATCCGCTGTTTCTGGCCGCCGCTTAGGTTCGCACCCTTGATATCCGCCCAATATTCATATTTTTCCGGAAGTGTCTCAATATAATCTGCGATATTGGCGCAGACCGCAGCCTGGCGCACCTGTGTCTCTCCAAGGCCGCGGCCAAACGAGATATTCTCCAGCAAAGTATCATTAAAAATCGTATCGTTCTGAAACGCCACGCCAAACATGGCACGCAGCACGTCTTTATCATACGTGCGCACGTCGCGTCCGTTAATATAAACCGCTCCACGATCACAGTCATAAAAACGCATCAGCAGGTTAACAAAGGTCGTCTTGCCGCTGCCGGTCGCGCCGATAATGCCCAGCGATTCTCCACGGCCAAGCGAAAGGCTGATATCCGTCAGGCACTGCTCTCCTGTCTTGTGGTAGCTGAAATTCACATGGTCGAACACGATATGCGCTCCGGTTTCCATTGTGTGTCCCTCGGTCGGCAGTACCGCCTGATCCTCCGGCGTCTGCAGCACCTGATCAATGCGGTTTGCCGAGGCAACCGCCTTTGATGCCATCATAAAAACACGGTTCAGGGCCATCACGCCCTGCAGGATCATATTAAAATAAGTGAGAAAGGCCAGGATAACGCCAGGCTGGATTTCGCCGCTGTTGACCCGGTACGCGCCCACCACAACCACCAGCGTCAAACCGATATTGAGCGCCATCTGCATCATCGGACCGGGCGTGGCCATCGTAATGCTGGCGCGGATATCGTCGCCGGTCAGCTGTTCATTGGCTCGGTGAAAACGCTCCCTCTCATAATTTTCCTTCGTCAGCGCCTTCACGACCCGCACGCCCGTGATGTTTTCCCGCAGGATGCGCACCACCTGATCCACACTCGCCTGCACCTTCGTATACAACGGAATGCCATAGCGTGTGATGACAAAAACCGCCACGCCCAATACCGGTACCATGACACAGAGAATACCGGCCAGCACCGGATCCATCGTCATCGTCACGATAATGCCGCCCGCCAGCATCATCGGCGCGCGAACGCCGATCGACTGCGAAGAAACCATGAAATCCTGCACATTGTAGGAATCGGAAGTCATGCGCGATGTGAGCGAAGGGAGACCAAAACGGTCAAACTGCCGTCCGGACAGGTTGATCGTCCTGCGAAACAGGTCATGACGCAGCCTGCGAATACAATCCTGGCCAGTATAAGCGGCAATGCGGTTTGCCGAAACATTAAACAACCGGCTTACCATCGCCACTGCCGCCATGGCAATCCCCCACAGGATCACTCTCTGTAAATTTCCCGTGGGAACCACATCGTCAATAATGTGTTCCAGAATATAGGGAATCATCAGCTCGCTCAGCGTCCCCAGCGTCTTAATCGTCATACAGGCCGCGATCCGTTTCGCGCGCACCTTCATATAGCGGATAATCAGATTCATCCTGCGGCCTCCTTCCTGTTTGCTTCGGCACCCTGATAATATGGATAATTATAGGGTGGATTTTCTGCTCTGTCAAGAAAACAGCTCTCTGCCCACACAGAAAAACCCGCCGTCCACAAGGTCAATTCCTGCGTCGCGGGTTTTCCGGTTACATCGTAGTTTTATTTGTTGAGGTCGGTGAGAATAATGCTCTGGTAACGGGGAGAGGTGCGCTCCAGCTCGTAACATTCTCCCTCCGGAGTCGGATACTGGCTCAGGAAATCACGGATCGCTTCCATATCCTCCTGCGAAAGATCAAACTGCAGCGTCCGCAGATTGGAGGCTACATGCCTGGAATTGCGGGTTCCGACCATGACCGCTCCGACGCTCTTCTGCCGAAGAATATACTGTGTCGCCACATTGGCGATGGACACCTCGTAATGCGAGGCAATTTCTTTTAACAGTTGTAACAGGCTCTGCAAACCGTCCCAGCCCAGAGAATCCTCCACAATCTGCATATATTTTACCTGCGAGCGGGTTTCTGGCGATTCGTAGGATTTCCCCATATAACGTTCATCCAAAAATCCGCCTGCCAGCGTACCATAGCAAAAGGTATAGATATCATGCCGGGCGCTGTATTCCAGCAGCGTCCGCTCCGGCCGCCGGTCGAACATCGAATACTGCGCCTGGTTGGAGACCACGGGGACACCGGCCTCCACCATCATTTTCAGGCGCTCCGTATCCATATTGCACATACCGATGTTGCGGATTTTTCCCTTTTCCTGCAAGCGCATCAGATCAAATACCGTATCCATCATACCAGGTATGTTGAAATCCCACCAGTGAAACTGCACCAGATCCAATGCCTCCCGATGCATCCGTTTAAGAGACCGGTCAACGATCCGCTCCGTGTACTCTCGATTAATGGTAGGCAGAATCGCTTTATCCGGTACAAACTTTGTATGAACCTGAATCATATCTTCCTGATAGTTCCCGTCCTGCTTCAGCTCATTGACAAACTGGCCGATGATTTCCTCCACGCCGGTATAGATATCGGCGCAGTCAAAGGTTGTAAAGCCCTGCTCCACCAGCATGTGGAACGCGCGCAGGGCGTCCTTGATGTCCAGATGCCCCTGAAGACAGTGTTCAGACGAAAGCTGCCAGCAGCCATTGATGACCCGGTTAAATGTATAGCCATTTTTAAAATGATTTTTCTGTTCCATGAAATTTAACCTCCTGTTCGATTATCGGATACCAATCATCGCGAAGACGATAGCGATGATTGTAGCGATGGTGGTATTCAGCACAGTTGTCACCGCCAGATGTTTATAACCCTCTCTATGCGTAACATTGCAGGCATTCAGCGTCAGTACAATCGCGCTGTTATGCGGCAGCGAGTCAAATGTCCGGGCGGACGCGCTGATCACGCGTACCAGTGAGGACGGATCGCCACCCATCGCAAGCAGCTTTTCCCCAAAGCTGTCCAGCACAAATTTGACGCCTCCGGTCGCGGAACCGGACACACCCGCGATCACCGCAACACAGATAAAAGCAAAGATATATGGATTCCCACCGGAGAGACGCTCCAGGCCGCCCAGCAGCAATTCATATCCCGGCACAGCGGCAACAATGCTGCTAAAACCGATGATCGCGCAGGTAGCCAAGACCGACATGGAGCTTTTCGCAGCCTGATTCAAGGTCGCCGTCACTCCCTTCAGGCCTCCGAGCCGATGGTAAAAGAGCACAATGGCCGCTAGGCCACCCAGATAAAGCGATGCGTAAGCCGGAACCGAAAAGACATTCAAAGCCGTCAGAACCACACCGATCGGCACCACCGCCAGCAGCGGATGCGGAAGCCCGGTTTTGTAAATATCGACCTCAAAGGACTCGCCCTCCAACGGTACAAAATGCTCCCCCCGTTCCCTGGCCTTCCTAGCTTCATGGCACAGATAAGCGCCGTTTGCTGCAAAAAGGAAAATCGCGGTGGCAAAGCCGGTGATAGAACCCGCGGAGGCAGGCACACCAAAGGTACCCGTCGACAGCACGTTGATCGTATCGGCGGTACCCGGCACCATCTGTTCTGATACGCAGGCACCCAGGACACATGCCGGAATCAGGCTGCGCGGCGTATCGCCAACCTTAAAGAACGCGCAGGCAATGGGATAAACCGTAAAAATGATAACAAACACATTGATGCCACAAAAAACAAGAAGCCAGGAAACGGTAAATACCGCCAACACGATGCCCCGTGTTCCCGAGCGGCGGATGATGGAATTGGCGATGGATTCCGTCAGACCGCTTTTCTCCAGAAAACACCCCAGAAGCTGGCCGCCCAGAAAAAGCGGAAACATGCTGGCAACCGACCCCGCAACGCCCGACAGATACGTGCTGTACCCGTCCAGCAGCCCCACTCCGCCGGTCGCCGCCACAAGAAACGCGGCAACGCTGGCAAGAATTATGATACTGATTCCGCGCAGAGAACCAATCACTACGAGAATCAGTGCCACAAAAATGCCAATCAAACTGAGAACCTGAATATTCATATCCGAAAATCCCCCTTTCCGCTATAAAATCGCTTACCAGATGCGGAAGGTACCGCCGTCACAGGGAACGCCCGCCATCATGGGATTGAAATTCTGCTTTGTGATCGCCGGCAGATCGCTCTTGACCAGGCGGCAGCCTTTAGAGATCAGGCGGATATTGCGCAGATCACGGATATCCTGGTCCGGCCGGCCTTCCACAATAATGAAATCGCCGATTTTACCTGCCTCAAGCGTGCCCGTCTCATTCAGGATGCCGCACAGATCGGCTCCATTCCGGGTAGCGCAGCGGATGGCCTGCAGCGGTGTCATGCCCACATCCTCCACCAGGAGCTCCGTCTCACGGATGGTCGGCGTCGTACCATCGATAGGATCGGAGGGCAGCAAATCCGTGCCGGTGCAAATCGTAACCCCGGCCTGGACAGCACGGCGGCAGGAGTTGATGTGTTCCTCGGCAGCCGCGGCCTGTTTGCGCAGATGCCACTCGGCGGAGCCATGCTTGCGCAGATAATCGTTGCAATGGGACACCGACAGAGTCGGTGTGAGGAATGTCCCCTTTTCCGCCATCATGCGGCAGGTCTCGTCCGACAATGTATAGGCATGCTCCACGCTGTCCAGCCCCAGACGCACCGCCTGGGCGATCGCCTTATCATTGGAAAGATGCGCGGCAATACGCTTGGAATTGTTATGCGCCACCTCGATGCACGCCCGGACTTCCTCCTCCGTCATCTGGATATCCATGGTTCCCTCATAAGCACCCTCCAGGCCACCGGTGTACATCAGCTTGATCTGATCCACACCCTGTGCCAGCTGTCCGCGCAGCGCGCGGACAAACTCGTCCGCCCCGGAGCATTCCACATTGCGCGGCGTGTTGTGGCCGTGTCCTGCGTGCGG
The DNA here is from genome assembly GCA_021204045.1 of Clostridiales bacterium. Lineage (GTDB taxonomy): Bacteria > Bacillota > Clostridia > Lachnospirales > Lachnospiraceae > Brotaphodocola. Next base: position 7,428 of record JAJQAA010000052.1, read on the forward strand.
ACAGAGCGCGGAACCGCAGGTAATGATCCTTGGGCCGCCGAACATTCCCCGGTTGATGGCGTTGCGCACCGCAATCTCCGAAGTATCCGCATTCCCGACGCCGCGCACCGTCGTCACGCCGCACAGCAGAGCTTCGCAGGCCCGGCGGTATGTGACCATGGCACGATAAGCATCCCCGAACTTATCTACATAGTAAGACAGATACGGCAGCTCCAGCGACAGATGCACATGCGTATTGATCAGACCCGGCAGAATCGTGTAAGTGCTGTCAGAAAGATCCAGCTCAAAACGCTCCCCATCGTCCGCGATGCTCTCATCAAACCCTTCCGCGTCGCCACAGTAGACCAAATGGTCGTCCGAAACGGTATCTCCATTGAGGAACGCCATAACAGCATTCTCAATCGCTGGCGTTCCGTTTCCGTCTACCAGGCGGGCATTCCGGATAATCGTGTACTTTCTTCTCATCGTTATTTCCTCCTGTACTCTTTATTGTTTTCAACATTTATCACTCTTTTATTCACAACCCTTTTCCGTCCGCATCCGATGGCTTCCATGGGCTCCACCGCCGCTATCCAGCGGAACAACCGTGCACGCACCGTGACTCTGTCTGCGAATCCCCGTCCGCGTGATCTTAAACCGCGCCCCACAGTTTGGGTCAGGGCACGCAATATACGCATCCGTATGCATCCAGTCGTCGGTGTCCCGCACCCGCTGTTTCGCGGGAAGCAGCGGCAAAATCGCGGCCAGCGCGTACATGGAAAACGATTTTGTCTGCGGAAAGACAAGATTTTCCCCTTCTACCAGAAAATAATCGCCTTCCCGGTGACTGCAGACCATAGGTCGCTCCGTCGCCGTTACTTCCACTTTCAGGTCATAAATTTCAAAACTGTCATCCATAGCTCCCAGCTCCCATCCATTATATTCCCATGCATTTATCTTATAGGATGAACTTTCCTATAAGATAAAAAAACCTGCCCTCGAAGAAATCTCCTCAAGGACAGGTCTAAACCTGCGGTACCACCTTGTTTGGCGCCTCTAAGGCGCCCACCTCACCGGATGCCATCACATCCTCTGCCCCATAACGGCGGCATCCCGTCTCCGCTATCCACACATTCTGTGTCTCGCTTCACCCTCTGAGACCCACTCACGACTGCTGCACCGCCCGGCTCACACCATCCCAGGTTCGCTGAAGGCCGTCTCATCATGTATCTCCCTCATCAACGGTTTGATCTTTCAAATTTGTTATAGTTTAACATCCAAAAAGCGGAATTGTCAACAGCGAATTCCTATTATATCAGCTTATATTAAGAATTCAGAATATAATCCTTAAACGTTAAAACCAAATTGCTGATCGTTCTGGTCTTATCCCAGATAAGATAAGATTTTCTGTATTCTTCAGGCCGCACCATTTGCTTGCAAATCACGCCGGAAGTATCCAGTTGGCTGGTTTTAGAGATAATTCCACATCCCAGACCAGCTTTTACCATGGAAATGATTGTCGTCTCGTTGGATACCCGGTATATCACATAATTTGCGTCCTTTGTTATCTCATACCCCTTTCCATTACGGTGAAGGACAGAACGGGTTCCTGTATAACGATTATATAAAATAAGCGGTGCTTCTACCAAATCCTGTCCTGTTATGACCTTCTTCTTCGCGTAAATACTATCCGGATGGCAAATAAAACATAACTCTTCCGTCAGAATGTGCGCACAATCCAGGGATTCAATATCTTTTCCGTACAGGAACTCACTTTCCAGAATTCTGAAATCCTCTTTGCTAATGCTTGCAAATTCCACGCAAAATCCAATATCCGATATTCCTTCCAATACATCATCAATGACATGCATAGAAGCACATTCCCTGATATAAAATTTGATTTCCGGAAAAAGACTTTGAAAAGACTTAAGTACCTTTGGTAAATATGTCGCCGCCAGATGAGGGGTAGCTGAAATATTTACTGTTCCTTCTGTGATATGATACGTTCCCTGCAATTGTGCAATAGAAGAATCTATTTCTTTGAATTTGTCTGCAATTTTTTCTGCCATTTCCCTTCCATAATGCGTAAGCGAAATAGATTTCCCGTTTCGTTTAAACAGCGGAATACCAATCTCCATTTCCAAGGTGCGCATGGATTTGCTCAAAGTTGGCTGAGTCAAATACAACTTTTTCGCCGCTTTCGTAATATTTCCGCACTCAGCGACAACAAGGAACTGTTTCAAAAGCATATAGTTCACATTCATGCCGGCACCTCCTCATTCTTTTTATATTAGTATAACATAATAATTGAAAGAGGGCTCAACCAATCATGCAAATAAAGCTGCCTAAAACAAACTCACCTGATTTTATCAATCGACATTCTGTTAATAACATCGGTCTGTATCGCGGAAGTCAAATCCGTAAAGTATGCGCTGTAACCAGCCACACGTACAATCAGATCTCTGTGTTCACCCGGATGTTCTTTCGCGTCAATCAGTGTTTCCTGATCCACAACATTAAACTGAATCTGATGACCGCCATTAGTCAAATATGTCTTTACGGCATTCCCTAGTTTTTCCAGATCAGAAGACGTCTTCAACGCACTCGGGCAAAACTTCATGTTATGAAGAACAGAACTCCACCCCTCACCCATGCGCATCGCACTGCGGAAAACAGCCAGAGGACCATTCACGTCGCGCCCTTGTGCCGGGGAAGCACTGGCATCAGAAAGGACTTCTCCATAGTAACGCCCATCAGGAGTGGCACCGGTAATTTTTCCTGCCGGCCCGTGTGTCGTAATCGATACCCCGCTGAGCAATACGGGATTCCCGAAGGAACCGTGATATTGACGGGAAATATCTCGCATATCATTCCATAATTTTTCGCCGATAGCGTCCACATAATCAATCGCGTTACCATACTTTGGAGTGGCAATACATTTTTTACGCAATTCTTCATAGCCCTCCCAGTTAGCATGAAGCGCCGCGTTCAATTCAGCCGGCGTAGCGTCCTTATCGTCAAAACACACTTTCTTGATGGCAGCCAGGGAATCGATCACCGTGACCATTCCCACCACATTAACACCAATGGAAGACTCAAATTTCATCTTCTTCCAGTAAATGTCTTCACAGTCATCCAATGAACCTTCATAGAAAATCGCCATCATAACATCCTGGGTATGTTCGCGCCAGGCGCCATGACGAACAATGCAGGCTTCAATACCGGTTTCCAGCAATTTTTGAACCTGCGGCAAAAAACAATCATTATAGAATTCTTCATAACTGGAACATTCATCCAGCGTTTTGGTTTTTACGCCGATTTCCGTACCCATCAGTTCATCTTTACCGCCATTAATGGCAAATTCCAGCATAATGGGGGTAACAATCATAGGTACTCCCGTCTGACGGGATCTGCCTGGCAGGGCAATATCAATGCAGCCATTTAAAGCAAATTCCCGCGCCTCCCGAATATCGACATCACTGTTTTTTACTATATAATTGATATATTCTTTTTCTGAAATAAAGCAGGGATAACCAACCCCTTCCTTCACACATTCCATGGCCAGAATCATCAGTTCATCGGGAGTCTGTTCGCTGACACGCAGACTCAGGGTAGGATGCGGCAGATGAAGCTCCTTGGAACATTCCAGAAACATGTAAGTCAGATCATTGGTTGCATCGTTGCCATCATTATCGCAGCCACCAATAACAATATTGTTCCATCGGGCTTTTCTGGCCCATTTCTCACGCTGATCAGGGATACCGCCAATATAACAGAAATCAAAAATCTTTAACCGAAAACACTGAAGCAGTTCCTTAGCCTTCTCATGGGTGATCCGTCCGTTTTCCAGATCAGACTTAAGTAAAGGCCACAGCATCATATCAACGCGGCCTCCCAAGGGCATCTGGCCATTTGCAAACTGGCACCAGTAAAACGTGATGGCCTGTAAACCTTCCCAGAACGTGCGGGCGCCTTTTGCAGGAACACGGCGGCAATTTTCCGCCATCAGACGCAGCTCATCTGCACGGCCGGGATCCGTGAATTGTTTTTCGGCCGCCATTTTATCACATAAATCGGCATAACGATTACAATGGCGAAGATAAGCTTCCAGCGCAGTGATAGCTGCATCATAGAATTCATATTTTTTTAACGCATCCAGATCAAAAAACCGCAGCTCCTTCTTTCGCTTTTTAGCTTCTTCAAGATAAGTTTCCAAACCGGTGTACAAATGCATTTTGAAGTCAGGGCACATCAAACCACCATAATATTGCAGTCCCCAGCCGCCGCCCATACCATAACTGCCAAAACCAGTCACTTTATCGGGATAGCGAGGAGCCTGAACACCTCTGCGCCTGAAATCCCACATTCTGTCTTCATCGTAATAATAACATTCACGCTCACCGAATGACTGTCCGGTTTTATACCAGTAATCATCCATAGCACGCAATTTCTTTCGATCTTCAGGATCAATCCTGATTCCTGAAGCCAGAATGTTATCAAAATCATCATCCGGCCAGGCACTGGAACGGGGAATAAATTCCATGGCAAATCGTTTTGCGGAAGTATATCCTGCCAGTAACTGATCATCCTCAATAAAAATGGTGCGATTATCCAGGTAATAGGCATAAGCTCTGGCTCACTTCACCAGATCAGCATAACCAGCATGAGCTTTTAATCCTTCCGTAACATATGTCATCTGTTCGATACTGATCGAGAGCTTGTTATCATTACCATCCTTAACAACGTTATAAATTCGTCTGATACGATCTGTCATTCTGGCCTCCATCATTTTGATCCATATTTGATATAATATGGTTGCAAATTTTCGCAATCAACACAATCTTACATTAAATAATGTAACACCGGATAAGCATTTTTGTAAAATTCTCATTTTTCACGGTTGATATTCCATTTTTACTTATAACTATGAAATACAACATTTCAATGGAGGTGCCACATGAACATCATCAATCTGGATATCGACACAATGGGAGTAAGGCTGCAGGGATATCACTGATCCAGTCTTTTCATCTCATCAAGCATCTGATCTGTTTCTTCCATCCGCTGGCAGCTACCCTCCTGCTTATTTTATATGGGTCATAAGGCATACTGTCTCCACATGCACCCCCTGCGCGAACATATCACACGCCCTCACCTTTTCCACGCGATACCCCCGCTCGCCAAGATACTTCACGTCCCGCGCCAGCGTGGCGGAATCGCAGCTCACATACACGACATGCCGCGGGGACATTTTCACGATCGTATCAAGGCAAGCGATATCGCAGCCCTTACGGGGCGGATCAACAACGATCACATCAGCGAAAATGTGGTTTTTCTCATATTGCTCAGGCAGGACTTCCTCCGCCTTGCCGACAAAAAACTCCACGTTGTCAATGTTGTTGAGCGCGGCGTTCGCGCGGGCGTCCTCGATCGCCTGCGGAACAATTTCCACACCATAAACCTTTTTTGCGCGCCGCGCCAGAAACAATGAAATCGTACCGATACCGCAGTAAAGATCCCAGACCGTTTCCTCGCCGCTCAAACCGGCATATTCCAGCGCCGTGGCATAAAGGTGCTCCGTCTGAACCGGATTTACCTGGTAGAAGGACAACGGCGAGATACGGAAACAGACGTCACCAATATAATCCGTGATATAGGCAGGACCGTAAAGAGTTGCTATCTCCGCTCCCATAATCACATTTGTGTTTTCCCGATTGATGCTGCATGAAATACTCGTCACGCGAGACTTATGCGCATTCATTTTCACATCACCCACAGCAATTACCTCATCGGCTCCGGAAGTTTGCACGGGCACACCGGATTCCTTTTTTGCGAATAGTTCCGTCCCCGTCAACCGCTCCACCAGCACCTCCCTGTTCTTCAGCTGCTTTACGGAACCGTTGATCACCAGGCAGATCATAATCTCCCTCGTGCGGAAGCCTTTGCGGATCAGTACATGGCGCACCAGGCCGGTGCCTGTCCTCTCATCGTAAGCTGATATCCCGCACTCTTTCATATAATCGCGGATACAGCGCAGGATCGGCGCATTCTCTTCCACCCCTATCCGGCAATCCTCGCATTCGATAATATCGTGCGTGCGCCCCGCGTAAAATCCGGCGACGATGCCACCGTTCCGATCGACGCCGAATGGAAACTGCGCTTTGTTGCGGTAACGCCACGGTTCCTCCATGCCGATAATCGGCTGCATCACTTCTTCCAGTTTTGCCCTGTCAATCCCGCCGATCCGGATCAGATTGTTGCGCACTTTATTTTCCTTAAAACGAAGCTGGCTCTCATAGGACATCGCCTGTAGCTGACAGCCGCCGCACTGCCGGGCAACCGGACAGCGCGGAGTGACACGAACCGGAGACGGCGCAACCACGCGCAGCAGACGGGCAAAACCATAGGTCTTTTTCACCTTCATCACGCTGGCTTCGACCTCATCGCCAATCACCGTATCCTTGATAAACCAGGTAAACCCATCCGCATGGCCAATCCCTTCGCCACTGTCGCTCATGTCTTCTATCGTAACAAAAAAGTGATCATTTTTCTTTTTGTCCATGTCCCGCAATCCTCCGCTATGTCCTGTTTCATGCTCTGCTTTATCAGTCATTAAGAATTTTTTCCTGAATTTTCCAGATCCTTTAGAAACCGCTCAAACTTTAGACACATTTGCCTTCTATAATCAAAGCATGATGTGAAGGTGATACGCAACAGCACAAAGCGCATCATAATCGAGCCTGGCGGCACAGAGCGCGCGACTGCCGCCGGGGTCGTCTAAAAGCCCGCCGCCGACCCCGCGGATACGCGGAGAACGCGCTTGACTCATAGATGAGAGTGAGAAGGGACTGTGACAAGGACCGGAGCGTTTCCGATTCCTGTCACAGTCCCTTTTCCGGTTTCAGACCATATTGCTTCAATCAAAATGACGATGCTATTCCGCAATCGTCCTGCGGATATTGGTCTCCAACAGCCGGTTATACCCCAGCCAGGCTGGCTGGGAAGCGCTCCCGGTATTTGCGACATTTCCGCCCTGCAGCGCCTCGATCATCGTCTCCAGCTTGGCGTCGGCATTGTCCGCGAAATTAAGCGCCATCGCCTCCAGCAGCGCCGGTTTCTTGGGCGAACCGTACTCCAACTCACCATGATGCGCCAGGATGCAGTGCTTCAGCTCGGAAGCCAGTCGCTCCGGAAAGCCGGGAATCGTGCGGATACGCTCCGCAACCATCTCCGTGCCGATGATAATATGCCCGAGCAGCTGCCCGTCGTCTGTATAATCATTCTGTGGGAAAACCGAAAGCTCCTTCAGCTTACCGACATCGTGGAATAATGCCGCCGTCAGCAACAGATCCCGGTTCAGCGACGGATACGCCGCCGCGAAATAATCGCAAAGCTTCATCACGCTCAGCGTATGCTCCAGAAGACCCCCGACAAAACCATGATGCACGCTCTTGGCCGCGCTGTGAAAACGAAACGCCCTGACAAAATCTGCGTCCTCCACGAAATAACTGTCCACCAGCTTCCGCAGCCAGGGATTGCGGATCCCGGCGATCAGTTTCAAAAGCTCCGCATACATCTCGTCAATATTTTTCCTGGAGACCGGCAGGTAATCCGCCGGTATGTATTCCCTCTCCTCTGCCCTGCGGATACGCTTGACATTCAGCTGATGGGCGTTCATGAAAAGGGTCACGTCCGCGTCCACCCGCACATAATCAAACGTCTCAAAATCCCCGATCCCCGGCGAGCCAAGATCCCAGATTTTGGCGTCAATCGTACCGGATTTATCCTGCAAAACCAGATTTCCATACTCCCGGCCCGCCTTTGTCAGAGCAATCTGCTTTGATTTACACAGATAAATCTCGGAAATACGCATGCCTTCCCTCAACGTGTCAATATATTTCATACCTAGCACTCCTTACGGTTTTACCGCGCCTCGATTGTTACCTGGAATTCCAGTTCCGTATAATACTCCCGTCCATAACGCTGCACCACCACGTTTACAAGCTGGCCGCAACTGAGATCATCCATCACGCTCAGGAAATCCTTCATCGTTACGATCTCCCGGTCATCAATTGCCGTGATCACATCGCCATTCTGGATACCGGCCTTATAAGCGGGACGATCGGCCACCGCGTTCAGCACATAGATCCCCGACGGCAGTCCCTGATCCCCCATCGTCTCCGAGACTTCCTGCGCTTTAATACCAAAGCAGGGCGCGCCAAGACCGTTCGTCAGATTCTCCAGAATCCCCTTATAATCCGAAATCCCCATCACTTTCGCCATATCGGTACTTACATCATCTTCCTCCATCGACATGGCCCAGCCGATCAATTCGCCGTTTGTATTGACCAGGAACGTGCCGAGCTGATCGTCCGCGTGAATATGGACATAAAGAACCCGCGCCAGCTGATCTGTCATCTGCACGTTCCGGACAAGGCAGGAAACCAGGCCGTAATCCAATGACCGCACAATCCCCGCCGGAGCGCCGACAGCCATGACCAGATCACCTTCCTGTACCATGTAGGAATTGCCCAGGACCAGCGGCTGCGCGATCTCTTTCGTCGTCTCCGCCAGATCCTCCAGCTTCACACTGACCACCGCCATGCCGCTGAGACTGTCCCTCTGCTTCATGCGCCCGTCCACCTCATTTCCGTCAACGAAAGCCACACGAATCGAATCCGCCTGTTCAACCGCCTCATCCGGCGTCAGTATCATCAGCTCCTGTGTCGTAGCGGCGATAATCGCTCCGGAGTAAAGTCCTGTAGTCTCCACCGGATTGTCAAACCAGTCCACATCCTCCTGCACGGAATGCACCACGACGATACTCTGTCTCACCTGCTGCATCTGCTCGCGCAGGCTGCCATACAAATCCACCACATCGTCAATGCTATAGCGGTAGTTTCTCACAGCGGATTCGACCATCTCCTCGATCGGCTCCGTCTCGGAAGAAGGCTCCGACGTCGTCGGTGCCACAGTCGTCGTCTCCGCGACCTCATCCTTGGGGATAGAAACCGAAGGGGATTCCTCCGTCTCTTCCTCCCCCAGATAACGATCCGCCAGCGGACGCGCCGCCACAAAACTGACCGCAGCCACCGCGCCAAACAGTGCCGCGGCCAGAATCAGCACAATCATATATTTTAAAATCTGTCCCCGCGTCAACGGCTGACGCACTACCTTCTCCGTAATAAAACGGCGTTTTCTGCCGGATTCTTTTTTCGGATTCTGCTGTTCCTGCATAGCAGACCTCCTCTCCCCATACGTAAAACAAACCCCCGACACGAACTATACCCACATTATAAAGTCCTTTCCTTAAATGCGCAAGAAAAACTTACCGCCCCAAAACCCTTTCCATGAAAATAAAAAAATGGTATACTTAATTATATATAAAAATTTTCCGAGGACATTATGAACCAAAAAGCCTTATCCGTTTTGGAATACCATAAAATCATCAGTCAGCTCGCGGACTGCGCCGGCTCCGCGCCGGGGCAGGCTTTATGTCGTGCGCTCATGCCTTCGTCTGATCTGGATGAGGTGCGCCGCGCTCAGGCTCAGACCAGCGACGCCCTCGCGCGCGTGCGCCAAAAGGGCAGCGTTTCCTTTGGCGGCGTCCGCGATATTCGTGATTCCATAAAACGCCTGGAGATCGGCAGTTCTCTGGGGATCCCGGAGCTCCTTTCCGTCAACTCCCTGCTCACGGCTGCCGCACGCGTTAGGGCTTATGGCCGCCGCGAGGAGTCCGCCGACTCTGAATTGCCGGATGATACCCTCGACGAACTTTTTCGCGATATCGAACCCCTGACTCCAATAAACAATGAGATCAAACGCTGCATTTTATCCGAAGACGAGATCAGCGACGACGCCAGTCCCGGTCTGCGCCGCGTGCGCCGCGGCATAAAGGGCATCAACGACCGCATCCACACACAGCTAAACAGCATCCTCAACTCCCACCGCACCTATCTGCAGGACGCTGTCATCACAATGCGCGACGGCCGCTACTGCCTGCCCGTCAAATCCGAGTATAAAAACCAGGTAAACGGCATGGTACACGATCAGTCGTCAACCGGTTCTACCTTGTTCATCGAGCCCATGACTGTGATTCAGCTCAACAACGAACTGCGTACCCTGGAAATACAGGAGCAAAAAGAAATCGAGGCGGTACTGGCTGATTTAAGCAGTCAGCTGGCGCCCTACACGGAAGCTCTGACGCTCGATCTTACGCTACTTACGCAGCTGGATTTTATCTTCGCAAAGGCCTCTCTTTCCCGCCACTATCGTTGCAGCGAACCGCGATTCAACCGCGACGGACGTATTGTTATCAAAGATGGCCGCCATCCGCTGATCGACGCGCACAAGGTGGTTCCGATCACCATCCGGCTCGGCGATGATTTTGACCAGCTGATCATCACCGGCCCCAACACCGGCGGCAAAACCGTTTCCTTAAAAACCGTCGGTCTGTTCACGCTGATGGGGCAGGCCGGACTGCACATTCCCGCGCTTGACGGCTCCGAACTCTCTGTTTTCAACGAGGTATTTGCCGACATCGGCGACGAGCAGAGCATCGAGCAGAGCCTGAGCACATTCTCCGCCCATATGACCAACATCGTCGACATTCTGGCGCAGGCGGACAGCGATTCGCTCTGCCTGTTCGACGAGCTGGGCGCCGGTACCGACCCGACCGAGGGCGCAGCACTGGCCATGGCAATTTTAAACTTTCTACACAATATGAAATGCCGCACGATGGCGACCACACACTACAGCGAGATCAAACTCTACGCGCTTGGCACACCCGGCGTTGAGAACGCCTGCTGTGAATTCGACGTACAGACGCTGCGGCCAACCTACCGCCTGCTCATCGGCATTCCCGGCAAGAGCAATGCCTTCGCGATCGCGCAGAAGCTTGGACTGCCATCCTACATTATTGACGATGCCAAAGGCCGCATCGAATCGGAGGACGAGACCTTCGAGGATGTCATCAGCCACCTCGAGGAGAGCCGCGTAACCATCGAAAAAGAGCGGGAACAGATTCAGTCCTACAAAACCGAGATCGCCCGTCTGCGCGAAAGCCTGGCCAAAAAAGAGGAGCGTTTTGACGAAAAGCACGACAAAATGATCCGCTCCGCCAATGAGGAAGCGCGGCGTATCCTGCGTGAAGCCAAGGAAACCGCGGACAGCACGATCAAAAACATCAACCGCCTGGCCGCCTCCTCCGGCATTGACACAAAAGCGCTTGAGGCAGAACGCGCCAAACTGCGCGAGCAGCTCAAGAAAACAGACAGCAGTCTCTCGCTTCAGTCGGACAAAAAGCCGCATAAGGCAATCAATCCCAAAACACTGAAGCTGGGCGACGCCGTGCGCATACTTTCCATGAATCTCAAAGGTACCGTCAGCTCACTGCCTGACGCAAAAGGCAACCTTTTCGTACAGATGGGTATCCTCCGCACACAGGTCAACCTAAATGACCTGGAACGAATCGAAGAGCGCCAGGTCAACGGGCCGGGACTGCACAGTTCGCGCGCCGGTTCCGGAGGCAGCGGCATTAAAATGTCCAAATCCGCTTCTGTCCAGCCGGAAATCAATCTGCTGGGTCGAACCGTGGACGAAGCGATAGCAGAGCTCGACAAATATCTCGACGACGCGTACCTTGCTCATCTCGGACAGGTGCGAGTGGTTCACGGCAAAGGCACCGGAGCACTGCGCGCCGGCATCCACAAGCACTTAAAGAAACTGAAAAATGTCAAAGAATTTCATCTGGCCGAATATGGCGAAGGTGACACCGGCGTAACCATTGTGGTTTTCCGGTAGAAAGAATCAGGAAGGAACATTAATATGGTGGAAAAGCAGCGGATTCTGATCGTGGATGATGATGAGAACATCGCGGAGCTGATTTCTCTTTATCTGACGAAAGAATGTTATGAAACAAAGATTGTATATGACGGCGAGGAAGCGCTGAAGGCTTTCCCTGTCTTCAGGCCGAACCTGATTCTGCTCGACCTGATGCTGCCCGGTATTGACGGCTACCAGGTCTGCAGGGAACTGCGCGCGATCTCACAGGTACCGATCATCATGCTCTCAGCCAAAGGCGAGATTTTTGACAAGGTACTCGGTCTTGAGCTCGGCGCTGACGATTATATGATCAAGCCCTTTGACTCCAAAGAGCTTGTCGCACGCGTCAAGGCCGTGCTGCGCCGCTACCAGGCGATACCGACAGTCGCCGCCGCAACCGCCGCAAAACCTGCTCAGGAAAACTACGTGGAATATCCCGACCTCATCGTCAATCTGACTAACTACTCCGTGACCTACCGCGGCCATCCGGTCGATATGCCGCCCAAGGAGCTGGAGCTTTTATATTTCCTCGCCTCCTCGCCCAATCAGGTATTCACGCGCGAACAGCTGCTCGACAATATCTGGGGCTACGAATACATCGGCGATACCCGTACGGTCGACGTCCATATAAAGCGACTGCGCGAAAAAATCAAGGATCACCCCAACTGGTCTCTGGCTACCGTCTGGGGCATCGGATACAAATTTGAGGTGCGGAAATAACCGCACCTCATTTTTACAGCATATATGTTCCCTATCTATCATTCGCTCCGAACAGCCCGGAACTTCCCACCGACAGTCATCAATATCCCACCCAGGCGCCGTCGCTGCCGACATAATAGCCGTCCGGCGTGTAAGTGTTCGCAAGAAACGCTCCGGTCGAACCGCAGTAATACCAGCGATTGTGACAATAGATCCAGCCATAACAGACATAGCCGGACGCATTCAGGAAATAATAGCTGTTATCGATGGATATATAACAGGCGCGCGGGCGGACACCGTTCGCAAGCTGATAATACTTGCCGGTCTGATCCTCCACCCAGCCATTGCCGTTCGTGCTGTAGAGATAACCGCCAAAAGAGTAACCGCTCGCATTATAATAATTACCGGTAGCGCCCGGACCGACGCCGGAATAATTTCCATAATAGCCGTTATAGCCATAATAGCCGTTGTAATAGCCATTATAGTAATTATTGTTTCCCACCACTCCCGGACCAGGGTTGTAATAATAACCATTATAATAATTTCCGCAGTTGTTTCGCTCGTACTGCCTGCTGTCATAATATTCGCCCTCTGTGACCACGGCGGAGGACATCCTCCGAAAGCCCGGACCTGCCGCCAGGGCGCTTCCCGCGGCAGCTACAGACAGTGTAACCGCCAGAATCGCCGTTAACATCTGTTTCCTCATCAAAATCGCCTCCTATCTGCCTGCCGCGCGCGGCAGGGAAAATATAAACTCGGAGCCAACTCCCTCCGTACTGATCACATCGATATTCTCGCCGTGCGCCTGGATGATCTCCTTCACGATCGACAGGCCAAGGCCCGTACCCTTTTTATCTTTTCCACGCGAAAGATCCGTCTTGTAAAACCGTTCCCAGATCTTTTTCACGCTGTCCTTGGGAATACCGATCCCCGTATCTTTCACAGAAACAAAAAGCTTCTCATGCTTTGCGTAAGTCAATATATAAATCGTCGAATCCGGATGGCTGAACTTGATTGCGTTGTCAATCAGATTGTACAATACCTGCTGGATTCGCCCCAGATCGGCCCACACATACTGCTCCGTGTCGGAAAATGTCAGGTCAAAGCTGATATTCTTCGCATCGCAGGTGCCTTCAAAGGAAGCCGCGGTGTCCTTGATCACCTGATTAATGTCAAAGCTGGTCCGGGAAAGATAGCTCTTACTGTCCAGCGAATTGAGCGTCAGCATACCCTGTGTAAGCTTATTCAGCCGCTCTGTCTCCGCGATCACACGGGTCAGATACTTTTCCTGCATCTCCGGCGGGATCGTGCCGTCAATAATCGCTTCCAGGTAGCCCTTGATCGAGGTCAGCGGCGAACGGAAATCATGAGAAACATTGGCGATAAAATTGCGCTGGTACTCCTCCATCTGGTTCAGCTCATCCGACATATAATTAAGCGTCGCCGCGAGATATCCCATCTCGTCCTGCGTGCCCACATCGATATGGTAGGTCAGATTCCCGGCTGCATATTCATTTGCTCCCGCAGTGATCTTCTTGAGCGGGAAATATACCGTGCTTGTAAATACCAGCAGAATGATCATTGACAAACCAAACAAAACCAGCGCCGTAATATAGACAACATTCAACATCCCGTTCGTGGTCGCCTGGATTTCCGACATCGGCAAATGAACCACAATATAACCATAGGTATTGTAATTGCCGGTAATTGGCGCGGATACGCTGATCACATCGTAAGGGAACTGGCCAAAATATCTTCCGATCGTATATTGCCGGTTTCCCGTGGCAGTCGGATCAAAACCATCAATCAGCGTACCGGATTTCGCGGAAGTATCGCTGTCCACCACGATAATCCCCTGACGGTTCACCACCCAGATCTCCGCCTGCAAAAATTGCGCCACCGCCTGCATCTGGGGATAGACGGAATTTAAATCCTGCTGACGGCCCTGGTAAACTCTGCTGTAGGACGCGGCAATCAGGCTTGCTTCGTCGTACATCGATTCTACCCGGTCTTCCACAATCTTCTGCTGCATCGCCCCGGATGAAACCGTCGCGATCGTGACAAATCCCAGCAGTCCAAAGATCAGATAACCGAGGATGAATTTATAATAAAGTGAATGCCGCATGACTCTTCCCTGCCTAAAAAACGGCTCTTCTTTGCCCGGCGCACCTGGCTAAGTAACACCATCGACGGACGGCTCTCTTCTGGCGCAAATGAGCTGTTCATTTGACGGACGGCTCTCTTCTGGCGCGGCTTGCAGCCGCACCAGAAGCATCGGAAATCCATCCGATGCGGAATCAGACGTAAAAACCTGCTTACAAACGAGTTTGACGCAGGTCCTTACGCCTGATCCCCCGCCGTCCTGGATAATTTGCTTCCATTATATACGATTCTTGTTTTTACGGCAATGCGGTTTCTGATATAAAGTTTTTTAACTACAGATTCATCAGCGCCGCGGCCGCCGTACCAACCAGAGTCGCGTTGTCTCTCTCCCGGAACTCACAGTAATATCCCAGCTCGTCATTGATGTAGCTTCTCACATAATAATCCAGCTTGGAACCAAACAGCTTCAGTTTATAAAACGTCGTCCCCTCCGCAATGATACATACGGGTCTCGTCGGAAGCTTGCCCTTATCTATCTTTTTGAGAACGGCCCCAAGTCCCATTGCCACCAGATACGCCGCCCGTTCTATGACGGCATCGACAATCGCATACAGTTCCTGGCAATCTTCCTCGTTTCCCGCCGTGCAGCCGGCCAGAATGCCGTTTCCGTACGGGAAAGTGAGAAACTCATTCATCTGATAGGTAGGGATATCATTGACCTCCCGGAAACGACCGGAAAACTCTTCGGAAAACAGCCCGTCTTCCATAGCCTGTTTCAACGCAAGATACAGAATTCTGCCCAGATACGCCCCGGAAATCATTTTTTCGTACAGCTGCTCACCCGGCTTTTCCGATTCCCGGTCCAGCATCTGATCAAAATATCCCTGCGCCACCTTTCCGTAACCGCCGGACTCAATATTAACAATCATCTGCCCTTTTTGTTTTCCGGCGTTCTCATCCTTTAAAATATTTTCGCATTTTTCGATGTAACTGATGTTTGTGCCGGTACCCAGAATAAAACCAATATAACTGTCATATACTTTATCGCTTTCCCCGCACGGTCCGCTCATCAGAGCGGCTACCATATCATTCAGCAGGACGAAGTGTTTTTCCTTCTCAACACCCTTCGCTTTCAGCGCCCTGGAAATGGATGCGCAGATTTTCATGCCTTCCGCGCCCTTTACCCGGACTTCTTTATTGAATTTCACCAGCGTGCCATCCCGATCCTCCCCGATTATCGTCGGAAAAGAGAAGCAAAAACCGATCTTATCACTCTGATCGATCACCGGAAGGAGATATTCCGCAATCTGATCGAAAAATTCTTCCTGAGTCAGCTCCCCCTGCGTCCCCGGCATCGGATATTTGCTGAAATTCTCAATCAATGGCTCATAAGCTTCATTCAGAGTAACCGTCGCGACCCGGAAATTTGTTCCTCCGGCGTCCATGACGATGACGGTCTCATTGACCGGGATCTCCCCTTCCGCAGACAGATAAGTTGGCAGCATAAGCAGCGAAGACGCTTCCCCCGCAAGCCCTCTTCGCATCTCCTGCTCAAACGCTCTGCTTTCCTCTTTCAGCGAATCTTTTCTGATACCCAAACCATATTTGTTTTTAAAATTCTCAGCTGATTCCATAAAAGCGCCCTCCTTTATGCGGTTTATTATAACACCTCGGTGTCCGAATGACCATACGATTATCATCAAATTTCTTTCATCAAAAATATCGTCAATTTCAGAACGTTTCCAGTAATTCTACATCATCAGCCGCGTAAAAATCGCTCATACTATCCGTGGAACATGATTTTACGTGGCCATTCTGGCTGCAGATTTATCGTATTTTCCGGAAAGGAGTACCACATTATGAACGTATGCGAATGCAAGCCTGCACCTTCCTCCTGCGGCTGCGGCGAAAAAATGCCTTCCCCCTCCGCAGAGGCCGGTCTGGTGCTGACGATGGCGACCGTCCCGATGCAGCCCTGGGAAATGCTCTACGATCCATCCTCCGCTCTGAAACAGGGGACAATCTTCCCGGGCCTTGACAAGCCGTTTTACTGGATGGGAGGTGGAAAACGTGGCTGAACGCGCACAGCTTCTGGAGCAGATCCAGGAAACCGAGTTTCAGATCGATGATCTGGTGCTTTATCTCGATACCCATCCGCTGGACAATACGGCGCTCGACACCTTCAAGCAGGTAAAGAACCGTCGTTATGAACTTCTGCAGGATTACGCCAAAAAGTACGAACCACTCAACCAGTACCTGGTCTGCCCGGACACCAACAATGAAAGCGGCAGCTGGACCGAGTACCCGGATCAGCGTCATTTCACCTGGACCGACGGTCCGCTCCCCTGGGACTGTGAGTGGGAGTGGGAACAGAAAGGAGGCATGTAAACATGTGGAACTATGAAAAACGACTGCAGTTTCCCGTCAAAATCCGCAAGGCTTGCCCGCGGACAGCGTCTTTAATCATCAGTCAGTTCGGCGGCCCGGACGGCGAACTGGCCGCGTCCATGCGCTATCTTTCTCAGCGCTACACGATGAGCGACCGAGCCGTTGCGGGACTTCTGACCGATATCGGCACCGAGGAACTGGCGCATCTTGAAATGGTCTGTGCAATGATCTATCAGCTCACCAAAAACATGAAACCGGAAGACGCCAGGGAAGCTGGCTTTGAAGCCTACTATATCGACCACACGGCCGGAATCTGGCCGACCGCTGCGGCAGGTGTACCCTTCAACGCCTGCGAATTCCAGAGCAAGGGTGACTCAATCACCGATCTTTTTGAAGACCTGGCCGCAGAACAGAAAGCGCGCAGCACCTATGAAAACCTGATCCGTGTCATTGAGGATCCGGACGTCTTAACGCCGTTGAAATTCCTGCGCGAGCGCGAGATCGTGCATTTCCAGCGCTTCGGGGAAGCCCTGGAGAAAGTGAAAACCACCCTGGATGAGAAAAATTTCTATTATTTCAATCCGGAGTTTGACTGGCAGATTGGCAGACAGCAGAATAAACAGCATGACCGGGAACGGGAAACCATGACGATATAATTGATAGTATAATTAGTTTGTTCTTAACTACAGCTGAGGCAGGACGGCATCGGATGCCATCCTGCCTCAATAATTTACTTTTTTCGACAGTTTCCGGACTTTTCTCGTTCCGGAAATAAGAATTTCTTAATAATCTATTTAAACATTCTACAAACATTTTGGATGGGGCTGTGTTATACTTTCATCATAAGAAAAAACATCCAATTCCTTTTTGAAAGCTGCCGTTCAAAAGAAAAATGTACCCTGTGTTCCCCATCACAAACACAGGGATTTTTCTTTTTAAAATTCTTTTTCTGAAAATCAGCTCTTCGCCTTCATCATCAGCGTCCACGGAGATTCCAGAATTACCTTACCCTCCTGATTGACCAGCTTCGCGTCAACCTTCAGGATTCCACGGCCCGGCTTTTTACTGTGAATCGTCTCGGTCGGAACCATCTCCAGATGTACCGTATCGCCAATGCAGAGCGGCGCAACATATTTGCAGGTCAGCTCCATGAAAGCGATCGTCGTTCCTTCATAAAGCCCGGTCTGGTTGGACATGCCGGTCGCAATGATAAGTCCCAGGGCTCCATGCGCGATCCGCTTGCCAAACATGTTTGTCTTGCCGAATTCCTCATCCATATGCAGCGGGTTGAAATCGCCGGAAAGTCCCGCGAAATTCACGACATCCGCCTCGGTAATCGTGCGCGCCGCGCTCTCATACGTCTTTCCAATCTCAAATTCTTCCAGATACAATCCACGTCCCTGATATGCCATAGTCATTCACCTCAAAACTTTCTATAATCCTATCGTCAAAGGGGCACTTGCCCCCCGCCGGGTTCTCTTCCCATACTTTTCTTCGTTTCTTAACAAACACCAGTCTTAGCGGAATTTCGCGGCGCGTTTCTCCTTAAAGGAGTTGAAGCCCTCAATCTGATCCGGCGTGCCAAAGCAGGCTGCCATGTAGCCCAGCTCGATATTCTTGCCGATATCGATGTCCATCTCCTCACCGGCTGTCATCGCCGCTTTCACCAGCGAGATCGCTGACGCGGAATTGTCCGCGATCTGCGCAGCCATCGCGTAAGTCTCTTCCATCAGCTTATCCACCGGAACAACCTTATTCAGGATCCCCAGCTCCAGCGCATCCGCGGCTGTCAACATCTTCCCGGTAAAAATAATTTCCTTCGCCTTGCTCATACCCACACATTTGGGCAGGCGCTGCGTTCCGTTGAAACCGGGAACGATTCCCAGCGTCACCTCAGGCAGGCGAAGCTTGGCCTTCTCATTAGCAATACGGATGTCCGTGCAGAGCACAAACTCAAATCCTCCGCCGAAAGCGTAGCCGTTGACCGCGGCGATCGTCGGCTTTGTCATCTTCTCAATCTTGCGGAAGACCTCGACGCCCCTGCGGGAATACTCAACAATCTCCAGACCGATACAGCCGTCCATCTCGTTGATGTCGGCGCCGGAAATAAAGGACTTGCCCTCGCCGGTAAACACCACCACGCGAACCTCCGGATCCGCCGCCACATCATCCACTGCCGCGTCCAGATCCGCCAGAACCGCGCTGTTGAGCGCGTTCAACGCCTCCGGACGGTGAAATGTGATCGTCGCAACGCCGTCCTTTTTGTCCAGCAGAATGTACTTCAGTTCCATCATTTCATCTCCTTTCTATTGTAAGAAATCGACCCCCGCGCGAGCCAGCCCGCGTCGCAGGGTCGATTCTTTTTCACCATATACGGCCATATGAGGAACGGCTGTCTGCGCAGCCCACGGACGCTATGATGTCAAGCGGCGCCAGGCCGCTTTTCATTGCTATACCAGATAGGTCTGTCCGGTCGCGATGATAAAGAGCAGCATCAGCGTAACCGTAATAATCGGCGCGATAACGAACACGACCGAGCAGGGCAGATAAGAGCTCTTGTGATCGTTGCCCGTAAAGTTGATAACCGACACTACCAGGCCGCAGTGCGGCACTGAATCCAGCGTCAGAGCGGCGATAGATGTGCAACGGGACAAAGCCGCCAGGTTAACATTGTTGACATTGGCCGCCAGATCGCCGATGAAGTTCTCGATTACAACCGGCATAGCCAGACCGATACCGCCGGTACCGGAACCGGTAACACCGGCAAGTCCACCGACTGTCACAACGGAGGCAACGATCGGGTTGCTCACCGAGTTCACCAGAATGCCGCACAGCGGAGCGTAAGCCGGAACCGCCTGAACAACGGCGCCGAAACCAACGATAGCCGCGGTATTAAACAGTGAGGAAACACCGCCCATGGCGCCCTCGCTCATCATGCTCCAGAACTTGGACAGATCATAGCTCTTGAAGAAGCAGACAATTGCAACCACAATACCAACAGTCAGGGAAACCGGAACCGCCAGTTTCACGACGTTCAGAACCAGAATCAGCACGATCATCGGAACAATCGCCAGGATCCAGCTCGGACGCATGGACGCGTCCTTTGCTTCCTTCTCGGCGATGACCTTCTTATCGGCCTCGCTCAGCACGAAATGCTCACCGTTCTTCTTGCAGTGATCCGTGTACCAGAACACGAAGGCCACAACCATGATCATCTCGATGATAACAAATGCCCAGCCGGGACCAAACCAGGACGCCGGGCTCACATTCAGAGCCGTAGCCGGCAGTAGGTTGTGTGCCTGCGGAGAACCGGGCGCCCATCCGGAACCGGTACCGGCGCCTGCGAAGTAGAACAGCGGCAGCAACCGCCTCGGGATATCGGCTTCCTTAAACAGGGAAAGCATCAGCGGATACATCGCAAAGAACGCAACGAACACGGACACGCCGCCATAGGTCAGTACAAAGCCGACCAGGATAATCGCCGGGATAACCGCCTTCGCGCCCAGCTTAGAGACGATCGCTTCCGCGATCGCATCAGCAGCGCCGGAGTTGTCAAACAATTTTCCGAAGATCGCGCCCAGCACGAAAATGAAGAAGTTCGACGTAAAGTAGTTGCCCAGGCCGAATATGTAGGAGTTCGCGGCCGTGGGATCGGTCAGACGAGCCGTGCTCGTCATACCGCTGACCAGATAGGCAAGCGGGCCGCCTCAGCGCCCGCGCCCGTAAACAGCACCGCCGTCAGCAGGCAGAAAATCGAGGCGATAACCGCCGAATAAAAAATCGGCACGCCCTTAAATACCAGTGCGATAACTAAAACAATGCTCAGGAGAATTAAAAATATTCCCATACCTAACCATCCTTTCTCGCTGCGAGGATTTCACCAAGGCCCATCGGGGCTTCCTCAAACAGTCGTGCATCCATCAGTGGAACCTCGTCCGGAATCACCGGCTTGAATTCCATGTAAGGCAGGATATCTTTCTCGATATCGATCCCGGGCGCGACTTCGGCCAGTACCAGCCCTTCGTCGGTCACCCGGAACACGCAGCGCTCCGTAATAAACAGAACCTTTTGCTTCGCCTCCCTGCTGAATCGGGAGCTGAATGTGATTTGCTCCACGGATTTCTTGAATTTGGTCTTTTTGCCCTCCTGGACAATGACCAGCTTTCCGTCCTCGACCTTCTCCTTTAAGCCGCCCGCCGTCATCGTGCCGCAGAACACAACCGTATGGGTCGCCTGTGAGATGTCGATCAGGCCGCCACAGCCCGCGATCCGCGTGCCGAAACGGCTGACGTTGACGTTTCCGGTCTCGTCGACCTCAGCGAAGCCAAGGCAGGTGAGCGCCAGATTGCCGCCATTATAATAATCAAACTGGGTTGTCATCGGAAGTGCCGCCCAGGCGTTGACTGAACAGCCGAAATCCTGGCCACCCGTCGGAATACCGCCCACCAGACCGCTCTCGATCGTCAGAAGGATCTGGTCGCCAAGGCCTTCCTCATTGGCCACGGCTGCCACGCCCTCCGGGATACCGATGCCCAGATTGACTACTGAATTTTCCGAGAGCTCCATGGCCGCGCGCCGCGCGATGACCTTTCTCTCGTTTAACTCAAGCTTACCAAAGCTCAAGCCTTCCTGTTTATAATAACCCGCAAGCACCGGGTTGTAATAGGATCCCGGCGTCTGGCGGTGATTCTCAAGCGGATCGCTGCACACAACCACGGCATCGACCATATTTCCAGGGATCACGACCTTTGTCCTGTCCATGGAAGCGGAGGAAACATAATTTTTCACCTGGGCAATCACCTTGCCGCCCATCGCCTTCACAGCCATCGCCACATCCAGCGCGTCGACAGGAGCTCCCTCTTCCTCCAGGGAAATGTTCCCGTGCTCATCCGCCGTGGTGCCGCGGATCAGGCCGATATTCAGCTGCGGAGTCTTGTAAAGAAGATAATCCTCATCCTGAATCCTGACCAGCTCTACCAGATCGTCCTTACATGCCTCGTTCATCTTGCCGCCCTGAAGACGGGGATCACAGAACGTGTGCAGCCCGATTTTGGTGATCTCGCCCGGTTTTCCGGCCGCCGCCGCCCGGTACATGTGAGCAATAACACCCTGCGGGAAGTTATAGCTGGCTACCTTATTTGCGTTTGTCAGCTCAATCAGCCTGCTGTTGTTCGCGAAATGCCCCGTGACATAGCGGGTGATCAGGCCTTCGTAACTCATATCGTAAACGCCCTGATCCTTGTTGTTTCCATTGCCGGCCGCATGCATCACGGTGAGCCCGCAGGGATGTCCCGTCTCCAGGAACCTCTTCGCGACACCCAGATAAAGTTCACGCGGTACGGTCATCAGCATAAAACCGGAAACCGCTACTCCATCGCCATCATGAATCAAGTCCAGCGCATCTTCAATCGCCATTAACTTGCCCAATTTGCACCCCCTCCTTTGTTTATTTTTTATCAATAGCATGGCGCAACAATTTTTTCTCATGCCCGCCACAGATGACCATATTGTACCAAGCCGCTAGCGCGGCGGCTAGCCCCAGATACGAATTTTTCTGTTT
>JAJQAA010000048.1 GCA_021204045.1 Clostridiales bacterium
TTGGTTCGTTTTTTGTTCTGAATGTTTCCATCCGCAGCTGTCTACCACGACAGCTATCTCTTTGGAATCTTCAGGGTTTTAAACACTGTTCAATCTTCCATTTTCAAGGTTCGTCTCGTCGCTGACTTTTTAGCGACAGCTTTTGTATATTACCACTGTGTCAGCTTTTTGTCAACAACTTTTTTTCATCTTTTTTCTTTTTTTCCATTTTTTGTGAAAAAAGAAATCATTTGGAATTGAGCGGAGAAAGAGGGATTTGAACCCTCGCGCCGGTTGCCCGACCTACACCCTTAGCAGGGGCGCCTCTTCGGCCTCTTGAGTATTTCTCCGAACTACAATTTCCAATATGATCATGCCCCAAAAAAACGTCTGTGTTTTTTGGACGCATTAACGATTATACTGGATAATTTTTTTATTGTCAACCCATAAATTTGCTCATTTACAGATTTTCTGCATAAACCATACACAAATTGCAATGATCCCTAACGCGGCAAAGATTCCGCCCATTCCTTTTACCATAATTTCCAGCGCGATATACAGATTTCCTGTCATTATTTTCACCCTCCTGCTATTACAGATATTGTGCACCCAGGCTGATCAGAAGGCCGCCCGCGACTACAGATGCAATCTGGCCGGAAACATTAGCTCCCACTGCATGCATCAGAATAATATTACCTTTTTCCTCCTCGCTCGCCAGCTTTTGTACAACGCGGGCAGACATTGGAAACGCGGATATTCCCGCCGCGCCGATCATTGGATTAATTTTTTCTTTCAAAAACAGATTCAGTATCTTGGCAAACAATACGCCGCCGATACTGTCAAATACAAACGCCGCCAACCCGATTGCCATGATCATTACGGTATCTACACGCACGAAAGCATCTGCCCGCATGCTGAAAGCAATCGTTATTCCGAGCAGAAGCGTGATCAGATTAACCAGCTGATTCTGCGCTGTATCCGAAAGATTATTCAGAACTCCGCATTCTCTTAAAAGATTTCCAAACATCAGAAAACCAACCAGTGCCACCGACATCGGTGCAATCATACCTACGATAATTGTTACCACAATAGGAAATGCAATGCGCATGCTTTTCGAAACATTTCCCGGCCGGTACTCCATGTGAATGCGCCGTTCCTTCTTTGTCGTCACCAGTTTGATCGCCAGCGGCTGTACGATCGGCACTAACGCCATGTAAGAATAGGCAACCACCGCAATCGCACCAACATAATCCGATTTCATAATCTGTGATACAAGTATGGACGTCGGACCATCCGCCGCTCCAATAACGCCAATGGAAATCGCGTCCTTCAGGTCAAACCCAAGTGCCGCGGCGATACAGATTGCCACAAAGATGCCAAACTGTGCGGCTGCTCCAAACAGAAACATAATTGGCTGCGAGAGCAGCGGTCCAAAATCAATCATCGCGCCGATTCCGATAAACAACAGAATCGGCATGACTTCCGCAGCCTCAATTCCAACATCATATAGCCATTCAATAATACCGGTGACTTCACCGATTCCAGACATCGTCTGATTCAGAACTCCCGTATCCGGCAGATTTACCAGAATCGCGCCAAATCCCATCGGGAGCAGAAGCGACGGTTCGCATCCCTTTTTAACCGCCAGCCAGATTAAAAAAATACCAACCACATACATAAATAGCATCTGCGGTGTAACGGATAAAACCCCATTGATTAAAAAATTCATCGTTTTCCTCCCGTGTAATTTCATTTTTTAACGCAGGTTCATAAAAACATAAATTTACAAAGTAGCAGCAATTCGGGTTTATTGTTACAAAAAAACAAGACTTTACTACAGAAATATTTTCCGTAATAAAGTCTTGCCATTTCAAACTTACGCGGATTGTAAATCAATCGTCCTGACGCGCAAGTTACACTTTCATGCCGGCTACTCCCTCTATCGCATGGAACTGATTATAGCGGATTTTTCTCATTTTGTCCATCAATATTTTCGCCGTTGTTTTCCAGCCCATTGTTTTCCACTTTGTCTTCTTTGTTCCTGTCTTCACGGACCTTTGCGATGCTGGCGACCCGCACCTGCGATTCCGGATCAATATTCATCAGCTTCACTCCGGAAGTATTGCGGCCGATGATGGAAATGTCTTCCGCGGATATCCGGATTACAATTCCCTCCGTTGTGATCATCATAATGTCGTGGTCATCAAACACCAGCTTCGCGCCGACCAATTCGCCTGTTTTTTCTGTGATCTTATAGCAGAGTACGCCCTTTCCACCTCGATTCTGCGCGGAAAATTCTTCGATCGATGTCCGCTTGCCCATACCATTAGCTGAGACAACCAGAAGACAATCTCCCTGCGTATGCATCTGCATACCGATTACTTCATCGCCCTCATTCAGTTTTACGCCGATGACGCCCATGGAAACGCGTCCGGTCACGCGCACGTCGCTTTCATGGAAACGGATACACTGGCCGCGTTTGGTCACAAGGAAAATATCCTTCGTATTATCGGTCCCCTTCACCTCGATCAGTTCATCACCCTCACGCAGCACAATCGCCTGCAGACCATTTTTACGGACATTTTCATATTCTCTGACCGGAGTGCGTTTTACCATGCCATTCTTTGTCGCCATGATAAGGAAATCGGTATCATCGTATTCCTTTACCGGAACAATCGCTGTAATCTTTTCCTCTGCCTGCAGCTGAATCAGATTGACAATCGCGGTTCCCCTTGCCGTACGGCTCCCTTCCGGAATCGCGTAAGCTTTCAGACGATATACACGTCCCTTGTCGGTGAAGAACATAATATAATTGTGATTACGCGTCAGAATCAGTTCTTCGATGTAATCCTCATCGATTGTCTGCATTCCCTTGATGCCTTTGCCTCCGCGGTTCTGACTCTTGAAATTATCAACGCTCATGCGCTTGATATAGCCAAGCTTCGTCATCGCCACAATCGTCGTTTCATTTGGAATCAGATCCTCTGTAGACATATCAAATTCATCGAAACTGATTGATGTCCGGCGGTCATCACCATATTTATCCGCAATAACCTGGATTTCCTCTTTGATTACGCCAAGTAACTTATTCTCATCTGCAAGGATTGCCTTCAACTCCTCAATTTTTACGACCAACTCCTGGTATTCACTTTCTAGCCTGCCACGTTCCAGACCGGTTAATGTACGCAGACGCATATCCACAATTGCCTGTGCCTGTGCGTCGCTCAGCCCAAAGCGTTCCATCAGCTGCGTTTTTGCAGCCAATACCGTATCTGATCCGCGGATAATCCGGATCACTTCATCAATATGATCAAGCGCGGTCAACAGACCCTGCAAAATATGTGCGCGTTCTTCCGCTTTGTTCAGATCATACTTTATGCGTCGTGTGACGACCTCTTCTTGATGCTTCAGATAATACTGAAGCATTTCCAGAATATTCAGCACCTTGGGCTCATTGTTTACCAGAGCCAGCATGATTACGCCAAACGTATCCTGTAGCTGCGTATGCTTTAACAACTGATTGAGCACAATATTTGCATTTACATCGCGGCGAAGCTCAATTACAATCCGCATGCCCTGACGGTTGGACTCATCCCTCAGATCCGTAATACCGTCAATCCGTTTTTCTTTGACCAGATCCGCGATTTTTTCAATCAGCCTGGCCTTATTGACCAGGAACGGAAGCTCCGTGACAACAATACGGTTTTTGCCGTTTTGCATCGGCTCGATATCCGTCACGGCACGCACCTTTATTTTGCCGCGGCCTGTCCGATATGCTTCCTCAATGCCAGCTTTACCAAGAATCTCCGCACCTGTCGGAAAATCAGGACCCTTGATCAGATCAAGGACTTCTTCCATCGAAGTTTCTCTGCCTTCATTGACGCGGTTATCAATGATCCGCACGATGGCCTGGACGACCTCCCGCAGATTGTGCGGCGGAATATTGGTCGCCATACCGACCGCGATACCGGAGGTACCGTTTACCAACAGATTGGGATAGCGGGACGGCAGTACCGTCGGTTCCTTTTCCGTCTCATCAAAGTTCGGCATGAAATCAACGGTATTTTTATTAATATCTGCAAGCATTTCCATGGAAATCTTGCTCAGGCGCGCTTCCGTATAACGCATGGCCGCGGCGCCGTCGCCATCGACGGAACCAAAGTTACCATGGCCATCCACCAGCGGATAACGGGTGGACCACTCCTGAGCCATATTGACTAGCGCTCCATAGATTGAACTATCACCGTGCGGATGATATTTACCCATTGTATCACCGACGATACGCGCGCATTTTCTGTGCGGTTTGTCCGGACCGTTGTTCAGCTCGATCATCGCGTAAAGAATCCGGCGCTGTACCGGTTTTAAACCATCCCGCACATCCGGGAGCGCGCGGGAGGCAATGACACTCATGGCATAATCGATATAAGATTTTTCCATGGTTGATTTCAAATCAATTTCATGTACCTTATCGAATACATTCGGTTCCATATGTTATCTCCTTTAGTAATGCCTTAAATGTCCAGATTCTGTACATATTTCGCGTTCGCCTCAATGAACTCGCGCCTCGGCTCTACCTGATCGCCCATCAGTGTCGTAAATGTCAGGTCAAGTTCGGAAAGTACATCGTCATCCATATTTACGCGCAGCAAAATCCGCCGTTCCGGATCCATTGTCGTTTCCCAGAGCTGTTCCGCATCCATCTCGCCAAGACCTTTATAGCGCTGAATCTTATTATTATTATCACGCCCAACTTCTTTTAGAATCTGGTTCAGTTCCTCATCGCTGTAGGCGTACCAGATTTTTTTGTTTTTCTCAAGCTTAAATAAGGGCGGCTGCGCCAGGTAAACATGTCCCTGTTTGATCAGCTCCGGCATAAAGCGATACAGAAAGGTCAGCATCAGTGTACTGATATGCGCGCCGTCGACATCCGCATCCGTCATAATGATAATCTTATTGTATCGGAGCTTGGAAATATCAAAATCATCATGAATACCGGTACCAAAAGCAGTGATCATGGCCTTAATTTCCGCGTTTGCGTATACCTTATCCAGCCTTGCTTTCTCAACATTCAGAATTTTACCGCGCAACGGCAGGATTGCCTGCGTATCGCGGGAACGCGCCGTCTTTGCCGAACCGCCTGCGGAATCACCCTCGACGATAAAAATCTCACATTTTTCCGGATCCTTATTGGAGCAGTCTGCCAGTTTTCCTGGCAAGGTCATGCTCTCCAGCGCGGTTTTTCTCCTGGTCAGATCGCGGGCCTTCCTGGCCGCCGCGCGGGCACGCTGCGCCAGAATGGATTTTTCACAGATGCTTTTCGCCGCGATCGGGTTCTGCTCGAGAAAATACGTCAGCTGCTCACAGACAATGCTGTCAACCGCGCCTCTTGCCTCGCTGTTGCCAAGTTTCTGTTTTGTCTGTCCCTCAAACTGCGGTTCCTCAATCTTTATGCTGACTACAGTGGTCAGACCCTCGCGGATATCCTCGCCGGACAGATTATCCTCGCTATCCTTGAGAAGTTTATTTTTCCTGGCATAATCGTTGATCGTCTTTGTCATGGCGTTTTTAAATCCCGCCAGGTGAGTACCTCCCTCCGGAGTATTCACATTATTGACAAAAGTATAAATACTTTCTGTATAAGAGTCATTGTGCTGCATCGCAACTTCTACGTAGACATTGTCCTTTGTGCCCTCACAGTAGATTACCTGATCGTAAAGCGGCGCCTTACCCTTATTCAGATAGGTAACAAACTCACGGATGCCTCCCTCATAATGGAACGTCATCTCTTTCTTCTCTTCGCGGTCATCCTTGAGAATAATTTTGAGATTTTTTGTCAGAAACGCCGTCTCCTGCAGATGCACACGCAAAATTTCAAAATCATAGACCGTTTCCTCGAAAATTTCCGGATCCGGCAAAAATTGAACTTCCGTGCCATGCTTATGCGCGGAGCAGGTACCGACAACTTTCAATGCGTATGTTGCTTTTCCCCGCTCATAGCGCTGCTGATAAATTTTCCCATCCTGATAAACGCGCACCTCCAGCCAGGTAGAAAGCGCATTGACAACCGAAGCGCCCACACCATGCAGGCCGCCCGACACTTTATACCCTCCGCCGCCAAATTTTCCGCCGGCGTGAAGAATTGTAAATACAACTTCCACAGCGGGAATTCCCGCTTTTTTCTGGATACCAACCGGAATTCCCCGGCCGTCGTCAATCACCGTGATAGAGTTATCTTTATTGATTGTCACTTCAATTTTATCACAATAACCGGCAAGCGCCTCATCTACCGCGTTATCCACAATCTCATAGACAAGATGATGAAGGCCTCGCGATGAAGTGCTGCCAATATACATACCGGGACGTTTCCTCACCGCTTCCAGTCCCTCCAAAATCTGAATCTGGTCGGCGCCGTATTCTGTACTCATTTAGTGTCCTCCTCTTTCATCAATAACTGTGCCTTCTACTACCTTAAAAATCTGATCAATCGGAAAACGATGACTGACAAAATCCTCCAGCCCGGTACAGGTGATCATTGTCTGGATATGACGGATTGCTTCCAGTAAATGGTTTTGCCGCTCCGAATCCAGCTCCGATAATACATCATCCAGCAAAAGTACCGGGTAATCGTTTACTATCTTTTTTACAATCTCAATTTCCGCCAGCTTCAAAGATAGTGCCGCGGTCCGCTGCTGACCCTGCGAACCAAAACGGCGTATATCGACTTCTCCAATATAAAATCCGACATCATCCCGATGAGGACCGGTCAAAGTTGTCTTTTGTCTGATATCCTGTTCCCGGCTGCGCGCAAATTCCGTTTCCAGAAATTCCGGAGCCGTATCCGGATCATAGACCATCTTGAGATGTTCCTTTTCTCCGGAAAGCTTCCAATGAATCTCATCAATCATTTCATTAAGCTGTGAAATAAAATTTCCCCGGTATTGAATCAGTTCCTTTCCGTACTGAATCAGCTGCATATCCCATACATCCAGCGTTTCCTCATATTCCGGATGGAAAACAAGCTCTTTTAACAGTTTATTTCTCTGCATCAGTGCCCGATTATAAGAAACCAGAGAATGCACATACAGCTTGTTGAGCTGGCAAAGCTCCATATCAACAAATTTTCTTCGCTCTGCCGGGCCATTTTTAATCAGGTTCAGATCCTCAGGAGAAAAAAATACGACATTTACGATGCCAAACAGTTCGCTTGCCCTTCGAATCGGAATCCCGTTGACCGCGACGCCCTTTGCCTTATTTTTTTTCAGATGCATATCAATACGGTAAGGGACGTCCTTCTTATGTATCTTCAGTTTTATGTGAGATTCATCCTCACCAAAACGGATCATTTCTCTGTCTTTACTGCCGCGGTGTGATTTTGTTGTACAACAGACATACACTGCTTCAAGAATGTTTGTCTTTCCCTGCGCGTTGTTGCCGTACAGAATGTTTGTTCCGGGACTGAAATCCATATGTAATTCGTTATAGTTGCGGTAATTTTTTAATTCGACAGAATCAATAATCATTTTTCAATCCGAATCGTCTCTCCACGATAATTCACAAGATCGCCCGCGTGCAGTTTCTTGCCACGCTGATATTCTACTTCTCCATTTACCTGAACAAGTCCGTCACCGATTGCATATTTTGCGTCAACACCGGATTCACATAAACCGGCCGCTTTCAGCGCCTGGCCAAGTTTAATATAATCGTCATGCAGCTTTATTATTTCCATATTTCTCCTTTTTCAAACATCCTGTCAGTTTTCAACGATGAAGTTTACCGGAAGAACCAGATAAATGTAGCTCCCCGCTTCATCCCGGATAAAACAGGGGGACTTTGGATTCATCATATACAGATCCACCTCTTCATCATCAATTACGCGCAATGCATCCAGAAGAAATTTTGGATTGAAAGCAATCATAATATCCCTGCCCGTTTTCTGAGCGGACACGTCCGCATTCATCATACCAAATGACGATTTGACTCTCATATTTACATTACTGTCTTCGATTGTAAGAATAATCGGTTTGCGGTCCGTATCGCGGATCAATATCATCGCACGGTCAATATTGTCCATAAACTCCCGCTTATTGACTTTCACACGCGTCTCATAATCGTTGGAAAGCATATGATCAATTCTGAAATATTCTCCTTCAATCAGACGGGAGATTACAACCGTATCGTCAAACTCAAACAGAATGTGATTTTTGCTGAAGAAAATTAACACATCCTTTTCATTATCACCCGTCAGTATCTTACTGATTTCCGATAAAGTTTTTCCCGGAACAATAACCTTCTGGTCCTCATAACGGTCTCTCAGCAGAATATTATGGATAGAAATACGATGACCGTCCAGGGAAACAATTTTGAGAATATTATCGTGGACTTCCAATAGTTCTCCGCTCATCATCTTGTTACTGTCGTTTGGAGCGATAGAGAAAATTGTCTGTCGGATCGCTTCCCGCAGCGTAAGCTGCGAAAGACAGATATAATGGTCTCTTTCTATGTACGGGAGGTAGGAAAATTCTTCGCCATCCAATCCCTGAATCGTAAATAACGCGTTTTCACATTCAATTCTAGTGTTGAACAGATTGTCGGAAACAATGATTACGCTGGATTCTGAATCCGGCAGTTTACGGATAATCTCAAAAAGCAATTTTGCGTCCAGGGCTATTTTTCCATGTTCGAGAATCAGGCCTTCGATTTTTGTTTCGATCCCGAGATCCATATCTGTCGCCGTTAATTTTATTTCGGAGGTACTGGCATCTATCAGAATGCATTTCAGAATCGGCATGGAGGTATTGGATGCAATCGCTTTGAACACAATATTGATTCCGTTTAATAAAGATTCTTTCTGAAATTGAAGTTTCATGTGGATAAATTCCTTTCTGATGCTGATTTTGCGATATCTATAAATAATATAATTTAAATTTCGTCGTATTCGTAGTAGTCGTTGTGAGTTTGTGTAAAACCAGGTTTTTTCCTTTATCTGTAAATAGTTCTTCTGTTAAAAACAATGTTGAAAAGCAGAATCGTACCTGTGAAAAAAAGGAGGTTTTTCCACAAGATAACGATGTCAGTAAATTATAAATTTAAAATTTGAAAAGTTACCCACAAAAATAAACAATATTTCCACAAAAAATGTGGATAACATAACGGGCTTATTGTGGATTTATTTTTTTCATCAGAATGTCGATTGTATTTTGCAGAGTCGGGTTTTGCTGCAGATCTAAGGTTATTTTATCAATTCCGTGAATGATTGTCGTGTGGTCGCGCCCACCCAGTACCCGGCCGATTTCCTGGAGAGGAACATTGGTCATATGACGGCAGAGATACATGGCAATTTGTCTGGGGTAAACAATTTCCTTTGTACGCTTCTGAGAGAGAATATCGAG
Organism: Clostridiales bacterium; assembly: GCA_021204045.1. Lineage (GTDB taxonomy): Bacteria > Bacillota > Clostridia > Lachnospirales > Lachnospiraceae > Brotaphodocola. Next base: position 9,369 of record JAJQAA010000048.1, read on the forward strand.
TGGTGTCAGGTTAAAATGATCACTGACTACCTGAATAATTTTCTCCGGCGTAACTTCGTGCGAACCGCCCGGCGAGATAATGTCTTTGAGCGCTTCTTCGGCCAGGGCAATATTGATTTCTTTATTATTGTCAAGTTTTGACAGGGCGACAATTTTGGTGAGAGCGCCTTCCAGTTCACGGATATTTGATTTGATATTGGTGGCAATGTATTTGATTACTTCGTTGTCGATATTATAGCCTTCCAGTTCCTCCTTCTTTCTCAGAATTGCCATGCGGGTTTCATAGTCGGGAGACTGGATATCGACGGTGAGGCCCCATTCAAACCGGGAACGGAGACGCTCTTCAAGGGTTTCAATTTCTTTCGGCGGCTTATCGGAGGAGATGATAATCTGCTTTTTTGCTTCATACATTGCGTTGAAGGTATGGAAAAATTCTTCCTGGGTGCTTTCCTTGCCGATAATAAACTGAATATCATCAATTAAAAGCACATCGTTGTTTCGGTATTTTTCGCGAAATTCCGTCGTGGAAAAATTATTTTTATTGCGGATTGCGTCTATCAGCTCGTTTGTAAATTTTTCCGAAGTGACATAAAGAATCTTGGCTTTCGGATTGTTTTTGAGAATAAAATTGGCGATCGAGTGCATCAGGTGTGTTTTTCCCAGCCCCACGCCGCCATAAATAAAGAGAGGGTTATAAATCTCTCCGGGAGATTCGGCGACAGCGAGGGAAGCGGCATGGGCAAGATTGTTGTTTGCGCCAACCACAAACGTATCAAACGTATATTTTGGATTCAGATTGGCGTTTTGAAGAGCGCTCTGGCTGACAGCGTTGCGCTGGCGCCGGATCAGTTGTCCGTTGGAATCCGCTTCATTTTTTATCTGATCTGCGACGACAAAATCAAGTTCGCATTTCAGGCCGGTAATTTCTTCAATCGCGATTTTAAGAAGAAAGCCATATTTCTTTTTGATATAACCGGAAAAATTGGCGTCCGGAACAATAATCTGCACGGTTCCGTCCGTATTGGTATTGTATACTTTCAGAGGAAGAAGCCAGGTTTTATAAGAAACATCGGAAATTTCATGTTCCTCTTTTAAATATAGCAGAATATCGTTCCATTTTTCTTTGAGTGTTTCCAACATAACGAAGCGTCTCCTATCAAAATGTGTATAAGATTGCTGACTCAGCCTGTCCTCTATTGTATAACAAAATACTGATTTTTTCAATTGTTTTTCATGAATTATCAACAGAGTTATCCACATCGTGTGGATAACTTATTCACATACGTTTTTATTGACATTTTTAAGGACGATGGGTACAATCATTTTACAGCATGCATTGTATCTTTCAAATAAGAACAGTAGCAGGAGGAAAATAGAATATGGGTAAGAAAGATCTGCGATGGATGACAAGTGTCGCACTGATGGCAGCAATTGTGATTTTACTGGCGAATACTCCGCTGGGGATGATCCAGCTACCGATTATCAAGGCGACAACCGTACACATTCCGGTTATTCTCGGGGCAATCTGGTTTGGACCGTTGGCCGGCGCAATTCTGGGCGTAGTTTTTGGGTTTTGTTCTATGATCAGCAATACGATGGCGCCAACACTTCTCTCGTTTGCGTTTTCACCGTTTATGAGTATGAGCGGACTTGCGGGAGCGTTAAAAGCCATATGGATTTCGGTTGGCTGCAGGATGATGATTGGAGTCATTTCCGGCTGGTTCTGGATTATTGCGAAAAAACTGAGAATAAATACGACAATATCTCTCCCAATCGCCGGATTTCTGGGATCCATGGTCAACACGGCTTTCGTCATGGGCAGCATTTATGTATTATTGGCGTCTGAGTACGCGGCTATGAGAAGCGTGGCAATTGATGCAGTCTGGGGACTGATCATGGGGACGGTGATTGCATCCGGTATTCCGGAGGCGGTCGCGGCGGCAGTTCTGGTTGGCATTATCGGTAAAATCGTGATGAAAGTATTAAAATAAGGATGAAAACGAACAGTTAAAGTGCGGTTAAAATAATTGAAAATATTGCTTGACGAAGGCGCAGCTTTTCTATATAATTGAGAAGATGCTCCACAAAAACGGTCGTAATGTATCGATTGATTGGATAAGTAATTGCAGAGGAGGTGCCGCGATATGAAAATGACATTTCAGCCGAAAAAAAGACAAAGGTCGAAGGTCCATGGCTTCCGTGCCAGGATGAGTACTCCGGGCGGAAGGAAAGTATTGGCAGCAAGACGAGCTAAAGGCAGAGCAAAATTAACTGCCTGATAAACGAAGGTCACAAGAAATTGTGGCCTTTCCTTTAACTCAAAATTAATATGAAACGATTTCCAAGTATCAAAAAAAACGCGGATTTTCAGACGGTATATAAAAAAGGAAAATCGGTGGCAAACCGCCGCCTGGTCATGTATGTGATGAAACGGGGGGCAGGGGAGAGCCGGATTGGAATTTCCGTAAGTAAAAAGGTTGGAAACAGTGTAGTCAGACATCGATGTGTGAGACTGATTCGGGAGTGTTTTCGCCTGAACAGGGATATATTACAGACTGGTTTGGACATTGTGATTGTTGTAAGACCCGCAGCGGCGGGCGATGAATATCATGCGATGGAGCGTGCGTTTTTGCATCTTTGCGGAACACAGGGTATCTTAATGAAAGAATTGAAGTGAGAAAAATGATCAAAAAGGGATTGATTCTCATAATTCGGGGATATCAGATTTTTCTTTCCCCGTTAAAGCTCAGAACTCACTGTATATACACACCGACGTGCTCTCAATATGCCGTGGAAGCACTGGAAAAATATGGTGTTGTGAAAGGATTATGGTTGTCTGTGAAGCGCATCCTGCGATGCCATCCATGGGCAGAAGGCGGCTATGACCCGGTTCCGTAACATAAGAGGAGGTAACAGATTGGATTATTTAGTATTGACAAAGACGAGCAGCTTTATATTGGGGCCGATTTCATCCATTCTTGGTGTAATCATGGATATGCTGTTCCGTTTTACCAGCACCTTTGGAATTTTGAATATCGGCCTGTGCATTATTTTATTTACAATTGCGGTAAAACTGATATTGCTTCCGTTTACGATTTCTCAGCAGAAATCATCCAAACTGATGGCAATTATGCAGCCGGAGCTGCAGGCCATTCAGAACAAATACAAAAATAAAAAAGATAACGATTCCATGATGAAGATGAACGTGGAGACGAGAGCAGTCTATGAAAAGTACGGTTATTCAATGACCGGAGGCTGCCTGCAGCTGATTATTCAACTGCCGATCCTGTTTGCTCTTTATCGTGTGATTTACAACATTCCGGCGTATGTGGTTTCCGTAAAAGAGTATTTTATGAACGTGGTTTACGCGATCACAAACGTAGCTGACGCAAATGCGCTTACCGAAGGCGCAGGCGCGGCTTTGCTGCAGTTTGCCACAGATCATGGAGTAAATTTAAGCGGCGTGAGTGCGATTGGCGATCTGACCGGGGTTACCGGTGAAGCACTGGGCAATAAGATGGTTGACATTCTTTATAAACTCAACCCGTCTCAGTGGGCGGATCTGAGTACTGCTTTTCCGGAGGCTGCCAGCGTGATTACGGAAAACGCCGCAGCAATTGAAAAAATGAACTCATTTCTCGGTATTAACCTCGCGACCAATCCTTGGCAGGGATTTATGCCGAATCCTGCCTGGATTATCCCGATTCTGGCCGGTTTAAGCCAATGGTACAGCGCGAAGCTGATGACGGCAAATCAGTCGGCGTCGCAGCAGGATGAGAATAATACCAGTGCGCAGATGATGAAGCAGATGAATATCACAATGCCGCTGATTTCTTTGTTTTTCTGCTTTACGTTCCCGGCGGCAATTGGTATTTACTGGGTAGCCAGCAGTGTGCTTCAGATTGTCCAGCAGCTGCTGATCAATCAGTATCTGAATAAGATTGATCTGGATGAAATGATTAAAAAGAATATTGAAAAGGCAAATAAGAAGCGCGAGAAAAAAGGTCTTCCACCGCAGAGAATTAATCAGAATGCAAGCGCCAGTCTGAAAAATATCCAGGCCGCCGCGGAGCGTGAGGAGCAGATCATTGCGGAGAAAAAAGAAAAAACCAGTGAACAGATAAAAGAATCGACGGATTACTATAATAAAAACGCGAAACCCGGAAGTCTCGCGGCAAAGGCAAATATGGTCGCAAGGTACAATGAAAAACAAAACAACAAGTAAGGAGGAATTGGATCATGGATGTGATTACCGTTTCCGCAAAGACGCTGGACGAAGCGATTACCAAGGCTTTGATCGAGCTACAGACGACCAGCGAACATTTGCATTATGATATCATTCAGAAAGAAAGTTCCGGGTTTTTTGGTTTTATTGGCGGAAAGCCCTGCGTAATCCGTGCAAAGATCATGACGGAAGAGGAAGAAAAAGCAGCGAAGAAGCTTGCGGCTGAAAAAGAAAAGGCAGAAAAAGAGACAGCGAAGGCAGCGGAAAAGGCCGCAGCGGAGAAAATCGCAGCAGAAAAAGCAGCTGCAGAAAAAATTGCACAGGAAAAGGCCGCTGTGCAGGAAAAAGTAAATGCTGAAAATAGTTTGATACAAAAATCATCAGTGGCATTGGCAGAAGAAAAGCCGGAAGAGTCAGGACAGGAACGGTTTTCGTCCGAGCACCAGGAGAAAAAGCGGAGAGAAAACCGTGAAGGCAGGGAAGGAAAGAAAAATAAAGAAGGCAGAGAATACGGCCGCCGAGAGCGCGCAGAAAAGCGGGTGATCGAGCAGCCCAAGCCGGTTCGGGAAGAAAAACCGAAACAGCCGGTAAAAGCGGATCCGGAAGTGGTACAGAAAGCAGCAAAAGAATTTCTTGGACAGGTTTTTTCCGCAATGGGCATGAATGTGGACGTGGAAACATCTCTCAAGCTGGACGAGGGTGAGATGCAGATCATGATGAATGGCGAGGACATGGGTTTACTGATTGGTAAGCGCGGACAAACCCTGGATTCGTTGCAATATCTGGTCAGTTTGGTAGTAAACCGGGAAACAGAAGGATATCTGAGAGTTAAGCTGGATACGGAAAATTATCGTGAGAGAAGAAAAGAAACTCTGGAAACGCTTGCAAAAAATATTTCCTATAAAGTAAAGCGAACAAAACATCCGGTATCTCTCGAGCCGATGAACCCGTATGAACGTCGCATCATTCATTCGGCGCTGCAAAATGATCGCTATGTGGTGACAAAAAGCGAGGGTGAGGATCCCTATCGTCATGTGGTTATCCTGCCAAAGAGGGAAAGCTATGGAGGTTCCCGCGGCGGACGCTATGGATCACGCAGAGATCGCTTCGCGGACCGGGAGCGCCGCGCGGAGCGTCAGGAAAGAGCTGCGGATCCGGTAGAAACGGTTGTGGAAACATCCGTGGAAAATCAAACGGAACAGGAATAAAACAGGAAATTGTTGGGCGTCTGGTAGTGGTGTGGCCACCGCCAGGCGCTTTCTTTTTGAAAGAGAAATAGAGCGTTATGAGAGAAAATAGAAAGTCGGATACAATTGCTGCTGTGGCGACTGCAATGAATAATGCCGGAATCGGAATTATCCGGGTCAGCGGAGACAGGGCAATTTCGGTTGTTGATGAAATTTTTCGGAGCGCGAAAACAGGAAAAACACTGTCGAATGTACCGACGCACACTATTCATTACGGGACGATCTGGGATGAGGATCGATTGATCGATGAAGTTCTGGTAATGGTAATGCACGCGCCGCACAGCTATACCGCGGAAGACACAGTGGAAATCGACAGTCACGGTGGAATTCTGGTGATGCAGAAAATCCTGGAAGCGGTGGTTCACCATGGGGCGCGAATTGCCGAGCCGGGAGAATTTACAAAACGGGCTTTTTTGAATGGACGCATTGATCTGGCGCAGGCGGAAGCAGTCATGGATACCGTTCAGGCGGGAAATGAATACGCGCTGCAAAGCTCCGTCAGTCAGCTGCGCGGTTCGGTCTCCAGACGGGTACGGGCGCTGAGGGAAGCATTGATCTATCAGATCGCTTATATTGAATCGGCGTTGGACGATCCGGAGCATATTTCTCTGGAAGGATACACGACCGTGCTGGAAGAAAAACTGGCGCCGATGCTGAAAGAGCTGGAAGAAATGGTAAATTCGGCGGACGATGGCCGGATTATGTCAGAAGGGGTACGCACGGTGATTCTCGGAAAACCGAACGCAGGTAAATCATCCCTGATGAATGCGCTGCTTGGTGAGGATCGCGCGATTGTCACCGATATTGCGGGGACGACGAGGGACACTCTGGAAGAAGAAATCCGCCTTAGGGATGTCAATCTGCATATTATTGATACCGCGGGAATCCGTGCAACGGATGATATCATTGAGCAGATGGGTGTGGAACGGGCCAGACAGATGGCGGACCGCGCGGATCTGATTATATACGTGGCGGACGGTTCCCGGCCGTTAGACACCAATGATGCGATGATCATGGAACTGATACAGGAAAGAAAGGCAATTGTACTTCTGAACAAAAATGATCTTGAACTTACGGTTTCCAGGGAAGAACTTGAGGAAAAAACCGGCCGGCCGGTAATTGCGGTTTCCGCGAAAGAAGAAACCGGGATAGATGAGCTTGGAAAAGCGGTGGAAGCGTTATTTTACAGTGGAAAACTGGATTTTAATAATCAGGTTGTGATCACAAATATGCGTCATAAAGAAGCATTGTCCTGCGCATTGGAAAGTTTACGTCTCGTGGTACAGGGCATCCACGAGGGGATGCCGGAGGATGTGTTGACGATCGATATGATGGATGCGTACAGTCAGCTTGGCAGCATTATCGGAGAATCGGTTGGCGATGACCTGGTCAATGAAATTTTTGGCCGGTTTTGTATGGGAAAGTAGGAATGGAACATGCCATATCTGGAGGAATATTATGATATTGTCGTTGTCGGGGCCGGTCATGCAGGCTGCGAGGCGGCATTGGCCTGTGCGCGGCTGGGACTGGAAACGATTGTATTTACGATCAGTGTCGACAGTATTGCACTGATGCCGTGCAATCCCAATGTGGGGGGAAGCTCCAAGGGACATCTGGTGCGGGAACTGGACGCGCTCGGCGGCGAAATGGGAAAAAATATTGATAAAACCTTTATTCAATCAAAAATGCTTAATTCTTCAAAGGGACCGGCGGTTCATTCTCTGAGGGCGCAGGCGGATAAACAGGCTTACAGCCGCGCGATGCGCCGAACGCTGGAGGAAACGGAGCATCTGACAATCCGACAGGCCGAGGTGTCGGAAATTATTGTGGAAGATCAGGCAATTGTCGGAGTAAAGACTTTTTCGGGCGCAGTTTATCACGCGAAGGCGGTTGTTCTGGCGACGGGAACCTATCTGCGTGCCCGCTGTATTTTCGGTGACGTCAGCAATGAAACGGGTCCAAACGGATTGCAATCAGCCAAGCATTTGACAGAGTCGCTGATTGCGAACGGAATTGAAATGTTTCGTTTTAAAACCGGTACGCCGGCGCGTGTGGATGGGCGCACCATCGATTTTTCTAAAATGACGGAGCAGTTTGGCGATGAACCGATCGTACCGTTTTCATTTTCAACGAATCCGGAATCCATCCAGAAACCTCAGGTTTCCTGCTGGCTGACTTACACAAACGAGCAAACGCATCAGATTATCCGTGATAATCTGGATCGTTCGCCTTTGTTTTCCGGTGCGATTGAGGGGACGGGACCGCGGTATTGTCCTTCGATTGAGGATAAAGTAGTCAAATTTCCGGACAAGGAGCGCCACCAGGTTTTTGTCGAGCCGGAGGGATTGTATACGCACGAAATGTATCTTGGCGGAATGTCCAGTTCATTGCCTGAGGATGTTCAGCACGCGATGTATCACACTGTGCCCGGCCTGGAGCACGTAGCGATTGTACGCAACGCCTACGCAATTGAATACGACTGCATCAATTCCCTGCAGCTGCGCCCAAGTCTGGAATTCAAAAAAATCCATGGCCTGTTCAGCGGCGGACAGTTTAACGGCAGCTCCGGTTATGAAGAGGCGGCGGTCCAGGGTTTTATGGCCGGTGTGAACGCAGCCATGCAGGTGCTTGGGCGGAAACCGTATGTGCTCGATCGTTCGCAGGCCTATATTGGCGTGCTGATTGATGATTTGGTGACGAAGGAGAATCATGAACCGTACCGCATGATGACCTCGCGGGCGGAATACCGGCTGCTTTTGCGGCAGGACAATGCGGATCTGCGATTATCCGCGATCGGGCATGAGATCGGTCTGGTGCCGGACGCAATGTATGAGAAGGTAGTAAAAAAACAGGAAGCGATTGACGCAGAACTGGATCGTGTGAAAAAGACGGTTGTCGGTGTGACGCCGTGTGTGCAGGAATTTTTACGCAGCCATGGGAGTACGGAATTAAAGACCGGAATGCCGCTGGTGGAGCTGATGCGCCGGCCGGAGCTGGGATATTTTCTGACAGCGGAAATCGATCCGGATCGCCCGCAGCTTTCACGCGATACAGCAGAACAGGTTGACATAAACATCAAGTACGAAGGTTATCTGAAACGTCAGCAGGCGCAGGTGGAGCACTTTAAGAAACTGGAAAGCAAGAAATTAAGCACAAATTTTGACTACAGCACGGTAAAAAGCCTGCGAATCGAGGCCGTACAGAAACTGAACAAATATCAGCCGGCCTCTATTGGGCAGGCGTCGCGGATTTCCGGCGTTTCACCGGCGGACATTTCGGTGCTGCTTATCCACCTGGAACAGCATCGACGCGGCAGGTTATCAACAGGAGAGGACGAATGAACCAGGAATTTGTGGATAAGTTCCGTGCAGGATTGAAAAATCTGGGAATAGTGCTGACCGATTGGCAGATGGAGCAGTTTCATCAGTATTATGAGTTGCTGATAGATTGGAACCGTGTCATGAATCTGACGGCGATCACAGAAATGGATGAGGTGATCCGCAAGCATTTTATTGATAGTCTTTCCCTGGTATGGGCGGTTGACGATCTGGCAGAGCGAAGCGCGGATGTTATTGATGTCGGTACGGGAGCCGGTTTTCCGGGAATTCCTTTGAAAATTGCCTTTCCGCAGCTGCGGATAACTCTCCTGGATTCTTTGAACAAGCGGATTCGTTTTCTGGACGAAGTAATTTCCTGCCTCAGATTAAAACAGATCGTCGCGATTCACGGGCGGGCAGAAGATTACGGCCGGGATACCGCGCACCGGGAACAATATGACCTGTGTGTCTCACGTGCGGTAGCCAATACAGCTACACTGTCGGAATACTGTCTTCCCTTTGTTCGTGTCGGAGGATATTTCCTTCCTTATAAATCCGGTCAGATTGATGATGAGCTGATTGCAGCAAAGAACGCGGTGAAGATTCTGGGAGGAGATCTGGAAAAGGTTGTGCGTTTTTGCCTGGCAGATACCGATGTGGAGCGGGCAATTGTACAGGTGCGCAAGGTTCGACCGACGAGCAAAAAATATCCGCGCAAGGCAGGATTGCCGGGAAAAGAACCGCTATAATTTGTTTATGCGGGAATAATTTCAATCCAGTATCCATCCGGATCTATGATAAAATAAATACCCATTGCTTCGTTTTCAAAACAGATAATTCCTAAATCCTTGTGCTTTTGATGGAGAGCATCGAAATCGTCCATTGCGAATGCAAGATGAAATTCACATTCGCCGAGATTGTACGGTTCTGTGCGGTCACGCAGCCAGGTAAGTTCCAGACGAAAGTCCGTTTTCCCATCTCCAAGATAGACAAGTTTAAAAGAACCATCTGCAGCAGGTTTTTCACGCACTGGAGTCAAATCCAGTGCTTCTTTATAGAATGCAATACTTTTCTCCAGATTGAGCACATTGAAGTTAAAATGGTTAAATGTTATCATAAGTCAATTCCTCCTTTTATATTTGTGAGTAGCAATTCATGACTGCAAGTAATGATGGGGTACCTAGCAATTTTGTTTTTGCCAATGTTTCACGTGAAACACTGGCAAAATTATTTTACGTGGAACATCACTAAAAATGTTTCACGTGAAACATTGGAAGAAGGATTTACCCGTCAGAGGTAGGTTTGGATCAATTCGCATACCTGCCCTGGCGCTTCCATTTGCGGCAATTCACGAGTGTTTGGGATCAGAAAAGTTTCAATAGAGGAATTATATTTTTTGTATTCCTCAAGTTGCTCGGAAATCGCGCCCAGCTTTGCTCCCCCTACCAGATAAATGCTATTGTCTATCTTTTTAAGAGCATTGACCAGGTTGCACTTTGTATAATTGCAGAAACAACTGGTAAAAACGGCTTTTGGGTAGGCGCCGAGATGAGCCGCTTCATAATAGCGATCTGTATAATAAGGAGTTACGGAAACCGGGTTACAGAAAAACTCTTCTGTAAAGAGTGTTTCTATAGACTTTCGACTGCTTGCCATATGGTAGATCATGGTACCGATAACCGGGAGGTCAAGAATAAATTTGAAGAATCGTGCGCTTCGTCCCGGAATCTGGCTATAATCAAGCAGAGAAAGCGGATTGATCAGCATGATCTGGTCAAACAGGCTTGGAGTACTGTAGCAGGCCATAATCGGAATCGAAGCGGCTTCTCCGGTAGCGATAACATTTGTACGGCGGCCGATTACCGAATGGATAAAATCTGTGATCAGCTGTACATACAGGTAATTGGTATAAGTCATATTTATTTTTTCGGAGCGGCCGCAGCCCAGAAGATCAATCGTATATATGGTATACTGTTCCTGGAGCAAAGGAATCAGACGGCTCCACTCAAAACCGCAGGAAAACGAGCTGAGATCATGAATCAGCAATAAGGGTTTACCAGAGCCTGTCTTGGTGTAATAAATGTCACCGAGACGCCATTTGTAACATTGGTGTTCCGGCTCCGAAAGAAGATTGCGGGAGACTGCGGACATTTTGATCAGTTTATTAACAGCGGCAATGCCGGCACCACTGACGACAACGCTGCCCGCGGAAAGAATGAGCAAAGTAAGTAATTTCTTTTTCGCTTTCATAGCGCCTCCTGTTTGAATTGAAACGAACCGCTATTAGTATAATACAATTTTTCATCATAAACAACAAAATCTAATTATTTTTTGATTCAACATAGGAAAAGCGTGAAAAATATGTTATACTGAAAAACAGACTGCGATGTTTTACGAAAAGGATGGAGCTATGGGAAGAATTATTGCGATAGCAAATCAGAAGGGCGGAGTCGGGAAGACAACCACGGCAATTAATCTTTCTGCCTGTTTGGCCGAAGCCGGACAGAAGGTGCTGACGGTTGATTTTGACCCACAGGGCAACGCGACCAGCGGCCTTGGTTTTGAAAAGGGCTATATGGATAAAACCGTATACGAGCTGTTGATCGGGGAATGTTCGGTGGGAGAGTGTATTATCCGTGATGTTCAGGAAAACCTTGATGTGCTTCCATCGGATGTTGACCTGGCGGCGGTGGAAATAGAATTGCTGGACGTAGAAGACAAGGAAAAACTGCTGGGCCGGGAGCTTCAGAAAGTGGAAGCGGAATATGATTTTATCATTATCGACTGTCCTCCGTCGTTGAATCTTCTGACAATCAATGCATTGGTGGCTGCAGATACGGTTCTGGTGCCGATTCAGTGCGAATATTACGCGCTGGAAGGTCTGAGTCAGATCCTGCAGACGGTGGACCTGGTCAGAAAAAAACTCAATCCAAGGCTGGAGCTGGAGGGCGTGGTGTTTACCATGTATGACGCCCGCACAAATCTTTCCCTGGAGGTAGTGGAAAATGTGAAAAGCCATCTGAACCGTACGATTTACAAAACGATAATTCCGCGGAATGTGCGGCTGGCGGAAGCGCCAAGCCATGGAATGCCGATAAATTTGTATGACAGCCGTTCTTCGGGAGCGGAAAGCTATCGGATGCTGGCAGCGGAAGTGATAAGCAGAGGGGTGGAATGATGGCAAAGGTAAAACGAGGACTGGGGAAAGGCCTGGGCGCATTTTTTGGTGAGGAAGTTGTTCAGGAAGTGGCCAGAGAGAAAGATAACGGGCAGAAGACGGCAGATAGTACCGGGATAGGGGCACAGGAATCAAAAGAACAGACGACGGCACAGATCACGGTGCGCCTTTCTAAAATCGAACCGAATCCGGAGCAGCCGCGTAAAGATTTTCCGGAGGAGCAATTGCAGGAGCTGGCGGATTCGATCCGGCAGTATGGGATATTGCAGCCGCTTTTGGTGCAGCCGAAGGGGGAGCGCTATGAGATTATTGCCGGCGAACGCCGCTGGCGGGCGGCAAAGCTGGCTGGAATAAAGGAAGTGCCGGTTGTTATTCGGGAATATAGTCGCGGACAGGCAATGGAGATCGCCCTGATCGAGAATGTACAGCGGGAGGATCTGAATCCGCTGGAGGAGGCAAAGGCATATCAGTGTCTGATGCAGGAATTTCATCTGAAGCAGGAGGAAATCGCCATCCGGGTTTCCAAGAACCGTACAACTATCACAAACAGCCTGCGGCTCTTAAAGCTTGATCCCGAAGTGCAGCAGATGCTTGCGGAGAATCAGCTGAGCAATGGGCACGCACGGGCGCTTCTGGCGGTCGAAGATCCGCAGAAGCAGCGGGAGCTGGCGGTCCGGATCGTCGATGAGGGTATGAGTGTGCGGAGTGTCGAAAAGGCGGTAAAGCAACTGACCAGACCTGTCAGGGAGAAAAAAAAGACAGAAACAGACACCGCTACTGAGCTGATTTTTCAAAATATCGAGCATCGCCTGAAAGAAGTTATGGGCACGAAAGTAACCATTGCCCGCAGGGATTCAAACAAAGGGAAAATAGAGATCGAGTATTATTCAAAGGAAGATCTGGAACGGATTATTGAGATGATGGAATCCATGCATTGAACATTCGGTTTTGTGCTGAATCAGAGGAGACATCCAGATGGAAGGAACATTAGGTAGTGGAATTGATCTTGCCGGACTGGTTATAGCAATGGCCGTTCTGGTGGGAATTTTGCTGATTATAGTGATCGTATGCATTATACAAATGAGAAAGCTGTATCGGCGATACGATTATTTCATGAGGGGCAGGGACGCGGAATCACTGGAAGCAATGATGATCCGTCTTTCGGAGGATATTCAGGAGCTCAAATCACAGGATCGGGCGAACAAAGATCTGATCCGCACGGTAAACAAAAATATGCGCGCATCCTTTCAGAAGTTTGGAATGGTAAAATACAACGCATTCAAAGGGATGGGCGGCAATTTAAGCTTTGCATTTGCGCTTCTGGATTATACGAATTCCGGGCTGGTGATGAATGCGGTACACAGCCGAGAAGGGTGTTATTTATATCTGAAAGAAGTTGATCGCGGCCGGACAGACGTTCTGCTTGGCAATGAAGAAAAGGAGGCGCTGGAAATGGCGCTCGGCTATAAGGAAAAGCAGGATGGACGGCAATAGAAGAATCGGTCATCGGGAAATAAGATTGGCAGACAATCGCTGGCATGCGGTTGCCTGCTATTTTTGTCTGCAGGATTTTTGGAAAACGGTCTGTACAAACATATTTATAGTTAATGGCGGTTTAATAAGAAAAAGAATAATATAGCGCAGGACGATATATCGCCCTAGTATCCGAAAAATTTCGTCTACACTTAGTGACAAAAAAGGAGGATAACTATGACGATATGTGAAGCAACGAGTTACCGGATTGCTGAATTGTGCAGGAAGAAAAACCTCACCGGTTATTTCGTCAGTTACCGTGCTGGAATGCCGCCCTCTACATATAAAAGTATTATGAATGGTAAGAGCAAAAATCCAGGGATTGTTAATATCAACAAAATTGCGGATGGGCTGGGCGTTACAATCCGGGAGTTCTATGATTCGGAGATTTTTGATAATCTGGATCCGGATGAGTAGAAAATGTCATGATAAAAATGAATGGACATCCCCTCGTTTGCGTGCTAATATGAAGTCGTATCTGGTGTGCAAAAAAAGGAGGAAATGTCATGAGATATACAGCAAAAACACAGATGGTCTGCGCGACACAGATCGCGTTTGATCTGGACGGCGATGTGGTGAGAAATGTTGTGTTTACCAATGGATGCAACGGTAATCTGAAAGCGATCGGCAAACTGGTCGAGGGGATGACGGTGGAGCAGATTGAAGGGTATCTGAGTGGAAATACCTGCGGCAACAAGCCCACGTCATGCGCGGATCAGCTGGCGCGGGCTGTGCGGGCAAAGTATAATGAAAGTCAGGCCGCTAAATAATACGGATGTCCGACACGACTATCAGTAATTTGCTTCCATTTCTTTAATTCGTGTGTAAAGCCAGTCATTGACCGGTGTGGGAAGGCCGTATTTTGCGGAACGTTTGCGCACGGTGCCGGAGAACAGTTCTACTTCCGACGGCCGATGGGCGACGCCGTCCTGACGCATGGAGGGCATCCCTTCCGGGGAAAGCGTCTCCATGAGCGCGATATAATCAGCAATTTCTTTTTCGCCGAGGGCAATCCCCTCGGCGTTTGCGAGTGCGATGACTTCACGCATGGCGGCGATCATGGTATCGCGGGGTTTTCCGGGCGCGACCGCGCCGCCGTAGGTGGTTTCAAAAACCATACAAATCTGATTGATGCCGACATTCAGCATGAATTTGCCCCAGAGACGGTAGCGGATATCGGGTTCCACCGTATAAGCAATACCGACACGATCCAGATAGCGGACAAGCGCGGCAAGACGATCCGGAGCGGTGGACATAGCTTCGTTCGGTTCGGAAGAGTTTTGTTCTGCTTTTTCGAGAATCCCGATTCGTAATTCCCCTGGTTTGATATAAGTGAGATCGCCGCCGAATTTGACAGCGTCCATACCCTGCGCGACGCAGTAAATTATGTGTTCCATGCCATAGCGGGCGCCGATGATTTCTTCGCTGGTAATGCCGTTGATCACGGAGATGATGATTGTGTCCGGGCCGACGCAGCCCGCCATGGTATCAAGAGCGTCTGTAAGCGCGGTGGATTTGACTGCAACAATGACAAGGTCGGCGGGGATGGCATTCCTGCTGTCAATCACGGGGAAATGGCATTCTTTGTGGTTGACGGTAAAACGCATCTGCTGATATTTTGCGACGCGGTCGGATTCCGCGACGAAGCAGACGGCATCCGGGCCGAGCGCAGCAGTGATCTGGCTGGCAAAAAGCATGCCGAGTGCGCCCATGCCGACAATAGCGGCCGAATGGATTTCTTTCATAATAAATAAATTCTCCTTCGAATGGGTTTTCTTATCCGGCGTCCGCGTTGCGGGCGCATTTGTTTTACTATAGCCTTTTTTGACAGGAAAATCAAGAAAAGGCTTGCAAAATCACCATTTTCCTGTACAATAAATGTGATGCGGAGGATGAGGACAGAAGTTGCCCTCTTTTTTTACGAGGAAAGGTGTTATTAATTTATGATTAGTGCAAACGGAGTGACCCTGCGGCTGGGGAAAAAAGCCCTGTTTGAGGATGTGAATATCAAGTTTGTGGAAGGCTGCTGCTATGGTTTGATTGGTGCGAACGGTGCGGGGAAGTCGACGTTTCTGCGCATTCTTTCCGGACAGCTTGAACCGACAAACGGCGATGTGGTGATTACGCCGGGCCAACGGCTTTCTTTTTTGCAGCAGGATCAGTTTAAATATGACGAATACCAGGTTATGGATGCGGTGATCATGGGAAACCCTCATCTGTATGAGGTAATGAAGGAAAAGGACGCCATTTATATGAAGGCGGATTTTTCCGACGCGGACGGCATCCGGGCGGCAGAGCTGGAAGGAGAGTTCGCGGAGATGAACGGGTGGGAAGCGGAATCTGACGCGGCGAACCTGCTGAACGGTCTGGGCGTTGATACGGAATATCATTACAGCACGATGAAAGACCTGACCGGCGCATTGAAGGTGAAAGTGCTGCTGGCGCAGGCGCTGTTTGGCAATCCGGACATCCTGCTTCTGGACGAGCCGACGAACCATCTGGATCTGGACGCGATCGCCTGGCTGGAGGAATTTCTGATCAATTTCCAGAATACGGTGATCGTCGTCTCTCATGACCGCTATTTTCTGAATAAGGTCTGTACCAATATTGCGGATATCGATTACGGCAAAATCCAGCTGTACGCCGGAAACTATGATTTCTGGTATGAATCCAGCCAGCTGATGATCAAGCAGATGAAAGAAGCAAACCGTAAGAAGGAAGAGAAGATCAAAGAACTGCAGGAGTTTATCCAGCGCTTCTCCGCCAATGCCTCCAAGTCCAAACAGGCGACCTCGAGAAAGCGAGCCCTGGAAAAAATTGAACTTGACGATATCCGCCCGTCGAGCCGGAAATATCCTTATATTGATTTCCGCCCGGCACGCGAGATTGGCAATGAAGTCCTGAAGGTAGAAAATCTGAGCAAGACCGTCAACGGAGTGAAGGTACTGGATGGATTGACCTTTACGTTAAACCATGATGATAAGGTCGCGCTGGTGGGGCCAAACGAGCAGGCGAAAACAATCCTGTTCCAGATCCTGGCCGGAGAGATGGAGCCGGACGAGGGCACTTATAAGTGGGGGCTGACAACCTCGCAGTCTTATTTTCCGAAGGACAACAGCCATGAGTTTGACAGCGATGATACGATCGTGGATTGGCTGACCCAGTATTCACCGGTGAAGGACGTGACCTATGTGCGCGGCTTCCTCGGGCGCATGCTGTTTGCCGGGGAGGACGGTGTCAAGAAGGTGCGGGTGCTGTCCGGCGGTGAGAAGGTGCGCTGCATGCTTTCCAAACTGATGATTTCCGGTGCGAATGTGCTTCTGCTGGACGAGCCGACGGATCATTTGGACATGGAGGCGATTACGGCGCTGAATACCGGTCTGGTAAAATTCCCGGGCGTGCTGATTTTCTCGTCCCGCGATCATCAGATTGTGCAGACGACCGCGAACCGGATCATGGAAATTGTGAACGGGCAGCTGATTGACAAGATTACGACTTACGACGAGTATCTGGAGAATGACGAGATGGCGAGAAAGCGTTTTGTCTTCTCAGTATCGGAAAAACAGGCGGAAGATAACTAAAACGTTAATATCGCAGAGGTAATTTCCAAGGCGTAAGTCTAGGGGCGGATCTAAAGCATCTAATCTAAGGCGATCATGCACGGGATACTTGACTTTATCACATTGAATTGCTATAATCTCCAGTAATTGTGCAGGCAGATGTAATGTCTAAAAAAGGAGGACTACAGACATGTCTTATGTAGATGAGATTTATGCGAAGGTAGTGGAACAGAATCCGGGGGAGCCGGAATTCCACCAGGCAGTAAAGGAAGTGCTGGATTCACTGAGACTGGTGATCGACGCCAATGAGGATAAGTATCGCAAAGCGGGCATTCTCGAGCGTTTTACCGAGCCGGAGCGGATTATTTCCTTCCGTGTGCCGTGGGTGGATGATAAGGGCAATGTTCAGGTGAACAAGGGTTACCGCGTGCAGTTCAACAGCGCGATCGGACCGTACAAGGGAGGTCTCCGTTTCCATCCGTCCGTGAACCAGAGCATTTTAAAATTCCTCGGCTTTGAACAGGTTCTGAAGAATTCTCTGACCGGTCTTCCAATGGGAGGCGGCAAGGGCGGCTCCAACTTCGACCCTAAGGGCAAATCCGATCGCGAGGTCATGGCATTCTGCCAGAGCTTTATGACTGAGCTGTACCGCCATATCGGTAAGGACGCGGATGTTCCGGCGGGCGATATCGGCGTGGGCGGCAGAGAGATCGGTTATCTGTTTGGACAGTATAAGCGTATCACCAAGCTGTATGAGGGCGTTCTGACCGGAAAGGGACTGACTTTCGGCGGTTCTCTGGTCCGCACGCAGGCGACCGGTTATGGTTTGGTATATATCCTGGACGAGATGTTAAAGAAAAACGGCAAAGAGCTGGCCGGTAAGACGGTTGTGGTTTCCGGTTCCGGAAATGTGGCGATCTACGCGGTGGAGAAGGCACAGCAGCTTGGCGCGAAGGTAGTTGCGCTGAGCGATTCCAACGGTTATGTATACGATAAGGACGGCATCAAGGTTGACATTGTCAAGGACATTAAGGAAGTACGTCGCGGCCGTATCAAGGAGTATGTCGACGCGGTTCCGACAGCCGTCTATACCGAGGGCAAGGGCATCTGGTCGATCCCCTGCGATATCGCTCTTCCGTGCGCGACGCAGAACGAGCTGAATCTTGAGGACGCGAAGATCCTGCTCGCGAATGGCTGCTTTGCGGTGGCTGAGGGTGCGAATATGCCGTCCACGAGAGAAGCGACCGATCTGTTTGTCGAGAAGAAGATTCTCTTTATGCCGGGCAAGGCGGCGAACGCCGGCGGCGTAGCGACTTCCGGTCTGGAGCAGAGCCAGAACTCCTTGAGACTTTCCTGGAGCTTTGAGGAAGTCGACGAGAGACTGAAACAGATCATGACCGACATCTTTGCCAAGGCGGACGACGCCGCGAAGCGTTACGGCGTGCCGGGCAACTACGTGGCAGGCGCAAACATCGCGGGCTTTGAGAAGGTCGTCGATGCGATGCTGGCGCAGGGGATTGTGTAAGACGATTGTGCTCATACAAATAATGCGCAGGAAAAAGGTTTTTTCAGGTAATGTAGTGTTTGGGTATTGCGCGTAATGTGTAAGGGGAAAGTTTCCCTTGACATATCATAGAGGCATGCTATACTGGTGTTGTTAATTGAATAATTCCTTCAGGGCGGGGTGCAATTCCCGACCGGTGGTAAAGCCCACGAGCCGCAAGGCATGATTCGGTGAAACTCCGAGGCCGACAGTAAAGTCTGGATAGAAGAAGGTTATGCGGATTTGTTTGCCATACGCAAAATAAGAAAATCGCTCTGGAGTGTTTCCTGAAACATTCCGGAGCTTTTTCTTACTTTGAAAGTCCCGGATGGTGGCGGTATGGACTGCGCGCCTGCGACGCGTAAGTCGGTCCTTTCGGATACGCAAGGACATATTGGCATCGGATGGATTTTTATGTACGGTAAAACGCGGTTTTCCGATGGTGAAGGAACCGCAGCAAATTGGCAGATAATGAAAGAAGCGCCCTGAATCGAGGTATTCGGGGCGTTTTTGTCGTCCGGGAAACGAATCTCTCAGGACGATTTCTGACACCCGGAAAACGAAGCGGCCAAAGAAATTTTGATGTAAAGGAGATGGTTGTTTGCATGAGTGATGAGGAATACATGCACCTGGCGCTGGAACTTGCGAAGAAAGGGTGCGGCTGGACGTCGCCGAATCCGATGGTGGGCGCGGTGATTGTGAAGGATGGGCGGATCATTGGTCAGGGTTATCATCAGAAATATGGTGAGAAGCATGCGGAGCGCAACGCGCTGGCGACCTGCACGGAAGATCCGGCGGGGGCGGAGCTGTACGTGACGCTGGAGCCCTGCTGTCATTTCGGGAAGCAGCCGCCGTGTACGGATGCGATTCTGGAGGCGGGAATCCGCCGGGTTGTCATAGGTTCGGGAGATCCGAATCCGCGGGTGGCGGGAAAAGGCATTCAGATTCTGCGGGAGCATGGCATTGAGGTAAAGGAAGATGTCCTGCGGGAAGAATGCGACCGGCTGAATGATATTTTCCTTTACTATATCCGGACATGCCAGCCTTATGTGATCCTGAAATACGCGATGACGATGGACGGGAAAATTGCTTCCTGTACCGGAGAGTCGAAATGGATTACCGGAGAGGCCGCGCGAAACCACGCGCATGAACTGCGCGGCCGCTGCCGGGCGATTATGGTGGGTGTAGGCACGGTGCTGGCGGATGATCCCATGCTGACCTGTCGTATGGAAAGCGGCAGGGATCCGGTGCGAATAGTCTGCGATTCTCATCTGCGCACGCCGCTCACGGCGCAGGTGGTGAAAACAGCGTGGCAGGTACCGACGATTCTGGCGACCTGCTGCACGGATGAGGAGCGGCAGCGCGCTTACCTGGAAGCAGGGTGCCGTATCATAAGGATTCCTCCAAAGGACGGGCGTGTGGATCTGCGGCTTCTGGCAAAGCAGCTGGGGCAGGAAACGATTGACAGTATCCTGATCGAGGGCGGCGCGGCGCTGAACTGGTCAGCGCTGGAGAGCGGCATTGTGAAACGGGTGGAGACTTATATCGCGCCGAAACTGCTGGGTGGAGCGCAGGCGCCGGGGCCGGTTGCCGGAGAAGGAATCCCGTCGCTATCGCGGGCAGTACGGTTGAAAAACAGCCGGATCCAGCGTTTCGGGGAGGACATTCTGATTGAAAGCGAGGTGGAGCAGGATGTTTACGGGAATTGTTGAGGAGATTGGCACGGTCGCCCATATCCGGCGAGGCCGCAGCTCGGCGATTCTGACAATCCGCGCAAAAACAATTATGGATGATGTTCACATTGGGGACAGTATTGCGGTAAACGGCGTCTGCCTGACGGTCACAGAACTGCAAACAGATGGTTTTTCGGCGGATGTAATGCATGAGACGCTGGATCGTTCCTCGCTTGCGGGAATACAGACCGGCAGCCATGTCAATCTGGAGCGTGCGATGGCGGCAAACGGACGTTTTGGCGGTCATATCGTGGCAGGGCATGTGGACGGCACCGGGCGGATTGTGGATATCCGCCGAGACGACACGGCGATCTGGTATACCATCCAGGCATCACCGGAAATTTTGCGCTATATCGTGGAAAAGGGATCGATTGCCATTGATGGCATCAGCCTGACGGTGGCCCGGGTATCTACGGACCGTTTTTCCATTTCGGCGATTCCCCACACGGTGCGGGAGACGGTGCTGCAGGAGCGGCGGAAGGGAGATGTTGTCAATCTGGAGAATGATATGATCGGGAAGTATGTGGAACGGCTGATATGGGCAGATTCGGGAAATGGAAAACGTGCTGCGGATGGCGGAGTAACAAAGGATTTCCTGACCCGATGCGGATTTTAAGGAGGTGGCGAACATGGAATTTAACACGATTGAAGAGGCGTTGGAAGAGCTGAAAGCCGGACGGATTATCATGGTTACGGATGACCCGGAGCGTGAGAATGAGGGAGATTTTATCTGCGCGGCGGAGTTTGCGACGACGGAGAATATCAACTTTATGGCGACATATGGCAAGGGACTTATCTGCATGCCGATGTCCGAAGCATTTGTACAGAAGCTGCAGATTCCGCAGATGGTCACACAGAATACCGACAATCATGAGACGGCGTTTACGGTATCCATCGACCATGTGTCGACGACAACAGGAATTTCGGCGGCGGAGCGGTCGGTCACGGCGATGAAATGCGTTGAGGAGAACGCAAAACCGGAGGATTTTCGTCGTCCGGGACATATGTTTCCGCTTCTGGCGAAAAGAAACGGCGTGCTGGAGCGAAACGGCCATACGGAAGCTACCGTCGATCTCTGCCGGCTGGCGGGATTGAAGGAATGCGGCCTCTGTTGTGAGATCATGCGTGAGGACGGTACAATGATGCGCACGCCGGAGCTGATGGAACTGGCAAAGCGATGGGGAATCAAATTCATTACGATTCAGGCGTTGCAGAGCTACCGCAAGTGTCATGAAAAACTGGTCGACCGCGTCACGGTCACAAAGATGCCGACAAAGTATGGAGAATTTGTTGCATATGGTTATGTAAACCGATTGAATGGAGAACATCATGTCGCGCTCGTGAAGGGCGAGATCGGCGACGGCAGGGATGTGCTGTGCCGGGTTCATTCGGAGTGTCTGACCGGGGATACCTTCGGTTCTCTGCGCTGCGATTGCGGGCAGCAGTTTGCGGCGGCGATGACGCAGATTGAGAAGGAAGGCCGGGGAATTCTGCTTTATATGCGGCAGGAGGGTCGGGGAATCGGCCTGATCAACAAGCTGCGGGCCTATGAGCTGCAGGAGAGAGGCATGGACACGCTGGAAGCAAATCTGGCGCTGGGTTTTGCTGCCGATCAGCGGGAGTATTATATCGGCGCGCAGATTCTGCGGGATCTCGGGGTACACAGTCTGCGGCTGCTGACAAACAATCCGGATAAGGTCTATCAGCTGGCGGAATTTGGCATGGAGATTGCGGAGCGTGTGCCGATCCAGATGAACGCGACGGCGCATGATCTGTTTTATCTGAGAACGAAGCAGCAGCGGATGGGGCATATCTTACGGTATTGAACGCTGGAAATAGGTTGATAGAGATATTAGCAGAAAATGATGAAAAAAAGGAGAATGCAAAATGAGAACATTAGAGGGAAATCTGGTTGCGCAGGAGATGAGGATCGGCATTGTTGCCGCTCGTTTTAATGAATTTATCACTTCAAAATTAGTTGACGGGGCAATCGACGGCCTTACCCGCCACGGAGTGGCGGAGGACGATATTGAGGTGGCGTGGGTGCCCGGGGCGTTTGAGATTCCGCTGATTGCCTCAAAAATGGAAAAAAGCGGCCGCTACGACGCGGTAATCGCACTCGGCGCGGTTATCCGCGGCAGCACCAGCCATTACGACTATGTGTGCAATGAGGTGTCCAAGGGAATCGCGACGGTCTCATTAAACAGCGGGATTCCGGTGTTGTTCGGGGTGCTGACAACAGAAAATATCGAGCAGGCGATCGAGCGCGCGGGAACCAAGGCGGGCAACAAGGGCTATGATTGCGCGCTGAGCGCAATTGAGATGGTGAACCTGATCCGGGAGATTGAGCGGTAGAGTAATTAAGCGACGGAACCAGAAATAATTGAATGGCAGAGGAATAAAACAGACAATATGTAGATGATGTGCGGTTGACAAGAATAATTTTCTTTGGTATTGTGATGATGTTTGGCTGTAAAAGCAGACGTAATTCACAAAATCAGGAACCGGGGATGAGGTGGTGCGCGGTGAGCCGATGGAAACGGTTTGGGATCCCCATGCTGGGAATTCTGGCGGTGCTTTTGATCTGGGAACTGGTGTGCCGTTTTGGCGCGCTGAACGCTTATGTGCTGCCGCCGCCATCGAAGGTCTGGAGCAGTTTTGTTAAAATGCTTGTGAGCGGTGAGCTGTGGAAGGATATCGTTATCAGTTTCCTGCGCGTGATGAAGGGCTTCCTGATCGCGTTTGTTCTGGCATTTGTGCTGGGGATGGCGCGGATATTGTTCCCGGGGAGCGCGTCCTGGTATGAATATCTGGTACAGTTTTTCCGTCACGTACCGCCGTTGAGCATGATTCCGCTGCTGATTTTGTGGTGCGGGATCGGGGAAACCACAAAGATCGTGATTATCGTGCTGGCGTCCTTTTTTCCGATGTATTTAAATATTGTAAAGGGGTTTACCGGATGTGATCAGAAACTGATCGAAGTGGGGGATATGTTCGGCTACTCGAAAGGAAAGAAGTTTTTCAGGATTATTCTGCCGTATGCTTCGGCGGATATCCTGGTCGGGATGCGGATCGGGCTGGGTTATAGCTGGCGGGCGATTATCGGCGCCGAGATGGTGGCAGCTTCCACCGGTCTGGGACATCTGATTTTGTTTGCGCAGCAGATGTCGCGGACAGACAAGGTGATCGTGGGAATTCTGGTGATCGGTCTGGTCGGATACGCGACGGACTGGCTTTTTGGGCTGCTGATTGCGTGGCTGCTGAGAGGATCCGGAGAAAATGGCTGGAATTGAACTGATCGACGTTCACAAATATTATCAGGTGGACGGGCGGGAGCTGAAAGTCCTGGATGGCCTCTGCCTGAAGGTGCCGGAAAGGCAGATTACAGTGGTGCTGGGGCAGAGCGGCTGCGGCAAGACTACGCTTTTGCGCCTGGTCGGTGGTCTGGAAAACGCGGACAGCGGCGAGATCCGCTGGGAGGGCGGACGTAAGGCTGCTTTCGTGTTTCAGGAGCCGCGGCTTATGCCATGGCTGAACGTCTGGAGTAATGTGGTATTCGGCCTGCGCTGCAGAGAAATTGTGCAGACGAGAATACAGGATATCATCCATACGGTGGGGCTCGAGGGCTTTGAGCGGGCCTACCCGTCCCAGCTTTCAGGAGGAATGCAGCAGCGGGTGGCGTTGGCCCGGGCGCTTGCCTGCGAACCGTCGTTTATCATGATGGATGAACCGTTCGCCGCGCTGGATCATTTTACGCGGGAGCAGATGCAGAGGGAACTTTTGCGAGTGCGGGAAACGCAGGGGAGCAGCATCCTGTTTGTGACCCATTCGGTTGATGAGGCGCTTGTTCTCGGGGATAAGATTGTCGTGATTGAAAAGGGACGGGTGAAGGCAGAGTACCCGGTGCCGCTGTCGGCAAAGGATCGAAATCTGCTGGATGAGGAAATGATTGCCTTGAAAAAGGAAATTATCAATGATTTGAATTTTGCAAAATGAGGAGGATCTGCATTATGAAAAAAAGACTGACTGCGCTGAGCCTGGCAGTATGCCTGGCGACGGTGGCATTTTCCGGCTGTTCCGGGAGCCGTAACGGTGCGGCTGCGGGGGGCGCGGCTGAGACGACAGCAGCAGTAGAGCCAACAACTGCCGCGGAGGCCAAAGATGAGACCACGGCGGCCGCAGCAGCGGAAACCGCGGCGGAAGTGGATAATAAAAATCAGGATGGCGCGGAGGGCGCCAAGGTAGAAACGGCGCAGTCCGGCATTGATAAGCTGGTGTTTACTTATGTGACGTCCCCGTTGAATGTGCCGACGATCATTGAGAAGGATCAGGAGATTTTTGCGAAGGCGCTGGAGCCGATGGGTATTTCCGTGGAATACGCGGAGATTACCTCCGGCGCAGATCAGACCCAGGCACTCGCTTCCGGCGACGTGCAGGTGCTGTACGCGGTGGGCGCGACGTCGGTCATTTTGTCCGCGGCAAACGGAGCGGATATCAAGGTACTGAATATGTACAGCCGTTCTCCGAAGGCCTTCTGCATGTATTCTACGGATGATACGCTGACGACGCCGGAAAGCCTGCGCGGAAAAACGATCGCGGGACCGACCGGGACGAACCTGCATGAGCTTCTGGTGGCTTATCTGGCGACGGGAGGTATGACGCTGGATGATGTAAACTATCTGAACATGTCGATTCCGGACGCCAAGGCCGCTCTGGACGGCGGAAGTTTGGACGTCGCGCTGATTGCCGGAGCGACGGCCTATCAGGCGCAGCGGCAGGGATATCATCTTGTGGCGGACGGCGACGGTCTGATTAAAGCCATTATTGCGGTGGCAGTGACGCAGAAATTCTACGATGAAAATCCGGATGTGATCGAAAAGCTGGCCGAGGCGCAGGCGCAGATCGCCGCGTATATGGAGGAAAATCCGGATGAGACGATCGGCGCGGTCGCGGCGGCTCTTGACCTGGATGAGGAAGCTGTGCGGGAGATGTATCCGTATTATGATTTTTCGCTGGAGCTTAGCGAGGATGATATTGATGGCTTCCAGAAGACGGCGGATTTCATGCTGGAGTCCGGTATGATCGAGGGCGCGCTGGATGTGGAGACGCTGTTTATCCGTTAAAATTGGTGTGAGATTTGCGCTGGATTCGCGAGAAAAACACGAGAAAACGTGAGAATGCGTGAGAAAATGCCGCCTGGCGATAAATTTTTCCGGCGGCATTTTTTTCATCGGCAGTTTTTACCTGTGAAAGAGAGGAGAATAGGAGGCATCCATGAAAATCCATCGTATTATTGCAGTTTATTACAGTGCGACCGGCAATACAAAACGGGTTGTGACGGCGATCGCCGGACAGATCGCCAAAGTACTGGCGGCGTCGGTGTCAGAATTTGATTTTACATTGCCGGCGGCGAGAACCAGTTCGGTGGCGTATGCCCCGGACGATCTTGTTGTATTTGGAACGCCGGTTTACGCGGGCAGGGTACCCAACAAAATGCTGCCTGTAGTGCAGACGTTGTTTTGTGGGAACGGGGCGTTGGCGATTCCGGTTGTGACGTTCGGGAACCGGAGCTACGACAATGCGTTAATTGAGCTTCGGAATGAGCTGGAAACGGATGGTTTTCACACAATTGCGGGAGCGGCTTTCGCGGCGAGCCATGTGTTTTCGGATAAAATTGCCCCGGGACGACCGGATGCTGAGGATCTGGCGGTGCTGGAACAGTTTTCCGCAGCAGCCGCGCGGAAAATCCTTGCGATGACGGAAATTCCCGCGCCGATTGCTGTGCGTGGGGATGACCCGGTGGGGCCGTATTATACACCGCTGGGGACGGATGGAAAACCGGCGGTATTTTTGAAAGCGAAACCGCTGACGAGAGCGGAAGCCTGCAATCAGTGCGGATTGTGTGTGAAGGTCTGTCCCATGGGATCGATTGATATGTCGGATCCAGCACTGGTGTCCGGTATCTGTATCAAATGCCAGGCCTGCGTGAAGTGTTGTCCGACAAAGGCAAAGTATTTTGCCGATCCGGCGTTTTTATCGCATGTTAAGATGCTGGAACAGAATTATATCCGACGGGCCGAGACGGAGGTGTTTGTATAGACATTCGGATAATTTTTTACAAAGCACTTGATTTTTGAGGACGGCAAGAGTAAAATGTTCGTGAAATATGTGTTAAGTTTTTGTAAAATTAATATAAAATCAAAATTAACACATATATCCCGACAGCCGAGCCGTTTATTTTTGCCGAGCAGGAATAAAAATGTGGGATATGGTAGGTGCGCCGGGAAATAAAAAAGCGGAGGACGCGAATATGTTTAAACGATTTACAAACGCCTGTGTTAAACTGGTGGAACGCTACCTGCCGGATCCATTCCTGTTTGCTATTGTGCTGACGATGGTTGTTTTTGCGGCATCAGCCATATTCACAGGCAACACCGTGATGGATGTTCTGGCTGCCTGGGGTAATTTCAGCAGTGGTATCTGGAATCTTCTGAAATTCTCCATGCAGACATCTATGATCGTGGTGTTTGGTTCCGCGCTGGCCAAGACGCCGGCATTTACAAAGCTGATCAACAAGGTTGCCAGCTATGCGAAGGACAATGTGTCCGCAATTATTCTGACTACGGTTGTATCCGCAATTTTCAGCTGGTTGAACTACGGACTGGGCCTGATTGTGGGAGCCCTGCTGGGCAAGGCGATCGCGAAGCGTCTGCGCGGCGTGGATTACCGTGTATTGATTGCCGCTGCTTATTCCGGCTTTGTCATCTGGCATCAGGGACTTTCCGGATCGATTCCGCTGACGATTTCGACCGGATTTGATGTCGCGGGGAAAACCATTCAGGCGGACATTACATCAACGCTGTTTCATCCGATGAACCTGATTATCGTTGTGGTATGTGTTCTTGTTCTTTGTGTCGTGAACGTAGCCATGCATCCGGATGCGGAGCACACGATCTCGGTTGATCCCAGCCTGCTGGAAGATGAGAAGGTTGTGGAATATGAGATCAACACGCCGGCGGATAAGATGGAGCACAGTAAGATCCTCTGGGCGCTGACCTGCCTCCTGGGCTGGGCTTATATTATTTATTATTTTGCTTCCTATGCGGCCAGCGGCAAGGGTATTCTGAATGGACTCGGCCGTGACTCCGTGAACCTGGTGCTGCTGTTTGCCGGTATTCTGCTTCACGGTGATCTGCGCCGCTATGTGGATGTGATCAAGGATTCCGTTTCTTCTGTGGCCGGTGTTATCCTGCAGTATCCATTCTACGCAGGTATCATGGCGATCATGGTGGTAACCGATGCGCAGGGACTGAGCCTCGCAGTGCTCATTTCCAATTTCTTCGTGAGCGTTTCCAACCAGATTACCTTCCCGCTGCTTTCCTTCCTGTCCGCGGGTATTGTAAACTTCCTGGTGCCGTCCGGCGGTGGCCAGTGGACGGTACAGGCGCCGATCGTTATGACGGCTGCGGAGCAGCTGGGCGTGCCGACAAACCTGGCGGCGATGGCGATCGCGCTGGGCGATCAGTGGACCAACATGATTCAGCCGTTCTGGGCGCTGCCGGCATTGGCAGTAGCCGGCCTGAAGGCAAAGGATATCATGGGCTACATGGTCGTAGTTACGATTGCGACCGGTATCGTGTTTGCGGTAGGTATGCTTGGCTGGGCGATGCTGTTCTAAGCGAAAGCGACGAATTGTGACTGCATTCCCGGGAAAGTACATTTTGGCGAATGTTGTCAATCGTTTTGGATTTCGTAAAAAAATGTTATGAATAATGGGGCGACGTTTTTGTAAAAGAAGACGCCGCCTTGTTTTTGTCCTTTATTTCCGGTGTGAAACAGGGTATAATGAATCATTGACGAAAACGCATCGGTATGATATAGTGTGGACACTTGACATAGAGCTGAGGGGTGACGGCATGCATCGATTTTTGCGGAGCATCGGTTTTGGAAAATATCAGGGGAAAAAGGAAATTGCAAGACTTCTTGACGAGCTTGCGCAGACCGGATTGCAGCAGCGGATTCAGATAGAACCGGACGCGAATCTGTGCGAGATTCGCGCGGAAGTCGCGGAAGGGATGGGACTTGCCATCGTGGGAGAGACGGATGAAAAAGGGAACTTCCACCGGGAATATTATTATCCTTATTTGATTGGGAGAGATATGTCCTCGCAGGCGGATTGTTCCATTCAGAGACACACGGAAAAAGAAACCTACGGCGGTCTCCTGGATGAGAGCCGGGTGGGAATTTCGCTGATTTTTTATCTGGATAATGCGTTGGAATATCGGGAGCGTGGGCTGGATCATTTATCACAGCAGGTGACATCGGTGAACCTGACCGGACTGGCGGCGGAGGGGAAAATCCTTTTACCGCTACATCGGACGAAGAAACAGCTGGAGCGAGCCAAAGTGGCGGCAAAGGACCGCAACAGTCTGGTCGAGGCGGCGCGCAACGGCGATGAGGAAGCGATGGAGACATTGACGATGGAGGATATTGATCTGTATTCCCAGATTTCACGGCGGGTAATGAAGGAAGATATTTATTCGATTGTCGACTCCAGCTTCATGCCAAATGGGATCGAATGTGATCAGTATTCGATCGTCGGCGAGATCACGAAAGTAGAATTGCTGACGAACCGCGTGACGGAGGAGCAGGTTTATAATCTTACATTGAACTGCAATGATATCATTTTTCATGTCGGTATCTCCCGCGCGGATCTGATCGGCGAACCTATGCCGGGGCGGCGTTTTAAAGGGCAGATCTGGATGCAGGGAGTAGTGAAGTTTTCGGAAGAATGACGTTTTCCCTGACGATTTTTTGTTCCCTGAAAACGGTTGTTTCAGGAGTCAGCGTTGGTTTGGCACCAGTATCCGCGGCGGTAAAAACAGAGAGAAATCAAGGTGGCAATGGACCAGCCGATCGGCCACGCGCACCAGATGCCGGTCGAGCCCAAGGCGGTTTTTGACAATATTGTCGAGAGGACGACGCGAAGGATCAGGTCGGTAAAGGTGGAGAACATAAATGGATTCATCATACCGGCGCCGCGCAGGATCGCGTCGGAGACCAGCTTGGACGCGACGACAAAATAAAACGGGGCGAGGATGCGCAGATGAATAGTACCCGTGTCAATCGCGGAGCCGACGGCAGAGTCCATAAACAGAAAGAGCAGCTGTCGACCGGCAAGGAAATAGAGCAGAGCCAGCGGTACGCACAGCATCCAGACAAGCCGGATGCCGGCCCGGAAGCCATCTCTGACCCGGGGAAGTTTTCCGGCTCCGATATTTTGCGCAGTATAATTGGAAATGCCGTTGGCCAGGGTTGTCAGGGAAGTGATAACCAGATTATTTAATTTGACGGCGGCGGCATACCCGGCGATGACGCTGGCTCCAAAACCGTTGATGGTACTCTGAATGATGATATTGCCAACCGAGACGAAACTTTGCTGAAGCGTGCTGGGGATGGCAACGGCCGCGATTTGACGAAAGAGCCGCCAGGAAAATAAGGCTGTGCGCTTGTTTACGTGGATCTGGCGCAGCCGTCGCAAAACCACAAAAATTGCCAGCACGCAGCTGACGCCCTGACAGAGGAACGTCGCCCAGGCCACGCCGGATATCCCCATGTGGAATTGCGTGACGAACAGGATATCGACGAGAATGTTCGAGGTGGAAGACGCGGCGAGAAAGATAAACGGCGTTCGTGAATCACCCAGAGCGGAAAAGATTCCATTGGCGATATTATAAAAGAACATGAAGGGCAGACCGAGCATGTAAATGTCCAGATACAGAGCGGAGTCATTCATAAGCTCCGATGGTGTGTGAATGAGCGAAAGTAGTTTTCTGCTGCCCAAAAAGCCAAACAGCATCAGCAGGGCACAGAGGATGGCGCTACTAATCATCGAGGTATATACGGCGGTTTTCATCTGGCCGTAATCTTTTGCGCCAAAAAGCCGTGAGGTGACGACAGAGCAGCCGATATTGCAGCCAAAAGCAAACGCGATGAAAATCAATGTGATCTCATAGCTGTTGCCTACGGCCGCGAGGGCATTCTCGCCGATAAATTTGCCGGCGACAAGGCTGTCCGCGATATTATAGAGCTGCTGGAAAATAACGCTACCAAACAGCGGAAGACAGAATTGCCAGAGTACCTGCTCCGGTTTGCCGACGGTTAAATCTTTGTTCATGTTGCGATTCTCCTTTTGTTGTCTTGTGTATTCCGGCCTGACAAACTTCCGGGCAGAGTGTTGAAAAATCTCTGCCCCTCGGATATTATACTTAGGACGGAGCCAGGTGTAAAAATCGAAATTGATATAGTAGCCATATCAATTTGATATGGTTGTTGCTTTCGTGAGGGATATGACGATGGCGGTTACTTACGATTATTATCGGATTTTTTATTATGTGGCGAAATATCAGAGCTTTACCCAGGCAGCAAAGGTGCTGTTGAACAGTCAGCCCAATATTACCCGGGCAATGAATAATCTGGAGCAGGAGCTGGGCTGCCGTCTGTTTTTGCGTTCTCATCGCGGTGTGACGCTCACACCGGAGGGTGAATTGCTCTTTGCCCGCGTTAACGTGGCGCAGGAGCAATTGCAGCTGGGCGAAGAGGAACTGATGAGTGCCAAATCTCTGCGAAGCGGTTCTATTTCGATCGGATGCAGTGAAATTGCCCTGCATGGGCTGCTGCTGCAGGTGTTGCAGCGGTTTCAGAAAAAATATCCGGGTGTGCGGCTCCATATTTCCAATCAGTCTACAAGCCAGGCGCTGGCGGCGCTTAAGAACAGTCTGGTGGAGCTTGCTGTTGTGGCGATGCCACTGCAGACGGAAGTGAAGCCTCCGCTGCGAGTGACAAAGCTGCGCCGATTTCAGGAAATTCTGGTGGGCGGACCGCGTTTTGCCGCCCTTGCCGCTCAGAAAATGAACTTTGACGAAATCGCAAATTATCCGCTGATTTTACATGATAAGGATACCTGGTCTTATGATTTCTATAACCGCCTGTTTGCGGAGCACGGTCTGGCGCTGCGGCCGGACATAGAGGTGGCGACGACCGATCAGATCCTGCTTATGGTTGAGCATGATCTTGGGATTGGTTTTCTTCCCGCTTTTTTCGTGCAGGAAGCGATTGCCAGGGGCGCGGTGTATGAAATCCCCCTGAAAGAGCCGGTTCCGGAACGCTGCATCTGTCTGGTACAAGACCACAGCCGACCGAGGGGAAGCGTGGTCATGAAAATGGAGGAGATGCTGATGGAAGGTACGGCAGCAGACGTAGTAGAAGTCACGGAAGAAGCCGCAGTAAGAAGCTGCAACAGGGGATTTTTCGCTTGACGGGGGGAGTGTTTGCTAATATAATAAGTGCGTGCAAGTCTCCGTAGCTCAGCAGGATAGAGCGTTCGCCTCCTAAGCGAAAGGCCGGGTGTTCGAATCACCTCGGGGACGGCCCGGAAAGGTTGAAAGCTCAAGGTTTTCAGCCTTTTCTTCTTTCTCAGAACAGAATGTTTTCAGTTCATTATTTTTCAAATCTACAACAGTTTTCATACCTTATCAGATTTGGACTCGTGTTAAAAAAACGCAAATTAGCCAGCTAATGTCACAAGCCGGAAGTGATTGGCATCACACTGGACGAGCATGGATGGGCAAATGTGGACGAGTTGATTGCGGGAATCAACCAGACGCGCCCATTGACAATGGAGACCCTGGAGCAGGTAACGCCGCCGGAAATCCTGTATCATGGAACCGGAGAAAAATCGGTTGCTTTGATAGATGTACAGGGATTACTCCCAATGTCGCGATTGTATGTGCATCTGTCCGGAGACAGTGATACTGCCAGGAAAGTTGGACAGCGCCATAGAAGACCGGTAATTTACCGGGTGTTTAGCGGCAAAATGTATGAGGACGGGATCTCCTTTTACCGGAGTGTCAACGGCGTGTGGCTGACAAAGGTGGTTCCGGTGAAATATTTTGAAAAAATGAGTACAGAGGAGTAGTGATGGTTATGCTGTCAGAACCAATTATTACAATCGATGTGCATGGCATGACGGTAGAAAAGGCACTGGAAGTCATTCAGAAAAAGGTGAATGCCGCAGGAAGCGCGGTGTATGAGGTTCGGGTGATCCATGGCTTTCACGGTGGCACGAGAATACGATCTGCGGTTAAAGAGGAGTTTGGCTATGGAAGGGAACCGAAGGTAAAGCGGTGCAGCCAGGGGATAACGAAGGAATTACCCGGCTGATTCTGAAAGAATTATATTAAGCAGCACCGACACAATCAAAGAATAGAATGATGATACATAGCTCACATGACCGCGTACCGGAAATCCGGATACAGCAAAAAGAAAGCCTATGCGGACTACCGCAGCGCCCGGAAAGAAATGCAGGATTATCTTATTGCACGGAAGAATATCAAAGTGATCCTGGGAATGGATCAGGATCAGATTCACGAGGCAAAGCAGGAAAACTGTATCAGGTTGCCGATCTGTTTTCCTATATGAAGGAGCGGCAGGAGACCTTTGAGGTTCGGTTTGACTGGGTGTTCCTGCACTGCACGAATGTAATTTTCGTCTGCGATTTTCAGAAATGTCGGATGAATGAGATCCCGCTGACCGACGGAGCGGGCGCGTTTCTGGCCTCGGAGTCGGAGCGCCTGCGTCATGACAGCGCCTGGGCGCGGGGAACTTCTCTCGAGGGATATGCGATTCAGGTGCTGCGCGCGACGAAGCTCTGGCAGCAGGCAGGTGCGTACTATGTCCGCATCCACGGCATGAAGCGTCAGCACCGAATTCCACTGGAGCGGGAGTTTGACGAAAACGACTGCCCGGATACCCGTTACCTGGTTCTCCTCGATCAGAACTATCCCATGGGGACCTGCCGCCTGTTTCCCGTGGCAGCGGACGCTATGGAGATCGGCCGTGTGGTTGTGCTGGAGGCTTACCGCGGACGGGGTCTGGGGAAGCTTCTGATCCGAGAGGCTGAGAAGTGGATCGCCGAGTTGGGATATTCGCGGGCGATTCTGGAGAGCCGCGACGTGGCGGTGTCGTTTTATGAAAAGCTGAGTTAGCATTAAACCAGGTCCTTAGCCAGACGTCCGTGAACCATCACAGACCGGATCGGATTCGCATATCTCCAGGCAATACCCAAGGCCGCGGAATGTCATGATTTTTACATTGGAACCGATCGAGCTTAGATTTTTCCGCAACAGAAATATATTATCCCCCACGCAGCCTTCCGCGGCCCCGGAATCGTACTCTCTGATCTGCTCGAGAAGCCGCTCCTTTGAGATAATGTCATTTTTATCCCGCATCAAAGATCGCATAATCAGAAATCTTTTCTGGGAAAGGTGGACGCTGCGTCTGCCGCAAAGCATTGTGCCCGTCGGCAGATCCAGCGAAATATTCCCCATCATCAGCTGGCCGACCCGCTTTTCCTGACGGCAAATCAGAGAATAAACGCAGGACAGCAGCTCGTCTCTATCAAATTCTTTTGCCAGATGGTAATCCGCCCCGACCGTCAGCCCATAGATCCGTTCCTTTGGCCCGCATTCCGCGCTGAGCATGACAATCGGCATATTATAATTTTTCTGCCGCAGCCTGCGCGTCAGTTCATAACCATCCAATCCTGGCAGATCGGCATCCAGGATTACCAGATCATAGATACCGGACAAGGCGTAGTTTAACCCCTTTTCTCCGTCCCTTATGATTTTTACGGCAAATCTCTTTTCTTCAAGCTGCACCTTCAGCTGGCCGGCGACCGCCGTTTCTTTCTCAATAATCAGTATTTTCATACGCAACCCCATGTTTAATCCAGATTCATAATCCCCCGCATGGCCCAGTCGTACGTCTCCATCGCCTGCAGCAGGTTTAGCTGTGATGACTGGTACGCAGCTTCCTTCTGGAGGTATTTTACTTCCTCTTCCAGGTATTCTGACTGCGACAGCATTCCCATCCGATATTTGTTCTGCGCGTTATTCCAGCCAATCGACGCGCTCTGGTAGCCGTTTTTTGCTGCCTCGTAAGCCGTTTTTGCACTCTGGACATTCTCGTAAAGATCGCTCATCCCAATGCGGATCTTATTTTCATACTCCGCCTCCGTGCGTGCCTTTTTATTCTTCGAAGCGATACTGTCGGTGGAACTGCTCCTTTCGCTGATCAAGTCCTCGTTATTGCTCATTGCCTGCACCGTATCCGTTTCCAGATTATAGCTGTTAAGAGCGTTCTCATCGATCTCCGGGACCGCTCCGATCGACATGCTCCCCTGCTCGTCCACCCCCAGGAGCAGGCACAGGCTCTTGTAGGCGCTGTCCGCACTCTCGGATGCCGATTCGGCGGAAGCGCTCATAGACAGCCAGTTATTGTAAGCCGTCAGCACATCCTGCTCGGTCGCAAGACCCGCGGACTGTTTTGCGACGGTATCCTGGTAAATACTCTGGTACAACGCTTCCGACCGGTCCGCGTATTCCGCCTGCGCCGCCGCGGCCCAATAGGAAATCATCAGGCTCTGAGCGGTACCTGTCAGCTGCTTTTCCTGTGACAGCCGTGACTTATTGGACGAATAACCGTCCAGCCGGTATAGCATCTTTTCATAGCTTTCCACCGCCGTGGAATACACCGACTGGTATCCGGAATATTCCGCGTAATCCTCCATCTCATCGTCATCCTGCGCGTCCAGTTTTTTTCTTCTTGCGCTGTCCCGCTCCTCTTTCAGGGTTTCCCATATCCATGTATAATCGGCCCGTGTACGCTCCGTGCTGTCCGTCAGCTCCTGGATCGACGTATTGTAATAATGAACCAGGCTTCCCAGCTCATCATAATCAATAATGGAGTCATTCAGGCGCTCTGCCGGTATCTGATTGCCGTCTACAGCCTGATAGCTGCCGGAAACGACGATTTCGCGGTTATCCTCGTCCTCTGTCTCTGGAAGGTTATCTTCTGCGGTCTCCATACTGCCATCTTCCGCGGTCTCCTTGTTTCCGGTTTCCATGCCGTCTTCCTCCGCCCAGGTGACCATTCCTGCCGGAGCCATCGGTAAAAGGACGGATACGGAAAACGACACGAGCAGCGCAGCCGATATCGTTCCCCATCGGAACAAGCTTTTCATATCCTCGCCTCCGTTTCTTTATTCTGCGGACGCCATCCCATTCACATACCAGCGGTAGGTTTCATATGCCTGCAGAAAATCCAGTTCCGCCCTGGTGACGGCCAAGTCTTTGGCCTCGGCGTTCACGCTGTACTCGTTAAACTCATACTGGGTAATCATTCCGGCATTCCGCCTCTGTTCGGCCAGCTCCACATCACGGGCAGCCGCGGTCTGGTCGGACAATGCCTGTTCATAGGTCAGCTTCGCGGTCTGCAACGACTGGTACGCGCTGGCTACCGACACGCGCACTGCCTTTTTATTTGCCTCGATTGTCTTTAACAGGTTCTCTTTTCTGGAATCGGTCTGTGAATTGTCATATTTGCGCTGGTTGATCTGCACAGTATAATTGTTTTCCACCGCAGTTGCCTGGTCCGCTTCCAGATCAATCGCCTCCACCGCGCTCATATTCACGGAGGGGAGCGCACAGATTTCCGGATCGTCGCTGCCGCTCCAGCCCAGCATCACGATCAGGGACTGCCGCGTGCTTTCCACCTGCTGGCGCAGCGTCGCTTCCGTGTTTTCCTGGTTTTGCACGGCTTCCAGCGCGTCGAGAACCTCCGCTTCGGTCGCCATCCCTGCCTGGTTTTTTATCAGTGTCAGGTTATAGGTGTCCTCCAATGTCTCCCCGGAGGCCTCCGCCTCGGCAAGCTGCAGCTGATAATCATAGTACGCGATAAATTTGGACTGGGCGGACATCACCAGATTATCCTCCGCCTGGCTGTAGGTCAGATAATACGTATGGCTGTCTTCTATATTGTCGTCCGCCTGTTCGCGCAGGCTCTTCGCCTGCAGCTCCAGTTGCAGGTCGCTGACCCGCTCCGACGCGGTGCTGCCGTCGCTTTTGCTGTTTTCAAGGTCATTTGCCAGCGTCAGGTACTGGTTGGAAATATCCTTTCTCGTCGTCCCATAGTCCTGGACAAAGGTCCGGTATTCGTACTGGTTGTTCTGCACCGTCACATTATATTCATGGATCAGATCCGCGATCTCGTCATACTCCAGCACGTTGTCCTGCAGCCTGCTCCATTCCTCATCCGTCCGGGAAAATTCCGGGCTGGCGGCCAGGGCGGTCAAGGGGACCGTGGTCCCCGCAACGCTTACCAGCAGCACCCACGCACAGATCCATCCGCGAATCCGTTTTCTGAATTGGGAAAGTCCGGTGCCGGACAGACGCTGTGCATATTTGTGTCTCCGCACGTTTATCTGCCGCATTTCTATTTGCCGCATTTTCATCTGCCTCACTCTCCTTTTTTTCTGCTCTCACGTTTTGCCTGCCGTTCTTCTCTCCTTCTGGCCTGTTCCTGCGCTTTCTTAAGCTTCTTCTCCTGGTAGTTCTTCTCATCCTCCGAGCTTCGGCTCAGGAAACTGTAGAACGATGGCAGCAGCAGCAGACTCAGGATGGTCGACGCGGTAAGGCCGCCGATGTTTACGAGCGCCACGCCCCTCGTCGTGCTTCCGGAGCTCCCCAGTCCGATTGCCGTCGGAATCATGGAAAGCACCGTGGTCAGCGTTGTCATCAGGATGGGGCGCATACGGGTCGCGCCCGCCTCGATCAGCGCCGTATCCCGGTCCATGGTGACCCGGTACTGGTTGACCGTATCGACGTAAAGAATTCCGGAGTTAACCACGGTACCGATCAGCATCAGGAAACCGACCAGAGAAATCATGCTGATCGCGCTGTCTGCCAGCCACAGCATTCCGAATGCGCCAATCAGGGAGAATGGGATCGTCACCATGACCATCAGGGAGAACTTCGGCGACTCAAACTGCATCGCCATCACAACGAATACCAGGAAAACCGCCAGTGCGATCGCGCCTCCCAGCGCTGCGAATTCTTCATTCATTGACTGGTCCATGGAATTGATGCCGGTGGTGACCGTCGCGGTCAGGTTGGGTGTTACGACCTCCTGGTTGAGCAGCATCTGGGTCTGTTCGTTCGCAATATCCGTAAAGTCCGCGGAGATCGTGATCTTATATTGTTTATCCTCGCGGGCAATTGATGCCGGGCTGTCCACAAATTCTACCGTCGCGACGTCCGTAAGGAGCACAGAGCTCCCGCTCGAGGTCGGGATCGTCACGCCTGTGATCTGATCCAGCGAATCGTAGCTTCCTTCCGGATACTCCACGTTTACCGTGACGCTGTCGCCGTCAATATCCAGCTCCGTCGCCTCGGTGCCGCCCACGATGCCGCTCATATAGCTGCCGATTTCTGAAGCCGTCAGCCCATAAGCTTTCGCTTTTACCGCGTCCACGGTAATCTCCACAACCGGGCTCGAGTTCTCCGCATCCGAATGAACCTTGGCAACCTCCGGGCGTTCTTTCAGTTCCTCGACAATTTTGTCCGTGACCTCTTTCACTTCATCATAGTCCGCTCCCATCAGGATCGTCTCAAAGCTCTCTCCGAAGGAGGACATGCCGCTCATGGAACCGCTGACGTCAACCGTAATATTACAGTCCGCAATGTCCTGCATCTCCTGCTTCCACTGGGTCGCGACCTCCGTCGTAGCCATCTTGCGGTCATCCTTCAGATAAGCAGTGATTGACACGTCATCGCCGCCCATTACTCCTCCGCCTCCGCCGGAGGTCATGTAGCTGTCCAGATCCTCATGCTGGATGATAATGTCTTCCACCTGCTTTGCGATCGCGTCTACCTTCTCTGTTTCCAGGCCCGGACGCGTCTCGATGCTGATGGAGACCTCCCCGGTATCGTCCGATGCCATCAACTCTGTATCCAGCTGTCCCGCCAGTTTGAAAGATGCAATCAGAAGCAGTACGGATATGATAACGACCATCTTTCGTTTTGGAAGAATTACCCGCATAGCCTTTCGGTAGGCATTCTGCAGATCCGCGATCGGGGTGGACAGCGGCGCCTTTTCTTTTTCCTCCGGGCGGTACAGCATATAGCACAGCGGAACCACCGCGATTGCTGACAGCAGCGAAGCGACCATACAGAATACGATTGTGTAACCCAGCGGGCCAAGCATTTGCCCGGTCATACCGGTCAGCATCGCCAGCGGCAGGAATACCACGCATGTCGTTATCGTGGACGCCATAACCGAGGAACCTACAATATTGGTGCCTTCCAGCGCGTCCTTCGCGTACTCGATCACCCCGCCTTTGCGGCTGTCCGTCACACGGAAACAGCTCTCCAGCACAACGATGGAGTTATCCACCATCATGCCGACGCCCAGCGTCATCGCAACCAGAGTGATGACGTTCATCGTCATTCCGTTCAGGCCCATACAGATGAGGGCGGCCAGGATGGACACCGGGATTGAACTGCCGACGATCAGGGACGCCTTGATATCGCCAAAGAAGAGCCAGATCACCACCATGGAAATCACCATGGCTAACAGCATGGTAAATGCTACCGCCTGCAATGACGACTGGATCGAATCCGCGCTGTCATCAATAATGGTAATCCTCAGATCCGGGTCCTCCCGCATCAGGGTCTCGATCGTCTGTTTTACCTGATTCGACAGCGAGATCGCGGTAGAACTCTGCTGCTTGGAAATCGAAATGGAAATGGTATCCTCGCCATTGTAGCGCGCGATGCTGTCCGCATCATCCGAAGCACGGTAAATATTGGCGACGTCCTGCAGATAGACGATGCCGCTTCCCGAGGTGGAAAGCGGAATTTCGGCGAGCAGCTCCTCCGTGTCATAATTCATCTTCGTCGAAACGGAAAGCTCCTGGCTTCCTACCTTTGTCGTACCCGCCGGATAGGACAGATCTGCCGCCGCGATATCGCTCGCGATTGACGACATCGTCACCCCGTACTGGTCCATCTTTTCCTCAATCAGCTCGACGCGTATGTATTCCTCCGAACCGCCGCGGATCGTCGCCTCCGCGACGTCGGAAAGCTTTTCAAATTCCGGGAGGATATCGTTGTCCACGTAGTTGTACAGGCTGTCCTGGGAGGCATTATCGATGACCAGCACCATATCCGCGCCGGAATTGGAATTCATCTCAATGATGGTCGGCGTATCGCAGTCATCCGGCAGCTCCATATTGGATACCTGGTCTACCTTTTTCTTCAGGTCATCATAGGCCTCATCCATGTCCGTGCCATACTCATATTCCAGCATGATCATGGAAGATTCCTCGCTGGACGTGGAAGAAATGGTATCCAGGCCGGATAACGTGCTGACCGCGTCTTCAATCGGCTTCGTGACCAGCTCACTGACATCCTCCGGGCTCGCGCCGTCGTAGGTCGTCATGATAATCATCATTGACATGTCCATATCCGGCATCAGCTCCATGGACATGCCCGTGACTGACTGAAAACCGAAAACAATCAGGCAGAGAATACTTAAGACTGCCGTAACCGGCCGTTTGAGAACAAATTTTGTAATTCCCATTTATGCTCAAGCCTCCTTTACTCCGCGGTGTCCGCTGTCTCAGAAACGGCTTCTTTTGTCACTTCCGGGCCGTTCTCCGCCGACGCGTTTGTCTCTTTCAGACGGACGGAGGTTCCCTCGCCCAGCTCCGAACTCCACGTCGTCAGCACCATGTCATCATAGCTGAGCCCGGATTTGATCTCGATCCAGTCCGAATCATACAGACCGGTCTCCACCTGGATCTTGTGCAGGATACTGCCGTCTGCGTCATAGGTATACACATAAGAAAGGCCGCCGTCATAATAGACCGAGTCCACCGGGATTGCCATGACATTGTGCACGCTCTGCGATGTCACATACAGTTTTACCGACGATCCGGTCGGAAGCACGTACTCGTCCATACTTTCGTCCATGCGCGCCTTGATTTTGAAAAGCCCGGTATCGGAATCCGCCATCACACTGACTTCCTGGATGGTTCCCTCGTAGTCTTCACCGTCCTTTTCCACCGTGATGAGGTCTCCCTCCCGGATCTGGTTTCTCACGCGTTCCGTCACGTAAAACGAGACCACCCGCGCCCCCTGCCCGGAAATAACGCAGAGCAGGTCGCTCGTATTCACCTGGTCAAATTTTTCAATGTTGCATACCTCCACCAGCCCGGTGATCGGAGCCACGAACTGGCTGTAGGAAATCTGATTGTCGTAGTTTACTTTCGCGTCATTATAGGAAATCTGTGCCGAGGTAAGCGCGTCCTGGTACTGCTTGTAAGCCTGTTCGGAGATTCCGCCGCCCGCATAGAGAACCGACTGGCGCGCCAGATCATCCTCCGCCTGGCTGAGCGCAAGTTCCGCGGCGTCCAGCGAATTCTTCGCGTTTTCTACCTGCTTTGTATCGACTTCGCAGAGGGCGTCCCCCGCCCGGACCACCTCGCCCGCCTTGACATAGACCTCGCGCACTTCCCCGGAAACCTTCGGATAAATATAAACCACATCTTCCGGTTCCACACTGCCCACAAGGCCGGTAATCAGGCTGATATCTCTTGTTTCCGGCGTAGTGACCTCCACCACCGGGTCAGAAACTGCGTCCGCAAACGGGCTGGTATTCAACAGGCGCGACGCCACAGCAAATCCCAGGATCACGACAATCGCGCCCCCGGTGATCACAGATTTTTTATTCATAAAGTCTCCTTTCTCTGCCTTTTCCCCTATGTGACAGTTCCCATCCAGGCAGGATGGCAAAGATTTCAATTCCGTGCTATCTTATCATTTCATCATGAACCTGAATTAAATCGAAGATGAACCCAACATGAAATCACAAAAAAATCACAAATCCCCAAAATAAGAATTCATTCCCTGTTCATGGAAACGTGGTACAATGTCCGGGAAAGGACTGAGAAAAACCGCAGGTTTTTCGAGGCTCTGCCCAGACGAGACGAGTATTTCAGAAAACGGAACTTAGAGGAGACCACTGCTATGAAAATGATCCACATCCTGATTGCGGAGGATGACGAATCCCTGCTGAATCTTTACAGCATTTATTTGAAAAAAGAAGGATATGAAGTCTTTCCCGTCCGAAACGGGCTGGAAGCCTTCGATATCCTTGAAAATAAACATGTTGACCTGATTATAACCGACATTATGATGCCGGAGATGGACGGTTACGAATTTGTCCGCCTGCTGCGCAGCCAGAATCCGTCGATCCCCATCCTGATGATCACGGCAAAAGAGGATTTTGCCTCCAAGCACCACGGCTTTAAGCTCGGGACCGATGACTACATGGTAAAACCCATCAATTTAAACGAACTTCTTCTCCGGGTACAGGCGCTTCTGCGCCGCGCCAACATTACCTCACAAAAGCGTTTGCAGATCGGCACTACCACTCTGGATTACGATTCCCTGACGATTGTTCGCGCGGGAAAATCCATGACCCCTCCGCAGAAGGAATTTTTCCTTCTTTTTAAACTGCTTTCCTATCCGGATAAAATTTTTACCCGCACACAGCTGATGGATGACATCTGGGGGCCGGGCAGCGATTCGGATTTACAGACCATCGACGTACATATCAACCGTCTGCGCAGAAAAATCCAGGACAATCCGGATTTCGAGATTGTGACTGTCCGCGGACTCGGGTATAAGGCGGTGAGCAAAGCATGAAAACATTTAAGCTGCTGACTGCGCTGGTCGTCACGATGCTGGTAACCCTTCATATCGGGCTGTTTGCCTCCAGCGGCGCTGTTTATCTCCTGGATCGCCTTGGGATTATCCATTTCAACCCATCGATCGCGTGGATCCCTTTCTTTGAACTCAGCACCACTGCCTGCTGCATCTCCATCGCCCTGACCGCCATCGTCACACGCAAGCTCCTGGCGCCCCTGCATCTGCTTGCGGATTCCATGGAACAGGTCGCCACCGGTGATTTTTCGGTGCGTCTCTCCGAAGCCAATCCCGGTCTCTGGATGCATGACGTGAACGTCAATTTCAATAAAATGGTCACAGAACTCAATTCCACGGAACTTTTACAGTCCGATTTCATCCAGAATGTCTCCCACGAGATCAAAACCCCTCTCGCGGCCATGGACGGGTACGCCACCCTTCTTCTATCCACCAATTTGAATCCGGAGCAGGCACAGTACGCTGAACGCATCGCCGCCAGCTGTCACAAGCTTTCTTCCCTCACCGGCAATATCCTGCTGCTCTCCAAACTGGAAAATCAACAGATCATCTCGGAAAAAACTACT
The DNA here is from genome assembly GCA_021204045.1 of Clostridiales bacterium. Lineage (GTDB taxonomy): Bacteria > Bacillota > Clostridia > Lachnospirales > Lachnospiraceae > Brotaphodocola. Next base: position 51,897 of record JAJQAA010000048.1, read on the forward strand.
TTTTCTCTGGATGAACAGATCCGCCAGGTCATTCTCACCGCGCAGCCTCTCTGGAGCGCCCGCTCACAGAATATTGATCTGGAGCTTCCCGAGATCAGCTACTATGGGAGAGAAGACCTGCTCTGGCAGATCTGGGGGAATCTGTTGTCCAACGCCATCAAATTCACCCCGCAGGGCGGTATGATATCAATCCGGATCGTCGAAGGGAACGAAAACATCCGCGTAATGATCCGCGACACCGGCATCGGAATGACTGAAGATGTGCAGGCGCATATTTTTGATAAATTCTATCAGGCGGAGGGCAGCCGCAGCACACATGGGAACGGGCTTGGGCTTGCTCTCGTCAAAAAAATAGTGGCTCTCTGCGATGGGAAAATTTCTGTAGAGAGCCAGCCGGATGTGGGATCTGTGTTTACGGTAATTCTGCCGCGGGCAACCCGCAGCCAGCCGGATATGGCCGGCCTGTGAAGCCATTTTCCATGCAAAAACCGTCCTTTACGAATACAACAGCATGACCTTCTACTGCGCCACGCCAGGTTTTCCGGGAATTTTCCAGGATTCTTGTCCTTTGGGATGCGCCATCAGATCGGTTCAAAACCATATCCAGGGGAAATGTCCGGTTAAGGGCGATTGACTCTGTCTCAATGAATCCGGACAAAAAAATGTATCAGCTGTATGCGGTGTGTTTCTATTCTTAGCGGAATCTCGTCATAGGATTTGCGTTCTACAATGGTAAAAAAACAGATGCGATGATCACCCGGTAGTTACAGAACTTTCTTGTTATCCGCTCCCGGAGTAATCAGCAGCGCACCCTTGGCAGTGGCGGCTCCATTAAACATCTTTTCAACCATTGCCTTGAATGCGGAAACAATATCGCCCTCTGTCAGGTACTCGGCGGTTCCCTTGATCTGGTAGCCCTCCAGAGACCTGGCATCATACAGGGAAATAGCGATTTTTCCATCCGCTTCACGGTTGTCACAGGCACCCTGTTCATGGCTCTGGCAATCGTTGTTTTCAAGCTTTGCCCTATGGCTGTGGTGTCTCTGTTTGGCTCGGAATCTGAACTTTATAATGAATTTGCCGTTATGTGTATGCGCATCTTCCTGATGCTTGTTGTAGCAAACGGACTGCAATATTGCACCAGCATTTTCTTTCAGTCTGTCGGGAAGCCGGTGTTGGCATCTGTCAACACTTTCTCGAAACAGATTTTTCTCGTGCCGCTGGCAATGATGTTGTTATCCCATTTCATGGGTGTGACAGATGTCCTTTGGGCAGGGCCACTGACTGATGGATTGGCATGTCTCATCTCCATCGTGTTACTGAGGGGGAATTGGAACACGATTTTCCCTGTGGAAACAGCAAAGAACTCCTGAATAAAGCAAGACCGAAAGGTTTATGAACAATGGTTGTCTTGACATTTTTTCCTGTCTTTTATTTTGTGGCTTTGAAATTGATATTTGCTTTGGCGGCCTGAGATATCTGATCTTTGCGTTCGATGTTATAGATTCGTCCACTATGCTGAAACATTGCCCCAGTTTGTTTAAAGCGGAAATCAACATTGTATTCGACGCATTGCATCATGGTATTCAGTACCCAGGCATAGTCACAGACTCTTGCGTCCGGACCGGATTCTCCGCCGCAGGTCACGCATTCGATCGCGTTATGATACAGTTCGAGATATGGACGCAGGTTGATGGATTCAAGCATTGGCTCGTGTATGATTGACTTATGGAGGATGGGCAGATTCAGGAAAACGGGAAGCCGTTTATTTGTCTGATACTGATTTTCACAGGTGCAGCAGATATGTATATTCTCATATCCATTGCCCCAGTCATCCGGGAGACCGACATAGAAGCGTTCAGGTCGCTTGGTGACAAAGTAAAAACCAAGGTCTGATCGTTCTTTCATCATGGCCCAGGCTTCTGGCCGCCACTCGTCCGCAGCAGGATGAAAGAAATCTGATGTAAAGCAGGTGTAGACATAGTCGCCGTCTGGCTGAAGCTTATATTCTTTCTCCCGGTTCTTCCTGATCGGCAGGTTGAAAGAAGATGTTTTTGTAACAACGGAAGAATCCTTGCCAAATTCAGCATCACGGCGATAAACATAACAATGGTAGCAGCCGGGACTTATTTTCGTGCAGCCATGCCATGGGTTCCATGTCGCCATAAGGCACCTCCGATCTTTTACATATCAATAGTCTTTTGTTACGGACAATCCTGTCCATCTGTAAATATCTTATCTGCGTCTCTTTCCAGGTTTTTCAGAAAATCTCCATTTGATATGACAGGGGACTCTATTTTATATCCGCGCCGCTTCAATATGCGGAACTTGAAGTCCAGCAGTTCAAAGGGAACATATAGTGTGCTTGCCGCCTGGAAAAAGAACATGTCGTCATTCAATACCGACAGGACGGCATCGTCACTCAACAGTAATTCTGATGCGAATACATTTGCTTCATATTCCTGCGCATCGGTCTCGTCAAACAAAGTGACTTCGTGAAAAGTAGCTCCGGATGCTTTGGAGGTATGCAGGACACAATGCCCGATTTCATGAGCAAGGACAACTTTCTGCAGAATATCTGGCAGGTCACAGTTAATGGTGATATGTTTTTTTCGCCGGTGTGTGATGAAAAAGCCTTTGCAGCAGCCATCATAGGTTCCCATCGGTTCAAGTGACAGAATAATCTTCATGTCACGGGCAAGCTGGAAGGGATCGCTTTCGCCATATTTTTTCTTTAAATTATTGGCTGCTTTTGCAATCATCTCAATGGTCAATCAAATTACTTTCTCCCTGTGTTGGATTAGCTGAGATTCCATTCCGTTATCGTTCTATCGCAAATGGTGTCCCATAAAACGGATTACTGGTCAGAAGTGGCTGATTTTTTCCGTCCGAAAGTCTGCCGGGCACTTTCCTTACACTCTAAATAAGCTTTCATTAGTGCCTGAAAATAGGCGTCTTTTGCTTCTTCGCTGACGGAACCTCCGGCGAAAAGCGCTTGATTTTGCTGAAGCATTTTCTCCAGATCGAGGGATTCCTTGCGTCCCTCTCTTTTCCTCATTTCTTCCACATATTCCATACGGTCAAGGCCATAGGCCGGATCATCAATGTTGTCATCCTTCAGATATTCTGTGGAAACGCCGAGCGCTTTGGCAAGTTTGTAGAGCTGGGCTGCCTGCGGGAAACGTTCGCCGGATTCATAGGTAACAATCGTACGGAAACCGATGCCGGCTTTCTCTGCTAGCTGCTTTTGGTTCAGTCCCAGCTGACCTCGGTGGTCCCTCACTTTGTCTTTAAAGGCTTTCATGTTCATTCCCTCCGCTTTGAAAAATGATTTGCGATTTCTTGCAAATTTGTCTTGACACATTTGCCAAGAGTTGCTATAATCCGGCTTAACACAAACAAGCAAGTATTTGTGACTATATGCAAATTATAAGTTGCGAAATTGAAAATGTCAAGTAAAAACATGCTAAAAATTGCCAAATATGGAGCGAAAATAGGATGGAGAGAGTGGTTTTACATTCGGATATGAATAACTGTTATGCGAGTATTGAGCTTTTGCACCATCCGGAACTGCGTGGAAGACCGCTGGTGGTCGGAGGAGATCCGGAGGCGCGGCATGGCATCGTTTTGGCAAAGGACCAGTTTGCAAAGAAAGCAGGCGTGAAGACCGGCATGGCGCTGTGGCAGGCCAAACAGATTTGTCCGGAAGTTGTCTTCGTGCCGCCGCGTATGGGTCTGTATCTTCGGTTTTCACGGCTGGTGCGGGAGATCTACGCCGATTATACGGATATGCAGGAGCCGTTTGGGTTGGATGAGTGCTGGCTGGACGTTTCGCAGAGCGGAAGTTATAAGGGCGACGGTATGACGATCGCGAAAGAGATCCGCAACCGGATTAAGTTTGAGCTGGGTATCACGGTTAGTATCGGCGTTTCGTGGAATAAGATTTTTGCGAAGCTGGGGAGCGACTATAAGAAGCCAGATGCCATCACAGAGATCAGCAGGGAGAATTACCGGCAGATCGTCTGGCCGCTGCAGGTGGAGGATCTTCTGTATGTGGGCCGTGCGACACAGAAAAAGCTGAACCTCTACGGTATCCATATGATTGGGGAACTGGCGCGGACCGATCCTGAGCTGCTTCACCGTTGGTTTGGTAAGATGGGATATGTGCTTTCTGTGTTTGCAAATGGAGAAGATCAGACGCCGGTCTCCATGGAAGATTACCATGCGCCGATTAAGAGTATCGGGAACAGCACGACCACGCCGCGCGATCTGACGACAGATATGGATGTGAAGATCATTGTTTATGCTCTGGCGGAGAGTGTGTCGGCAAGGCTGTGTGAAAACAATTTTAAATGTCAGGTGGCGGAGACCGATCAGGAGTGTCGGCGTCCGTGCCTGCGATCTGGTGCAGGCAGACTGCCCGGTTCAGCTGGATTTGTTCATGAATGAAGAAAAGAGGGAACGTCTTCATCGGATGGATATGACGGTGGATGTGATCCGCAGGCGCTTTGGATATACGAGTATCCAGCGGGGATTGATGTATCAGGACCGGTTGCTTTCCAGTTTGAATGCGAAGGAAGATCATACGGTCCATCCTCGCGGATATTTCGTGGATGGTAATAAAACGGGCGCATATGCTGGATAGCGCATAACGGGTAAATGATAAAGAGTCGGAAGGATATGAGAAAATGGGAGAAGTAAAGAACTGTAAGGTATATGTGGACGTAGATGTGGAATTCAGTTCGGAAGGGAGAATGCGACCGAAGTGGATTCGGTGGAGGGATGGGCGTATTTTCGAGATTGACCGTGTGAAGCAGTGTGTCAGAGCTGCCAGCCGTAAGGCTGGCGGCGCGGGTATTCGGTACACGGTTGTCATTGGCGGTCAGGAATCGCAGCTATATTACGAGGAAAATTACAGATGGTTTGTGGAAGCAAAAAATCCGTAACCGTGTCAGGAAGGAGGAGCGTAAAGTGGTAAAAACAAATGTGAGGTGCCCTGTCTGCGGTACTGTCAATTACAACCTGTATCTGGAAGAAACAGGTGGATTCATGGAATGCGAGTGCTGTAAAGCGGTTACTTGTAGCGAACAGGATTTTGAAAAGTTATTACCCAGAATACCGGTTTTAAAGACAGGGCGGCTTTTGGAACGCACCAGAATCGAGGTGGTGCAATTATGATTCTTTCACATAAGGATATTGAGGAGATCGCCGCTGCTGTCACAATGGATTTTGACAGGTTCTTTTTTGGAGAAAAAGCCGGGAGGGAGCGAAGCGTCACTCTTGCTATGCCGATTGATCAGCTGGCCGGTGACTATCTTGGCCTTCAGGTGATATTTTCAGAACTGTCAGCGGACGGGAGCATTATGGGAGTGACTACTTATACGGATACAGAATATGAAACCATGGAAGAAGACTGTAACCGGATTCTGACGTTAAAACGCAATCAGGTTGTGTTGGATTTGAGATTTATACAACAGGGGAACATCCGCAGGCTTTGCCCACAGCGAAGGTTTACACTAGCTCATGAGTGTGCACATCAGATTTTATTTCAACTGGAAGAGGATGAAAAGAAATCATTGCTTCAGAAAGCCTATTCTGAGCGGAAGGTGCATACACCGCGGACGCTGAAAACGCACGAGGATTGGAATGAATGGCAGGCCAACGCGCTCGGAGCGTCAATCCTGATGCCGCAGACAAAAGCGGATTGCGCCATGCGTCTTCTTAACGGTGGGGAAACATTGAAGAGTTATGCAGACCGACTGCACGGCAAAGACAAGGCCTGCGTTGAAGCGTTTTGTTCTGTATTCGCAGTTTCCAGAACGGCTGCCTGCATTCGATTGGAGCAACTTGGGTATCTGGGAAAGCATTCCGCCAATGAATATCGGCATTTCGTTGAAGTAGAGGTGTAGCCATGAGCCGGAATGTCAGAGTTTCCGAGCCACCTCCTGAGGTTCAGAGGAAGATTATAAGGGCAAGGCAGGCAATCGCGGAGCAGGAACCGCGGATTATCAAATGCCCATACTGCCGTCATAGCTCCATTGTGGTTTTTGGCGATACGAAAGGCCATGTACAGGAAACGGATTTGATTTATATCATCGCTTGCCAACGAGATATACAGATTTTTTGTTTTTGGTGAAAAACTGGGAGACATTTTATAACTTATATATCTTTGATTGATTTGTTTGGAAAGACTTTGTTATTGAACAAACCGGCAATGAAAGAATAAAGTTTGTAGAATTAAAGGAAGCTAGGGATGAAAATAATCTTTAGTAGTAACTCATCTCATTTTACTACCAATTTTACTACTAAGCGGTAGTAATAACTTGCTAAATCTTGCTCTGGTATGCCATAATCTGTATTTTTAGAGCATTTCACAAAACACTCAAGGAACCTTGCGAAGCAGGGTATTTCTTGGCATTAGGAGGTATATTATGACACCAATTCGTGTATTAATGGTCTGCCACGGCAATATCCCTAAAAGGCTTAAAGATGCAAGGAAAATCAAGGGTTCCGGGCGGCTGGAGGGCGCTTACCACACCACAACTACACCAATTTAATTTGGGCTAGAGCCTCGATATGACGAAAATAAAAAAGTCTCCGTTGGAAATCGATCTGCCAGCGGAGGCTTTCACTATATCATGAACTTCGTCCATGATCGACATTCACTGCTCGTCAGAAACATGCGAGCATGTTCCGTCCTCGCTTGCGCTCATTATATTCAAGGGTTACAAGGTTAGCGTTGCTCTAAAGCCAGACCAATCAGCCGATCGGTCTGGTCAGCCATGAACAGCGGAATATTCAGCACATCATCATCCAGTTTCAGATTATCCAGAGAGAAACGAATGCGGAGTTTGACCTTATCCGGGAACAGCTCCTTGAATTTCTTCAGGCTCTTGCTGGCCGTGTTGGCTTCGGATTTAACCTCCACAGGGAAAATATCATTTTCCCGCTGGATGAGGAAATCTACTTCATAAGGAGGATTTGCTTGTGTCCAGTACCTGGGAACGACTTCAAACTGTGTGATCAAAGTCTGAAGGACAAAATTTTCCGTTAATGCACCCTTAAATTCTGTAAACAGGCGGTTGCCCTCGCCAAAGGCAGTCGGTGCCAGCTGCGCCAGACGGCGGAGCAGCCCCACATCTACCAGATAAATCTTAAAGGCAGAGAGATCGTCGTGTGCGGACACAGGAAGGCCGGGCGCAGCGCTGCGGTAAATCTTGTGTACCAGACGGGCGTCTACCAGCCATTGCAGGGCATCCTCATATTCACGGGCTCTGGCTCCTTCCTTGATAACTTTATAGATGAACTTTTTGTTCTCTTTTGCCAGCTGGGACGGTATGGATTTCCAGACCAGCGAAATCTTCGGAAATTCATTGACATTGGGGTGCTTCGCAAAATCACGTTCATAGGCGCCAAGAATTCCAGACAGGGCTTCCTGCATGGCGGAAACATCCCGTGCCTCTGTCCACATCTTTACCGATTCCGGCATGCCGCCGGTCACATAGTACATTTTCAGTTTTTCATATAGTGGATTAAAAAAAGCATCGGGTATCGGTTCAATCGTTTTTACCGTTTCCAGATATTTCGCCAGGTTTTCATCGCCGTTTGCCAACAGGAATTCTGTAAAGGTCATCGGATCAATCTGCATGAAGTTGACCTTGCCCACGGGGAAGGAGGAAGGTTTTGCCAGAGCAATGCCCAGCAGAGAACCGGCGCAGGCAATGTGATACTGCGGCGCGTTTTCGCAGAAATACTTCATGGAGTTGATAACCTTGGGGCAGTCCTGTACCTCGTCAAAAATAATAAGAGTTTTTTCCGGCACAATCCTCTGGCCGCTGGCCAGCATCAGATTTTGCAGGATTCGGTCTACGTCCTTGGTCGTTTCAAAAAACTGTTTGTATTCTTCGTTCTCGTCGAAGTTAAAATATGCGGTGTTTTCATAATAACGGCTGCCGAACTCTTTCAGAATCCAGGTCTTGCCCACCTGTCTGACACCTTTTAAGATCAAGGGCTTGCGATAGGGAGAACTCTTCCAGGCCAGCAGTTTGTTTATAATAAATCGCTCCATATATACGCTCCATCACATTTTTATTTGGGTTTTGGTGTTCTGTAATCACATTTTTATTATACGCGGCGACTTGGAAAAATACAACAGAAATCACATGATTATTTGGATTTTGGTGGAATGCAATCACATTTTTATAAAAAAACGAAGTGCTAATGATAACGGGAAGGGATTGCTATGTCATTAGAAAGAGGGTTATGGTAGAGCGGTTTGGTTATTGCAGGAACAACTATTTGAATGATTAAAAACAGTCGTAAAATCAATTGTAAAAATTTGCGATTGATTTTACGGTTACAAAGCAGCAACAATAGGATTATTATTTACAACTTCTACATTGATTAAAACATGAAATAGGTTATAATACAAAGAAAAGTTGAGAAAGAGAAATTTTAACACATATAATTCAGGGGAGGAATGCTGTTATGGCACATGCGATGATAAAATCAATCTTAGTATCGGAAGTAGTCCGGATGATTGCAGAAAAGTTTCAACTTTCCGAAGAAGAGGCAATGGATCAGTTTTATACATCTGGAACAGCAGAAGCATTATCTGATGATGAAACTGGTTTATATGGGCAGTCCGCATTGTTTATTTTTGGATTGTTCTGTCAGGAAAAAGCCAGAGCGTTTGAGTAATTATTATGCTTTTGGCTGGAAGGGACACAGGATGGTATACTGCTACGTTGTATCTTAAAAGCGTATTGTATGGTATGTGCCACAAATTCAGAAATTTTTTGAATTTGTGGCACATGTTTTATGAGAGCATTTCCTGAAGAAAATTGTATGAGGCCTTTCCAAAGCGGAACACACTGTGTTCCGTTTTGAGAAGGTTTCACTACGGGCTGTTGATGTATGTAAATGAATAATTGAATTGCAAAAACATTTTACACAGATGAAGTCGTTAAGGCGAGCAGGAGTGTTTCAACTCCAGTGATAGATCAACACCATGTAATACAAACGAATCCTTATGAGCAAAGATAAGTAGTCCGGATGATTCCAGAGCTGCGGTGTAACTGGAATTCTTAATTGATATGTGTTTAATGATTGCCATATTCTTCCACCACTGCTTTGTTGATTTTGATACAGCTTCCTGTCAGGAGCCGAATCGCTTCCCGCAGTTCATCTGCTATTCCGTCCGTTATGGTTCCGCCCTGATTTAAAAATCGGGCAATCTGATTCATATTGTTTCCCAGTTTGTTGATGTCTCTCAGTTCGTCAACGATAGCGCTGTCATTGTGAATGATCGGCGCTTGGTAATTGATCTTTTTCCCTGCGATCAATCTCCGGCAGTATTCTGATATAGAGAGATTGGCACTTGCAGTATCGCGGGCAAGCGTTTCATAAAGGTCTTCCGTCACGCGGAAACCTATGAATTTTTCTCTCACAGGTGGAAATTGTTTCTTTGGTCTTGCCATAAAATTTGTACCTCCTTTGATAAGCTCCGGCTTTATCAAAACTGTGACTGCCAGCGGCAGGAACCAATAAGAGAACGCTTGCTGCGAGGTTGCCGCGAGGGTTTGGGGAACCGCAATCCCCAACAAGTTGCCTCGGTAACATAACCATGAAAATGAGTTAATGTTAAAAGAGGCGATACTTGCTCTCGATTTGTATGAAAAAGTGTAAGAACGATATATAATCTACAACGCACAGTCGCTTCAATTTCATGGCAACAAATAGAATATCCAAGAAATCGAATAAATTTCCAAATAAATATGATTGATGGTTGAATTGCTGACCCTAGCCCTGTTATAATTATATAAAATGGTGTCTGTAAATATCTATAGCGCGAGGTGTACGCATCATGAAGATAAGTTATAAAAAACTGTGGATTATGTTGATTGAACGGGATATATCGAAAGCAAAGTTGAGAGAAGAAACAAAAATAGCCGCAGGAACAATGAGTAAGATCAATAAAGGAGAAGAAGTGGCGTTGTCGGTACTGCTGCGCATTTGCGATTACTTGGACTGCGATATAGGTGATATCTGTCAGGCGGTACGTGAAGAGAAATAGGATAAAGCAGTGGAAAGGTGAAAAACAATGCAATCGAATTTTGAATTTCTTAATGAATGTTTTCCTGTGCTGGGAAATTTTGGAGAGCTTGCAGAAAAATACTGTTATAGTGATTCCAATTCATGCCTGATGAAACTTGGTATGATTGGAGAAACAATTGTTAATCTGATGTTCACCTATGACAGGATACCTCTGCCCTATGATAATACCGCCGTAACAAGGATTAATACACTTCAAAGAGAGGGGTTGCTTACAAGTGATCTGGCGACAATTCTGCATGGCTTGCGAAAGATTCGTAATAAGGCTGTACATGAAAATTATTCTTCTGTAGCAGAGGGCAAGGCTTTTCTTCAAATGGCTCATAGTTTGTGTGAATGGTTCATGCAGACATATGGTGATTGGGATTACCAGCATCATGAATTTGTTATGCCAGAAGAATTGCCTGAAGCACAGCCATCGGATAAAGAACAGGAAAAAGCTAAGGAAGAAAAACTTACAGAAGAAGCTCAGACAGCCGCCGCAGCTGCTCCTGCTGTTTCGTATTCAGAACGTAAGAAGCAAGCGGGAAAAGCAGCAACGCAAAGGCCAAAAACGGAAGCAGAGACCCGTTTCCTTATCGATGAGCAGCTACGAATGGTCGGTTGGGAGGCAGATACGGAAAACATACGCTACTCAAAGGGAACGCGCCCCGCGAAAGGACGCAATTTAGCGATCGCTGAATATCCGACAGATTCTACCGTTGCAACAAAAGGGTATGTCGACTATGCACTTTTTATTGGCCTCCGGCTTGTGGCGACGGTTGAAGCTAAAAGATACCATACGGATATTCCATCTGTTATCGATTATCAGTGCAAAGATTATTCCAGATGCATCCGGGATGAGGATGCCAAGTATCAGGTCGGCACATGGGGTGAATACAAAGTGCCATTTACCTTTGCGACAAATGGAAGACCATATTTGGAGCAATATCGTCTGAAATCAGGGATATGGTTTCTCGATTTAAGAAAACCGGATAATTCCCCTTGCGCACTGCGTGGATGGATGAGTCCGGACGGTATCGAAGAACTGCTGGTGACCGATACAGAAAGTAAAAACACAGACCTCTCTGCTATGCCGTATGACATCTTAACAGACAAGGACGGCTTAAATCTGCGCCCTTACCAGTTGAATGCCATAAAAGCTGCGGAAAAAGCCATTATAGACGGCCAGAGAACTGTTCTTCTGGCAATGGCAACCGGTACGGGCAAGACCAGAACAATTCTCGGTATGATTTACCGCTTTTTGAAAACCGGCCGTTTCCGCAGGGTGCTTTTCCTTGTAGACAGAAATGCCCTCGGTGACCAGGCTTTGGACGTGTTTAAAGAAGTAAAAATGGAAGACCTTTTGACGCTGGATGACATTTATACCATCAAGGGGCTAGAGGACAAATCCATCGATAAGGAGACGCGAATTCATGTATCAACTGTTCAAGGCATGATTAAGCGTATCCTCTACAACGATGGAGAAACAATGCCTGCGGTATCAGACTATGATCTGGTTATCGTTGATGAGGCGCACAGGGGATACATCCTCGACAAGGAAATGAGTGATGATGAAATCCTCTACCGTGACCAGCGCGATTATCAAAGCAAGTACCGTAGTGTAATCGAATACTTCAATGCGGTGAAAGTCGCTCTTACCGCAACCCCAGCATTACAGACGACTGATATATTCGGACAACCGGTGTTCAAATACACCTACCGCGAGGCCGTCATCGAAGGCTATCTGGTGGATCACGATGCTCCGCACTCGCTGAAAACCAAACTCAGTACGGAAGGTATTCATTATCGTTCTGGGGACACTGTAACCATTTACGATCCGGTTACGGGAGAAATCACAAACAGTGAGCTTTTGGATGATGAACTTGATTTTGATGTGGAAAATTTCAACCGTCAGGTGATAACCGAGCCATTCAACCGAGCTGTTCTTGAGGAGATTGCCCGCAATATTGACCCTGAGAGTCCAAAAGAAACCGGAAAAGCCCTTATTTATGCAGTCAATGACGATCACGCTGATTTGATTGTTTCAATACTGAAAGATATTTACTCTGAGTATGGTGTTGACAACAGTGCCATTATGAAGATAACCGGCAGCGTCGCAGGTGGCAATAAGAAAAAGATCAAGGAAGCGATCAAGCGTTTTAAAAACGAGGACTATCCTTCTGTCGTGGTTACGGTAGATTTACTGACCACAGGAATTGATGTGCCTTCAATTACAACGCTGGTTTTTATGCGGCGTGTGAAATCCCGTATCCTGTTTGAACAGATGATGGGACGCGCCACAAGGCTTTGCCCGGAAATCCATAAGACGCATTTTGAAATTTATGATCCGGTAGGCGTTTATGATTCCCTGGAGTCCGTGAATACGATGAAGCCGGTCGTTGTAAATCCCACTACCACTTTTACGCAGCTGCTCGACGGTTTAAGTGAGATGGAAAGCGATGAGCAGGTGAAAAACCAGATTAACCAGATTATTGCTAAGCTGCAACGCAGGAAACGGCGCATGGATAAAAAGACAACAGATCATTTTGTCGATATGTCCGGCGGAATGAACCCTGACCAGTTTATTGTAGACATTGAAACTCGCAGTCCCAGCGATGCCAGAAATCGTTTGCTTGCTTACTATGATATGTTTGAAATGTTGCAGAATTCTTCTTCTGGCGGTGGGAATCCGGTTGTTATCTCTGATAAGGAAGATGAATTGATTTCACATACGCGCGGCTATGGCAATTCTGAGGTGAGGCCGGAAGATTATCTGGACGAATTTTCGGCATATGTCAAGAGCAATCTTAACGAGATTGCCGCGCTGAACATCATATGCACAAGGCCGCGTGACCTGACTCGTGATGCCTTAAAGTCACTGATGCTAACGCTTGACCGGGAGGGATACACAACACAGCAGCTTAATACGGCCATTTCGCAACTGACAAACGAGGAAATGGCGGCAGACATTATCAGCTTGATAAGACGATACGCAATCGGCTCAGTTCTTATCAGCCATGAAGCAAGAATAAGACGGGCTGTAGACAAGCTCCGTAAGGCGCACAATTTTTCCAAGCAGGAATTGAACTGGATACGCCGCATGGAGGATTATCTTATGAACGAATCAGTGCTAAATGTGCAGGTGTTTGATGAGGATAGTCGCTTCAAGGCACAGGGAGGATTTACGAAGATAAACAAAGTTTTCGGAAATCAGCTGGAAAATATCGTACTTGAATTAAACGAATACCTTTATGATGATGGAGGACAAGTGGCATGACAACACAGGAAATCGTATCGAAACTCTGGAATCTCTGTAACGTACTCAGGGATGACGGCATTACATACCATCAGTACGTTACAGAGCTGACATATATTCTGTTCCTGAAAATGGCAAAAGAAACTGGCGCGGAAAGTCAGATTCCAGAAGCTTACCGCTGGGACAAACTTACAGCAAAAAGCGGTGTAGAATTGAAAAAGTTTTATAAGGAGTTGCTCGCCTATTTGGGAGAAAACTGCACAGGGCGTGTTCGGGAAATATATCAGGGGTCTGCTACCAATATCGATGAGCCTAAGAACTTGGAAAAAATCATTACTACCATTGATGGCCTTGACTGGTTCTCGGCCCGTGAAGAAGGTCTGGGTAATCTTTATGAGGGACTTCTGGAGAAGAATGCGAATGAAAAGAAGTCCGGTGCAGGTCAGTATTTTACTCCTCGTGTTCTGATTGATGTCATGGCGCGCATGATGAAGCCGCAGCCTGGGGAGCGCTGTAACGATCCGGCCTGTGGAACTTTCGGATTTATGATTGCGGCAAGTCAATATGTCCGTGATAACAGTGACGATTTTTTTACACTGGATGCAGATACGGCCAAATTTGAGCGGGAAGAAGCTTTTACCGGCTGTGAACTGGTGCATGACACCCACCGTTTGGCCTTGATGAATGCCATGCTTCATGATATTGACGGAGAGATCATCTTGGGCGACACTCTCTCCAATGCGGGCAAATCTATGAAGGGTTACGATCTGGTATTGACAAATCCTCCCTTCGGCACGAAGAAAGGCGGTGAACGCGCTGCTCGTGACGATTTCACTTTCCCGACCAGCAATAAGCAGCTGAACTTTCTCCAGCATATTTATCGCAGCCTGAAAGCTGACGGAAAGGCCCGTGCTGCCGTAGTGTTACCAGATAATGTCCTGTTCCAGGACGGCGACGGTGAAAAGATTCGCTGCGACTTAATGGATAAATGTAATCTGCATACGGTTTTGCGTCTGCCTACCGGCATTTTTTATGCACAGGGTGTTAAAACTAATGTCCTATTCTTTACCCGTGGCAAAACAGACAAGGGGAATACCAGCGAAGTTTGGTTTTATGACCTGAGGACCAATATGCCGTCATTCGGCAAGACCAATCCTCTCAAGAGAGAACATTTTGTCGGATTTGAAGCCGCATATACCGCTGAAGATCGCAGTACAGTAACAGATGAAAGATGGAGAAAATTCACGCGGGAGGGAATTGCAGCAAATGGCAATAGTTTAGACATCGGTCTTATCCGCGATGATTCTCTGGTAGATTATGATGATCTTCCTGACCCTATTGAAAGTGCAGAGGAATGTATCGCCAACCTTGAAGAAGCAATGGATTTGCTGATGAGTGTTGTGAACGAGCTAAAGACACTGGAAACGGAGGCAGAATGATGGCGAAGAAAAAAACTGAAAAAGCATCTCCGTTTGTGCCGGTGGAGGAATATCCGTATCAGGTGCCAGAGAATTGGTGCTGGGTTTATATAAAATCATTAGCATCTTTCGTGTCGAAAGGAACGACCCCAAAAGGTGGAAAGACAGCATATCATGATAATGGGATTCCATTTCTTCGAGTAGAGAATATCAAAGATGACGGAACCATTTCGATGGAAGGAATAAAGTTTGTTACAGAAGAAGAACACAATAATTTTTTGAAGAGATCTCAATTGTATGTTGGTGATGTTTTAGTATCCATTGCTGGGACGCTTGGCAAAACCGCTATCGTAACTGAAAATTGTGTTCCAATGAATACAAATCAAGCAATTGCATTTATCCGCTTGAGTAACAAGAGTGCAAACCCTAAGTTTTTAAGGTTGGCAATTGACGTTCCAGCTTTAAATAATCTTTTGTTATCAAAAACCAAAGTGACATCTATTCCTAACCTTACTCTTGAAATTATTCAAAATTTACCTGTTCCGTTGCCTCCCCTTGCCGAACAACAGCGTATTGTTGACCGCATTGAAAGCCTGTTCGCAAAACTGGACGAGGCTAAAGAAAAGGCGCAGGAGGCATTGGAGAGCTTTGAAGCTCGTCGCTCTGCCATTTTAAGAAGTGCATTTTCAGGGAAACTCACAGAGAGCTGGCGGAAAGAACACGGAAAAGCTTTCTGCTGGAAATATGTCAGATTTGATGAAGTGGCATATATCCGAAGTAATCTTGTAGAACCAGCAGAGTATAGAAAGATGCCTCACATTGCTCCTGATAATATCGAGAAGAAAACCGGTAAGCTGCTTGAATATCACACAATAGAGGAAGATGGTGTGACCAGCGGAAAACATCATTTTTTTCCGGGTCAAATATTATATTCTAAAATTCGACCCTATCTTTCCAAGGTGGTATTAGTTGGTTTTGAAGGTTTATGCAGTGCGGATATGTATCCTATTGAAGCTGTTGGTAATACAAAGTTTCTTTGGTATCAGATGCTTTCTGATGGATTTTTAGTGCAGGCATCAAGTGCAGGATCTCGCTCTGTCCTTCCCAAAATAAATCAAAAAGAACTATCTGCGCTCAAAGTTAGTGTAACAAGCGATAAATATGAGGAAGCAGAAATGGTTCGTATCCTTGATGACTTTTTTGCTAAAGAAACAGAGGCGAAAGAAAAAGTTGAAGTTGCGTTGAATGTTATTGAGACTATGAAAAAATCTATTCTCTCTAAGGCGTTTCGGGGCGAATTGGGGACCAATAATCCGGAGGATGAAAGTGCAGAGGAATTCTTGAAGTACACCTAAACATAATTCAAACACGGATAGATGCAAGTGAATGATCGTTGATTAAGAAAATGGTGCAGGGATAGGATTTCTTCTTTTCTGCTTAGTTATAATAAATGGGAGTGTCAGTTCCTTGGCATTTTCATAGGCAGAATTCACAAGGATTTGCGTGAGACATGAGGACAAGATATTGCTCTATTCTTTTAAATAATTCTATTTTTATTCGAAGACGAGGTGAATATGTAATGAGTGATCATGATGAGGAAACTGTAGAAATTCTTCCCGGCGTAGTCAAAGACGAAAACCAAGATTATGTTTTATACTATATTGAAACGCTCTCTGATTCTTTGAAGAATGAAATACGCAATAGATTAATAGAAATTTGCCATGGGGCAGATCGTGTCCAGTCAGGTAGTAAGATTTATTCGTATAAAGCCACACTTGAAGAGTTTATTAGTCGGTATAAAACTAACAACAACATATCTGAGGACAGAAAAAAAGGAATGATAGGGGAACTACTTGTTCATGTCATTCTTGAAATTGAAGGACACTTTATTACGGTCTCTCCTTTTTTCAACATGGAAGAACGAAGCTTCCGAAAAGGATTTGATATTCTTTTGTTCGAGGAAGATACTGGCGAACTATGGATTGCAGAAATCAAATCTGGAAGCAAGCAAAAGAGACAGCGGAATGCATCTTCAGCCGCAGTTAGTCTTGTCAACACGGCAAAAAACGATTTAAAAACCAGACTGAATGAACCAAACACCAGTCTTTGGCTTAATGCCATAAACGCAGCGAAAACATCTATGAGCAATGGAGGAACTCAAAAGGATGCCGTTGTCAAGTTATTAGAGCAATGCGCTGACAGTGCAGTTGATCAGACAAACAGTAGTAATGATTATAATGTTGTTCTTGCAGGAATGCTCTTTCATACAATGTCTGAACGGATGATGAGGGAAAAAATTGCACAAAAATACGACAGTGTTTTACAAGAGAAGCTTTTTAGAAAGCTATTCATCATTGCGATTCAGAAAGGTACTTTTGAAGCGGTTTATGATTTCTTAGATGGAGAAGCGAAAAATGCGGTATGATTTAACTATTGCAAAGATTAAAAATACTTCTTTTTCCACATTGTATGATCGATTTATTATTGGAGAAGAGCTATCTAAAAAGGAATATGAATGTCTACTTTCTATTGCCATTTGCTTTACGTATGCGGAGGACAATGATGTCCAGAGGTTTGGATACAGAATAATCGTTGACTATTGTAACAAAGCACATGATTATGTCCCATTATACGAAATCACGATTAATAAAGGTCTATATCCTGTAAGTAAATTCATCGAAAAACATTATGTCTTGGAGGAACAGAAAAATTTTTTTACTGAATGGAATAGTGCTTTCCTAGAGCAATATGCTGTAGAGGGAAGGTACCAGAGTGAAGAACAACGTGGCTTAGTAAGTTTTTTCGCTCAAAACAAAGCAAACACGGTGTCTATTATTGCACCGACTTCTTATGGAAAATCCGAGCTGATTTTGTCATCCATTGAAGAATATGCTGGGAAGAAAATCTGCATTTTAACATCAACAAAGGCTTTGTTAATGCAAACAAAAAAGAGAATAAAAGATGTAAGCCAAGGTCTATTTCCCAAAATAGTTGTACACCCAGAGATGTACAATCCAAATGATCAGGCCTGCCTAGCAGTATTAACGCAGGAGCGCTTATTGCGCATTTTCAAAAAAGATTCAAATCTGGCATTCGATTGTGTAGTTGTTGATGAGGCGCATGAAATCCTCGAGGACAATAGCAGAAGTCGAACCTTGGCGGACGTTATCATTGTTGCGCAAAAAAGAAATCCTGATGTCGCATTCAAGTTCCTTACTCCATTTATCGTAGAATCCGATAGCCTGAGGACAAGATATACGTCCTATAATATTGAGAGCTTCAAAGTGAGCGAATACATAAAAACCGAAAAATATTTTTTGTATGACTTAAGAAATCGCGGCGGTTTGAAACTGTATGACCAATTTTTGAACAGGTTTATCCAAGTCAATAATACGGACACGTACTCTTTTGAAGAAGAATTTGTTCGAGATTATAGCGCTGGGAAAAATCTGATTTATCTTAACAAGCCTATTGATATTGAAAGTTTTGCATTAGCATTAGCCGCTTTATTGCCAGAGGTGAATTCTGAATTGATAACGGCAGCCGGTGATAATATTTCTCAATATCTACAACCTCAGTACAATTTATTAACTTGCTTGCGTAAAGGCATTATCTATCATCACGGAAGTGTTCCTGATGCAATAAGAATTTACATAGAAGATCTGTATAAAAAAGAGCCTTCCATTAGGTATGTCATTACTAGTTCGACGCTATTATCGGGCGTAAATCTTCCTGCCGAAAGGATGTTTATTCTTGACAACAGACGTGGACGAGCCAATTTAACCCATGACGCTTTTAAGAATTTAGTGGGACGCGTGTGTAGATTTAACGAAATATTCGACCCGAATAGTGGAACGCTAACGAGACTGGAGCCAGAAATATATCTTGTTTGGGGTAAGTATTTTTCTCAGAAAGCAAATTGTGAGAAGTTTTTAGCTCATGTGGCGAAAGTCGGATCAAATTATGAGGATAATGTTGAAAATGTATTACTAAGCGGAACGACCATTGATGCTTCAAACCAAGATGATCTCCGTCAGGCATCGGAATTCATTGAAAATTATGAAAACGGTATCGTCAAGGAATATCAAGAGCGATACGTTAAAACAACTGTCGGGAAAGTATGTATCATGAATGGCGTCAATGAGATTGATGTTTTTAAATACGAGCCAGAGATTCAAAACAGTGTTGACAGTTTGACATCTCGACAAGTAAAGATAGACGATACCGACCGGCTTCTAGAGTTGATTTATGATATGTTTATTCAGTTCGCACCGGATAATACGGAAAATTTGAAACGTCTAGCAAATTTAGAAGCAAGAAAATTTTATGCGATGATGTTGGATTGGAGGATGGAAAACAAGTCGTATTCCGAAATGATTGGCCTCTTTATCAGCTATTGGCGTCGCCTTTATCAATTAAATACTAATGCTATGATATTTGTGGGAAAATGGGGAGATTGTAGATTGCCTGGAAGTAATGCTCCGCGATACACAAAGCTCAGGGATAAAAATAGAACGCAAATTGTTAATTTAGCTATTGTTCGTATCAAGGAAGAGCAAGACTTCATTGACAACACACTAATAAAATTTGTTGAGGTTATGAATGATCTATCTCTTCTTGAGAAAAGCTTCTACATGCGAATCAAATACGGAACAGATGATGAACGTGCCATTTGCCTCTTGAAAAATGGTTTATCGCTTAGTTCGGCAATCTTGCTGCTTAATCAATATCGAAATTATATTCGGATAAACATTGAGGAGTCAACGGTGATATTTGATGATACCCTAATAAGTGCCATGCAGGATGCTCGCGAAAACCAAATAATGATTTACGAGATACAAAGCTGTATATAATTTATTCAATTAAACCTGTTCCCTTAATGCGTAGCCAGCCCAATTGAGGCTGGCTGCACCCACAGGAAAAACTTTTAGCATTTCACATACTAGTTATAGTCTTTCTTCTTCGGATTAGAAACTTTCTTAACGTCGAGATTCAACGTATAGTATAGTAATTTTTGGCGAATTCGAAAGCGTTGACATATCTGGTTTCACAATCTCGAAAAAATATAAAAAAATTTAACGAGTACACTCCCTATCCGTCCCCCATCTAAAAAGTAGAGGGACTTTTTTATTTCAAAAAAATTTTCTTCCGGAGGGGACAAAATCACGATTTTCCGTCCCCATAAGAGGTATGAGAGGGGAATTTTTTTGAGGAAATTTCAAAAACTTTCGGCACTTTTGGAATGATCCGTCCCCATAAAAAATACAGAAGGGAGATTTTTCATGAGTAAACAAGACAACAAACGGATTGAATTCAATTATCGTCAGTACCGTGCCATGTGCCGCCTGGTGCGTGAGTGCTGCAACTACGAAGAGGGAAACTGCATCCTGCTGGAGCGGGGAGACACATGCGTCTGTGTCCAGAGTATTAGTCTTTCCCTCTGTTGCAGATGGTTTCGGGAAGCTGTGCTGCCGTTGGATGCGGAACTGGAAGCGGCGCTCTTACGCAGGGAAGACCGGAAAGCCTGTGCTATCTGCGGCGCATGGTTTGTTCCGAAATCCAACCGCGGAAAGTATTGCCAGACCTGCGCCGCCCGTATGAAAAAGCAGAAGGGCAGGGAGCGCAAGCGCAGGCAGAGGGAGCGATGTCACGCTTTAGACCCTCCGGAAGCCTTATAAATCAAGGACTTTTGAAACGCATTCGAAGGAAATGCAATATTATTATCCTTTTCCCACGAAAAGCGGCTTCTAAATGTCGACAGGGGAGAGGGAAGACGAAGGGAGAGAATATCATGTCGGAAAACCGAAAATAATATTTTTTGAAACTAAAAGACACCTTTTTTGAAAATGATTCCATTGTTTTGCTCCAGGCATTGCCGGATGGCTACCTGTACACCGATCTTTTGTTGAAGTTGTATCTGAAGTCATTAAAAAACAATGGGAAACTCCAGGTGAACGAAAATTTTCCATACACACCGGAAGTTATCGCCAAACTGACTGGACATAAAATTGAGCTGGTGGAGAGCGCGTTGAAAATATTTCAGGGACTGGGGCTTGTGGAACCTTGTGCGGACGGGACTTTGTACATGACAGATATTGAACTAATGGTTGGTAAGTCCTCCGGCGAGGCAGACCGAAAACGGGAGGCGAGATCGAAAAACAAAGAACTCGAATCTGAGAAAGAATGAGAGGACATTTGTCCGCCATTTGTCCACCAGAGAAAGAGATATAGAAAGAATAATAGTAAGAAAGAGAGTGAGAGTCAGAGAGAAAGCGGCTGGGGAGCGTTGCATTGCAACACGGATGCAACACGAACGCGACGCTAATGCAGCAAAAAAGCAACATTGATGAGGGTGTTACTATGAAAGCCCAAGAATTCAAGCCGTTAGGCGCAGAATGATTGGCTGCTTTCATGTATGCATGCGGCGCTTAGCGAGATGGAGCCGTAGGCGAACATCAAGCTTAGCATAGTCGCTTACTTTGTAACACGAATGAAACGCCTGCGTAACGCTTATGTAACGCAGGGACAGGAAGGAATGCTCATCGTAATTCAAACAGCAACAAATTTATCCGGAGGGGAGGTGTGAAACTGTGAATATGATGGTTCATTGTATTTCACAGGAAAAGGAGAATGTTTTATGAAGGAAGTCCCGATTTGGGAGAAAAGTTATTTAAGCCTGGAAGAGGCAGCGGCTTATTCCGGCATAGGAATCAATAAATTGCGAGAACTGACAAGTGCGAAGGATTGCCGCTTTGTATTGTGGGTAGGTAGCAAACGGCTGATCAAGCGCCGCCTGTTTGACCAGTATATCGAACAGGAATATTCAATCTGATTTTAAAGTTTATGATGGGAATTGCGGCTTTGATATGGTAAAATAACGAGGAAAGTGGATGCCATGCTTGCATGAGCAGACACTTGACGACTATCCCATCGAGACGATAGTCGAGATGGGATGATAATAAGGTCATATCAAGGCTCTTTCCATCACGGAAAGGAGAATGACATTGCCTGAGAGAAGAAAAGACAGTAAAGGAAGGGCTCTGCGGGCAGGAGAGAGCCAGAGAAAAGACCTGATTTATCAATATCGGTATAAGGATGTTCTGGGGAAACGGCAAACAATTTACGATGCCGATCTGAAGGGACTGCGGGAGAAGGAGTAAAAGATTCAGAAGCAGCTTGACGAGGGCGTCAACTACGCGGCGGGGAGCATCACCGTAATTGGGTTGTTGGAGCGGTATATTCGTCTGAAGCAGGGTGTTCGTTACAACACTCGTGTGGGATACAATTACGTATTAAATCTGATAAAGAAGGAAGACTTTGGTTATCGGATGATCCGCGATATTAAGATGTCGGACGCGCAGCTCTGGATGATAAAACTTCATGAAGACGGAAAAGGCTATAGTACGTTGACCAGCGTCCAGGGAGTCGTCAAACCGGCGTTTCAGATGGCCTACAATGAAGAAATTATCCGGAGAAAGCCCTTTGATTTCAAGTTGACTGATGTGGTGCCAAATGATTCCAAGAAGCGCATCGCCATGACAGCAGAGCAGCAGGAGACATGGATGAATTTTATTCATACTGACAAGACCTACCGCAAGTATTATGATGAGTTTGTTGTCCTTTTAGAGACGGGAATGCGCGTCAGCGAATTCTGTGGGTTGACGAAAAGCGACCTGGATTTTGCCAACCGGAAAATCCGTGTGGATCATCAGCTTGTCCGCGAGCGCGGCGGCAGATATTATGTGGAGAAGACCAAGACGGAGTGCGGCTGCCGGTTTATTCCCATGACCGATAACGTGTACAGGAGTCTGAAAGCGATTGTCGCCAAACGTCCGAAGCTGAAAACGGAAATGGTGATCGACGGCTACAGCGGATTCCTGCTCATTGACAAGGACGAGCATCCCAAGGTAGCGCTTCACATTGAGAATGAGATGCGTTGGGCGATGAAGAAGTATGCGAAGCTGCATCCGGACAAACCGCTGCCGCATATCACGCCGCATGTGTTCCGACACACCTTCTGCACCAATATGGCGAATGCCGGAATGGACATCAAATCTTTGCAGTATGTGATGGGACATTCTGAAGTGGGAGTGACGTTGAACGTCTATACCCACGCGAATTATGACCGCGCGGCGGAGCAGATGGCAAAAATTATCAATTTTGCGGAAAC
The DNA here is from genome assembly GCA_021204045.1 of Clostridiales bacterium. Lineage (GTDB taxonomy): Bacteria > Bacillota > Clostridia > Lachnospirales > Lachnospiraceae > Brotaphodocola. The sequence continues at coordinate 74,836 of JAJQAA010000048.1, forward strand.
CGAAAGTGCCGGAAGGCTTGAAAAATCAAGCTAAAATAACACTTGTTTACTACACCATTTACTACACCATTTGCCCGGAAAAATGCGTAGATTTATAAAGAATCACGTGATTTTCGGGCAAATGAGAAAAAATCAAAAAAGTGCCGGAAAGCCCGAAGCGGAAAACTGAGTTTTCCGCTGTCGCGGGCGTCGCCAAATGAAAATGCAAGCATTTTCGCTTGGCTCGTGCCTCGCGCAAATGGGCATTTGTAGGCTCTTGCGCCAAAGCGTCCAGGCAAAATGTCCGGTGGACATTTTGGTCGGAAAGGGATATAAAAAGCATGATAAAAATACTATTCATCTGCCACGGCAACATCTGCCGCTCCACCATGAGCCAGTTCGTACTGCAGCACATGGTAAACGAGCTTGGGATCGCAGATCAGTTTGATATTGATTCGAGGGCGACAAGCACGGAGGAGATCGGCAATCCGCCTCACAGGGGTACGGTGAGAAAATTACAGGCCGAAGGGATTCCGGTGCTGCCACACAGAGCGACGCAGATTACCTGGAAGGATTATCAGAACGCGGATTATATTATCGGCATGGACACATGGAATATGAGGAATCTTAACCGGATGCTCAAAGGGGATCCGGAGGGCAAGCTGTATAAGCTGCTAAGCTTTGCCGGGTCAGACAGAGATATTGCGGATCCCTGGTATACGGGGGATTTTGACGCGACCTATGATGATGTGGTGGAAGGCTGCGAGGGATTTCTGAGGTATCTGAAGGAAAAGGGAGAATGATAATGCCCTGGGCGCGCGCTCAGGGCATTTGCTGACTGATCAGCCAGGTATTAAAATATGGCCGGATGACGTCAAAAGGTGCGCTGCCCATGTCGAGCAGAAAGGTGTGGAATTCCAGTGCGCTGAAACGGTCGCCGAGCGTTTTTTCGGCGGTCCGGCGCATATCCTGGATCTCCATACAGCCGACGAAATAGGACAGGTAGTTGGATGGGGTGTCTACCATGGCATAAAACATGTCGTCCACGAGGGTGTCGGACGGTTCAAAATAATGGGCCAGATAATCACTCACCTGCTCTTTTGTCCAGCCGAGATAATTGACGTAGATATCCAGGCAGGCATGAATGCCGAGCGTGGCCATCGCGTTGGCGGCGAGCAGGCGGCCCAGCTCCGGGCGCAGCGCGGGATCCATTGTGTAGGAGAGTTGCTCGACATAGGTGGCCCATCCCTCTGCGTAGCCGGTGAAGGAGAGAAGTCGCCGCAGGTCCGAGTCGCAGCTGGTGTGAAAATAGACGTTCTGGTACAGGTGTCCCGGATATCCCTCATGCGCCAGTGTGGAGAACAGATCGTAAGAATCGTAGCGGGAGCTTTGGTTAATGTAGATGACGTTGTTCTGATAATCATCCAGCGGCGAGATCAGGTAAAACGCCGGGCTGAGTGAATGCTCCAATGCGGCGGGGACATTTTTGAGCGCGTAATTGCAGGCGGGAAGCGAGGGGAATTCATTTTGAGAGAATTTCTTTAATGCTTCCATAATATCGGTGGGTTCGGTGACGCTGTGCCGGTAGTTGTCGATCTCCTGCAAAAGCTCCGGGTTGGCGCGCAGCAGCGCGGAGGTTTCCCGGAGACAGTCGGCGACCGTATCTTCCATGTCAGCGAGCAGCTTTTCTACGGAAGAATAGGATGTGCCGGTGGCAGCGTAAACCAGGTAGCGATAATACTCCTTTCCGCGAGGGAAACCGCTCTGGCCAAGTTCGTTGCAGCCGCTGCCCTTTAGCGCGCGCATACCGTCGATCAGGAGCTGGTAGGCAGGAACAAAGTCGCTTTCCAGCAGCGCGGCGTGTTGTTCTATGTAGGCATTTGTTTCTTCCATGGTCAGCCCGGGCAGAGTTTCCAGACGCTCGGCAAAGGTATCGATGAGAAAATTATCGCCGGGCACGAGCAGATAGGCTTCGCAGGATTCGATTACATGATCAATGGAGGTATCGCTCATCATCAGCCCGGCTTCGGCTTTCTGCTGTTCAAATGCAAGAATCTGCTGATAATATTCATCCAGTCCGGCAATCAGCGAGAGATAGTCGTCGATATCGGATTTTTGATAGAAGATGTATTCGGATAAAAGAATGGGAAGCTGCGACTGGATGCCGATGGCCGGTTCGAGTGGTTGGGCATAGAGCTCAAGGCCGTCAGCCAGCGTTTCCGTATTCAGCATGCTTTGCAGAATGAGCCGGGTCAGGCGCTGATTCTCGCGCAGCTGTGCCGGATCGAATGATTCGAGGCGGGCAGAAAGCTCGGCGCGCTGTGTCAGTGATTCGTCAACGGCATCAAGCGTGATCGGTTCATAGAGATTTTCCGCGCCGGAAATGCCGCGGGAGGAGGGATCCTTCAATAGAAAATGGAGATTAATGAGACTGGCGGAAATTTCGCTGCGAAACAGCTCATCCATTTCCTCGTCAAATTCTCTCTGGTGAACAAGCTGCTGTTCCTCATATTGTTCATAGCCTGCGGCTGTCTGCGGAGATTCGGCGCTAGGGATTGCTCCGGGCGATTGTGCTGACTCCGTCGTGGAGGATTTATTCCCTGAATTCTCCGATTGCGCGGACTCCTGGCTCTGGCAGCCGACAAGCTGCGTGAGAATGAGGAGAAATGCCAGCAGGAGCGCGGCAGCGCGGTGCTTAGAGCGGTTCGGTTTGGCATGTGCAAAAACGATATTATGTAAATAATTGCTATGGAGCATGCGTATCCTCCTGTGGATGACAACATAATGATTGCCGCCATTGTATTCACAATCCGGATTTGAGCAGATTGGACATGGAGCGGCCAGGAATAGTAGTATAATAAACCATATTCGCCTAAAAGACAACTTATGCGGGAGAAAACCGGTTCCCACTCGTTGATTTTTTGCGGCGTTTGTGTTATGGTTTGATTATTATGAGATTCTGCCGCCGGACGGGCGGCAGATATTTATGAAAAGACGTACGGAGGGAAGAATTCATGAATAAAAAGCCTTATTATATCACCACGGCAATCGCCTACACGTCCGGCAAACCGCATATTGGCAACACATACGAGATCGTGCTGGCGGACAGCATCGCACGCTTTAAGCGCGAGCAGGGGTACGACGTGCGTTTCCAGACCGGCACGGACGAGCATGGCCAGAAGATCGAGCTGAAGGCGGAGGCGCTTGGCAAGACGCCGAAGGAGTTTGTGGATGATGTTGCCGGCCAGATCAAGGAGATCTGGGATCTGATGAACACCTCCTACGACAAATTTATCCGTACGACCGACGCGGATCACGAGAAGCAGGTGCAGAAAATATTCAAAAAAATGTATGCCAAGGGCGACATTTATAAGGGTTATTATGAAGGTCTTTACTGTACGCCCTGCGAATCCTTCTGGACGCCGTCGCAGCTAGTGGACGGCAAGTGTCCGGACTGTGGCCGGGAGGTACAGCCGGCGAAGGAGGAGGCATACTTCTTTAAGATGAGCAAGTACGCGGACCGCCTGATCGAGCACATCAATACACATCCGGAGTTTATCCAGCCGGTATCGCGGAAAAATGAGATGATGAACAATTTCCTGCTGCCGGGTCTGCAGGATCTCTGTGTGTCCCGGACTTCCTTTAAATGGGGGATCCCGGTGGACTTTGATGATAAGCACGTTGTTTATGTGTGGCTTGACGCGCTGACCAACTATATCACCGGCCTGGGCTATGACTGCGATGGGAACCACGGTGAGCTGTTTGAAAAGTACTGGCCGGCCGATCTGCATCTGATCGGCAAGGACATTATCCGTTTCCATACGATCTACTGGCCGATCTTTCTGATGGCGCTGGACGTACCGCTGCCGAAGCAGGTGTTCGGACATCCGTGGCTGCTGCAGGGTGACGGCAAGATGAGCAAGTCGCGCGGCAATGTGCTTTACGCGGATACGCTGGTGGATTTCTTTGGCGTCGACGCGGTGCGCTATTTTGTGCTGCATGAGATGCCGTTTGATAATGACGGCGTGATCTCCTGGGAACTGATGGTGGAGCGGATGAATTCCGATCTGGCCAATATTCTGGGTAATCTTGTGAACCGCACGATTTCAATGTCAAATAAATATTTCGGCGGCGAAGTGCGCGATGGGGGCGTTGTTGAGGCAGTCGATGAGGATCTGAAGCGGGTGACGCTTGAAGCGGTACAAAAAGCAGAAGCGAAGATGGACGAGCTGCGCGTGGCGGACGCTATCAGCGAAATCTTCAATATTTTCCGCCGCTCCAATAAATATATTGATGAGACGACGCCGTGGGCGCTGGCGAAGGATGAGACGAAGAAAGACCGGCTGGCGACCGTGCTGTACAATCTGGCAGAGGCGATCACGATCGGAGGGTCGCTGCTGGAATCGTTCATGCCGGAGACTTCCGCGAAGATTCTGGCACAGATGAACGTGCCGAAGCGGGCGCTTTCGGACATGGATCGTTTTGGCCTGTATCCGTCCGGCAATCATGTCACGGATAAGCCGGAAATCCTGTTTGCGCGCATGGATATCAAAGAAGTGCTGGCCAGGGTGGAAGCGATGCATGAGGCGGAAGCTGCTGCAAAGGCTGCGGAAGAAGCTACAGCAGGGGCCGCCACAGGAGCTGGCGCGGGGGTCGGCGCAGGGGCCGCCGCGAAATCTGGCGCGGAAAGCGAAGCAGAGGAAGCTGCGCTGGAACTCAAGTCGGAGATTACCTGCGACGATTTTGCGAAGCTGCAGTTCGCGGTCGGCGAGATCATCGCCTGTGAGGCGGTACCGAAGTCGAAAAAGCTGCTCTGTTCTCAGGTGAAGATTGGCAACCAGGTGCGCCAGATTCTCAGCGGTATTAAAGCCTGGTACACGCCGGAGGAAATGGTTGGCAAAAAGGTCATGGTAGTGGTAAATCTGAAACCGGCAAAACTGGCCGGGATGATGTCCGAGGGGATGCTGCTGTGTGCGGAAGACGCCGATGGGAACCTGGCGCTGATGGTTCCGGAAAAGGATATGGTTTCCGGAGCGGAAATCTGCTGATTTCATTGCAATGAATGAGGCGCAGAGGAGGATGCCGGTGGCGGATCAATCCTTAAAAATCTCCGGTTGTCCTGGGATAAGCGGGACAGCGTTAAAGCGGATTGCGCTGACTGCAATGCTGATTGATCACGTGGCAGTCGTGCTGATCGGCGCGTTGCTTTTCGGCGAGATGTACAACCCGCATATGGAAGAAATTCTGGGACGTGCGACAGAGTCAGGATGGCTGGGACTATATGCCGTGATGCGGCTGATTGGCCGGATATCCTTTCCGATCTATGCGTTTCTGCTGACAGAGGGCTTTGCGCATACCCGGAATATGAAAAATTATCTGATGCGGCTGTTGGTATTCGGCTGTATTTCCGAGATACCGTTTGATCTGGCGTTTTTTGGCAGCCCATGTTACTGGAGAAGCCAGAATGTCTATTTTACGCTGGCGCTGGGCGTGGTGGCCATGGCATGCGTGAAACGATTTGAGAAAAATTATATAGTCATGACAGCGTCGGTGGCACTGTGCTGCGCGGCGGCTCAGCTGATGGGCGCGGATTATGGGGCATACGGTGTGCTTCTGGTTGTGCTTTTGCATTCCATGAGGACAGATGAACACTGGCAGCTGCCTGTGGGAGCGGTAATCCTGCTGATGGAATATACGGGAATACTGGCGCTTATTCCAATCCGTATGTATAACGGGAGCAAGGGGAACGCCGGCGGGAAGCGAAGCTACTGGTTTTACGCGTTTTATCCGGCACACCTGCTGCTGTTGTGGCTGGTCGTGAGCGTTGCGTTTTGAATTGTGCCGTTGCGGAACTTTGATGGCGGGAAGGCGTGGTTTTGGTTCTTGGCCACGGAAAGTACGGGCACGGAAAGTACAGGCCAGGGGAAGCACAGGTCTGGGAGAGTACAGAATTTATGAAAGAATTGATTTTTGACACACATGCCCATTATGATGATGAGGCGTTTGACGGGGATCGGGATGAATTGCTGCAAAGCCTGTATTCCTGCGGGATTGAGGCGGTGGTGAATATTGGCGCGGGGATTGCGTCGACCAGGAATACGCTGGAGCTTATGAAGCAGTATCCGTTTATTTACGGCGCGGTCGGCGTACATCCGAACGAGACCGGGGAGCTGGATGAGGAGCAATTTGACTGGCTTCGTCAGGTATCGGGGACGGATAAGGTAGTGGCAATCGGTGAAATTGGTCTCGATTATCACTGGAAAGAGCCGGAACCTGAGGTGCAGAAGCGCTGGTTCGCGCGTCAGCTTGGACTGGCGCGGGAGGTAGGGCTGCCGGTTGTGATTCACAGCCGCGACGCGGCGAAAGATACGCTGGATCTTATGCGCGCGGAGCGGGCGGAGGAGATCGGCGGCGTGATTCACTGCTTTTCCTACGGCGTCGAACTGGCGCGGGAATATCTGAATATGGGATTTTATCTGGGGATTGGCGGTGTGCTGACATTCGCGAACGCAAAGAAGCTGAAGGAAGTCGTTGCTTATATGCCGCTGGAGCGAATGGTGCTGGAGACGGATTGTCCGTACCTTGCGCCGGAGCCGCATCGCGGCAAGAGGAATTCTTCTCTCAATCTGCCTTTTGTAGCAGCGGCGATCAGTGAAATAAAAGGCGTGCCGCGCGAGGAAATAGTGGCAGCGACGAACCGGAACGCGAAGAAGCTGTACCGCCTGGAACAGTGAACAGCGGGCAATGGCGGGCATTAAAAAAGGAAGTCCATACGAGACTTCCTTAGAAGAAATGGAGACGACAGGACTCGAACCTGCGACCCTCTACACGTCAAGCAGATGCTCTCCCAGCTGAGCTACATCTCCGTCCATGGTCGGTAGCGACCAACGTCGTTATTATAACGCATAACAGATCATTTTGCAAGCCCATAAATAAAAGTCGCGGGAGAAATCGCATGGAAAATCAACCAATGGACCAGTTGGGTAATCCAAAGGTCACAATTGGCATCATTCAAAAATATAATTTTGTTTTTCAGAAAAAATACGGACAGAATTTCCTGATTGACGCGCATGTGCTGGACAAAATTCTTGCGGCTGCGGAAGTGTCGCGGGAGGATGCGGTGCTGGAAATCGGGCCGGGGATCGGTACAATGACGCAGCGTCTGGCGGAAATGGCCGGAAGCGTGACGGCGGTGGAGATTGACGCGGATCTGATTCCGATATTACAGGAGACTTTGCAGGCGTATTCCAACATTGAGATTATCCGGGCGGACATTCTGGATCTGGATCTGTGCGCTCTGGCAAAGCGCATCGGCGGCGGCCGGCGGATCAAGGTGATTGCGAATCTGCCCTATTATATCACGACGCCGATTATTATGCGGTTATTCGAGGATCATGTGCCGATTGACAGTATTACGGTTATGGTGCAGAAGGAGGTCGCGGAGCGCATGCAGGTGGGGCCGGGCACCAAGGATTATGGCGCGCTCTCGCTGGCGGTGCAGTATTATTCGGAACCGTATATTGTTGCGAATGTCCCGCCCAATTGTTTCATTCCGAGGCCAAAGGTCGGCTCCGCGGTGATTCGTCTGACCCGCCGGGAGGGGCCTGCGGTTACGGTAAAGGATGAGGCGTTAATGTTCCGTCTGATTCGTGCTTCGTTTAATCAGCGGCGAAAAACGCTGCAGAATGGCCTGAGTAATGCAGCAACGCTTCCTTATACGAAAGCGCAGATTGCGGAAGCCATAGCGGCGGTGGGGCTTCCGGAGACGGTGCGCGGTGAGACGCTGACGCTGGAACAGTTTGCTGCTCTGGCGGATTATTTTTCTGCTCTGGATGGCGCGAATGAAAATCCGGTGGTTGACAGAATATAAAATTGTGACATAATTCTTCGGGGTGCGTGCATACATTATCTATTAAAGGGGTGATGATATGCCGCAGTATCGCAGGCTGATCTCATATATTTACGCGTATGAGGGCGGCGAAAAAGGGAAAAGCGTTGGCTTTGCGAAGCTGGAGATCCGGGGAAGCCGGTGTGTGATTTATATAAATGTGAAAAAAATTTATGTCGGCGGGAATGATATCGGCGTCTATCTGCTGACTCAGGACAGCGAAATTCTTCTGGGGCGAATATTCGTGCGCGGCGGCGCGGGCGAGTTTCGGGCGACCGTCAACGCGGACAATATTGAAGACAGCGGCCGTGCGATCGGAGAATGCTATGGCCTGTCAGTGCATGATGTAGAAAGCGCCTGGCAGTGTTATACAACGATCTGGGAAGACGCGGTGGCGCACGCGGCGGAGATTGAACTTGCGGGAGTGACGGCGGAGAACGTGCGTCGGAAACAGAAGCAGGAAGAGCAGAAAACAGCTGTGGGTGAAAAACAGCAGACTCCCGTCGAAGCGGACGCGGGGCAATCAATTTCTGCTGAAGCGATAGTAGGGCAATCAATTTCTGTCGAAGCGAACGAGGGGCAGCCATTTTCTGCAGAGGCGGATGTGGGACTACCGATCTCAGCCGAAGTTGAGAGAGCACTTGAGCGGGAGGAAAATCAGGAGCAGGATCCTGTGCCGTGGGAAGACAGCAACGGTGAAGTGACAGGAGAACAGCTGCAGATGGAAGCGCGGGAAGAATCGGACCGGCTTGAGACAATGCAGGTCTCCCGGCCGGAACCGGGGGATCCGGAGCGGCTGGCGGAGCTCGAGCGTCAGGAACGGGAGCAGGATTCTCAGGAGCGCCGTTGGAACCAGCTGCAGCGGCACTATACGAAAGTACTTGCATTCGACAGCGAACATGGCTGCGAAATCCTTTCAATTAAGCCCCAGGACATTGGGCTGCTGCCGCGGGAAACGTGGGTTTATGGAAATAACAGCTTTCTTTTACATGGTTATTATAGTTACCGGCACCTGATACTGGCGAGACTGGAAAATCCGGGCGGCGCGCCCCGTTATCTTCTGGGAGTACCGGGGCATTATTTCAGTAATGAGAAAAATATGGCAGCCATGTTTGGATTCCCCGGTTTTGTGCTGGCGAAAAAACAGCCGCAGCAGGATGAACGGTTCGGCTACTGGTATACGGACATCCGCCTGTAGAGCGTGTGAAATCGACGTACGACAAGTTGAAGAAAAGAGAATGTACAAAAGGTGGACGGTCATGGGAGAGCGAGTACATATAAAAATCCTGTCGCCAGACGAGCGATATATGCAAGAGGCGATTCGTCAGGCGAAAAAGGCAGCAGCGTTGGGCGATGTGCCGATCGGCTGTGTGATTGTACAGGAAGGACGGATTATCAGCCGGGGTTACAATCGCCGTATGGCGGATCATACGGTGCTTGCGCACGCGGAGATTATCGCGATCCGCAAAGCCTGTCGCAAGCTGGGCGACTGGCGGCTGGAGGGCTGCACATTATATGTTACCCTGGAGCCATGTCCGATGTGCGCGGGAGCGATTGTGCAGGCGCGGATCCCTGAGGTGGTAATTGGCTGTATGAACCCAAAAGCCGGCTGTGCGGGTTCCGTCCTAGATCTGCTGCATGAGAGCGGTTTCAACCATCAGGTCGAGACGCGTGTCGGTGTCTGCGGTGAGGAATGTTCGCATATGCTTTCGGAATTTTTTCGCAAATTGCGCGGGAAAGGATGAGCGATCAGGAGACAGGATTCGGAGCGATCCGGAAGCACGATGGCCAGGAAGTGGCTTGGAAGCGCTGCGTGACTGCTTGACAAAACACCGGGCTTGGGTTATACTTAGCCACAGTTTCGAAAGTACCCGTTATACGATATAAAGTTTCCGTGCAGCCGGGGAGATAGCGGTGCCCTGTACCTGCAATCCGCTCCAGCAGGGGTGATGTCCCGCCCCGGATTCGGTCTTGCAGGGCTGCCCCTGGTAAGCGGCGTTGACGTCCGGGTCTTGCGCAACGGAGCCTCATGAACCGTGTCAGGGCAGGAATGCAGCAGCACTAAGTGAGATCCTCCGTGTGCCGTGAGGTCGCCTGGGCTGAGCTGGCTGCCAGGGTAACGCCTGTGAGCCGTTTACAAAGCGGGACGCACGGATTAAAAAATAGACAGAAAAGCGGCAGAGGCCGCTTTTTTTCTTGCCCGTGTTTGCATCTTGTATTATAATATCAGACGAGGAGAAACATCGCCATCCGGATGTATACAGGGAAAAGCTGCGGTAGAAACTATTGGATATATGCAGACAGAAAGGAAATGAATGCAGTGAGAGTAGGGATACTGACAAGCGGCGGGGACTGCCAGGCACTGAACGCGACGATGCGCGGCGTGGCAAAGGCTCTGTATAAGATGTTTGAGGATGTGGAAATCGTTGGCTTTGACGATGGCTATAAGGGACTGATTTATGCGGATTACCGCATTATGCAGCCAAATGATTTTTCCGGCATTCTCACCAAGGGAGGTACGATCCTGGGTACTTCGCGGCAGCCGTTTAAGCTGATGCGGGTTCCGGATGAAAACGGGCTGGATAAGGTTGAGGCCATGAAGCATACGTACCGCAAGCTGAAGCTGGAGTGTCTGGTGGTGCTTGGCGGCAATGGGAGCCAGAAGACAGCCAATCTGCTGCGCGAGGAAGGGTTGAATATTGTTTCGCTTCCTAAGACGATTGACAATGATCTCTGGGGCACGGACATGACGTTTGGTTTCCAGAGCGCAGCCGATATCGCGACAAACGCGATTGATTGTATTCACACGACAGCCGCCTCTCATGGCCGCGTGTTCATCGTGGAAGTGATGGGACACAAGACCGGTTGGCTGACACTCCACGCGGGACTGGCCGGTGGCGCCGATATCATTTTGCTCCCGGAGATTCCGTATGATATGGATATTGTTGTGAATGCGATACGGAGCCGGTCAAAGCAGGGAAAGGGATTTTCGATTCTGGCGGTGGCTGAAGGTGCGATATCCAGGGAGGATTCCCTTCTGAGCAAGCGGGAATTTAAAGAGAAAAAGAAGTCGGGATTGGTTTATCCATCGATCGCGTACGAGATTGGGGCGCAGATTACCGAACGTACCGGTCAGGAGGTGCGGGTGACAGTGCCGGGGCATATGCAGCGCGGCGGTGAACCCTGCCCCTGTGATCGTGTGCTTTCCAGTCGTATGGGCGCGGCGGCCGCGGTTTTGATCCGGAAGAAAAAATATGGCTATATGGTGGCGATCCGAAATGACGAGCTCACGGAGGTGCCGCTTGAGGAAGTCGCCGGAAAACTGAAAACAGTTGATCCGAACAGCTCCATTATCCGGGAGGCAAAGATGATCGGTATCAGCTTTGGAGACGAATAGATTCGTAAAGGAGCCAGACATTCATGTCATATACTGCGCTGTACCGGAAGTGGCGGCCCACGACCTTTGATGAGGTAAAAGGGCAGGATCCGATTGTACAGACATTAAAAAATCAGATATCTACAGGCCGGGTCGGCCATGCTTATCTGTTTTGCGGCACGAGGGGCACGGGCAAGACCAGTATCGCCAAGATCTTTGCGCGCGCGGTGAACTGCGAGCAGCCGCGGGATGGCAGCCCGTGCAATGAATGTGCGGCCTGCCGGGCGATTCTCGCCGGCAGTTCGATGAATGTTGTGGAAATTGATGCAGCATCGAACAATGGCGTTGACAGCATACGGGAGATCCGGGAGCAGGTGCAGTACCCGCCCACAGAAGGGCATTACCGCGTGTATATCATTGACGAGGTGCATATGCTCTCGACGGGAGCGTTCAACGCGCTGCTCAAGACGCTGGAGGAGCCGCCGTCCTATGTGATTTTTATTCTGGCGACGACGGAAGTCCATAAGATTCCGATTACGGTTCTTTCCCGCTGCCAGCGCTATGATTTCAAGCGGATTCCGCTGGAGACGCTGACGGATCGGCTGCGCGAGCTGACGGAGTCGGAGAAAATTCCCGCGGAGGAGCGGGCGTTGGGCTATATTGCCCGCGCGGCTGACGGTTCGATGCGCGACGCGCTGAGCCTGCTTGACCAGTGCGCGGCTTTCCATTATAATACGAAATTAACCTACGATAATGTGCTCGAGGTGCTGGGTGCCGTTGACGTCGGCGTGTTCAGCGAACTGCTTCGGGCGATTCTGGATGAAGAGACGATTGCCTGTATCCGGAAACTGGAAGATATGGTAGTCCAGGGTCGGGAGCTGGGACAGTTTGTCAATGATTTTATCTGGTATCTGCGCAACCTGCTGATTTTGAAGACGGCGGCGGGGGCGGAGGATATGTTGGAGATGTCCGAGGAACATCTGGGACGTCTGCGCGAAGAAGCTGAACGGATTGACGCCGAGACGCTGATGCGTTATATCCGGATTTTTTCGGAGCTATCCAATCAGCTGCGTTACGCGTCCCAGAAGCGAGTACTGATTGAGATGGCGCTGATCCGGATGACAAAGCCTCAGATGGAGCCAAATCTTGATTCCATTTTGCAGCGTGTCAGTGAATTGGAGGAACGCCTTAAGCATGTTGAGACAGGAGTAACGACGTCGAGAATATCAGGCGTTGACGCATCATTCGCTGGGAGAGATGTAGCGGCACATGCGATGGGTGGGAACGCGGCGCGGGAATCCGCGGCGAAGCCGCAGGACGCGAACGGTTCACGCGGGGATGGCGCGGCAGAAGCGCCGCCTCAGGTACAGATTCCCAGAGCGCAGCTGGAGGATCTCAATCTGATTCGCAAAGACTGGGGACATATCGTGCGGGAGCTGGGTGGTCCGATCCGACCGGCATTTCGTGATACGGTCGTGGAACCGGGCGGGGACAGCTGCCTGTGCATTGTTTTTTTCAGCCGCGAGAGCTATGATATCGGCAGCCGGCCGACGGTTCTGGGAATGCTGGAAGCGTACATGAAAGAGCATTACGGCAAGGAGCTTTATTTTAAAGTCCGTCTGCGCAATGACGGCGAGCGGCTTGACACGATTTATGTCAGCGAGGAGGATGTGCGGGCCGCTGTCCATATGGATATTACCATTGAGGATTCATAGATAGAAAAAGGAAGCAGGAGGATTACAGACAATGGCAAAACGTGGCGGCTTCCCGGGCGGCATGCCGGGAAACATGAACAATCTGATGAAGCAGGCACAGCGTATGCAGAGGCAGATGGAGGAGACGACGAAAGAGCTGGAAGCGAAGGAGTACTCGGCGGCAGCGGGCGGCGGTGCGGTGACAGTTACCGTGTCCGGCAAGAAAGAAATTGTTGCAGTTAAACTTTCGGAAGAGGTAGTGGATCCGGACGATATTGAGATGCTGGAAGATCTGATTGTGGCCGCGGCCAACGAGGCGCTGCGCACAGCGGAGGAGGATTCGCAGGCGGCGATGGCGAAGTTCAGTGGTGGCCTGGCCGGAGGATTGTCATTCTAAAATGGATTATTACAGTAGTCAGATTACAAAACTGATCGAAGAGCTGGCAAAGCTGCCGGGAGTGGGAAACAAATCCGCGCAGCGGCTGGCTTTCCATATTATCAACATGCCGAAAGAGCAGGCAGACGGACTGGCGTCGGCGATTACCCAGGCAAAGGCAAATATCCGCTATTGTAAGGAATGCTGCACGCTGACGGATCAGGAGCTGTGCCCGATCTGTGCCAGCGATCGCCGTGATCATCATACGATTATGGTAGTGGAAAACACCAGAGATCTGACGGCATATGAAAAAACCGGGAAGTACGAGGGCGTTTATCACGTACTTCACGGTGCAATCTCGCCGATGCTGGGTATCGGGCCAAATGATATACGTTTAAAGGAACTGATGCAGCGCCTGCAGGGAGATGTCAAAGAGGTGATTATCGCCACAAACTCCAGCTTGGAGGGCGAGACGACGGCAATGTACATAAGCAAACTGGTCAAGCCGAGCGGGATTCGTGTTACCCGGATCGCCAGCGGCGTACCGGTGGGTGGCGATCTGGAATATATCGATGAGGTAACGTTGCTGCGCGCCCTGGAAGGGCGGACGGAGCTATAATGGGCGTAAAATCGGAATAACCGGTATAAGGAGCACGTAAGATGGATAAGTATGAGTTCAATATCAAGGTAGAGCAGATACGCAAAATGGTAAAACGCGAGGATTATGAGATGGCAATGAAGATTGCCGATACCATTGACTGGAAAAAGGTGAAGAACGCGAATCTGCTTTCGATGGTTTCCCAGGTTTACGAGAAAAACGAGGAGTATCAGGACGCGAAAGATATCCTGCTGCTGGCGTTTGAGCGTGCGCCGATTGGGAAACGACTGCTCTACAAGCTGACGGAGCTGGCATTGAAGGAAGACAATCTGGAGGAAGCGCAGGCTTATTACCGGGAATTCTGTGAGCTGGCAAGAGACGACCCGCGCCAGCATCTGCTCCGCTATATGATCCTGAAGGCGATGGAGGCGCCGACGGAGCAGCAGATTCATTCTCTGGAGAGCTATACCGAGGAAGAACTTGATGAAAAATGGCTGTATGAACTGGCGGAGCTTTATCATGAGGCGGGAGAAGAAGAAAAATGTGTAGCCGCCTGCGATAAAATCATGCTGATGTTTGGCCTGGGACAGTATGTTGATAAGGCGATGGAACTGAAACTGCAGCATGCGGCGCTGACCAAATATCAGATGGATCTGGTGGAAAACCGTGAAAAATATGAGGAGAAGCTGCGCGCAGTCGAGCAGTCCTTTGAAGGGGAGGATTATAATGATAATGAGCTCCCGGATGAAGACGAATTTGCTACTTCTGCTGACGATGCGGAAGTAAAGACGGAGCCGGTTCCGGAACGGACGGAAGACCTGGAAAAAACGCGTATCTTTAAGGCGGTTCGCCGTTCACAGCCGGAGGAACCGGCGGAAGCAACGATATCCGCGTTGGAGCCACAGATGGAGCCACAGACGGAATCTCGGGTGGAACCCGGACCGGAACCGCAGCCTGAGGCCAGTGTTGTTGAGGAGGCGGATGAGGGATTGCCGACGCCGATAAAGCTGGTGAACCATCTGATGATTGAATCGCGGACTCCGGAGCGAGGAATGGTTGCCGCGAAGGAGACTCTGAAGCAGATCCGTATGGAAACCGGGATTAAAAACCAGGTGGCGAAAATTACCGGATCCAAACTAAACCAGAGAGGCATGCAGACGATTGCGGAAAAGCTGGAAGGGAAAGATCTGATCATTGAAGAAGCGGGCGATCTGACAGCCGAGACGGTGAAAGACTTGGAGAAGTTTATTGCGCAGGATACCGACGCGATGCGGATATTATTGCTGGATAATCCGCGTCAGATTGAGATGCTTTGCGCGGATAATCCATCGCTTGTGAGCCTGTTTGATCGGATCGACGGGGAAGCCTTGCACACGGGTTCAGAGTCCGAACCCAAAGCGTCGGCAGAACCGGACAACCGGCCGGTGCGGCGGGTGGAACCGTTGCGCGACAGCGCGATGCAAATACCGGAGCCGGAGCCTGATATGATTTCGGGTCAGACCGTGGACGAAGAAGAGATGGACATCGATGATTTTGCTCAGTATGCCTGTGAATATGCGGCCGGGATTGACTGCAGCATTACCGGAAAAAGCATGCTGGCTTTGTATGAACGCATTGAGATCATGGAAGAAGATGGATTGCGTCTGACAAAGCCCAACGCTGAGGCGCTGATTGAAGAAGCTGCAGATCGCGCGGAAAAGCCGTCTCTGGGACGGGCGATTAAAGGGATCTTTTCCTCGAAATATAATAAGGATGGATTGCTGATTCTGAAGGAAGAACATTTTATCTGATGATGGACATTCGATTAATTGCGTTTGATTTGGACGGGACATTGCTGAACGGGCAGAAACAGTTGTCTGAGAATACGGTGAAAGAGCTGAAAGAATGCGTTTGCCGCGGAATTGAGATTGTCCCTTGTACGGGAAGGGTCTGGAAGGCTGTTCCGGATTTCATCCGGAATTTCCCGGGCATTCACTATGCAATTACAGCAAACGGTGCGAAAGTTGAGGATGTCAAAGAAGGACGTCTGATTAATGAGCGGCAGATGAGCTGCAAAAAAACGGTAGAGCTTCTGAACTGGGGCAGGCAGTTCCGGCTGATGTATGATATATATACGGATGGTCGCGGGTTTATTGAGGAGCGATTCATTGGCCATATGAGTGAATACGGCGTTGTTCCGTGGATGGAGGAGGTAATCCTTGGTTCGCGAAAGCCTGTGCCGGATGTGGTAGAAATGATGCTTAAGCTTAATCAGCCGGCGGAAAAGATTAATTATTTCTTTGGAGATATGGAAGAACGGGCGCGTATCAGAGCGTTGCTGTCATCTCGGGACGATGTCGTGGTCTGCTCTTCGATTCCTTATAATCTGGAGCTCAATGAACCCGGCGCGACGAAGGGAGAGGCACTTCTGCGCCTTGCCGACTATGTGGGGCTGGATCCATCGCAGACGATGTGTTTTGGCGATGGTGAAAATGATATTTCGATGCTGCAGATGGCTGGCGTTGGTGTGGCAATGGAAAATGGTATTGAGGCGGCGAAGGAAGCTGCAGATTATGTTACAGCCAGCAATGAGGAAGACGGCGTCGCCAGGATGCTGGAGCGGTTGCTTCGTGATGAGATTTGCTGACCCTTACGTGCTACCTGGTACGATATAGGATTGGCTGTTTTGCAATAGTTGATTTTGGCTGGAAAAGGAGAATGATGGAAATCATTTCGCAGCATTGGCTTTCCATTGTAGTGGGTGTTTTTCTGCTGTCGATGACGCTGTATGGACATTATCGGGGGTTTGTACATATCGCGCTGACGTTGTCAGCTCTGGTGATTAGTTTGGCCGCAGTGCGTTTTACGATGCCTTATGCGACGGCGTTCCTCAAAGAGAATACCGGTATTACTCAGACGATTGAGGGAATGCTGATGAATGCGGCAGGCGCGGATGAGGCCGAAGAAGCACAGGAAGAGGAAGAGGACGAGTGGATCGAGCAGCTCAAATTACCTTCGCAGTTGAAGGACTTGCTGCAGGAAAATAATAATCAGGAGATATATGAGCTTCTGGGAGTAGACAGCTTTTTTGATTTTATTGGCGCCTATCTCGCGGACATGGTGCTGAAAGCAGTCGCCGCGGTGATTTTGTTTATCCTGATTTATTTTTTACTGAGATGCCTGATTCACTGGCTGGATTTGCTTACGATGCTGCCGGTTTTGTCCGGGATTAATCAGATCGCCGGTGCGATATTGGGCGCGGTTCAGGGATTGCTTTGGCTGTGGATGGCCTGTCTGGTAATCGGGCTGTTTTCACAGACGGATTGGGCAACCGTTGTAATGGGGCAGATTGAGGGCAGCGCATGGCTGAGTTTCCTCTATAAGAACAATCTGATTAACTGGGTGTTTTTGGGTATCTTACGGGCGATTGGATAGAAAGACTCTGTAGAAAAACTCTGCTGTAGAAAAACTCTGGAAAAAATGTCTTGACAAAAGTCTTTCAATCGTGCTATATTTAAAACCCACCGCAAAGAGTAGGTGGACTTTTTATCTGTTTTTAATATAGGGTCATAAAAATGATCATAAAAAAAGAAAAAACAGTTGACAAAAGAGTTTAAACATGGTATATTAAATGAGTTGCCGCTAAAAAAGCTGACAACGAGACGGACCTTGAAAATGGAAGATTGAACAGTGTTTAAAACCCTGAAGATTC
>JAJQAA010000049.1 GCA_021204045.1 Clostridiales bacterium
TAAATTTAAAGTCAAAATCTCAGTCCGTCTTTTCCCCACCCCGTGAATAGTAACCCCTCCAGCGCGGAAATTTCCTGAACCAGTGTGTGGTAATCGGTATTTTTTGTCATCTCCAGCGCAAAGATCGCGGCGGTGTTTTTCTGATTGTTCTTGGAGAAACGCATCAGACGCATATCGGTCACCTTCGTATTGAAGCGTTTGAACTGTGAAAGCAGTTCATTAACGGAAAGTTCTTCACTGTACTCCACATACAGGGAAATCCGCTTTGCCGTCACCATAAAACGATGCTCCAGCCTCGAGAGAAATATTTCCACGACCAGTACGAGTATCGTCGTGTAGGCGGCCGCCTCGAAATAAGCGAGTCCACAGGCCAGCCCGATGATCCCCACCGTCCAGAGCCCGGCCGCGGTGGTCAGTCCTTTGACCCGTTTCCCGGTACGGCTGCTGATGATCGTCCCCGCGCCGATAAATCCGACTCCGGCGATCACCTGCGCGCCCAACCGGGCCACATCCGTATAATAATGCATGCATAGCCACAGATACAGACCGGTCACCGTAGTCATGGCCGCTCCCAGGCAGACCAGCACGTGCGTGCGCAGCCCGGAGGGCCGGTATTTATACTGTCTCTCTATCCCGATCAGGGCGCCGCAGACAACGGCAAAAGCCAGCCGGAATACCAAAGAGACAAACGTCATCTCTCTTAAACCGTCAAAAACCGCCAGCATGGCAACCCCCTCATCAAAGTTTTTTCATCAAAGTTCTTCGATCACGCGGATATTTTCGATGCGCGAAAGCTCCGACATGGCCGATACATGCATCATCTCGACCGGCAGTCCTACCGTAAACACGGCGTTGGGATTGTAAATGCCGGAGGCCAGTTTTCCTTTGTCAAAATCGACCTCAAAAATCCGGATTCCCAGCGCCTTGCTCGCGCGGATGATGCTTGTCATATCCTCCACGGTATAAAACTCCACATAAAACATCATATTCCGCGCCTTGACACGCACGGCGTTCTCGATCCGCGGGAGCACGAACATACTCAGCAGAATCAGCAGAAAGCCGACAACCGCGCATTCATACAGACCCGCACCCACGGCCAGTCCCATGCAGGCCGAAGCCCACAAACCGGCGGCGGTGGGCAATCCGCGCACTTCCTGTCGGTTTGTGATCAGGATGGTGCTCGCTCCCAGAAATCCCACGCCGCTGATCACCTGCGCGCCGAACCGGGAAACGTCCGTCCGGTTCCCCACGGCCACAGAAGCCTCGGCCCAGGCCCCGCTCTGCATCACCGTGATGTACTGGCTCAGGATCATCGCGAGCGCGGAACCGATACACACCAGCATATAGGTGCGAAACCCCGCCGGAAGGCGTTTGCGCTCCCGCTCCATCCCGATCAGACCGCCCAGCACGGAAACCAGCGTCAGACGCAGCAAAAGAGAAGCCATATTCAATTCCCGCAGATAATCCAGCCACCTGCAGCTCAGCATCTTTCCATCACTTCCCGAATTCTATTATTTTCCGGCCTCCGTCCCATCTGCCTGCGCCCGTTTTTTCTGCGCCCGCTTCTCCGAAATGATCGGCCAGATCACCGCCGCGGCCGCAATCAGGAACAGGATCACTGTCAGCGGACGGGTGACAAAACTTGTAATACCGCTGACCATGAGCGCCTGGCTGAAATTGAGCTCCATCAGCCTGCCCAGCACCACGCCCAATACGACCGGCGACACCGGATACTGATACCGCTTCATGAGCCATCCGATCACGCCAAAGATCAGACAGGCTACCACGTCCGCCATGGATTTTTTCACCGAATAGCTTCCCAGGATCGAGAAGGTGAAAATCAGCGGATAGAGAATCGTCTTCGGGATATCCGACACACGCACCCACAGACGGCTGCCGAAGGTTCCCACCGCCGCCATAAAGACGTTGGCAATAAACATCGAGGCAAACACCGCGTAAACCAGATCCGGCTGATCCGTAAACAGGGACGGACCCGGCGACAGATTGTGAATCATCAGCGCGCCGATCAGCACCGCCGCCGTCGAACTGCCCGGGATTCCCAGCGCCAGCAGCGGAACCATCGCGCCGCCCACGGAACCAGAGTTGGAAGCCTCCGCGGCCGCCACGCCCTCAGGCGCGCCCTTACCAAATTCCTCCGGATGCGAGCTGCAGCGTTTCTCCACATCATAAGCCAGGAACGAAGCGATCGTGCCGCCCGCGCCCGGAAAGACTCCGATCAGACAGCCCACAAACCCGGCGCGGATGATGCTGAATTTCAGCTTCCAGTAATAACCGATCTTCGGGAATTTGTAGGTCAGGCGTTCAAATTTTTTATCTGAGCTTTTATAATTTTCCAGGTTGGAAAACACCTCGCCCAGCGCGAACAGTCCGATCAGCACCGGCACCATCGCCACGCCGTCATACAGCGCCGTGACACCGAATGTGAACCGCTTGACGCCCAGCACCGGGTCAATGCCGACCATGTTGATCAGCAGACCAAACAATACCGCGACCAGCGCTTTCTGCCAGTTGCTGCCGCCCAGCGTCGCCACCGTGGTCAGTCCCAGCACGCACAGCGCA
Source organism: Clostridiales bacterium (assembly GCA_021204045.1). GTDB lineage: Bacteria > Bacillota > Clostridia > Lachnospirales > Lachnospiraceae > Brotaphodocola. Next base: position 2,581 of record JAJQAA010000049.1, read on the forward strand.
AAATACTCGCTGGGCCAGAATTTCAGCGCGATACTCGCCAATGGCACCGCGCAGAACATCAGAACCACGGCGCCGATCAGTCCGCCAAACACCGACGACCACAGGGAAATACCCATGGCCTCGCCGCCGCGCCCCGACTTTGCCAGCGGATAACCGTCAAACGATGTCACCGCCGCGGAAGGCGTACCCGGCGTGTTGATCGCCACTGCCGTGATCGAACCGCCGTAATTCGCTCCGATATAAATCCCCATCAGCATGACAATGCCCTGCGTCGGCGTCATGGAATAGGTCATGGGGAGCAAAAGCGCCACCGCCATGGACGGCGAAATACCCGGAATCGCACCTCCCAGGATACCGACACAGACACCGATCAGGATCAGCAGAAGGGAGCCCGGATTCATTAGCCCGATAAAACCGCCAGCTGTCAGCTGTAAAATCTCTGCCATAATTCACGCTCCTTTCCGCTAAAAGATGGAGGCCCAGAGGCTTCCGGTCGGCAGTGAAATGAAAAGAAACTTCGCGAATACAAAATAGGTAAACACACACCAGCCCACGGGAACCGCGGCCAGGCAGGCCAGCCGACGTTCTCCCATCAGCAGCATGAGGAAAATCAGGAACACCGCGCTGCTCACATAATAGCCGATGTATTTAAACAGAAATACGTCGACAAATATGGCCACGATCACGATGATCACCCGTTTCCAGTTTGCGCCGAACGGCGCGTCCGGCACTCCGGACTTCCCCAGGATGGACACAAAACACAGAATCGCGACCGGAATCAGACAGACGACCCAGGCACGGGGCATCGTGGCCGCGGACGCGCCGGTAGCCATCTTGGAAACCTTAAACGAAAAGGTCAGAATGAAAAACAACGCCGCCATCAGGCAAATCGCGGAGAGCACCAGAAGCTGTCCGCAGAAGGGCCGCGTCTTCGCGCTTGCACGAAACAGAAGAAAAAGTGCCGCCAGAATGACGACAAACCCGAGTATGACCCAGTATGGACTTAAAGACGCCAGCGTTTTTGCAAAAGCCGCCACGTTCGGTTACCTCCTCTCAGACAGGCCATCGCATTCACAGAGGGGAGGAAGCACGGCTTCCTCCCCGCGATGTTTTTGTAAAATTTGACTATCAGCCCTCGTAGCCCGCATCGATCAGCTCAAGACCCTTCAGGATGTCGATATAGTCAGCGATGTTGTCCTTGATGATCTGCTCAAACTCATCTGTCTTCTTATTAAACACAACGATGGATTTCTCTGAGAAGAACTGCTGCCACTCTTCATCCGCCGTAACCTGATCCACCAGGTTCTGGAACCAGACGATCATCTCTTCCGGCGTGCCGTCCTTCACGGCAAAGCCACGCCACATATTCAGCTCGTCCAGAGCGGCATAACCGCTGTCAGCGAAATTCGCGACATCCGGATAGTTGGCCAGCTTGTCCTCGGTAGCGATAACGATGCTCTTCAGATCTCTGCCTTCGACGTCGCCGGGATTTCCCACAGAGGCAATGCCCTGTCCGCCGATCACCGCAAGCAGCGCTTCCGGACCGGACTCAAACGGCACCCAGGTTGCGTCTTCGATCCCCAAAGCGTTCCAGAACTGCAGAGCCGCCAGATGCTTCGCGCCGCCAGTGGAAGGACCGCACCACACGGAACCGCCCTCGCAGGCCGCCAGCAGATCCTCAACCGAGGAAATCTCACTGTCCGAAGAAACCATAATGCAGTAAGGATCCGCCATGATATCGTCAATCCAGTCCAGGCCCCAGACATAGTAGTCCAGATCTTCCTCATTTGCCACCAGATAGGCGATATTGGAAACCGTACCGGCAAATACCGTGTATCCGTCCGCTTCCTGGCTCAGCACATACTCGATCGCCGTCATGCCGCCGGCTCCCGGGGTATTGTCCACTACAATGGTAGCATCCGTATATTTTGCGGCTATCTCCGCGAATTTACGGGTAGCGACGTCCATGCCGCCGCCTGCCGCCACATAGTTCATGATGGTGATCGGCTGGGTCGGCTCCCATGTGCTGGCGGCTTCCGCCTCAGCAGCCGCTTCCGTCTCGGCCGGCGCCTCCGTCTCCGCCGCGGCAGCCGTCGTCTCCGCAGCAGCCGTCGTGGCCGCCGCTGTCGTAGACGCCGTCGAGCTGGAAGAGCTTCCGCACGCGGTCAGAATCCCCGAAGCCGCGAGCAGCATCGCGCACAGCAGAGCGCCCTTCTTTAATGTCTTGCCTGAAATTCTTTTCATGTTACTTCCCCCTTCTTTTATCGTCCCTTTTTGGTTTCCTGCAACATTTACACCGCGCAGCCGCGGTTATTGCCATCATTTGGAGAACACATCAAACGCCAGTCCATGACGCACGCCGCGGTCGCTGATCGTCAGCTCGTCCACACCCAGGCGGTCAATGATATCCTGCAGAATGCAGGCGCCCGCCAGAATGACTTCCGCCCGCTTCGGCTGCAGACCCGGCAGCTCGCGGCGCTGTTCGATGGTCCGCGCACTGTACTCCCTGATCTGCTCCGCGATATCCGCGCGGGTCAGCGCGGAACCCTGGATCACATCCGGATCGTACACCACCATCTTGTGCTTCACCGCGCCCATGCTCGTCACGGTGCCGCCCATACCGACCAGTTTCACCGGTCTGCCTTCCACGCCCGCGGCGGCGAACTCCTCGTCGATCTGACGGATCGCCGCCTCTACGCTTCCTTCCGCCACCGGATCATCCGCGAAAAACTTCTCCGTAATGCGGATCGCGCCCAGGTTTACGCTGAAACGCTTCACCAGCTCCGTACCCTTGCCGAAGATGAACTCGGTAGAACCGCCGCCCGTATCAAAGATGATCAGGTCGCCGTCCGGAACCGGCATCCCCGAGAGGATCGCCAGGTAGGAAAGCCGCGCTTCCTCCTCGCCCGGGATGATCTGCACGTCAACATCGCACAGTTCCTTCACCCGCTTCACAAAATCCGCGCTGTTGGACGCCGTACGCAGGGCCATCGTGCCGATGCTGATGATCTGCTCGGCTCCGTTTTCCTTTGCCTTCGCGGCGAAAGCCGCCACAGACTGCGCGTTGCGCTCCAGCGCCTCGTCGCTGATGCGCCCGGTATCCTTCAGTCCCTCGCCCAAGCGGGCGATATCATTTTCATCGATGATCGTCGCGATGGTGCCATCCTCGCGTTTTTCCCCCACGAAAAACTTGATGGAATTGGAACCAATATCGATAATTCCGATCCGTTTCATAATCTGCGCTCCACCTTTCTTAAAGCATGCCTACGGACTGCTTCATCGCCTTTAAGTAATTGATGTTCTCCAGGCCGGAAAGCCCCAGCTCATTGACCGTCTTCATGACGAGCGCCGGGTCCGCATGCTCCACGCACACCGTCCGGCTGGGCTTGCCGTTGAACGTCGTATCGGCGATCTCCACGATCGCGGTGTTGATCGTATAGATGTACCGCTCCTTGCATACGTCCACCACGCACAGATCCGGCTGTTTCTCCATCAGCGCGAGATATTCTTCATAGGTATACTCCGCCTTCGCAAGCTCCGGTACCGGAATGTTGAAATAATCCTTACACAGCTCCTCCACCTGCGCCGCGGAAAGCGGGAACGTCGCCTTCATCACCGGATACCACTGCTCCAGCTTGTCCTCATTTACCTGCTTTAAGGACTTAATGTCCATCAGATCGTCGCGGATCTTGGTGTTTTCATTGCTCTTGGAAGACAGGATATACTTTTCGGTGCTCTTCTTGAAATTGCCCTGCGGATAGCTGCGGATCTTCTCCTCCGCCTCCCCAAAGCTCTCTCCAAATGTGCGCCACTCCCAGCGCGGAATGATTGTTCCCATAATCTTGCTGCCTCCTTCTGAGTCTCTTATGGACCCGATGTAATGATATTTAAAAGATAAAAAAACTGTGTGGATGTCACACAGTTCATTCATTTAAGAAAAACAATAGCAATCATTATCAAGATATTTTGTGAAACGAGATACCGCATGTCCGTGTAACTCTGTCCAGATATTCTGTATTGTAAAATTGCTGCTGTCCTTGATTATTTTATTCACATTTGTTATAATTATATCAAATTGTACTGACTTTGTCAATGAAATTTGAGTTAATTTTAACAAATTAAGCACTTTAAGTTACTATTCACGGGGTAGGGAAAAAGACGGACTGAGATTTTGACTTTAAAT
>JAJQAA010000058.1 GCA_021204045.1 Clostridiales bacterium
TCTTATAAGGCTGTCCTTTTTGTCTGTCCTGAATATGATACTTTACTGAAGAATTGTAACATGGGACAATAATGGAAATCATTGACATATTTTTTCACCTTTCTTTCTTTGCATGAAACATGCAAATGTCATTAATGTGACAAGAGAAAGGCCACTGATTATTAATCCGACCTTCAGCCCAGGTGTGCTATACGTTAAAATAATCTCATGATCTCCAGCTTCCAAATATAATGCCATATACATCGTATTTGCCTGTAAAATTTCTACTTCCTCTCCATCCACATAAGCTGTCCATCCATCTGTATAAGGAATTGTCAATAATAGATACTTTGAACTATCTAGGCTTATTGAGCCAGAAACAGTATTAGTTGCAAAAGCTGCATTATCATCATGGAAGTCAACATCCTGCATAGTGTCCTCCGCCAACGTAGCTACCTGTTCTGGATAATTCTCCATTGGCTGGCACTGTACTTCAAGCGTATCAAAACTGTACTCCCCAATTGCGGGAAATTTAATGGTGATAGAAACTTTGGAGTTTTCATCATAACCGAGATTGATTAAAAAGTCTTCCCGATTACTGTACCATGTATATTCCGGCGTGTAGTAAGTTAAAGTTTTTGATGTACTTGTCCCTTCCGTATTGTTAGATGAAACTGTAATGCTCAACGATGTCGAGTCTTCATAATATTTTTGAGAATAATAAACTTCATTCTGCTCATATATGGACAGTAAATCCCATTGAAGATCAGTATACCTGTCAACGGGCTCTATCCCTGTATAAGAAAGCCCCGTAATATAAAGATATGTCTCCGCGTTTTCGATTCCATCAAATGTCAAAGTAATTGTAGAATTCGTTGTTGTAACTGTGATAAGATTGTCTTCAACCGTCACACCGCTTCCGGCTGATATTTCATAATCCAGCGATTTCCCCGTAAATACAACATCAGCCGCTTCTCCCAACGGAGTGTCTGAATCTACTACACATCCCTGTAACATTGCCTCCTGTTTTTCAATCGGCGTCATTTCAGCATAATCTTCCGCTAAGATATAATTTTCATATGTATATCCAAACGGAAGATAATAATCGTTTTCCCAAACTTTGTATGTTGTAATTTTTGACGACACCGACTGCTTTTCGGCTTCTGTCAGGTCTGCTTCTAAGTAATCTCCAGATACATTTTTTTCAAGATACTGATCAATATTCGAATAGTTACTTATTGAGCCTATTAAAGAAAATCCATAGGGTGTATTACTACCCTGAACATAATATTTTACATTTGCAAGAGTTGATAGAATCGTTCGGGAATCAAGAGTTTTATAATTAAAAGAGTTTATGGAATCAGATAATCCCAGTTCATTCCTGTAGTCTGTTATATTACCGTTCTCCAGACTCCAATAATACTGTGTGCTGTGAAGTCCACTGTATAATGTTCCATTAGTTGTAACTGATGATCCAGAATATCGGAAGAACTCATCCGTATCGTCAACCTTGTTGATAGCCACTGCTTCTGTATATTTTAATGAGTTCAGTAAACCATCATAAGCCAGAAATTCTTTTACATATCCGGAGTTTCTTTGAGAAAACCGGAAAACTGCATTTCCTGTTATATTGAACAGTATGCATATAATTAACAACGTTTGAGCACATCTGATACCGTAAACGCTTCCAGACAGGCATAGAACACCAAAAATCAGGAACACCATTGCCATTGCAAACATTACGTCAATGGTGCGAGACTTTACAAGCACAAAACACAGCACTAAATAAATGCTAAGGCAGATAAGCATAATTCGCTTCTCTCTTACAGAAAGTAAAAATAGATTCCGCCATTTCAGTACAACGATATATGCAAGTAGGAAACTGTATCCCCATATCCATCGATTTGAAACATAAGAAAAGCCATTCATAAGGCTCCCTATCGTCGGGAGCAGTGTCATACAAGTCAGTACAAGGAAAGCGATTTTTATGTCCTTATGCTTTTTCTGCATAAACAGCAAAATCACTGCTATTAAAACAACAGCGCCATATCCCATAACTGTCCAGTCATGTCCACCCGTGCTGACTGACAGAAAGCCTCCGAAATTACTTTCATAATCAGAGACGCTGTACAAAAGATCATAAATGTATCCGCTCTCAGAACGGTTTGAATTTAGAAACCCCAGAACAGCAGGCAGCAAAATCACTGCACTCATACATGTTCCAAGGATGGCATATCCCGCAAATTTAATCAACACAAAAATAGCGGCCTTAAATTCTGTTTTGGAATAGATAACAAACACTCTCCAAATAACATAGAGAACCGTTAGAATCGTGATCATATAGAAAAAATAAAAATTGCTGATTGCCGAGACAAAGACTGATAAAATAAAAACATATGGTTTCTTTTTGTCCAGAATTCTTTCGACTCCCAGCAGAACCAGTGGAAGGTAGATCATGGGATTCAGGAAATAAGGATGTTGTATTCCCGCATATATTGCAAAACCACAAAACATATACACAAGTGTACCGGCTAATACGGCAATGTTTCCAAATCCTTCCTCTGTTTCTTTAATGTTTTTCTCCCGCATGTAAAAGCTGAATGAACTAAACGTTATACCTGCCAGATATAAGCGAAAAACAATCATTCCACTGTAAAAATAGGCCATATATTTTGTCGGAACAAATACGGATAAGAGACAAAGAGGATCGCCAATTACATAATAGTGAAGGGAAGTAATGATATCCGACCCGTATCCAATACTGAAACTATAGGTCGGAATTTCTAATCTGTGTTCAAACAATAATGTCCTTACAATGCTTCGGAGCCATTTCGCGTAATAGACCAATGCTCTATAATGCTGATCCCATCCGTCACTTTGCCTTATAAATGACTTTCCATTAACAAAATAACATCCATATACCAACAAAATAGCTATAATGAAAATTATGCTGTACAGGAAATAATATTGCCGCTTTGAAGTGCATTTGTAATTGGCAATGCCCCTTTGAAGTCTTGTAACGATTGATCTAAATATTTTCATTAAAGTTTACCGCCAATAAAAACAATATTGTGTACCTTTCTGTAAGTACCTGCTTTTTTCGTACCGTCATCAATAATACCACATCAGATGGCTCTTTTCCACTGTAAATTCAACAAATTTTGCCAATGGACGCACATCGTTTTAAGGCCGAAAAAAGGCTGTCCAAAAGGTACACCTTTTGACAATTGCTATATAGTTTTCATTATACACTGCAATCTATCCGGTTTCAATGCCAAATTCATTGAAATTTAATATTTTCGTTCGCTTTTTCTCGATATTTTTACGCCAGAATTCGATTACTGGAATATAAATCACGAAATATCTTGTATTTAATTGGTTTATGAGCGTGTCTCAAAACGTGTACGTTTTGAGACATGCTCATATTTTTGTCAATTATCAATGAAAAGTTGTACATAATGTAAAATTTCTATATTTATATATCTGGGATGGAGAGAGAGCATGGAGTTAAGCGGTTTATTGCCGGGACAGAAAATCGGGAAACTGACGTTGATTGAGGAGCTTCCGAAGAAAAACGGCAGGCGTTACTGGCAATGCGTCTGTGATTGTGGGAATGAATGCGTTGTCCAGGCAAATCATCTGAAATCCGGGCATACAAAGAGCTGTGGCTGTTATCGGCGCGAGATTTCACGGAAAAAGAAGCTGGATCTGACCGGCCAGCGTTTCGGACGCCTGCTTGTGCTTGGTTGTTTATCGGAGAAAAAGGAGAAGGGAACACTGTGGGAGTGCCGCTGCGACTGTGGAAATATATGTATTTGCCAGACGGACGGTTTAAGGCGCGGGGCGACCAGAAGCTGCGGTTGTTTTCGTGAGGAGAAACGCAGGGAAAACATGAAAACCGCGATCCATTTTGTGGACGGTACCTGCGTGGAGCGCATTGCTTCCGGGAAACTGTCCTCAGCCAATACCAGCGGACACCGGGGCGTCTACCGGCGGAAAAACGGCGGCTGGCGCGCGACGATCGGTTTTAAAGGGAAGGTTTATAACCTGGGGAGTTTTCAGCGGATTGAGGATGCTGTGAGCGCCCGGAAGGAAGCGGAGAAAAAGCTGTATATGCCGTTTCTGGAAGAATACAAGAAAAATGAAAAGAATTCTTCGCGTACGACGGAATGAAACGGAAATTCTCTGGGTATAGGGCTATAAGGAGGAGAGGGAAGATGAATCTGAGAGCATGGATGGCAGCTGGGAAGAGAGCCTTGTCCGGTTCCCTTGCGTTTGTGATGACAACCGTCCTCGTGTTAGGCAACACACAGATTACATTGGCGGATGATGTGTTAGAGCGCTTTTTTGCGGAGGCGAGTGAACTTACAGATGACGGTACATATTCCGTCGCGACAGTCAGCAACGCTTCGCTGCGCAATGAGGAGAAGCAGGGCCTGGTTATCAGCGTATTTTCAGAGGAGAGTGATTTTCGTGCCGGCGGAGAGGTGACGCTGGACGTACATATAAAAAATGACAGCGGAGTGTTCATCACGGACGGCTCTCTCTGGGCACGCGCGAGAGGCACGGAGGACGACAGTGCGTACTTTGAGCAGCTTGAGGAGAGCACCGTCTATGCGGGCGGCGAGTACTGGGAAGAGGACGAGTACGACGATGAGATGCCCCTGATTGACGATATGGCCGACATCGAACTCGAACTGGACATCGATCCGGTTGCGGAAGCGGAGTCCTGGAAGTCGGCTAAGTGGGACAAGGATACGGAGTCTGCCCGGGAAGATGCGGAAGAAAACGAAGCGGATAACGAAGGTCAGGAAGATGAGAGACTGGAAAAAATCACGGATATCGATCTGGCGCCGGGCGAGGTCTATTCGGTACGTTATCATTTCGTGATTTCTGAGAATATTGAGAAGCAAAAGAACCAGACCGTCAAATTTTATTTCGACGGGAAGGACGAGAATAACAACCGGATCCGTGAGAACGAGGATTATCTTTACACGGTCAACTACTTAAACCTGGAGAGCGTGCGTTTTGAGGAGGGCAACCGCGTTTATACCGGCGAAGAAGTAACAATGGGAATTCATTCCTTCATGTACGATTTTGACGCGCTGCTGTGGGACAGCTTTGTGGATACGCCTTCGTCGCCGTCCGACGCGACGGAAACAGCGACGCCATCGAACGCGGCGCCAGTGAAGGCAACGCCGTCGAACGCAGAAGAAGACGCGGCGCCGGCGAAGACAACGCAGTCAAACGCGACAGAAAGAGACGCGGCACCGGCGAGGGCAACGTCATCGAACGCGACAGCATCCAGGGAAAGCACATTAAAGAAGACGGTATCTCAGGCGACCCCGGCAAATGCGGCTTACCCATACGATTATGACGACGACGGCGTGACTTATGTCGTGGATCTGCAGGACACCAATTATAAGGTCGAGATGTTCAACGCCAGACTGAACGATTTTGAGGTGCGCAAGGCGCTGGTCAATGACGCGGATGAAAACATGCTTGTCTGCACATTCCGTGTCTCGAAGAACGTGGAACCGGGAATTTATTTTGGAAAAATCACGCAGGAGAGCAAATACAGGCACAGGACGTACCGTTCGACGCAGGGCTTCGCGCTGATTGTGGAGGGCGAGGGCGAGATCACCATGCAGGGAAGCCTGGGCAATACGGTTGTGACCGTCAGCGGACCGGCGAGCGCGTTTCCGGAGGCGGACGAGCTGGAGGTGCGGGTGAGCGAGCTGGACGAAGAGACTCGCAGGCGGGTAGCAGACGCCATGCAAAAGAAGGCGGAAGAAGTCGGCGAGAAGCTTCAAAACTATATCCTGGTTGACGTCAGCCTGTACGCGGACGGTGAGAAAATCCAGCCGGAAGACCGTGTGGAAATGACAATTGAATACAATCAGGATGAGTTATCCGCTCAGGAAGATTTCCCGACGGAGAGCGCGGAGAGCGTGACGGAACAGGACACGGCATCGGAAACGGCGACAACAAAAACGATGACAACAAAGACGAGGGTCTTTCATTTCGACGAAGAGAAGCAGGAAGCGGAGATTCTGGAGAGCAGCTTGGAGGAAGCGGGAAAGGTCACGGTCAGCACGACGGGATTCTGTCCTGTGGCGGTTGGGCTGACGGGCATTCAGAGCACGGTGGAGGATGTTGTCTATATATGTGATTTTAAAATTGATGACAGCACAACAGGAACAGCGCCTTTTGATGATGATGATGATGCCGGAAATGATTCAGGCGGAAATAACACGATCGTAAGAACGTTTGATACATTATCCTATACGCTGTACCTGGAAATGAAAGCCTATGATGTAACAACCAGCTATACTACGGCGAGAATCAGCTTCGCATTTGTATTGCCGTGCACCAGCGATGAGGCGGAATTTGATACCGGGTCAATGGCGTGGATAGACACGACGTCGGGTTATACCTCCAAGCTAGTTGAGGCAAACGGTCAGCAGATCCTTTACTGTAGCTATCTTATGGCGTCTGCGGATAATACTGCTGTCGTGTCCGGGACCAGGACGGCGAACGTCAGCATTTCCGTCAAGGGAATGAAAAATGGTGATACCATTCAGCCGAAATTTTATGCCTGGATGGACGGGAATCAGGTTTATGGGCAAAATACGAGAGATGATGACAATGTTTATGACAATATTGTGCTAGACGATCAGACAGCCTGCAGTGAGCATGCAGGTGAAACAAATGGTGGCAAAGAGATGTGGTATGCGGCCGGGGACGTGGTCACGGTATCCGCAAAATTAAAGATGAACATCTATCTGTCCCCTATTACCAGCTCTACTTTGGAAACATATAATTTCAGCAGTGGAGATCCAACAACAGCCAGCAATTACGGGCTGGGAGATGTGTATGGCGCTGCGTTCCAGATCGGTGTTTCGGTTCAGCTTTATAATGACAGTGCACTGAAAGGACTAAAAGGTCTGGAATACCCGAAAGGTGCCATCACGTTCAACCTTGATATTGAGAGCTCGCTTGGCGGTTATCCTTTGGTGGGGAATGATTATGATTTCACGCCGCTGTTGTACAGTTGTAACAGGAACGAGAATAGTACGAATGCTGGTGCTGATGGGCGAAGTGTGAGTCCGATTTATTCTATTCCATATGCAACACGAAGATCAAATGATGCGAATGCCGTTTATTACAGCTGCTACGACGGGGGTGACTGGAGCGCAGCGCAGGATGGAACCAAGATCAGCGTGACAGTTACCAATTACGCTTTTGATGAAACCTTTCCCATTACGACCGCCAGTAAATCTTCTGGTGGGATATCGCAGACGATTGCTTCCAATATAGGGACCATTTCCACCGGAAAATTTCAGTTTGTTATTCCCTTTTATAATGTGAGAAAAGGTGGTAAGAATGGAAATTCGGCTGATTATATTCTGACAAAGATTGTCAATTATGATGGTATTAGCGTGACGATAAGGGACAATTCGCTGGCTGCAACGTCCATTAACGGAACTGAACTGGGGACGGTAACCGATACTTCGAATCAGATGGTAACAACGGATGATGCTCAGACAAATACCATGGAGGTTGATCCGCCCGGTAATTATTATAATGCCATTTACTATGTACAAAGGTGGGGATGGAATAATGGTAATGAATTAACATCGGGTTGTTGGTATAACGGACATGACTGGGCGTATCCGGGACAAAAGATGGGAATTCTTGCGGGGCTCGGGAGCGTCGACTATGCAGGAAATTCCAATAACTATATTGTCGGCTATGACGATTTTATCAAAATCGATGCGGACGCGATCGAACTGACTGACGAATATACAGGAGAAACCGATGCGGACAAGCTGGGAATGCTATTTTATTCAAGCGGAGGTTATAGTGGAAAAAATACGGACCCGGAAGAGGGGGCCGATGGGCAGGCGGATTATTATCTCACCCGTTATGATGCTACAACCATCCAGGATGTGAGCCATGTTTCACTGCTGTACGCGGTGCTTGATGACGGTGAAAACTGGGACAGTGAGGATGACATGCGGTCGGCCACGCAGGAGGATAGTAATATCAGATTTTATGATTCGCTGACGGAGGCAAACGATAAGGGAAAAATCGTGGGCATTCTTGTTCAGTTGAGAGGGGATATTTCGGTTACACCAAAAATCAGCATCAATGCGAAAATAAAAGATGACGCCGAAACGGATGAGACGTATATGATAACGGATACCCTGCGGCTCTGGACGCGCAGGAGCCTGACGACTCTTAACACGGCACGGCAAACGGGGACAGCGGAGATCACAGCGATTCCTGTACGCACCACTGCACAGGGGAGCGGTTATGATCCGGATGTGTATTGTACAAGTGATGTACTTACAGCAAATTTTAAGCCGAGTTATATAAAACTGACTTACAACAACGATGGTTCCACCAGCGGGGATAGTCCGACGGGTGGCCAATATGGGGATACGGTACTGGTTGTGGGATATACGACAGGGATCGATATAAACGTTTTAAATACGAAAGGTGCGACTGCATATTCTCTGGACGACGGACAGAGTATCGTGGATTATTCCATTGAGCCTGTCGTCATACTTTCGGATGATAACACCGGCGCGTCAGGTGGTGCGGCGGGGACAACGACGGTGACCGTTGAAGTGACGCTTCCCGCCGGTCTGACCTATATCAATGACTCCTCCTACTGGGGAGGCGATTATACAGAACCAAGCGTATGCGGTCAACAGGGAACGGTTAATAATGGTACGTCTCTTGAGGAAGGAGGTTCCGTAACGTATACATATACTTATTGGAACGCTTCTTTGCAAGAGGTGGAAGTGACCATTACGATCGCAATGACCGTTACGGTGAACAGCGATGGGACAACGACGCTGACCTGGGTATTCTCCGATGTGCCCCTGATAGACAGCGGTGAGGCCGGAGGGCTGGGATCGCTGGCGGAGCTGCTGTACTTCTCCGCGTTTATTGAGTCCGGATCGGGAACGGGAACGCAATGGTCCTTGTCCGCCGAGGCGGAAATCAGCGGCTCCGGGGATAAAAGAGGACGGACAGCTTCGAACGGAAATCTGGCGGAAACCGGGATTACCGTGACGCAGTTAAATGCCAGCGGGATCAGTGAAACGGTGGATCCGGTCTATAATGAGGTGGATTCGGAGCTGACCTGGATTATCACACACTCGAACAATGGCACCACGGACGAGTCGACATTGTTGTTAAGTATTCTTCCGACAAGCGGATACAGTGGAACCTATACGCTTTCCGGCTGGTCCATCGACGCGTCGCAATTGTCATCCGGTACATCGTTGACGCTTTATTATACGTTCGATGACATGGCGGGGAAAAATGCCGCGAGCTACGAAGCGAGTGATATTACTGCTTCGGGCAGCGGCTGGAGAAAAATGGAAGAGATCGTCTCAGGGAGTGGCGAAATCGCGCTCACGGCTGCTCAGATTTCCGATATGGAAAATCTGACGGCGTGGGTGCTGATCGGAACGCTGGGCACGTCCGGCACGATTGTAGTGACCGAATCGATCCAGACATCCGGAAACGAGGGCGGTGATTCGTACCAGAACGTGGCGTCTTATCGCACTTCGAGCGGGAACTCTCTTGCCTCTTACGCCACGGCCTATATCCGCGCCCGGTCGTTGAGCGGGCTGGTGTGGCTGGACGCAGATGGGGACGGATATCAGGATGATGATGAAGGGAGTCTCGGCGGGATTTATGCGGCGCTGCTGAAATTGAAAGATGGAGGAGACGCGGATACAGAAAGTGATTATGAAGCGGTATGCTATAAAGACTCAGCAGACGCGATTGTCATAACTACCGGACAGCAGGTGGATATCCTTCGGGCCACGTCAGAAAACGATCCGACGTACATCGAGGATTATACAGATGGAGACGGAAGATCTCTTTACCTGTTTAAAAACCTGATGGCCGGAACCTATGCGGTGAAGTTTTATTCATCGGAAGACAGTGGCGATTTTCAGTTTATCGATGAAGAAACCGGACAGATTTACTGGGCTTCCCAGCAGAATCAGGGAACGGACGATACCATAGATTCCGACGCGGCGCCCAGTCCGGCCTATGATGTGGAATTAAATTATACGTGGATCAACGCGATCGAGATGCCGGAGATTACAGCGCTGAGTTCCTCCGATTATCTGTCCGCGAATCATGACAGCGGCGTGTACAAACCGGAAAAACGACTGCGAGTGATCAAATACGTCCTGGAAAATGGACAGAATAAGGAACCGATCCTATCCAGTTATAAATTCCTGATTCACGTGACCGGCGAGGGAAATACGTTCGAGACAACGCTGGCTCTGGGGACGACGGAGGATATGGAGCGGTACATTGACCTGGATGGCGTGAAAGGAGAGACAACTCTCAAGCTGGAAGAAATTGTGCCGATGGAGTATGCACAGGGAGATATGATTCGGATCAACACGCCGGATACGGAAGCGGACAGGGAGGCTCTGACGGCTGCACTTACCAGCGCTGCCGGGGCACAGACGGCAGACAGTGTGCTGACAGCCAAAGGATATTCTCCGGCGGCTGTATCGGATGGAAAGGTAACGCTCTTCCTGGGCGATGATGTGACCGTGATCCTCACGAACGTACCGACACATGTTCCTTACTTCCATCACACAGCCTCGATCACCAATCATAATACTTCCGGAACGACCAGCGGATTTTATTATGACGGAGAAGATTGTTATGACGAGGATACGGACAGTGAGAGCACGGGTGCGACCCCGGTTGGCAGCACGAACGTAACGTTTGTGGCGCTGTCGGACAACTCGGCAATCCGAAGACGGACTGACGATCAGGAAGGAGGAGATGGGTATGAAGAAATCTAAACTTTCCGGGCTGTTGGTTCCGGTTTCCGTATTGGCTGCCGTGGCGATCGGCGTGACCTGCGCGACGGTGCTGCATACGCTTACGTTGGAGAATCCGATCAAAACGCCGACCGTGACCAGCGAAATTGTGGAAACCTCATCAAAAGAGGTCAGCTTTAAAAATACCGGGGAGGCGGATGTGTTTTTGCGGGCGTCATTTTCGGGAAGCTGGCTTTATACGAAAGACCAGGGTGAGACTTCCGCTGTCATGTCGAATGAGGCGGCGACGAGGGGTGGAGGCACGGTTTCCGCGGCGGAACCGACCATACTGGCATCCACGGATTACACACAAAACTGGATCGATGGCGGGGATGGCTGGTATTACTATAAGTACATCCTTCGCGGCAGCGCGAACGGGACAGGCAACAACAGCACCTCGAAGCTGATCGATGGAGTGTCATTTGCAAACCTGGATTCCTATGACATTGTGGATGCGCGGTATAAAGCGTCCGACAGCAACGCGTCGTCTTATTCGGATTACCAGATCCACGTCGTGACGGAGGTCGTCCAGGCCAGCGATGAGATCGAGGTAAGCAAAGACGCGGTGAAAAAGCTTTTTAATAGGGACATTGCTTTAAGCAATTTTGCCGTAAGCCCATTGGCGGATGGCAGGGAAGTGATAAGCAGTGACAAATACACCACGCCAATTGACTGGCTGGGACAATAGACAGGAGGTGGCAACGGTGAGCGATAAAAAGAAAAAAGCCGCCATTTTGGGACTTCTGGCAATCGGTTTTTTGTCCTTCGGCACGACCTGGGCGTATTACTATGCGAATGACATGTCGCTCGGCAATCCATTCGCGACCACGCACAGCGGCGTGGTGATGGTGGAGGAGTTTGATCCGGGCAGTTCTTTCCTTCCGGGAGAGACCGTGGCCAAGGTCGTCAGGTTCACCAATACGGGCGATATGGATCTGCTGCTGCGCGTGGAGGTAGCGCCGCAGGAAGCCTGGTATGATGATGAGGGCGAGGAAGCCCCAAAAACGGATCTGGATCCGGAGTATGTCATTAAAAACTGGTCGGAAAACTGGGCTACCCCCGCAAATGCTTCCGGCTTTGATTCCCAGACGGATGATGATTACATGACCGACGCGTCCGGTTCAAAGGAGTGGTCTGAAGTATATACGGATACGGTGGGCGGCGAAGCAAAGTCTTATCGCTATTATCGGAAAATTCTGCCGAAAGACGGAACGACCGCTGCGATTCTGGACAGTATCACGCTGAGCCGGGAGGTTTCCAACGACCGTCATTCTTCCGACTACAGCGACAAGACGTATAAGCTCACATTTAACGCGGAGGCCGTCCCCGTGGAAGCGGGAGATATCCAGGCAGGCGCTTTGAATGAGTGGGGCATGACAGCGACAGTGGACGATTCGGACGGCAGTGTCGACTGGTCGGAACCATAATAAAAACGCGGAAATCAGCGCCGGGTGGAATCGCAGATAACGGGAAGGGCAGGAAGGCGGCAGCCGTAGGCGGCGCCCACGTTCTACATAGATTTATTAAAATTCCATGGAAAAGGGAAAATTCAGCAGGAGGAACGAGATGAAGGGAAAGGGGAAATGGATCGCGGCGGGTCTGTTGCTGTGTGTCGCGGCGATCGGCGGGACACTGGCCTATTTTAACCAGACGATGACGTTGACGAATGAATTTGATACCGGCACGTATGATACGGAGCTGGTGGAGGAATTCAAACCGTCGGAAGGTCAGAACTGGGAGCCGGGTACGGAAGTAAACAAGGATGTGACGGTGAAAAATGCCGGTACGCTTCCGGTGGTGGTGCGCGTGAAGTTTAAGGAAACGTGGGAGCGGGACGGAAACGCGTTTTACAGCTATGATACCGTGGAGGACAGGGTTAACAAAGACATGGCAGATTCGTCCCCGACAGGACAGAATAAGTTCGAAAACGTTTATCAGACACATCCTGAGACGAAAACGGATGAGCCGGACGGCGAAGCCGGTACCGGTGCGGATGATTCCGTTGTATACAAAGTATTGATCCTGGGCGATCCTGCGACGGATAGTCCCTGCTGGGTATATAACAGCAATGACGGATATTATTATTACACGGGAGTTCTGGCAGGATCCGTGGAAAATGCGAACGGCACCACGACCTACGCGGAAACCTCAAAGCTTCTGGACAGCGTGACCCTCAGCGAAAATGTCGACATGGGCTATTACGATGAGATCCGATATTACGCGACGGCCAGCGACGCGACGAGCAGCAACGCGGACGACTGGGCGGAATTTGAAAAGGATGGCGGCGAGTATGTCTCGACAAGCGTGATGAACAGTCTGGTGGCAAAACTCTGGGCAGGCAGCGAGATTACCTTCATGAGATCGGAAGCAAAGGTTGACCCGGAGGGCTACACTTATCCAAGACGATATTTTATGTTTCGTCTAAACTGAATGTACATAAAGGATAAGGAGGTACTTCAAAATGGCGAAAACACAAGCAAAATCAAGGATTACAGCCTTGTATGAGCGGCTCTCAAGAGACGATGAACAGGCTGGGGAGTCGAATTCGATCACGAATCAAAAAAAGTATCTGGAGGACTACGCCCGGAAAAATAATTTCGGGAATTGCCGCCATTTCACAGATGACGGTTACTCGGGTGTGAATTTCAATCGCCCAGGCTTCCAGGCGCTGATCGCCGAGGTCGAGGCGGGGAATGTCGGACAAATTATAGTGAAGGATCTTAGTAGATTCGGTCGTAATTATCTGCAAGTCGGCTTTTATACAGAGGTGCTGTTTCCCCAGAAAGATGTACGCTTCATCGCGATCAATAACAGCATTGACAGCGAGAATGCTGCTGACAATGACTTCGCTCCTTTTTTGAATATCATGAACGAGTGGTATGCCAAGGACACCAGCAACAAGATCAAGGTAGTCTTTGATTCGCGGATGAAGGACGGGAAGCGCTGTTCCGGCAGCATTCCCTACGGATATAACCGCCTGCCGGGCGATAAGCAGACGCTCGTTGTAGACCCTGTCGCGTCGCAGGTGGTCAAACGTATCTTTGTACTTGCGAATGAAGGGAAAAGCCCCGGCGAGATTTCAGATATTCTGTACGAGGATAAGGTATTGATTCCGGCGGCATATCTGAAGGAATACCATGAGGAGCAGTATAATGGATACACCTTTGCAGACCCTTACAGATGGCAGACTTCAACGGTGCGGAAGATTTTAGACCGTCAGGAGTACATCGGTCATACCGTGTTACGAAAATCCGTCGGAACGAATTTTAAGCTCCATAAGCGCAGACTGACCAGTGAGGACGAATACTATGTATTTCCGAATACTCATGAACCGATCATTTCTCAGGAGCTATGGGACAGCGTACAACGAAGAAGGAAGCGGGTGGAACGCGCCGCGGCGCGTGGAACACATCATCACCGCCTGAGCGGATATATGTATTGTGCTGATTGCGGCAGACGGATGACTTTGCAGACCCATTACAGCAGAAAAGACGGTTCGACTCAGTATTCTTTCCGCTGTGGTGGCTATTCCAGTAAAGTGAACTTCTGCACACCGCACAGTATCACGGCAGATCACATGGAAGAATTGATACTGTCAACCGTACAGCGGATTGCGCGGCGCGTGATGGTGGACGAGGAAGCCTTTGCAGAGGAACTGAAACGGCTCTGGACAGAAAATCAGGAAGCAAAGCCACAACAGTACAAAGCAGACCTGGACAAAATGCAGAAGCGCTATGATGAGCTGTCAAACCTGATTCGCGGCCTTTATGAGCATTTATTGTCCGGTCTTCTGCCGGAACGCCAGTACAGACAGCTCATGCAGCAGTATGACGGGGAGCAGGCCGAACTGGAGGACAAGATTGCGAAACTGAAAGGGGAACTCTCCGAGGAAAGGGAGAAACCGGCAGATATCGAGCGGTTTATTTCTATCATCAGGAAATGCAGGGAGCCGGACGAGATTTCGGACGCGATGTTTGCGGAGTTGATAGATAAAATTGTAGTTCATGAAGGCGAGGGAACCGGTAGTTCCAGAATACAGCAGGTGGATATCTATTTCAATTATGTTGGGCAGGCCAATATCGCTCTTACTGAGGAAGAAATCGCCGAACAGAAAGCCCGCGAAGAACAGGAAGCGGCGGAACGGCTTGCCCGGCAGCGTGCAAGGCAAAAGGAATCTCGTGAAAAGCGGAAAGCGAAGAAGCTGGAGGCGAACGGCGGCGTGACTGCAAAGAAAAAGATTTGCCCTCATTGCGGCGAGGAGTTTACTCCCACCAGCAACCACCAGACATTCTGCTCAGAAGAATGCTGCTATCAGGCCCGGCAGGAAAAGAAACAGGCTGAACGGGAAGCCGAGCGCGGCGATCATTACTACCGCCAGAGGCAATGTGCAGTCTGCGGAAAAATGTACTGGCCACATCACAGCCAGCAGATACTTTGCTCTGAGGAATGCCAGAAGGAAAATCACAATAGAATCTCCCTGGCGTTCTACCACAAGAAACGTGCCGAAGCCCGTGAAAACGGTGCTTATGTTATTTCCAATCAGGAAACCAATGATGAACAGGAGGTAGCAGTATGAACGAATTAAAACCGAGAATCCATGATGACAGCAACGGCCTGGACTATATTCTTGTCGGGGATTATTACATCCCGGATTTAAGGCTGGAGGAACAGGAAGAACGCCGCCCTATTGGGAAGTGGGGACGAATGCACCGCCGGTATCTGGAGGAATACCGCCACATCACCTATGTGGAGCTGACGTTCTCCGGCAGAATGGGAACCTACCTTGCGGACATCAATGAACAGGCACAGGCACGGCTTGAGCTGCTCATTGACCAGATGAAAGCCGCTGAGGGCGTGACCGAGGATTTGAAGCGCCGCGACTGGTGGAAATGGGTGCAGATGATGGGCAATATCCAGAATCGGGCGGAGGAAATCGTCCTGGCTGAGATCATCTATTCGTAAGGAGGCGCTTATGAGATACCGGATTGAATATGCAGACGGAAAGTGCTGCAACTACGCGAACAGCAGGGAGGATTTGCTGGAGTGGTTGAAACTGCTCCATGAGGAAACAATCACGGACATTCGTAAGGTTTATAAAAACGGGATTACAGATTCCGTGATGGAGAGATATCAGAGATTTATAAAAACTGAATAAGGAAATCGCGGAGCCGTCCTGTTATATGCAGGGCGGTTTTCGCATTTTAATGGCTATGAGGGGTATCGGAGGCAGGCTTTGACGGCGGATATGAAAATTCAGGGTTAAAATCATTCGCCAATCGGCAAAATGAGGAAATTTGCGATTTTCAGAAGTGCCAGACGGATAACTGTCCATGGAGGTATATGAAAACGCAAAATCCATCAAAAATGCCGGTTCGGCAATCGGTGAAAAATGGCCGAAAACAACCCCTTAGAGAAAATTTTTGATTTTGGAGGTAGTTTATGTATAAGCTCACGAAAAAAGAGAGAGACACGGAGATTTATTACAACCAATCCGACGATCCCATGCAGATACGAACCAATGACCCGAAGCTGATTCGGAGACTGGCGGAGCTCAGCGAGGAATATCCGGATTTGTGCAGATACATCGGCAAAGATGAAATCTGCGGTTCCTATTTTGAAGTGGATAAAAAGCGTATCAGTATTCATGTGACACGCCCCTACTCCGACGAGCGCCGCCGGAAGCAAAGTGAATGGGCGAAGGAACACGGGTTGAAAGGAAATCAACGACAGGACTGATTTTTAAATTACAGAAATGGAAGTATCAGGCTCCGGCCTGATGGTTCAGCAGAGTATGATGGAGAGCGTCAAGTGACTGTATGACAGATCATTGACGCTCTTTTTGTTTTTCAGGGAGGAGAAGCTTATGGCGAATGTATACGGGTACGTAAGAGTATCAACGCGAGATCAGAATGAGGACAGACAGATGATCGCGCTTCAGGAGTTGAATATTCCTGAAAAAAATATTTATATGGACAAGCAGTCAGGCAAGGATTTTGACCGGCCTATGTATAAAAAGATGTTACGGAGATTAAAGCCGGATGACCTGGTCTATGTTAAGAGCATTGACCGTCTGGGGCGCAACTATGAGGAAATACTGGAACAGTGGCGGATTCTGACGAAGGAGAAAAGGGTGGATATCGTTGTCCTGGATATGCCGCTTCTTGATACGCGCCGCGGAAAAGACCTGATGGGGACTTTCCTCTCGGACATCGTTCTCCAGGTGCTTTCTTTTGTGGCAGAGAATGAAAGAACGAATATCCGGCAACGCCAGAAAGAGGGAATCGCGGCGGCAAAAGCACGCGGCGTGAGGTTCGGCAGACCGCCGGCACCACTTCCGGAGAACTTTCACTCTGTGTATCAGCGCTGGAAAGCCGGGAAAATCACGGGAGTTGCGGCTGCGAAAGAATGCGGAATGCCGATGTCAACCTTCCGGTACCGGGCAGAGATTTACGAAAAAGCCAAGTTATTGTAAGCGGGCATTTTTACAGGAAGGTGTACTTTTTGACAATTATTTTCATTATAGCGCTCATTGCAGTAAAAAACCTCACAAAACGTGGGGGTAGAATTACTGATAGTATTATCCGGTTTTTCTGAATTTTCTGACATATCGCAATTTCAAAATCCCATTTTTGTCTTTTGAAAAAACGGCATTGACAATATGGTATATATCCCATATAATAAGTTTGAAGAAAGGATACGTATGAAATTCGAGGTATTATTTTACGAAAAAGAAAATGGCGAACGACCGGTACGAACATTTTTACTATCACTCGACATTAAAATGCAAACCAAAATGATCAGTCTTTTTGAAATTTTGGAAGATAAAGGCAGTGAATTAAGGGAACCGTATAGTAAGCATGTGGAAGATGGGATTTTTGAACTCCGTTGCAAAGTAGGAAACAATATCACCAGAGTCATGTATTTCTTTTATCATAACGGTAAGATTATTCTTACCAATGGTTTTATTAAAAAAACAAAAAAGACACCGTCATCAGAAATCAGACTGGCCAAACTGAGAAGGAAAGATTACCTGAAAAGGAAAGATGCAGATGGAAACATTAAAAGAATTTAAAGAAGAAAGAATGAAAGATCCGGAATTTGCACGCGAATATGAGGCGATCCAACCAGAGATGGATGTAATCCGAGCGATCATCGATGCCAGAATTTCACAAAATTTAACACAAAAGGAACTTTCGCGAAGGACTGGCATCAATCAGGCAGACATAAGTAAATTGGAAAAAGGAACCAGGAACCCTACACTGGGTCTTTTAAAACGTTTGGCTGATGGGCTTGACATGGTACTCGAAATAAGGTTTGTTCCTAAAAAAAGGGTATAAAAATTTAAGCACTTACCAGCCAAAATAGTAACCGGGAATATAAAGGATCTCTGAAAACTATTGACATGTGTGTATAAACAGCATATAAAAATCATACGGAAAACCGTATGATTTTTCTTACGAAAAGGAGTGATTTTATGCTGGCAGTAAGAAGCATGGACGTCAGGGATAATTTTAAGAATTTATGTGATAAGGTATTTCACGGCGAAACACTGATCATATCCAGGCCGAAAAATGAAAATATTGTAATGATATCAGAGAATGAATACAACGAGATGCTGAAAGCCAAAAGGAACGCAGAATACCTGGCTATGCTTGACAAATCAATGATGGAGGCATCTAACGGCGGCTTTATTGCAAAAACCATCGAAGAGCTGGAGGCATACGAATAGATGAATGTGGTATTTACGCCTACTGCATGGCAGCAATATACCGAATGGCAAACTGATTATTTATTCGTGCAAATATCATTATGAAGAATAAACTCCGTTTTTATTGCAGCAGTGCAACAGTTCTTGTTCAGGTATATTTAATTCCGAAACATATTAGGCCGTTTTGACCCTGTTTTTTACATTTGATTCCGAAATAAGCAACTCATACAGGATTTATTTTCTTCTTTAATTTCTCTGTAAAGCCAGTTCATTACTCACAGCATTCTCCACAAAGCTGTTTAAACTTATCTGGTGCGATGCAGCGAAAATCGCAGCCTCTCTGTGAAGTTCCGGCGAAATTCGTACATTAAAACTGCCTTTATATGCTTTCTCTGGCTGGATACCTTCTGCCTCACAAAGTTCAAGATAGTCGTCAACTGCACCTTGGAAATCTTCAACTAGTTCCTTTGCTGTTTCTCCCTCATAAGAAAGCAGCGCACGTATCCCCATAACTTTCCCATAAAACACACCATCTTTCTCAGAGAATTCTACGCTTCCAACATAACCTTTATAATTCATCGTGTTATTCATAAAAGACCCTCCTCTTCTAATTTTTCGATCATCTGTCTTATCTGATAATTCAGCAATTCTTTCCTTGGGTGCGGTTTATGAAGCAAAATCGGGGGTTTGCCGTTACAAATAAATACTTAATGTGCCTGGCGGCGCATGTTTCTAACTGTTAAGCCGCAAATTGTCTATCCACAAAACATCAGAATTACTGCAAATTAATTTCATATCCGAATAGATCTGTGTTTGTCACGCTTATTTCAGAATCAAATAGCACTAGGTCAGCCATTTTGGACTCTATATTTCGGATATAATATACCTGTTTCGGAATCAAATGTACCTAAACAGTTCTCCCCAGCCGCCCTCCCAGCCAGATGTCCCGTGCTCCACGCAATCTGCAGATTGAACCCGCCGGTGACCGCGTCCAGATCCAGCACCTCCCCGGCAAAATAGAGACCGCGCACGAGTCTGGACTCCATCGTTGAGGGATTGACCTCACGGACATTCACACCGCCCTGGGTGATGATCGCCTCGCGGTAGCCGCGCAAACCGGTGATAGGAATGCGGAAATCTTTCAGCAACGCCGCCAGACGCGCACGCTCCGCACGGCTGACCTCATTCACCTGCTTATCCGGAGCAATCCCGCTGCGGTCGACGATAACCGGAATCAAACTGGACGGCAGCAGCTTGTCCAGCGAATTTTTAAAATCACGGTTTCGGTATTCCTCGAAATCCCGGATCAGGCGCTGATCCAGCTGCTCCGGCGTAAGCCCGGGCTTTAGATCGATTGAAAGAACAAACCCGTTTGTGTCTTTCGCGCCTCCGCTTCTCATCCGCTTCGCCACGTAGCTGCTCGCTGAGAGCGGCACCGGCCCGCTGACGCCAAAATGGGTAAACAGCAGCTCGCCGAGTTCTTCGTAAAGCAGCTTTTCTTTCTTCTCTTTCTTTGCTCCGTTTCCCCCCGCAAGCAGACGCACACGGACATTGCGCAATGACAAACCCTGGAGCGCGGGGATATCCGGGTCCGGACTCTCCATGGGCACGAGCGCCGGGGAAAGCGCGGTCACCGCATGACCAAGCGCTCTGGCGAAACGATAGCCGTCCCCGGTCGAGCCGGTCGACGGGTAAGAAAGACCGCCCGTGGCCAGAATGACAGCGTCAGCCGACCGCGTGCCACCGCGTTTCCGAACAACGCCGCGGACAGCCCCGTCCACGGCGTCAACAGCGGAAATTTCTTCATTCAGATATATCTTCACGCCAAGCGCTCGCAGGCGGCGCTCCAGCGCGCGCGTCACGTCCGAAGCGTGATCCGAGACCGGGAAGACGCGCTGGCCGCGCTCCACCTTGAGCGCGCAGCCCTGCGCGCACATGAATTCCATCAGATCAAAATTGCTGAATTCATAAAAGCTGCTGTAGAGGAATTTGCCATTGCTCACCACATGAGAAAACAGTTCCTCCGTATCGCAGGCGTTGGTCAGATTGCAGCGGCCCTTTCCGGTGATATAAATTTTTTTGCCCAGCTTTTCATTTTTTTCGTAGATACTGACCGCACAGCCGCACTCCGCGGCGGCAACCGCCGCCATCATCCCGGCAGCTCCACCGCCGACAACCACAATCTCTGCCATCGCTTTATAAGTCCTTCCGCGTCATTTATCCTTTTGTTTCTTTTTTTCCTGCCGCACCCGTTCGGCAATCGCGTCCGCCACCGTCCGCAAAACCTTCACACGCGCGTAATATTTATCATTGCCCTCGACGACAATCCAAGGCGCGTAGGTGGTCGAAGTCCGCACGAGCATCTCGTTCACCGCAAGCTCATACTGATCCCATTTCTCACGGTTGCGCCAGTCTTCGTCCGTGATTTTCCACCGTTTCTCGGGGGTTTCCATGCGCTCTTTAAAACGGCGCTCCTGCTCATCTTTATCGATATGCAGCCAGAATTTCAGGATCACGGCGCCGGCGTTGGCCATATGCGCCTCCATCTCATTGATCTCCTGGTAAGCCCGCTGCCACTCCGCGGCTGTGCAAAAGCCCTCAATGCGCTCCACCATCACGCGACCATACCAGGTGCGGTCAAAGATCGCGATATGCCCGCCTTTGGGTACATGGTTCCAGAAACGCCACAGATAATGATGCTTTCTCTCAATATCGTTGGCCGCTGAGGTCGGACTGACCTGAAAACCGCGCGGATCCAGATGACTGGTCAGACGCCGGATCGCGCCGCCCTTCCCGGCCGCGTCCCAGCCCTCAAAACCAATCACCACCGGAATGCGCAAACGGTAGATTTCGCTGTGCAACAGCTCCAGCTGCTTCTGCAGCTGATCCAGCTGCGATTTATATTCCTCACGCTCCAGATGTTTGCTTAAATCAATGCCGGAAAGGACACCGTTGCGAAACGTCGCGGAAAAGCTATCCTCCGGCTGCAGCGGCACCGGAGCCTCCTGCGCAGTTTTTTCCTGCACAGCTTTTTCCTGCGCTGATTTCTCCCGCGCCGCTTTCTCCTGCGCTTCCAGCAGGGCGCGCTCCATGCACGCAGCCACACATTTCATGATCTTGATGGTCGCGTAATTTTTGTCCGTCGCCTCGATGATCGTCCAGGGCGCGCATTTGCTGTCCGTGCGCTCCAGCATCTCTTCATTGATCTGCAGGTAACGATCATACTCATGGTTGCGCTTCCAGTCGTCCCGCGTCACTCTCCAGGCCGTCTCCGAAGATTTTTCCAGTTTTTTAAAACGTTTTTTCTGCTCTTCTTCCGAAATAAATAAAAACAGCTTGATAATCAGAGTACCGTCGTCCGTCAGCTGACGTTCAAACGAACAGATATCCTCAAACGCACCGGCCAGCTCATCCTGCCGCGTGACCCCGTCAAACCGATCCACCAGCACCTTGCGGTACCAGCTGCGGTCAAAGATCGCGATCCGCCCCTTTTCGGGTGTCTTCGTCCAGAAACGCCACAAAAACGGGCGCAGCAATTCTTCCTCGCTGGGACGGTTGCTCGTATACACATCAAAACTGCGCGGATCGAGCGCCTGAATCAGCCTGCCGATCTGCGTGCCCTTTCCGGCCGCGCCCATTCCCTCAAAAAGAATGATTACCGGAATCCCGGCTTCCTTCAGGCTTCTCTGCAATCTGCCAAGGCGGTACCCCTCCTCCTTCTGCGTCTTTTTGTACTCCTCCTTGTCGATCGTACGTGCAAGATCAATTTTCTCCAGCATTATTTTCCTCCTCCTTTCACGGTTCCCGATATTCCGCCGGATCCCGGCTCGTCCCGCTGATCTCCTTCAGGTTTAGATTTTCCCGGATAAGGCGGCGATATACCGTCAGATCCTCAAATTCATAGAAAAACCGGACGCGTTCCCCCCATTCGCCCATATCCTCCGGATCCAGGTTTGCAATCAGAAACCACTGAAAACATTCTGCAAATCCGGGGGCTTCTTCGATCTCCCGAATTTCTCCGGACGCGTTCATTTTCTCCGTGCCGAAGCGTTCCTCAAAGGCCGCAAAAAGCTCTTCATCCTGCTGCTGCAGCGTTTCGCCGGCAAGCCGTGCCAGCTCCCGGATCGTCGCCGTGCGCCCCAGCCAGCTCCCGTCCGCGCGGATCGCGTCTTCCAGATCGAGCCGCCAGATTACCGGCTGCGTTCCAGGTGATCGTTCTTTATCGTCTGAACCGACATCATCCGTCTCTTCCGTCCTGCTTTTTTCCTGTCCGTCTTCGTCAACGTTCATTCTTCCAGTGTCCGCATTTCCGGTGCCGGTTCCCGCCGGACTGTCTCCGCCCCTTTTCTCCGGGGCCCCGTCTCCCGCCACCGAAGCAATCGTGCCGCCAACGCCGTCGCTGTACAGTTCAATCGCTGACACGGAAATCACTCCGGATTCCTCCGGCAAAAAGACCCCGGCCAGCTCACGCAGCGTGGCCGCGCGCGGGTCGTCATTATAATCCACCTCCGAAAGGTCCATCTGCCGGAACGTCAGCTCATACCCGCTGTTGCCCGGAGCCAGATTAACGCTCAGCTGCGCGATCGTATCGCTCCAGGTATAATCCGGCCCGTCTGGTCCGTAATCCCCGGTTATCGGCGTTCCGTAGCAGTCCGTCAGACGCTGCTTCATCTCATCAAACGTCGCTCCGGAGCCGTCCGCGTCCACCCGCACAAACGAAAGGCTCCCATTCACGAAATAATAGTCACTGTACATAATCTGATCCACGCCCAGCCATTTGACCAGATAACGGTAGGCGCGGATGGCGTTGCCGTCATTATCCGTATTGGTAGCGACGAGCGTCCCGCTCATGCCCATCTGGTTATCCAGCGCCGCCCGGTTCATGCCGAAGGGCAGCGTATCGTCCACACGCTGCACATAAGCGCCATCGTGCAGATCATTATAAAAATGAGATTTGGCCTGCTGGGAAGGCGTCGACAGACTCATCAGCCGCGCAAACGTCTCGGCCAGCACATCCGTCACCTCGGCCAGCCGCTCCACATCGACAATCGCGGGACGATCCAGCCAGGTGCCGTATTCATAAGCCGCCTCGCCCTGTCCCAGACAGAAGGCCGGAATGCGGGCGCGGACAAAACGGCTGTGTGCGCTACGCTCCCGCAGAGCGTAGTTCCAGGTCTCCCCCGCAAGCGAGAGCGCCGTCTCCCGGATCTGATCGCCCAGCACCGTGTGCGCCCCGTCCGCTGTGCCGAGAACAATCGAATCGTCCCTGACATAACCCATGGCATCCAGCGACACCACGCCGATGATCCGTTCCCGCTCTTCCCCGCTGATCGCATCGAGAAACGCCTGCACACCCTTGCCGCCGCTCTCACGTCCGGAAAAGCTGACAAACCACAGCTCCGTATCGGTTTCCGGCCCGGCCAGCAACCGTGCCGTCTCGAGCATCACCGCTTCGCCGGAGGCGTCGTCGTTGGCTCCGAAGCTTCCGGCCGCGGTATCATGATAAGCGGTCATAACCAGGATATCGCTCCCCGGATCTTCCGCCCGGCGCACAGCCACGACATTGCAGGCCGCCGCGGAACCCGTAAATTCCTCGCCATCCTCCGCGGTATTGTAAAAATCAATTCGCGTCTCATAGCCATAGCTTTTCAGAAGCTGACCGATATACTCCGCGGACTCCGGCTCGCTCTCGCTCCCCGCTTCCCGCGAGGAGGCCGCCAGAATCTCAACCGTCTCCTCAATATAATAGGAATTTGCCTTTTCAAGCCCCGCGGGCATCTCAGGCGGCACGCTTTCCTGTCCCGTCTCGCGCGGCAGAATCCGCGTGGAAGGTCCCGCGCATGCAGAAAGCAGCGCCGCCGCCAGGAACGCGATGCCGCTGCAAATCCATGATGTGCGTGATGATTTTCTTAAAATTTTCATATACGCCTATATCTCTGCTGTTACAAAGATATCGTAGATCGCCCGGATCGCCTGCTCGAAATCTGTGTTTTTGACGCCGATGATAATATTCAGCTCACTCGAACCCTGGTCAATCATCTTTACGTTGATGTGGGCGTGCGCCAGCGCCGAGAAGATCCTTCCGGCGGTGCCTCGCGTCGCTTTCATGCCACGGCCGACGACAGCTACCAGAGCCAGGTCGGACTCCATCTCCACGCTGTCGGGAGAGACGGCGCGATGGATCCCGGCGATCACGGACTGCTCGTAATCCTCAAACTCGGACTGGTGCACAATGATGGTCATCGTGTCGATGCCGGACGGCATATGTTCAAACGAGATCCCGTATTCCTCGAAAACCTGCAGCACCTTGCGGCCGAAGCCGACCTCAGAGTTCATCATCGCCTTCTCGATGTTGATCGAGCAGAAGCCCTTCTTTCCGGCAATCCCTGTGATCGTGTAGCGCGGCTTGCGGCAGGTGCTCTCCACAATCATCGTCCCCCGGTCATCCGGGCGGTTCGTGTTGCGGATGTTAATCGGGATTCCCTCGCGGCGTACCGGGAAAATCGCGTCCTCGTGAAGCACGCTCGCGCCCATATAGGCCAGCTCGCGCAGCTCCTTGTAGGTAATCGTCTCGATCACCTGCGGATTCTCCACAATCGACGGATCTACCACCAGGAAGCCGGAGACGTCCGTCCAGTTCTCATACAGATCGGCGTGCAGCGCCCGCGCCACAATCGAGCCGGTGACATCGGAACCGCCGCGGGAAAAGGTGCAGATGCTGCCGTCATGCTTTGAGCCGTAAAAACCAGGAATGACCGCGCGCTCCACATGCTCCAGGCGCTCGGAAAGCTCCGTGTTGGTGGAATCCGGCTCAAAATTGCCCTCTTCGTCGAAGAAAATGACCTCGGCGGCGTCGATGAATTCAAAGCCCAGGTACTCGGCCATAACAAGGCCGTTTAGATATTCTCCGCGGGAAGCCGCGTAATCGCGGCCGATACCGGCACGGAAATTTTCTTCAATACGGTCAAATTCATGATCCAGATTGAGATTCAGCCCCAGGCCGTCGATGATCTCCTGGTAGCGTTCTTTTATCCGGGTGAAAATTCGCTTGTAGGATTTTCCCGCCGACGCGGCGTCATAGCATTGATAGAGAAGATCCGTGACCTTCTCGTCATTGCTGTTGCGCTTGCCCGGCGCGGACGGAATGACATAACGGCGGGTTTTATCGGAGCGGATGATATCGCCCACTTTCTTAAACTGGCGTGCGTTCGCCAGAGAGCTGCCGCCAAATTTTACAACCTTCTTCATTTTCACTTTCTCCTCAGCGTACTTTGGCTCCTGCGCAATGGAAATGAACGGGCAGGAACAACGAGAATCATACTGTAATTTCCCGCTCCTGTCAAGATGACGCGCCTTCAAACTCCGTTTCAAATTTCAGCTCTCCCGTGCGGTCGCGCAGCATCAGTTCCCCGACCGCGTCCGCGGCAGATTTTCCGTCAAACAGCACTTGATTGACCTGCGTGATGATCGGCATCTCAACCTGATATTTTTTCGCCAGGGCAAGCCCGGCTTTCGCGGAATACACACCCTCGACGACCATCTGCACCTCGTCCATCGCCTGCCGCATCGTGCGTCCCTGGCCGATCAGAATACCGGCGCGGCGGTTGCGGCTGTGCATGCTGGCACAGGTGACAATCAGATCGCCGATGCCGGACAATCCGTAAAACGTTTCCACCCGTCCGCCCATAGCCGTACCGAGCCGCGTGATCTCGTGAATACCGCGCGTGATCAGAGCCGCCTTGGTGTTGTCGCCGTACCCCAGGCCGTCCGCGACGCCGGCCGCCAGCGCGATCACGTTTTTAAGTGAGCCGCCGACCTCGATTCCCAGGATGTCCGGGCTTGTATAGACGCGAAACACCTCGCTCATAAACTGCTGCTGCAGATATTCCGCCGTCTCCTTATCGCGCGCGCCGACCACGCAGGTCGTCGGCAGGCCGCGGCTGACCTCCTCGGCGTGGCTCGGTCCGGAAAGAACGGCAATGTTGGCCGCCGGAAGCTCATCCGCGATCACCGCGGAGAGCGTCTTGAGCGTCGCCTCTTCGATGCCTTTGGCGACACAGACCACACACTGTCCATAGCGGCAGTACGGCCGCAGCAGCGCCGCGGTCTAGCGCACATAGATCGACGGCACGGCCATCACCAGGAAATCCTTGTCTGAAACTGCCTCGGAGATCTCCGCCGTAAAGCGGATGCTGTCGGGAAGCGTCAGCCCCGGCAAGGTTTTCAATGCCCGCGTCTGCCGCAGGCTGTCAATCTCCTGCGGAAGGGCCGACCAGACCGTCACCTCATGTCCGTTGTTATGCAGCAGCGCCGACAGGGCAATCCCCCAGCTTCCGGCGCCGATAATCGCTGTCTTTGCCATATTGTCAGTTCGCGTCCTTTCTCTTTGCGCCGAGCTTGTTCTCCGTGCCGGAGAGCAGGCGGCCGATATTGGCGTGGTGCCGTACAATGCCCATAGCCGTGATCAGGAACACCACCATATAAAATTCCCAGAGATGTTCCGGATCAATCCCGTAATCTCCCCGCAGTCCAAACCGCACCATGCAGAGGAAAAAGGTGAGAAGCACCAGAATGGATCCCAGCGACACATAGCGCGTCGCTATGACGACGATAAGAAACACCACCAGACAGAGCGCGGCCACCCGCCAGTCCAGCGCAGCCAGCAGCCCCGCCGTAGCCGCAATCCCCTTGCCGCCGCGGAAATTCATATAACACGGGAAGTTGTGCCCCAGAATCACGCCGAAGGCTGTGTACACAAGATAGACGTAAAGCATCCCCGGCTGATCGGCAAACAAAAGGCGCGTGACCAGGCACGCAAAGATCGTCTTCAGCGCGTCGCCCCAGAACACCATCGCTCCCGCCCGTTTTCCCATCACGCGCAGCGCGTTGGTCGTGCCGGAGTTGCCGCTCCCGTAGTCCCGGATATCGATGTGATGCAGCCTCCCGAGCAGATACGCACTCTGAAACAGGCCAAAGACATATCCTATAGCGAGACAAATCAGCCGTTCCATCATTCCTCCTTCCCGGAACGCTCCCGGATCAGAAACCGCAGAGCCGTTCCCCGGAAACCAAAGGCTTCCCGAATTTTATTTTCCAGATAACGCTGATAGGAAAAATGCATCAGCGCCTTATCATTGACAAAAATCACAAACGTCGGCGGCTTCACGGCTACCTGGGTCATATAAAAGAGCTTCAATCTCCTGCCCTTGTCGGAAGGCGGCTGCTGCAGAGCCACGGCCTCCGTCATAATCTCGTTGAGAACGCCGGTGGCGACGCGCAGGTTCTGATTCTCGCGCACCATGTCGATGAGCTCAAACAGGCGGCCCAGCCGCTGGCCGGTCACAGCCGAGAGGAATACCATCTCCGCGTAAGGCATGAAGGAAAGCGTGTCGCGGATCTTTTTCGTATACTCATAGATCGTCTTGTCGTTTTTCTCAATCGCGTCCCACTTATTGACCGCCACAATGATCCCCTTGCCGCGGTCGTGGGCGATCCCGGCGATCTTGGCGTCCTGCTCGGTAACGCCCTCGACGGCGTCGATCACCAGGACGGCGATATCGGCCCGCTCCACCGCGGAAACCGTGCGGATAATGCTGTAGCGCTCCAGATCCTCATGAACGCGGCTCTTGCGGCGCAGGCCGGCCGTATCGATCAGCACATAGTCCTCGCCGTTCCAGCGCACCTCGGTATCCACCGCGTCCCGCGTCGTACCGGCGATCTCGGAGACAATCACACGGTTTTCGCCGATCAGGCGGTTGATGATCGAGGATTTGCCCACGTTGGGCTTGCCGATAATCGCGATCCGTGGCCGCCCGTCCTCTTCCTCCGTCCCCGCGCCCTCGGGGAAATGCTTCACGACCTCATCGAGCAGATCGCCCAGCCCCAGGCGCGAAGCCGCGGAGACCGCGACCGGCTCGCCGATGCCGAGATTGTAAAACTCGTAAACGTCATTGCCGAATTTGGCGAAGCTGTCCACCTTATTGACCGCGAGGACAATCGGTTTTTTCGAGCGGCGCAGCATATCGGCGACCTTGGAATCAGCGTCCTGCAGACCCTGGCGCACATCCACGATAAAAATGATCACATCCGCGGTGTCGATGGCGATCTGCGCCTGCTCGCGCATCTGCGAGAGGATGATATCCCGGCTGTCCGGCTCAATGCCACCGGTATCAACCAGCGTGAAATCCCGGTCCAGCCAGCTGCCGTCCGCGTAAATCCGGTCGCGCGTCACACCCGGCGTATCCTTGACGATCGAGATGGTCTCGCCCGCTATGGCATTGAACAGGGTGGATTTTCCTACATTTGGGCGACCTACGATCGCCACGATCGGTTTGCTCATAACTCAAATCTCCTTTAGCTCATATCCTTCGTATATGACTGGCCCGTCTTCTGCCGTCCCAAAAACCGCGTCGACCAGATCCCGGCCCCCGGATCCGACGATGCCGACCGGCACGCTCAGCGCCTCCTCAACCTGCGCCCGCGTCACGTCGTCGAGGAAAACCTCCTCGCCGCTGCGAAACATCGCCGCGGGCAGCAGCAGACGGCTGCCCAGCTCGCACCCTTTCAGCTGCGCGATCAGGTCGCCGCCCGTGATCAGGCCGGAAACCGTGATCTGCTCGCCAAAGAAATCGTTGCGGATCGCGTGCAGCAACACCCGCTTCTGTGGGAAACGGCGGGCAATCTTGTCCAGCTGCTCCTGAATATAGGGGCGCGCCAGAAAACCCGTCGCGATCGAAAGGGTCTCCGCGGGGACTTCGTCCGCACATCCGGTCTTAACCGCGGCGTCCCCGTACTCCATCAGAGCCTCCGTAACCTCAGTATCGAGCAGGCGCAGCATGCCGACGCCATTTTCCAGCTGCGGATAACCGTCATAGCGATCTTCCGGCGGCAGCGCGCGCTCCGCGAGGATGTAAAGCTCGTCGCTGGCATGAATGAAGTGCGTGTGATGCTCCGCCCACAAGCGCCGCTGCCAGTCCTCGATCGTATCGATGGCCGCACCCGCCGATGCGCGGTCAAACGGCTGCAGCGGGTACAGCCCGTCCCGGTATTTTGTCAGGCCCACCGGCACCACCGATACGCTCTCCATATAAGGAAGATAGCGCGCCAGATCGCCGATCGTGCGGTCAAGCTCCGCACCGTCGTTGATGCCGGGGCAGAGCACAATCTGTCCGTTCATCGGAATCCCGGCCGCAAACAGCGTGTCGATCTTCTTTAACGCTTCACCCGCGAAGCGATTGTGCAGCATCTGGCAACGCAGCGCGGGGTTTGTCGTATGTACCGAAATATTGATCGGCGCCATCTTGAAATCAATGATGCGCTGAATGTCATGGTCTTTCATATTGGTCAGCGTGACATAATTTCCCTGCAGGAACGATAACCGAGAATCATCGTCCTTAAAATACAGAGTATCGCGCATCCCCGGCGGCATCTGGTCGATAAAGCAGAAAATACATTTGTTGCTGCAGGAACGATAATCGCTCATCAGACCGTTTTCAAAGGTAATACCGGGATCCTCGTAGTCATTTTCGATCTCCAGCTCCCACAGCTCACCGTCCGCCTTCTCGACTAACATCAGCATGCGCTCACTGTCCACGTAATATTCGTAATCAAAAATATCCTCGATCTCATTGCCGTTGATCGAGATCAGACGATCCCCCGGCTCCAGCTCCAGTTCCTCCGCGATCGAACCGGGATCGATGGATTTGATGATGTGTCCCTTTTTTTTCATTCGACGTTCTCCTGTCGCTACCATCATACCAACATTCTCCTGCTTTGTAAAGAAAGTGGTTTTTTCGTTTTTGTTTTTTTTCCGAAAATAATATGCTGGCTATTGACGTCTTTTCACATCCGATGGTATAACAGAGATGGATTTTTCTTCGCTTTACTTACATTTTATATCCGTTTCAAATACAGGGGGGAGTTATGGCCAACAACTATGTGTTTAACGATGTATTACCCGTCGCCCCGTTAAAGATCGCCGCGCTTGAAAGCTGCCGCGATCTGGCGGAAAAGGTTAACAACCATATTGTGGAGTTCCGCCGCCACGACGCTGAGGAACTGCGCCGCCGTCAGATGGATCTCAATTACCGCGGCTACAACGTCGATTCCTATCTTCTGCCGTGCGGCTGCCCGCGGTTTGGCACCGGCGAGGCCAAGGGCGTCATTCAGGAATCAATCCGCGGAGCCGACCTCTACGCGATGGTCGACGTCACCAACTACAGCATTCCCTACACGGTCTGCGGTTATACCAACCACATGTCCCCCGACGACCATTATCAGGATCTGAAACGAATCATCGGCGCCAGCGTCGCCACCGCGCACCGGGTCAACGTCATCATGCCTTTCCTGTACGAAGGGCGGCAGCACAAGCGCTCCAAGCGCGAGTCGCTTGACTGCGCGGTAGCCCTGCAGGAGCTGGTCGAGATGGGCATCGCCAATTTCATTACCTTCGATGCCCACGACCCGCGGGTTCAGAACGCAATCCCGCTCCACGGCTTCGACAACTTTATGCCGACCTATCAGTTTGTCAAGACGCTCTTCACCCACGACAAATCATTGAGGATCGACAAGGACCACCTGATGGTCATCAGCCCCGACGAGGGCGCGATGCACCGCGCCGTCTACCTGGCCAACAACCTCGGCGTCGATATGGGTATGTTCTATAAGCGCCGCGACTATTCCCGCGTCATCGACGGCCGCAACCCGATTGTCGCCCACGAATTCCTGGGAGCTTCCGTCGAGGGCAAGACCGTGCTGATCATCGACGACATGATTTCCTCCGGAGAAAGTATGCTGGATACCGCACGGGAGCTCAAGGACCGCAAAGCCGCCAAGGTCGTCATCTGCTGCACCTTCGGCCTGTTCACGTCCGGCCTTGGCAAGTTTGACGAATTCTACCATAAGGGCTATATCGATTATGTCGTCACGACCAATTTAAACTACCGCCCACAGGCTCTGCTTGACCGGGAGTGGTACCTGGAAGCCGACATGAGCAAATACATCGCCGCAATTGTCAACTCGCTCAACCACGACGTCCCCATCGGCGCTACCCTGGTACCGACCGAGAAGATCCAGAAGCTCGTGCGGCGCTACCAGGCCGACGGCTACGAATATTTTCAGACGATTGTCTGACAGAGGTGTCCTGGTTGCTTTTCCGGTGCCGGATCTTCTCTGATTCACGCCCCAATGTTAGCGTCTGCCGCTTATCCCTGCTTTAAACAGAGAAACGCGGCAAGATTCCCTCTCGCCTCGCCGTGGAAACGGTGCGAAAACAACAGCTGCGGATTGCAGCGCGTACAGATATCGGTGGTACTGATCCGGCCGGCGGAAACGCCGGCCTCTTTTAATACAATCTGGTTTGCCAGCCACAGATCAAGCTGATATCTGCCGTTTTCCTTCCGGTAAAACAGCTTCCTGTGATACTGCGCGGCAAACTCCGCCGCAAACATGTCGATCACTTCTT
The DNA here is from genome assembly GCA_021204045.1 of Clostridiales bacterium. Lineage (GTDB taxonomy): Bacteria > Bacillota > Clostridia > Lachnospirales > Lachnospiraceae > Brotaphodocola. Next base: position 32,024 of record JAJQAA010000058.1, read on the forward strand.
CCCCCACCTCAAAACAGTCCCGGCAGATACTCGGGCCGATGGCCGCGATCACGTCCTGCGGCCGCGTCCCGTAGACGCGGTTCATCGTCTCCAGCGTTACTCTCCCCATGCGCGCCACCGTGCCGCGCCACCCCGAATGGGCCAGCCCGATCGCCCGGTGCACCGGATCGACAAAATAAAGCGGCACGCAATCCGCGGAAAACGTCACGAGCGTCACCCCCGGCACATCCGTCACCAACCCGTCCACGTCGCGGTAATCACGCTCGCGCACAACGCCCTTGCCCGCGTCCGCCTCTGTGACCACACGCACGTTGGTCGTGTGTGTCTGCCAGGAGAGCGTCATCCGCTCCACGGAAACGCCAAGCACAGCGGCCATGCGCCGATAGTTTTCCCGCACATGCTCCGGATCATCGCCGCGCGTGAAGCTGAAATTCATCGTCGAAAACCGTCCCTCACTCGCGCCGCCCAGGCGCGTCGAGAACGCGTGGCTCACCAGCCCGCACTCTTCGAGCGCCGGGAAGGTCAGGTAAGCTACGCCGTCTTTCTCCCGCAGCCGCAGCGGCGCGGACGAAGGCCTGCGGCGGAATGAAATGGAGTTGATGTCCATACTGCGATCCTTCTCCTTTCCCCTGATGATAATGATACTTCTCTGTGACAATACTTCTCTGTGGCAATGATAACTCTTTGTGATAATAATAGTTCTCTGTGACAATGACAGTTCTTTGACCTTCGTGGCATCAAAACGCATCCCGGATCCAGGTCAGCTGCCCGCCGAGAATCCCGACCACATCAAAGCGGCAGGGTTCTTCCCCGCCAAAACCATTACCATACAGATAATGATAAGCCGCGCGACGGATCCTCTGCTGTTTGGCGGGTCCGACCGCCTCCAGCGGACTTCCCTGTCTTGCGTCCGCGCGATATTTGACTTCCACAAATACAAGACAGCGCCCGTCCCGGGCAATGAGATCGATCTCGCCGACCAGGCAGCGCCAGTTTTTCTCCAGAATCTCCAGACCGTGCTCCGCAAGGAATTCCGCGGCCTTCTGCTCATAATCGCCGCCGACCTTCCGCTTATTCATGGAATTCCTGCTTTTCTGATTCCTGCTTTTCCAATTCCTTCTCTTCCGTCCAGAAATGGGTAATAAAACTGCGGCGGTGGATCGGGCAGGGGCCATATGAGCGGATCGCCGCGATGTGAGCCGCGGTCCCATAACCCTTATGCTTCGCGAAGCCATACTCCGGATAAAGGCGGTCGTACTCCAGCATGAGATGATCCCTGGTCACCTTAGCCATAATGCTGGCGGCCGCGATCGACACGCTTTTGGCGTCGCCCTTCACGATCGGCACCTGCGGCTGCGCAAGGCCCGGTATCGTCACCGCGTCGCACAAAAGCAGATCCGGCGTCAGGCGCAGGCCGCGCACAGCCTGGCGCATGGCCTCGTAGGTCGCCTGCAGGATATTGACGCGGTCGATTTCATCCGGCCCGACAAGCGCTACATTCCAGGCCAGCGCTTTCTCCTGAATCTCCGCGTACAGCGCCTCACGGCGTTTTTCGGAAAGCTTCTTGGAATCATTCAGATACAGGATCTCACAGTCCGCGGGCAGAATCACCGCCCCGGCAGCCACCGGCCCCGCCAGCGGCCCGCGGCCCGCCTCATCCACGCCGCAGATCGCCGTGTAAGCGCTGTTCGCGTGCTCGTAGGCGCGCATCTCCTCCAGACGGCGGCGTTCCGCTTCCAGCTTTTCTCCGCTCAATGTTCGCATGGGAGACCTCCCTCCGTGCAAATGCTTCCTTATGTCACCGGTCATTTTTTCGCCACAGCTGGTCCTCTGCTGTCGAAGGTTCCGCTTTCACCGGCGGCTCCTCCAGCGTGATCTGCCCCAGACGGCCCGCGCGAAAATCATCCAGCAGAATCCCGGCGGCCTTGTCACTGTCCACGCCGCCGCCCCGCGCTAGGCAGCCGCGCGCGCGCGCGATGCACTCCAGAATCTCTGCCTCCGACCCGCTCATATCCTCATCCGCCAATCCATATCGTTCTGTCATAGCCCCGGGATAATGTACGCGCAAAAACGCCAGCAGTTCCACGGCCAGCTCGCTCCGCTCCAGAATATCGTCGTTGATCGAGCCGATGAACGCCAGCCGCAGGCCGACCTGGCTGTCCTCAAACTTCGGCCACAAAATCCCAGGCGTGTCCAGAAGCTCCAGCGTTTTGCTCAGACGGATCCACTGATTTCCTTTGGTCACGCCCGGCTTGTTGCCGGTTTTGGCACAGGCCTTCCCTGCGAACGAATTAATAAAAGTGGACTTTCCTACATTGGGAATGCCCACCACCATCGCCCGTACCGGACGGTTTAAAATCCCGCGCCGCCGGTCGCGCTCAATTTTCTCGCGGCACGCCTCCTGCACGACGCCGTTTACCTGGCGCAATCCCGCACCGCTGCGCGAATTGGCCGACACGACATGACAGCCGAGACCGCGAAAATACTCCGCCCAGCGCTCATTGCAATCCGGATCCGCCAGATCGGTCTTGTTTAATATAATCAGGCGCGCCTTGCCCTTCCCCAGCGCGTCGATATCCGGGTTGCGGCTTGCGAGCGGCACGCGCGCGTCCACCAGCTCAATGATCAGGTCAACCAGCCGGATGTCCTCCTGCATGGCCCGCTTCGCTTTCGTCATATGGCCGGGATACCACTGTATATTCAAAATTTCCTCCTATCATAATGCCAGCCCGCCTTTAACCGGCGGAACGTATCAGCCCGATATCCAGCAGAGGCAGGATCCGCATCCATACCTTGCCAAGGATCTGCTCCCGTTTCACATTGCCGATATTGGCAAATCGGCTGTCCTCGCTGCTGTCCCGGTTGTCCCCGAGCAGAAAATATTCGTCCTCGAGCAGCTCAACCGGATGTTCCGCAAGACCGGCCAGCGCCACCTCGCCGAGACCATTTTCATCATCAAACGGCTCGCCGTTGATATAAAGCTGCCCGCCGCTGATCTGCACCACATCGCCGGGCAGGCCGATCACGCGCTTTACATTTTCTTTTCCATCCTCGCGCTCAAACACCACCACGTCCAGCCGTTTCGGCGCGCCAAAATCATAAATCAAACGGTTCACCAAAACGACGTCGCCGGACTCCAGCAGCGGCGTCATCGACTGACCGCTGATCGACACCTGCCCGCCAAACGCGTACATACACAGCCAGGCAAAAGACAGTGCGACCGTAATATCCACAATCCAGCTTACCGCACGGCGGACCAGCGACGGTTCATCGTTCTGATAAAAATCCACGCTTCGCCCTCCCTGCCGAATGAACAACGAGGGGCAATTTACATCGCCCCTCGTCATAAGTCCCGTTAACGCCTGATTATTTGACCAGCTCTTTTACCTTGGCCGCTTTACCAACGCGATCTCTCAGGTAGAACAGCTTCGCACGTCTTACCTTACCTCTGCGGACAACCTCGATGTTGTCTACAGACGGGGAATGCAGCGGCCATGTCTTCTCTACGCCGATGCCGTTGGAAGTCTTGCGGACGGTGAAGGTCTCGCGGGCGCCGCCGTTCTGTCTCTTGATCACGGTGCCTTCGAATACCTGGATTCTCTCGCGGTTTCCTTCTTTGATCTTGTTGTATACCTTCACGGTATCGCCAACATGGAACTCCGGAACGGTCTCTTTCATCTGAGCCGCTTCGATTGTCTTGATAATGTCGTTCATCTGTGTGCCTCCTTCTGTTATTTGATGTTCTGTAATGCAGAAAATGGCGCACCAGAGGAACATCTCTTTCAGTCACAACACGTCAATGATAACATAAGATTTCCGGAAACGCAAGCACTATTTTTTTATTCGCCGTTCTCGCCGTTCTCTTCCCCGCACTCCCTCATAATGCTCTCCAGATACTCCTGCTCTTTCTTCGTCAGCTGCGCCCTTTCCAGAAGATCCGGGCGGCGCTCCAGCGTGCGCCGGATCGATTGTCGACGGCGCCAGAGTTCGATGTTGGCATGGTGGCCGGAAAGCAGCACCTCCGGCACACGCATGCCCTCGTAGACCTCCGGTCTCGTGTACTGCGGGTATTCGAGCAGATTGTCGTGAAACGACTCGATCTCGGCGGAAGTATCGCTGCCGAGCACGCCGGGAATCAGGCGGGAAATGCAGTCGATCATCACCATCGCGGGCAGCTCCCCGCCGGTCAGCACATAGTCGCCGATCGAGAGATTATCCGTGACGATGCGCTCCAGCGCGCGCTCATCAATACCCTCATAGTGGCCGCAGAGGAAAACCAGATCCTCCTCCGCGGACAGTTCCGCGGCGATCTGCTGATTGAACACACGCCCCTGCGGCGTCATGTACAGAACGCGCGGCCGCCTGCCCAGCCGGGCGCACAGCGCCTCGTAAGCGTCGCAGACCGGCGCTGCCTGCATCACCATCCCAGCGCCGCCGCCATAGGGCGTGTCGTCGACATGGCCGTGTTTTTCCTTTGTATAATCGCGGATATTGATCGCTTCCACCGACAAAAGTCCCTTCTCCTGCGCCCGGCCGATGATGCTCGTACTCAGGCCACCCAGGACCATCTCCGGGAACAGCGTCAAGATATGATAATTCATCCCAGTCTCCCACGTCTCCCACAAAACACGCTTTCAGCGGTAATTTCAAGTGTCATGACTTTCTGTCACTCTTCCAGATATCACAGATCCAGAAGCCCGTCCATGATATGCACGGTCATCGTCCCCGCCTCCAGGTCGACCCCCAGCACGCACTGCCGGATCGCCGGGAACAGGTATTCACGGCCATCCTTTCCCTCAATCACATAGACGTCATTGGCTCCGGTCTGCATAACGTCCTTCATGATGCCAAACTCCTCGCCCGCGTCCGTTATCACGCGCAGGCCGATCAGATCGGCAATAAAATTTTCATCAGGGCCCAGGGCGACGGCCTGGTCGCGGCCAATCAAAAGATCCCTGCCCTTGTATTTTTCAATGTCATTGATATCGTCAAATTCCCGGAATTTCAGGATTACCATGTTTTTAAAATATTTCACGCCGGTAATATGCAGCAGACGTCTCTCGTGTCCCGTATCCAGAAAAACCGTTTTTAAATCATCAAACCGCCGGACGTCGTCCGTCGTCGGGTATACCTTGACCTCGCCGCGCAGACCATGCGTGGAACTGATCACGCCGACGCGCAGATAATCTTCCATAATTAATCTCCATTGTTTGACCTTTTGCCCCTGGTATGCTGTTGGGGTCGAAGGGCGATGATGCTACGGATTGCTACGTGCTTCGCACTCCCGCAATCCTGAAAACATTCGGAATCCGCACAATTTGACCTGAAAACGGTCAAATTGGCTGCTTCCTCATGTTTTTGCGGGGCCCAAAGTCAAGCAATCGGATGCAAGCATCCATTGCTTGACCTTTTGCCCCTGGTAGCATCATAAAAAAGAATCCTGCAAAGCAGGATTCCCGGGCCGCCGCGACAGCTTCACGGCAGCCCCCGGCGGCTATTGAATATCTACAACAACCTTCTTGTCCTCTCTGGAAGCGGCCGCCTTGACCACAGAGCGGATCGCCTTGGCGATACGGCCCTGTTTGCCGATCACCTTGCCCATATCCTGAGGCGCAACCTTCAGCTCGATCTGAAGCTCGTCCTCTTTCTCTGTCTCGGTCACAACCACCTCGTCCGGATTGTCAACAAGCGCTTTCGCGATGATCTCGACTAATTCCTTCATAGCTATCCCCTCGCATCTTACTGAATGCCGGCGATCTGCAAGAGCTTCGCTACGCGCTCGGTGGGCTGGGCGCCGTTTGCCAGCCATTTCTTTGTCTCTTCCTCATTGAACTTGATCGCGCTCGGCTCCTGCTTCGGATCGTAGGTGCCAACCTCGGCGATAAATCTTCCATCTCTCGGGGATCTGGAATCCGCAACAATAATTCTATAGAAAGGCTTTTTCTTCGCACCCATTCTTCTCAATCTCATCTTTACCATGTCAATTTCACCTCCTTTGTTGTTCGGTATCTATATGGACAAACGCAAACTCCTGCGCAAATGACAGAAACCTGCATTGTCGGCGATAATCATCTCTGCCCTAAAACGGCAGCTTCATCTTGCCAAACATGCCGCCCAGACCGCCGCGGCCTTTCTTGCCGCCCATCATCCCAGGCATCATCTTCATCATTTTCTTCATCTGGTCAAACTGCTTGACCAGGCGGTTGACCTCGGCAATATTCACACCGGAACCGCGCGCGATGCGCTGCTTGCGGGAAAGATTGATCAGAGAAGGATTGGCGCGCTCTTCCTTCGTCATCGAAAGGATGATCGCTTCCACCCTGTCCATCGCGGAATCGTCAACCTCAGGCATGCTGCCTTTTATCTGCCCCATACCGGGCATCATGCTCATGATGCTGCTCAATCCGCCCATCTTTTTGACCTGGCGCATCTGATCGAGGAAGTCGTTGTAATCAAACTCCGCCCGGCGCAGCTTCTGGCTCATCTCCCTGGCCTTTTCCTCGTCCACTTCCTGCTCGGCCTTCTCGATCAGGGTGAGAATATCGCCCATGCCGAGAATGCGCGAAGCCATGCGGTTCGGATAAAACTGCTCCAGATCGGCGAGCTTTTCGCCCATGCCGATGTAGAGAATCGGCTTGCCGGTCACAGAACGGATCGACAGAGCCGCGCCGCCGCGGGTATCGCCGTCGAGCTTCGTGAGGATAACGCCGTCGATGCCGATCTTTTCCTCAAAGGAGGACGCCACATTCACCGCGTCCTGTCCGGTCATGGCATCGACCACGAGAATCGTCTGATGAACATGAACCGCTTCCTTGATACGCACAAGCTCCTCCATCATGTCCTCGTCGACATGCAGACGGCCTGCTGTATCCAGAATCACGACATTTTCATTGTTTTTTGCGGCATGCTCCAGCGCCGCCCTGGCGATGTCAACCGGATCCTGGCGATCCCCCATGGAAAAGACCGGAACACCCTGTTTTTCACCGTTGATCTGCAGCTGCTGGATCGCAGCCGGCCGGTACACGTCGCAGGCCGCCAGCAACGGCTTCCTGCCTTTGGCCTTGAACTTGCCGGCAATCTTCGCCGCCGTCGTCGTCTTACCGGCGCCCTGAAGACCCGCCATCATGATCACCGTAATCTCATTGCCGGGCTGCAATGCGATCTCCGTCGTCTCGGAACCCATCAGGCGGATCAGCTCCTCGTTGACGATCTTGATCACCATCTGCGCGGGCTGCAGCGAACCCATGACTTCCTCGCCGACCGCGCGCTCCTGCACCGAGCTGATAAACTGCTTGACGACCCGGAAGCTCACATCCGCCTCCAGCAGCGCCATCTTGACTTCTTTCAGCGCCGTCTTAACGTCCGCTTCCGTAAGCCGTCCCTTGCCGCGCAGGTTCTTGAAGACATTCTGTAATTTATCGGATAAGCTCTCAAAAGCCATAAGACCCCCTTATAAATCTATGATATCGGTGCAAATCTCCTCGATCTGCCCGATCAGCTCCATATCCCCGCCCGCCTTGAGCTCACGCGCCAGCTCCCGGATGCGTCCGGCCAGCTTCTGCGTCTGCTCAAACTTGCTGACCAGCTGCAGCTTCTTCTCATAGCCGTCCAGAATACGGTCGCAGCGCCGGATCAGATCGTGCACGCCCTGACGGCTGATCCCCTGCTCCTGCGCGATCTCGCCGAGCGACATGTCATTAAAAACCGCGTCCTCGTATACCGTCCGCTGATGCTCCGTCAACAGCTCGCCGTAGAAATCATAAAGAAGGCTTTGCTTCACAATGCTCTCCATAAAACATCACCTTGGCTATCATAGCGGAAAAGAGGGCGGGTGTCAAGTATTTTTTCTTTACAAACATACGTTCGAAGTATACATATTTCATTGTCCGTGTTATAATGTTTTTATAGCAAAGAAGGTACGTCATAACACGACGCTCCTTATTTATGATTGATGATTGACAAAAAAATGTACAACAATGCCATTAATGGGCACACGAAGCGCCAGGAAAGGAAGTGCGTACATGCCGTTACCAGAGGAACGCCTTTACACGATCGATGATATTTACAATCTACCGGACGGTCAACGCGCCGAATTAATCGATGGCCGGATTTACGACATGGCACCGCCAGGCAGAAAACACCAAAGACTTGTCGGTGAACTATTCACAATCATAAACAACTACATCAAAGGAAACGACGGCCGCTGCGAGGCTGATATTGCCCCCTTCGCCGTGTTCCTGGATAAAGATCAATACACCTATGTTGAGCCGGACATTTCCGTGATCTGTGATCCTGATAAATTGACCGATAAAGGGTGTGAGGGCGCTCCCGACTGGATCATTGAAGTCGTTTCCCCCACCTCCCGGCGCATGGACTACATGACCAAATTATTTAAATATAAATCCGCCGGTGTCCGCGAATACTGGATCATTGACCCCTCCAAAAATCGTGTTATGATATATGACTTTGCGCACAATGAAACAGAAGTATATACTTTTTCAGATATGATCAAGGTTGGAATTTACAATGATCTGTATATTGATTTTTCTCAGATCGCCCAGCTTATCTGAATCAGGCAAATAAGCATTTTTGCACCTGCATGTTCTATTGCATTCTTCCCCGCAAGATTGTAAAATAGAGATTATCATTCAACAGCACATTTGATAACGGAGGTGTTTTTTATGGGGTTCTTAGACAAGGGGACTTCCGGCTCCGGGGACGCTCCGGATGAAGATTGAGCTGGATTATTTTCATATCGGGGACGCGTTCGGCGGCAGCCAGGACTGGTTCGCGGACTGGTGGATGAACAAAGGCGGCTGCGCGGCTCTCGCGGCCTGCGACAGCTGCATTCAGCTGCAAAGCAGCGGTCTGCTCGGCGGACTGTACCCGTTTGATATTCATCATCTGAACAAAACCGATTACATCGCGTTCGGGATGCAGATGAAACCTTACCTGCGCCCGCGGGTGCGGGGTGTGAACCGCCTGGATATCTACATTGACGGAATGCGGAATTACTTAAAAGATATCAAAAATGATTCGCTCGCGCTGTCCGGTTTTTCCTCCGATAAACCCTACGAGGAAGCCTGCGCGCGAATGAAACGCGAGCTCACGGAAGGATTTCCGATTCCCTTTTTACTGCTGAAGCACCGCTCCCCGGCACTGAACGAGTATCTCTGGCACTGGTTCATGCTTACCGACTTTCAGGAGTGGGACGGCGCGGTCTATGTGCGCGCGACGACCTATGGAAGCTGTGAATACCTCTCATTTGAGGAATTGTGGAATTCCGGCTTCCCGGAAAACGGCGGCATGATCCTGTATCATATCAACCGCTGACGAATTCCTGCCAGACCGAAAACAAGACACACAAAATTCCTGTCAGACGGAAAATAAGGCACACCATGGAGGTATTTCCATGACCGGTTTTCTGAAACGCCTGTCGGCCTCACAGATTATCACCCTCGGCTTTGCGGCGATGATCCTGCTGGGGACCGTACTCCTGCTTCTGCCGCCCGCCACGCGCGACGGGCAGGGCGCCCCGTTTATGGACGCGCTGTTCACGGCAACCTCCGCGGTCTGCGTGACCGGTCTGATCGTCCGGGACACCGCGACCTACTGGTCTGGCTTCGGGCAGGCCGTCATTCTCGTGCTGATCCAGATCGGCGGCATGGGCGTGGTGACGCTGGCTGTAGCGGTTTTCTCTGCCGCCGGCAAACAAATCAGCTTAAAACAGCGCAGCATCATGCAGGAAGCGATCTCCGCCCATCAGCTCGGCGGCATCGTGCGCATGACCGGGTTTATCATCCGCATGACCGCAGTCTTCGAGCTGCTCGGCGCGGCGGTCATGGCGCCGTCCTTCTGCCGGGAGTTTGGTGTTGCGAAAGGCATCTGGTACGCGCTGTTTCACGCGGTCTCAGCGTTCTGCAACGCCGGATTTGACCTGATGGGCGTAAAAGCACAATATTCATCCCTGACCACTTTCGCGGCGGATCCGGCCGTCAACTGCGCAGTCATGGCGCTCATCATCATTGGCGGGATCGGCTTTCTCACCTGGGATGACATCCGCACCAACCAATGGCGGTTTCACAGGTACCGCATGCAGAGCAAGGTGGTGCTGGCGACCTCCGCGCTGCTGATTCTTTTCCCTGCGCTGTATCTTTTCTTTTTTGAGTTTTCCGGCGAGACGCCCGGCGCACGCGTCTGGTATTCGCTGTTTCAGGCGGTTTCGCCGCGCACGGCAGGCTTTAATACCGCCGATCTGACGAAGCTTAGCGAATGCGGGATCGGCGTCATGATCATCCTGATGCTGATCGGCGGTTCCCCCGGCTCCACGGCAGGCGGCATGAAGACGACGACCTTCGCGGTCATGGTTTCCACGGCCATATCCGTGTTCCGGCGAAGGGAACACACGCACTTTTTCGGCAGAAGGATTGCCGAGGATACCATCCGCAACGCGGCCACGATCGTTACGCTCTATTTCGCGCTGTTTATCGGCGGCGCTTTTGTAATCAGCCGCGCGGAAAACCTGCCGCTGCTCTCCTGCCTGTTTGAGACGGGATCGGCAGTCGCCACGGTCGGCCTGACGCTGGGAATCACGCCCGGTCTGGGGCTTCTCTCGCGCGTTATTCTGATCGTGCTGATGTACACCGGCAGAGTCGGCGGCCTGACACTGATATTTTCCACCCTTTCCGGGAACCGCGGCAACACCGCGCGTCTTCCGCAGGGAAAGCTTATGGTCGGATGAGGAGGAGATTATGAAATCCATATTACTGATCGGACTGGGACGTTTCGGCAGACTGATTGCCATGAAGCTCTATGACATGAACCATGAAGTGATGGCGGTGGACAGCGACGAGGAGCGCGTCAACGCCGCGCTTCCCTTTGTGACCAACGCCCAGATCGGCGACAGCACCAACGAGGAATTTCTCGCGTCCCTGGGCGTGCGCAATTACGATGCCTGCATCGTGACGATCGCCGACAATTTTCAGAATTCCCTGGAGACCGCCTGCCTGCTCAAGGAACTGGGCGCGCGCATGGTGATCGCCCGGGCGGCCAGCGACATTCAGGAAAAATTTCTGCTGCGCAACGGCGCCGACCGCGTCGTCTACCCGGAAAAGCAGCTGGCAGCCTGGACGGCGATCCGCTGTACCTCCGAGCACATCCTCGACTATATCGAGCTCGACGACGACTGCTCCCTCTATGAGCTTTCCATTCCGGAGGAATGGGACGGCAAAACCGTCCTGCAGCTCGATATCCGCAAAAAGTACGGCATCAACATCCTGGGAATCCGCGGCGACGGAAAGATTCACATGAATATCGCGCCGGATACGGTTCTCTCCAAGGACCGGTCGATCCTGGTTCTGGGCGAGCATAGAGCGATCCAGAAATGCTTTCATATAGGTTAACGATCATGGAAAAACAAAAGAAAAATGAACAGCTCATCACCGATTTCACGACAGGCAGCGTTCCGAAGCAGCTATTGATTTTCGCCGCGCCGCTTTTTCTTTCCAACATGCTTCAGATCGTCTACAATATGGCCGACATGGTGATCGTCGGCAGAGCGCTGGGGAAAGTCGGTTTGTCGGCAGTGGCCGTCGGCGGCGACATCACCAATTTTCTCATGTTTCTGGCAATGGGGTTTTCCGGCGCGGGGCAGGTGATTATCTCGCAGTACATCGGAGCCAACCGACGCGACCAGCTCGGCCGTTTCGTGGGCACGATGTTTACGTTCCTGACGATCTGCGCGCTCCTGTTGAGCGTATCCTGCCTGTATCTGCGCGAATCGCTGATGCGCCTCATGCACACGCCCGCGGAATCCTTTGACCAGGCGCTGGCCTACGCGACCGTCTGCATGGTCGGGCTTGTCTTTATCTACGGCTACAATATTGTCAGCGCCGTACTGCGCGGCATGGGCGATTCCCGGCACCCGTTTATTTTTATTTCCATCGCCGCTCTCATGAACATCTTCCTCGACCTGCTTCTGGTGTTCGGCTTTCATCTCGGCGCGATGGGCGCGGCCCTGGCGACCGTGGTCAGCCAGGGATTCAGCTTTGTCTGCTGCGCCGTCTTCCTCTGGCACAGCCGGGAACGCTTCGGTTTCGAGATAAAGGGAAAGGACTTTGCCCGACTGGACAGAGAAATGCTGAAACAGCTGATCGGGCTCGGTGTGCCGATGGCACTCAAGTCCGCTTCGGTACAGTTTTCCAAGCTGTTTGTCAATTCCTGGATCAACTCCTACGGCGTCGAGGTCTCCGCGGTAGCCGGCATTGCCGGTAAATTCAACAATATCAGCAACCAGATTTCCAACGCCGTCAACACCGCCGGGTCCTCGATGGTCGGGCAGAATATCGGCGCGGAGAAATATGAGCGCGTGCCGCGCATCCTGATTACCTGCGCGGCGATCATGCTTACCGTGGCGACAACCGTCTCCGCGGTTTTGCTGCTGTTCCCGACGCAAGTGTTCGGTTTCTTCACGGACGAGGCGGAAGTACTGGCCGTGGCGATGGAATTCCTGCCGATCGCGGTGCTGATTTTCTACGGCGGCGCGTTCCGCGCACCGATGAACGCGCTGGTCAACGGCAGCGGCAACTACACCATTAATTTCATCACCGCCATCCTCGACGGCCTGCTGCTACGCATCGGCCTGGCGCTGCTGTTCGGCCTGGCGCTGAACCTGCGCTACATCGGTTTCTGGCTCGGCGACGCGCTGGCGAGCTTCACGCCGTTCTGGCTCGGCATGATCTATTACCTGAGCGGGGCCTGGCGGACAAGAAAGTATCTGATCAAAGACCGGTAAACATCAGTTTCTCAGCGTCGCCTTAAGCAGCGCACACGCAAGGGAAGGATCTGTAAAATGACGCTTTGCCGCCTGCTTGACCCAGACAGAGGAACGAATGTTAGAGGAAAACGGTTCCTGATTTTCAATCAAAAACAGACGATTGAAAATGTCAAGATAAACGGAAATGGTTTCCTCATCAATGTCTTCATCATTAACACCTTTTACGTCGTTTTTCAAGCTCTTATTGGATACCGTTGTTGCCTCGTTTCTGGCCAGGGAACACAACAGCAACATAATCTTATGTTTGTCCCGACGGACATCGTCCAGACGATGAACCTCGTCCTCCACTACCGCTTTGATATATTCATTGGGCAGAAGCGCCGCCTCGGAAAGCGGCAAGTCCTGATTACCCGGCCATCCGCCGCGAATGATGCTGTCAATAATGGCGTTCAGTTCAACCTCTCCGGTAAAAACGGGTGTTAATTTTCCATCACACAATTCTTTCAAGGAAACCCTGCCACCGGAATGTCCGGATTCGTACAGAGACATCGTATGCATACGCAGTCTGGCGATCCGTCCCGCGCCACTGTGTAAAATTCCCTTGACCCGGGGCGTAGATAAACCGGTAAGAATGAACTGGCCCTTTGTCCCGCGCCTGTCAACCTCATAGCGAACCGCGTCCCAGATCGGCGGAACCTCCTGCCATGAATATTCCGGGGTCCATTGAGCCATCTGTCCGGACTTTCGGAGCCGCCGTTCCGGAGCCTGAGAGCCAGTGATTCCGGAGTTTGAGAGCCACCTTTGCAGGCTCTTTCCTCATAAATTCCTTTATACTGTAGCTACACACTTCGGTGTGAATACAGTTAAAGGAGGTCGTTACTATGACCAAATACCGCGAAATCCTGCGCTTAAAAAGCCTGGGATTCAGTGAGCGGAACATTGCGCAAAGCTGCAGTGTCTCGCGTAACACGGTCTCAAAGGTCGTCAAACGTGCTTCGGAACTGGGCATTTCCTGGCCGTTCGACTTTGACATGACCGACAGTGCCCTGGAGGAGCTTATGTTCCCCAGGGACAAGACCCTTACCAACAGACGGATGCCTGACTTTGACTATATCCGGAAGGAACTCCTCCGGAACGGGGTCAACAAGAAACTCCTGTGGGTGGAGTACTGTGAGGAATGCCGCCTGGGCGGCGAAGAGCCCCTCATGTATTCCTAGTTCTGCTATTACATCCAGAAGGATGAGCAGAAGCGCAGGGCCACCGCGCACATTCCCAGAAAACCTGGTGAACAGATCGAGGTTGACTGGGCTGGGGACCCGGCCCACATCATCGACCCTGACACCGGGGAACTGACAGAAGCCTGGCTGTTCGTAGGCGTCATGACCTACAGCCAGTATGCCTTTGTCAAAGCGTTTATCAATGAGCGCACCCAAAACTGGATTACAGCCCATATCCAGATGTTCGAGTTTTTTGGCGGCGTAACGCCTATGCTGGTTCCTGACAATGCAACTACCGCTGTGGACCGCAAAAACAGCGACTGGTATACGCCGGCATTGAACAAAACGTACCATGAGATGGCGGAGCATTACAATATCGCCATCATTCCGGCGAGAATCCGGAAACCCAAGGACAAGCCAAATGTGGAAGGCTCTGTTGGCATCATATCCACCTGGATTACCGCAGCCTTACGGAATGAGCAGTTCTTTTCCCTTGCGGAACTGAATGAAGCAATCCGTAAGAAGCTGGCCGACCACAACGCCCGTAAATTCCAGAAAAAGGAATGCAGCAGGATCAGCCTGTTTCTTGGGGAAGAAAAGCCATTACTGGCGCCGCTGCCTGCCACACCCTTCGAACTGGCGGAGTGGAAACAAGCCACTGTCCAGTTCAACTACCACATCGCAGTAGACAGGATGTACTACTCCGTGCCTTACCAGTATATCAAAAATAAGGTCGATGTGCGAGTGACTGATACAACGATTGAAATTTTTTATAATCACAGCAGGATTGCTTCCCACCGCCGCCTCCACGGCAGGCCCGGGCAGTATTCCACGGTGACGGAACATATGCCGCAGGATCACCAGAAATATCTGGAGTGGAACGGTGACCGTTTCCGCAGATGGGCTGACTCCATCGGGGCCAGCACCAGCAAGGTCGTGAATGCAATCCTTACCTCCGGCAGAGTAGAGCAACAGTCATACCGCAGCTGCATGGGGCTCTTAAAGCTGGCAGAGAAACATTCTCCCGCCAGACTGGAAACAGCGTGTGCGAAAGCACTTACGTTCAGTTCCAGTCCAAGCTACAAGAGCATCAAGAACATCCTGGCATCCATGAAGGATGACCCGGCAGCACAAAGCGCAAATGCCAAAGAAACCACTCAGCCACGCGGCATCACAAGAGGCGCCCGCTATTATGGAGGTAAAAGATCATGACCAACCAAAGTACAACTGATAAACTCATTGAAATGCGCCTGACCGCAATGGCTGATGCTTTCCGCATCCAGAAGGACGACGCTACAATGAAGGATGTCCCGTTCGAAGACCGTTTCGGCATGCTTGTGGATGTCGAATATACCAGCAGGAAGAATAACCGCCTAAAGAGGTTGATCCGCAAGGCTGAGTTTGAACAGCCTGGAGCGAGCGTCGCAGGTATTGATTACACTTCCGGCAGAAAACTGAACCGGGATCTGATCAATCGGCTCGCTACCTGTGAATACATCGCAGAATACCGGAACATCTTCATTACTGGAGCCACCGGCAGTAGCAAAACCTACATGGCCTGCGCTTTTGGGATGGAAGCCTGCAAACAGTATTACACCGTCAAATATATTCGGCTGCCGGATCTGCTGCTGGAGCTGCAGGCAGCAAGGGCGGACGGCACCTTTATCACTGCTCTGAAGAAGTATACCAACCCGGTTCTTCTCATCATTGATGAATGGCTGCTCCTGAAGCTCACGGAAGCAGAGGCTCGTGACCTCTTTGAACTGATCCACAAAAGACGTAAGCATTCCTCCACGATCTTCTGTTCCCAGTTCAGGGAGTCCGAATGGTACCAGCAGATCTGTGGCGGCGAAAGTACCCTTGCCGATGCGATCATGGACCGTATATCATATGATTCCTACAAGATCGACATTGAGAGCATAGATCCTTCTAAAGATCTCTCTATGCGGGAAGTCTACGGGATGGATCCGGCACTAGCAAAGTAACTCGTTAACAAAGGTGGCTCTGTCAGTCCGGACAGGTGGCTCCCGCCACACCGGACTGGCGGCTCCGCCGCAACGGAATATCCATGCCATTCATCAATCATCCTCGGAATTCATTTGATGAATATAGTTTATTTCATCCCGACAGATTTGTCAATTTCATTCCGGTGTTTTTTGCTTTTTCATCCCGGCATATTTTAATTTTATCGGTCGACCGTCACATACTCCTGCTTCGGACTGCGTGGCGTATCCGGTCTCATCAGACGGATAGCGCCAGCCTCAATTAACGGATTAAGATAACGCCGAAGCGCATATTGACCGGACGAAATCCCAAGATACCCGATAATCTCATTGCGGCTTCGAGGCGTGCGGCAAAAATCAAGTAAGCCTTTTTCGTCCTGAATATCGGCGAATGGTTCATCCGAAAAGGCCGGCATTTGTTTCTGTACAATCTCCGGCTTGTGATACAGTACAACCTTAAAGTCGCCCCGGGAATCCACAAAGACAGGTTCCGGCAGCGACTGTTTTTTCATAGCGTATCGTATGGTAGGAATCCTGGAATATCGGTTCTCAGCCTTGCCCAGAGTCTCCATCGCTGTAACCAGAACCGGGTTCCGTGTATCCGGCTGAGCCTGTCCTAACTGATCGACAGTAAGCCGCCCATACAGGCCGCCCGGATTTGTAATTTCCATCCTGTCCGAATACATAACCAGCTGTATCGGCATCCCTTCCGTATGGAAACTATAGTCGCGATGAATAAGCGCATTCAGCACTGCTTCACGAACAGCATCCATCGGATACTGCGGTAAATCAATTCGGATTCCCGTTTCTTTATCTATTTTTGTAGCAGTCCGCATATTCTTTCGGACAAATGACAACGCATCATCCAGCATGTCTGAAAGCGTACCTTCAATGCGTTTTGTATCCGTAAACCGATTTCCGTTCAAATCAACGTCCCCGGTTTCGAGACCAGGCACGCAGGTCACAATGATACCAAGCTGAGGGAAAAAACCCTGCAGATATATACCGAATAACAACAGAGCCGCCAGCGTAACCTGATTTTCTCTGGTAATGCCGGTAAATTCATACTGTTGTTCAAGGGATAAAAGAGCCAGGTTTGGTCTATCATTTCTCTTCCTGGAAAGATACTCATCAAGTTTATTGGAATCCAGTGCGTTTATCGTCACTCCTGTAACACTCCGAATATCATCGCGATATTTTTTTCGAAATGCTTCATAGCTATATACCTCATATTCGGTCATGGGCTTATCTGCATCTCCGACCCTGACATAAGAGCCGCGTAACCTGCCTTTCGCAGTTTTGAAACATGGTCTGTCGGCAATGTCAACAGGCGGTATCTCCGCCGATACAAAAACCAGACCGTCCTCATCACACACCGTAAACACCGGCCGCACCACCGGTGTCATCTGTTCGCAATATTCCATGACCTTTTTCTGAAGATCCTGCGCATCATATACGCCGACTTTGGCAAACCCACTGTTTTCATCCAGTCCAAATATAAATGTTCCTCCGCTGTTTTGATAAGAAGTAAAGAAAGAACATAAGAAAAGCATCAACAAATTCTTATGTTCTTTTCAAGTATTTCTTACTTTTCTTGAAACATAACAACACTGCTGAGGGAAGCCCACTGACTGCATCTTCTTTATTATTAAAGTATTCATGACGATTGGAGTTCCACAACGACCTTACACTGACTCTTATAGCAGGCAATGCCATACTTCAACAGGGTGCGCATACCATCGTTCTTTAGTTCCGCGGTATAATCATTGTCGTTGATTTGCCTTAATGCCTTTTTACACTCCTGTTCAAACTGTGCGTTTTCTGCATACTCCACTTCAATGACAATACCAATCTCTTCATCCTCAATCTCGATTGCAATGTCGTAATATCCATCACCGGATTCTCTGTTCGAGTCAACACTCCAGCCGTCTTTAAAGCCGAGAATGCCGAGAAGTAAGCCGTGGTAAAAGCTTTCTTTAAACTCTTTCCTAACGGCGGTGTCTCTGACACTGACCGTGTTCCTCATTAATGCTGTGAATAACGTCTCTGCCTCTGGTGCATTGCCGCTCTTTAGAGCTTCACAAAAGGTGGATACTGTCACACCATCCTGTGCGATTTTCTTTTCAAACAGCTTTAACACAAAGTCTCTGAAAATACTGCGAACTTCTGTGTTCGGTATTGTCAGCCGCACCAGATTACCGGCCGGAGCCTCACTCTGGGTCAGATAACCCGTAGCATACAGCAGACTCCACATGTTCTCTACGCTGTCATACATCATATCATGAGCTTCGCTCATGATCAACATTCGCCGCTCGCCATGAGTGCGCAAGCGCCCTCCTGGCTCACTTTCGCTCATGGCGTCGTAAGTGAGCTGCTCTTCCATCTTACAGCTTACCATAGAACAGCCACTCAAATCAAGGCCTGTTTTAAAGGCGTTTTATGTTAACCTCCTGAGATTTTACGCCTAAATACATCGTTTTCCCCTGTCCCAATGCTATTCGTCATTTCCCTGCAATCACAGCATATTCTCCGGCCTGCTCTTTCGCCCTGTCCAGCCAAGCCCTCTGGCCCATTCTTTCATGCTGTCCGCTTCTTCTTTATCATTCCCGTTGATGGTCCGAAGCATGTTCAGAAATCCATGGAGTCCGCCGCAGTCATCCACCACATTCAGACCATCTGCCGCCATGCACACGGCTTTCTCTTTTGCCTCGACCTGCGCCAGTACCGGTTCCAGGGTCTCCGAAATTCTGCACATATCATTATCAACAAAACCCCCGTCCTCCGTCTTGTGGTATATATCTTTCAAAGTGATTTTCACGCACCAGTCATCACCATAGTCATAGAGATAGTACAGCGTGTCAAAGTACGGAGACAGGTTAATATTCCGATCACAGAACAAGTCCAAACACTTCATAGTCCAGGCATTCATCTGCTCTTCGTGCATTTTGATTACAGAATCGTACGACTTCTTATAAGCTTTCTCTATCTCTTTCTTATAGGTAGCCGGGTGTACCCATGACAGATGATCAAGCTGAGAATAACTCTGCCTCCAGTTGCGGAGTTCCGTGGCCGCTATTTTCATCTCGTCCACGCTGTCATACAGTTCTTCATCTTCCATCTCCTCTTTCAGCAGCTCCAACTTGCCGACCACATTGCCTTTCCACGCTCTTGCACCATCACGCTCTGCTGTGAACAGCTCGCGGACGGTCAGACGTTCTGCCAGGAAATTCCAATCCTGCTCAACAGCAACTTTATCCAATATTTCCTTCAGCGTTGTTTCGTCCTTAAAATCAGGGAACCGTCCACGGAAACCCTCAATCTCCCACAGGTTACCCAGATAAGAATCGCCGACCGAGTACTGTCGGAACGGAGCAGAATATTTTTTCTTAAACCAGCTCTTAACGCTGACGCCTTTCTTGTAGTCGTCATCCCAATAAAGGTCGCTCATATCATCGTCCGGAAACCGGAACAGAATTCCGCACAGATCCGTATAACCGCCGAGGGTTCCTGCCGTAAGTGTTTTGAAATCCTCCTGCGGTATAGAGAAATTATGCAGATGGCTATTTTGCCAACCAAAGAGCTTCTGGATGGCATAATGCAGAGCGTGGAGGTTCATCGTCCCCGGAACAAGCATATCGCGAGAGATAGCAGATTCCGCTTTTGCCAGTTTAAGCAGCTCCGCTCTGTCTTCCGGCCGCATATCCATATCTTCTTCAGCTCCGTAAACAAAACCGCCGACCAGGGATAGATGCAAAGCATAAACAGCGCCGTATTCGTGATAAGTATCCCCATAGACAGCATCCACCCTCGCTCGATCGATGAGTTTCTCTGTAACCTCCGGATCGAAACGAAGGTTGGATAAAGCAGATGGTTTTGCCTGCTTAGATGCCAGATCGTCCATTAACACAGGCATGGTATCCTCATTCTCCTTATGCATCCCCTCTTCCGCTGCCTTCATCCGTTTCCTGTAATCCCTGGAATACTGTGCATCCTCGGTCTGCTTTACCCCGTAATTCCCACGTGAGTATGGCATATAGGCATACACGGCATCCTTTGTCAAGGATAATTCCTGCGCAATCTGGTCTGCGGTCATTCCCTGATCTAAGAGTCCTTTAATCTGCCGTGAAGACTTGCTGCTCCATAATCCGGCTGTTATAAGAATACGCTGCGCCGTTACCATGGAAGTGTGGCAGTTCCGCGCCGTCTTCCGGACGGAATGTGTCTCCTCGTAATCTTCGATTACCTGCGCGTATAGCTCGTTGGTAACTTCCTGCTGCTCACAAGTGTTTGCTTTATGTTCGTTCATGGTCTTTCCTCTCTCGGTATAGTCGTTGTACACAGTATAACGGGGCTTACCATTGTTGTCAACCTAGACTCTTGACTCAAAAAATCACCTTTATTTTCCAGAATTTTCCCGATTAAACGGCATTAATACCAGCCTTTTCTGAACTTCGGTTCATAGCCTCCGTCTTCACCATCGCCATCACAGGAGACCAGTTCAAAACCATGCTTCCCGCACCACTCGGATACATACGAATCTATTTCGAAGTCCTCTACGACCGGCTGGTAATAGTCATCGCAGGTACAGTATTCATCAAATTCACTATCGAGACACTCTTCCTCGTCTGCAGCATCTCAATTTAGTCGGAAATCCTCAGGAAAATAAGATTCACATTATTCCTTGTTGATAAAGTCATACATAGCTGCCTTCCCCTGTTCCAGCTCCAGAACGCAAGCCTTACATAGATACTGATCCGGTTCCAAATACAAACCTGTTTCAAGATCATTCAATCGCTCAAAAAAATCTGTATTAATCAATTTCTTATAAGCATCTTCATGTGATAGATTAAAACGCTCCATCAGATATTTTGTAATTGTCACAACCGAAAGTCCTAATGTAACCCGAGCTTTTCCCTCTGTCATACAATGCTCACCGCCAATCTATTTCCCGAATACTTTTTATCACAGTATCTGCAACTTCCTGCTTTCCTATGTAATACTGAATACCAAGATTCTCCACTTCCAGATTTTGAAGTAAAATCCGCTTGGCCTGAATACTTCCTTTCTCGCCGTAGGCTCCTTCCTCATAAACCTTCAGGCACAATGCCGTATCATCATCCGCTGTAGCTCCAATCACCATATCATAATCGTGAGGCATACCACCTTTATATCGGCACATCAGAATAAAATCAAGCCATTCGATATCAGCATTCTGAAATATCTTAATACTGAGATTCCCTAAAATCTGAGGATCTAACTCGATCTCATATAAATACTCCCGGAAGGCTGCAGTATTCTTATTTGCACTCCGTCTTACTGCTTCGCGGTACTTCTTATGCATCATACCTATAGCCTGTTTCTGGGTGACAGCCATGTAAAATCCCTTACCAAAATCCTTTCGGCTTCTTCCGGCATTGACATCTACAGACATAATTTCAGAAACCGTACCATGATAAAGCGTTGTTTTTATTTCAGGAAACATACTCCTCAACCTCCTGCACCATCTCCCCTTCCGTCATACTGTCAAAAACATCCGGACACTCTGACACATAATTTAATATGGCATATCTTCTATCTAAGTCTAAAAATTCTCTTGACGTAATATTATGCGCTTTGCAGTAACTATCGGTAACAAGATACATAAGGAATATGGTATTATTCAATCTTTTTTCAGACATGCTTTCACCTCCGTCAAGCTGAACGTATTCCTTTTGAAGTGCTTCATCGTTTTTTGCTTTTCGAAACAATGCATCCCATTCATCTATGTAAATTCCATTTAATATTGTCTGAAATCCTCTGTTGCCCGGATTTAAATAAATTCCCATATGCACGCCCCTCCTTTCATTGCTATGCTCATTCATTATACACTTGCAGCCAATCTTGTTCAAGATAAATTATATCCCGACATTTTTCAGCGCAGCATTCCGGATATCCGGCAGCCAACCCAGTAAATCAATCCGCCCAGGAATCCGCCCAGCGTATTATACACACAGTCGGAGACCTGCCAGGTCCCCAGACGGAGAAATAGCTGAAGAAACTCGATCGAGATTGAAAAAAGAAATGTGGTTTTCACAGACAGCCACAGGACCGCAATGAGCCTTACGGAGCCTCCCGGCAGCCTTTCTTTCCGTTTCTTATCGCTGCTTACGGTCCACAGCAGCAGGATCGTGAACGGGATAAACAGCATCACGTTTTCAATCGGTTCCGTGGTCAGAACCATCTCCCCGTTTGATTCCTTCCACAGCCACCATCCTCCCATGACGTCGCTCAGAGGATTCATCCACAGATTCCGGTTCAGCAATGTCCGGAACAGGATCATCATTGTGTAGAGTGCCAGAAGAAACAGGCGGCGGAAACCGGAGGACTCCTTAAATTCACTGAGCCAGATTTTCACGGACTCTTTCCAGTCGTGCTCTCTGGCATACAACCAGGTAAACATAAAAAGTACCGAGAGCAGCGCGGAAAGCCAGAACGACTCGTAAAGAGCCGTGAGCACATTCTTCAGAATTTCGGAAAAAATATCGATCATTGCCGCTCCATTCTCTGTTGATATGTCTGCCGCCGCGATGCCACAGGTGAATATTCCGGGTAATTTTATACCGGTCAAACACGCATGACTCCACGAATCATTTACAGATCGCTGTACAGATCCTCCGCGTACACGCCGCTCTCAATCAGACTTCTTATACTCTCCGTCACGGCGGCCTTATCTTCCTGATAGGTAATGCCGAACCACTTATCATTCGTCTCCAGGATTTTCAGCGTGACCTTCCCTTCCCGTAGCAGGCCGCCGATATGCGTCGGCAGCAGATACTCCGCCTTCTGAGGATTGGAAGGGACAGTCGTTTTAAAGAAGTCAACAAACCCTTCTTCCAGCATTCCCATATAAGACGGATCCATGCCGGCCCTGGCCGGAAACCCCCAGAAATTCATGGATACATAGCTGTCCGGATCCAGCGCAACGCCATCGGCCTCCGCCCCGGCAGCTGTTTTCAGAATATTTCCGGTCTCGACCACGTCAAGCGCGTGGCTGTGGCCTTTTTCGACCTTACAGATCCCCCTGGTCACACTGCCGTGGTCAGACAGAGTATTCTTAAGAATGAAGCCCGCCATGGCGATCGCGTTGTCCGCGTGCTCATGCGACAGCCAGTCCCGCATCCGCCGGAACGCGGTCTTCCCGTAATAGTCGTCCGCGTTAATTACCAGAAACGGCTCGTGAATGAACGGCTTCGCGGATAAGACAGCCTGTCCGGTACCCCAGGGCTTGGTTCTTCCTTCCGGAACCGTGTTGGGTCGCGGTATATCCGGCAGCGTCTGAAATGTATAAGCCACCGTAACGCCGAGCCGCACACAGACCTTTTCCACCCGATCGCCGATGCGCTCCTTAAAATCCGCCTCAATGTCGGGGCGGATGATAAACACAATCTTATCAAATCCCGCCTCAATCGCGTCGTGGATGGAATAGTCCATGATGATTTCGCCGTTCAACCCGACCGGCTCCAGTTGTTTGATTCCTGTTCCAAAGCGGCTGCCGATGCCGGCGGCCATGATCAGCAGTGTGGTTGGTTGCATAATTCTTTTCATCCTTTTTTATTGTTTTTTAACGTTTAATCCCAAGAGCGTATCTGGTTCTCTTTTTACATTCTTCAATCATCTCGCTAACGTTCTCGGCATCCAGAATATCCCTGATTTCTATTGGCGCACATAAAATTCTGTCCCGGTCTACCCTGGACGGCTGTGGGTGACGACTAAAGCAAGTATCATAGTTCCAATATCCTTTACACCCGATTATTGAGATGCAAATATATACGGTAGAATGTCTTCCCCATGACTTGTATAATTCGGCAGTACCCTTGACAATATCATCTATTGCAGAAATGAATTCATCGCTGACCAAATACTTATTTTCCATATGTGTGTTTGTATATAAATCCTGCTTTAATTCTACACTTCCGTTATCAAAAATCGTCAGCAACTCAAAATCTCTCAATCCATCGTCTGAGGGAAACCATATTCCATTGACATTAGGAAGCATGCTTCCCATGATATGATTATTCAATCCATAAGGCAACGGAATTCCTCCAGATTTTCCCCAATCACACATTGATATGAAATCAGCCGGATTTTGAAATGTTGCTGGTATGACATGAATCACACCGAATAAACCAGCGTTGTCTTCCAGTAATTCCGATACCCGCTCCAATCGAAACTTTTTCATTTCCGAGGCCAAGGATGCTGCATGTAAAAAATTATTGCTAATTTCCGAATAGCTCATAGCTTCTTTTCGATTTCCATGGCGAATGAAAAAACGAAACACTGTCTGGTTCTCAATCGTCATATAAGGCTTGAAAATGCCTTTTTCGATATGAACTACAACTATATAGCCACCAAAAACGGATATAAAATTAAAATCCACAGGTGGCATGGAAGGCATAATTGGAAGCAATATATTTCGCAAATTCAGTTCAAATCGGTCAGTATCTTCAATATTAATGGGTATTATATCGAAAGCTAACCCGTTCTTCTCGGAAATTCCAAAGAGCAAATCTCCTCCATCAGCATTTGCAAAAGAGCACACATCATTGCGGAACTCGTCTTTTCCCTTGGATTTCTGGGATTTGTCACCTTCCAGAAATTCAAATGTTCTTTTATAATCCAAAAACTGAGATTCCCGAAAAGCCTCATCATTTAAAATGCTATTTATATCATCTTCCGTCCATTCTTTGAATGTTTTGTTATTAATTCTCATCGTCATCGCTCCCGAACCACAATGATTCAACATGAATATTCCGACCGTTTCTCCGGAACAACGGTACATTTTCACAAGAATAAATACAACTCTTAATTACCTCGTTAATTTTTTCAGATTATTTATCTTTTCCCAAAACGATAGTCTTTTTTACCACATCAAAAATCCTTTTACGAAATACTGCTAAAACAAAAGCAAAAATGGCTATAATAATATACTTTATAATCGTATGTCGATTAAGAAGCATGATTAAAGAACCACAAATTATTACTAAAATAGAAATAAGGAAAAAAGCTTTACCGTTATATATATGTGCACCATTTAAATCTTTCATGCTTGTCCTTTTGTAGAAGACATAATGTAAAATGCAAAAAAACATATAACAAAACAATGTAGTATATGCTGCTGCCTTATATCCATATATATTTATAAATATATAATTCAATATAAGGTTTAATATAGCACATAAAATAGACGGTATAACAACGGTGGCTTTATGTTCAAAGTATTCCTGCACGCGTGCGAAAAGTTGAAACAGATAACTAAAGAAAACACCAATGCATATCGGAACAATAATACTTGTACTTTCTAAATATTTGGAACCGCCAAAAACCCAAACTATTTCTTCACTAAATAACATTATAAGCCCCAGCAAAACCGCTACCAATGTAATCACCTTACTGGCTGTTCTTGATAATTCTTCATAATTCCCAGCTTGTATTTGCTGATATTCATATGGAGCGAAAGAATTATTTATAGCACTGGTAAACAAATTGATCAAAGTTCCAATTGAATATGCAACGCTATATATGGCAACATCATGGCTTCCACACATATAATTTATCATAAGTTTGTCAGAACTTTGTAATACAAATTCTGACAAATGATGCGGTAATAATGCGATGCAAAAAATTAATGAAAATGACCAGATCTCCTTGTTATAAAATAATTTTCCCTTATTGAAAGTAGAAATGTAAATTATAACTCCGACAATTGCAGTAATAAATGTTTGCGGTATTAATCTGGCCTCAGCAGTGTGAGACACAAACAAAACAGCAATAACAGCAAAAACAGAAGATAAACCTGTTGTAATCAAAGTGACAAAAATCAAGCTTTTATAATCAAACGTATATCTTTTATACACCTGCCAACACTGAATCCCGGAATATGCAACGAAATAAATAAATAGACACAATACCAATGTTTCGGACATTTTCATAATGGCTGAAATTTGCTGCCTGAAAACCAGATAAATGCATAACCAGATTACGGTGATAATAAGAGTCAAAAAATTTACGGAAGAAAGTACCTTTTCCTTATCATCATATCTTATATATAAATTCATCAATGATTTATATAGAGTTAGACCAGTTACAAGCAAAAGGACAGACTGCCATGATAGATATGTTGAAACTAATCCATATTCAGTTTCTGGCAATATTCGTGTAAATACAGGAGTGGTAATCATAGTAATTCCGCGTTGCATAAAATTACACAACACGAACCACAATCCGGCCTTTGCTGGCAAGGACATCGTTTTATATTTATTTATCAATCTATTTACAACTAATCTCATAATCGATATAAAATCTCCATTAAAACATCTGATAAAAACTTATTCAATCTTTTTAACGAAATGAGCCGGTCTTCCAATATAAACAGAATTGTCTTCATCACAATCAGAAATTACAAGTGATCCTGCACTAATTACCACGCCATTTCCAATTTTAACTCCGGGCAGGACAATTGTATCCGCTCCAATCCAAGTACCACTTCCAACTGAAATTTCCTTTGAAAATGCATTACCAGCGCGCCTTTCTGCTGATCCGAATTCATGTGTGCTGTTAATAAAATGAACATTCATAGCTATACTACAATTATCGCCTATATAAATATTATCACCTAAATCGAACCAACAGTCATAATTAATAAAAGTACCCCCCCCCACACACAATTTCCCATGTCCTGGACCCAAAAAAATTCTCGGGGCGAAATGACACTTTTTACCTATATGATTGCCTGCTATCCTATATAAAAAGGGTCTCAAAAATACTGGGCAACAAACATTTGAAGCAATAACATTCAGCCACACATCTGAAACTATTGTATAAATGCCAATTTTTATAGATCTGAATTTATTTACTAATCTTTTGATCATAATCAAGCCTCCAAAAAAGCATTCAATTCTTCTGGTGTTCCCAACACATGTACCTTTTTTTCATTCACAATACTGATTGTCACAAGCATACCTTTTTTGATCATAAAATTGTACAATGGCGCAATGTATTTCTCATTCTTCTCCACTCGATTGTCATCTGCATAATATTCATTATAAAGTTGCTGGTATAGCCTTGCTGATGAAAAATAATAGGCGCCAAGAGTGCAATTGTCAGATATACGGACTTTCTCTCTAACTTCAATAACCTTCCCATGGCCATCGAGTTTGGCAAAACTCCAATGATCTCCCTCCGCATGAAAACATGGGATATGCCCATCACCTGAAATATCCTCATACTTCATTTCATAAGGTTCAACATATGTATCAATGTTATAAACCATAATCGCATCATCCGGGTCACAATAAGGCATTGCAAGAGCACAAGTTGTAGCCTGTCCATCCGTCATATGATCCAGTTCAACTATCTCAACATTGCGAATCCCGTATTTTTCGCATTGTTTCCGTATAAAATTTTCACTATGGTCTTCTTTTCTTACAACAAATACATATTTAGAAATATGGTCATTATATCCAAGCAGGCTGTCCATAGACCACTCAAAAAGCGTTTTTCCCTTTGCCTCAATCATATATTTAGGACAGTTGTATCCAACCTTACGAAAACGAGTTCCCAAACCTGCCATAGTAATAATCATCGTCATTTTCTGCGACATCTTAAATCCTCCTCGACTGTTCCCTTGATTTCTTACAGATTTCATCCATTTCATCAACTGTGCAATTCAGGAACTCATTCGGGCGCACTGTCCTGTCATCCACATAAAACCCTTTATGTCCTGGCCACGGCTTCCCGTAAACAATCTCATCATACGGAATATCCCATTTGTCAAGCCATTCCAGCAAAATACGCGCCGTATTCTTATTAATTAATCCTAAATTACCATTATAAGAATTCATATTTCTTGATGTATGTAAGATGATCTTTGCGCCACCATCTTTATAATAACGCAGCTTTTCTACCATATCAGTATAAGGAACTAAATCCTCGTATTTTTCATCCTTTTTCTTGATCGGACATAGCGTACCGTCAATATCAAAAACAAAACTATAATCCTCGAACATTTTTTTATCCTTTCCGTTCACTCTCTTCTAATCCGTAATATATTATCCAGAATCTGAATACCTGTTGCTAACATTGCGTATTGATGTCTCTTACTTTCCCCATGAAGAGGAATCATGCTCAAAAAGAGTAACGCCTCAATAAGTTCTATTTTTTCTTTTTCTCCATCAATATTCTCTCTAAATACTGACAGAAGGATTTCATATAAATCATAATCCCTAACTCTGTCATTTACCTGATACTGAATTTCGAGACTACCCAAATTCACATCAACATTGAAAAGATCCTTGATAATAAAATCATACTTGCCATGGATACTATGAAAGAGCTTTGCTAACTCATATCTCTCATCACCGTAGATATCATAAGAACCAAATTTTCCTCTCGGATCAATTACTTTAATAAAATTAAAATTACTATCGACCATAATATTAGCAAAGCACAAATCCCCATGAATAATACAAAAGGATTCAACATCATAAAGCATTTGTGGAATGGATAATTTCAACACCTCTACAATATCATCCAGTGATTCATAAACAACTCCATTAAGAGAGAACGGTTTCCGAAAAAATTCTTCAAAATCTTTGTCAGACCGCAATTTGTCAAGCCTTTGAATCGTCTTAGTCAGATACATGTCCTCCAAAGAAGACTTAATATTTTCATCTTTCACCGTATATCTGGACAAGTCATCACAAATAAACTTTATCCTTTTGAAAACATTTCTCCACTGGCTATAATTTAAATCCCCATACAGGAAAAGCTCATGCACCGTATGGTATGAATAATACTCCATTGCAACATATGGGGTGTTATAAGAAGTCGAATAATTAAATATACGTGGTCTGATATATTCAACATCTTTTGGGAGTTTTAAATACCAGAGGATTTCCCCGATAAACTTATCCTTATCTGTGCTTGTCTTACGCAATATCCCCCTTTCCTTATCAATCATAATATGATTAAACTCCCTGGCTTTAACTTCAAGAGAAGAATTGTAATATTTATCTATATGTCCAAGATCAAACCAGTTTTCTGTACGTATAGCTTTCAATGGGTGCTTTCTGCTATAAAGCTGCAAAGCATAATAGAAAGTACTCATATGTAAACCATCCGTTTGAAACGCTGTTTCTAAACAGTTTTTAAAATCCTGCGGATAATACAGCTGAAACACACCCACAAAAAGTTTTTTTGTTTCATCTGATGAGAGGATCTGTTTATCAATAATTTTTGTAATTTCACCATCATTTTCTTCAAAATAGGTCCATTTATCATTAAGATAATCTTCCTGGTAATAAAAAGCATCTCCTTCAACGGTAAATATATCATCCATGACAATAGTATCTGCGAAATTTATAACAATAGGTGATTTCAAATTATCATCAATTGACTCATAAATAGTGTGCCCTAAATCCTTCAGGATTTTAAGATCAAGAAGCCTAACCTTATTCCCTTCATATTTTCCAAGCCTTCTATGAATTTTCGCTGCCTGTTCAAAGCATATAACTGTCATGTATTTTGCTAAATCTGAATATTGCTTATATAAAAAATCAAATACAATATTTTGATTGACCGGATAAATAATGGGTGGTAATTTCCCCATGTTTTGTAACTCTTCCGGAACCAATACGGCAGAAGGAATAATAACATAAAACATTCCAGAATCCTCCCTAATTAGAATAAATTAGATTACATTTTAAATGACACTAGAACCAATATTTGATGCCGGAAGACTTGCTAGTATCTCACATTTCTCGGAATAAATTAGATTACCAGTATAAATACTCAACCAATTTTGGAATGTCCAATTATATATCATTGATTTAGATGAATTATCACCAGGATAATAAAGAAAATGTATTTTATTTTCCAATTTCATTCTGTCATACTTCGGCCAATACAATTGAACATCATTATGAGAAACACAAATAAGATTATTCTTTACAAACCCCCAATATGCTTCTACTGTATTAGCAGTTTTTTTTCTTCCTTTTAAAGAAACATAATTTTGTGCAAGCATTATTTCCGGAGCTGATTTCGCTGTATATTCATATACAGTATCTGTCTGTTTCCATTTTTGCAACAACTTTGACCGTTCTTCATATGAACACTGAAAATCCTGTAAATCATAATCAAAATAATGAACGATATCATCTGTTGACCCAAAATAATAAAAATCCGATATAAAATAGGGTATAAACATTGTTGCTGAAGTAGTGCCCTGTCCCACAACAATTCGAGAAGATTGGTTTAAATACTCAAATCCAGATCCTAATGGGAATTGCTCTAATAATGAAAATAAATATTCAAGTAAAAATGGTCTTTCCAAACGTTGATCTGTCCTGGTTTTTAAAACATATTCTGCACCATTATCTTTCGCATACTTTAACCCGGCATTTGTTGATTTAACCTGATAATTAATATTACCCATACCTGATTTATCTGGAACCCGATTTAACAATACCGTAACTTCCATTTCTTTAATCCGGGAAATAACATCTGCATCGGCATCATCCCAAGTTGAAACAACAATATGCGCTTGTGGCATAGTTTTTTTATACATTAGAATTGTCTCTATCGTAAAATTACCTTTAACCATAATCGGTCCTTGTAATATAATGAATGTTTTAGGTAATTTTCGTTGTTCTATCTTTAATTCATATATTTGATCGCTATTAGAAGGTCTCACATTATAGGTGACAATTCCTTCTAAAGATGAGCAGCTTTCCTCGCAAATAGCATTCATGCACTCAAATACAAATTTGGAATTAAACAGTGTTCCAATCCTAACAAAAACATGAATAATGCCTCTTAAAACTTTTCTAAAGAAATCGTTCATAATCTATGCAGTTCCTTCCGAATTGTAATATTCTGATCCATCATATAATTCATGTTCCATCATACACATAAATAATACAGTGACGAATGTCCAGCTGGCTTTCCACCACCAAAATGTAATATTATACATCAATATTATTTGAAACAGGAGGAACAAAAGATACAAATATCTTCCGTTTCTAGTATATAGATGTATTGCTATTAAAAACATTCTGACAAACCAAATTGCAGTTGCTAGTAAACCCAACAGACCATACACATAAGCAATTGCGAATATACCATTATCAACAAGGTAAACATTATTATCAAAACCAGCCCTAGATGCTGCGGTATTCCATAAAGTACTAGGATAACCACATCCAAACAAAAGCGTTTTCCATGACTTAGTAAGTTGTGCAAAATATAAAGCTCTACCATATAATCTGATTTCAAGAGAATTGCCTTTTTCATAAACTTCACTTAATGATGAAAATAAAGTTTCAGCATACTGTGAATTTATAAATATAAAACCTATTACTAAACACATAATAATGGCGCCAAATTTCGCACCATCGAATTTTTTAAAAAAGGTTATGCCGATCACTATAGAAACAGAAAAAGCAAATAACTCCAATCTTCCTTTAGAAACAAACAATTCATAGCATGCGGTTAATAAAATCAGGAAAAGGCCAGAGTACTTTCGATACCGAAAAAAATTCTCCAATCCTATAAAAGCTATCACTACACAAAACACACTATCTACATATAATCGTGCGCTCCCATAACGTTCATTTATATTAACATGTACAAACCGAATACTATCAGCTAAAAACGCTTGTGTAACAAAAAGAGCTGTGGAAACTACTCCAAATATTACCAGCCATTTTACAATTGTTTTGCTGTCAAGCATCTCAATTGCAAACAGTTTTCTGATAATAAAATATGATATTAAAATAATTAAGAAATTTCTTTGTGGTAAAAGTCCTCTTAACAGTGGCTGTCCCGTCAAGATATTACATTGAACTGCTGAAACAAATATCATTATTATAAATATTGTTATTTCAAACCTGAAATGATATTTAATACAGATTCGCCACATAAAAAAGGATATGTACATCCAAAATAAAAATAACGCTAATAAAGCAAACCAAAATATATCATAGTTCATAGAACCACTAACAGCAAAAGAATCATCATCTATCAAATAAAAAAACTGCTCCATTGCCAAAAGAATAAATAATAATACACCTGTTCTCGCAGATTTTCTTGATATTAGCATGAAAACACCAACGCTTTCTAAATTAAACTTTTATAATTCATTTAGATTTCCCGAAAAAATCGTTTAATATACAATAACTTTCTATAAAAATCAACACCAAAATTTTTCTTAATAAATTGCCTAATCACTTTTTTTAAAGACTTATTCGTCCAACTTCCAGCGTAGTGGTGAACAGAAACAGTTTCAGGCCGAATATCATATTCCTTTATATCTTGGTCGTATCCACAAAATATTGCAGAAGGATATAGCGCCAGTCCATCTATTACTTGATACTGATTTGAAATGAGATTTGCTCTTTTTTTTAAAATTTCTGTTGTCACTGTGTTCACAGTTTTATAGATTGGTTTCCCATTTTTTACAAATTGCATATGATTATATTCTTGTAATATTTCAGCAACTATCGAAAAATTCTTCTCTGCACCAAATATTAATCCAGGATTCACATTCCCTGCGGATTCGAATCCAGAAAACGCATGATTTTGTAAGATATTTTGAGGAATCGGTTTTAGGAATTCCACATCAGTATCTACATAAATACCTCCAAACTCATTTAAAATATCAAATCTGGCATAATCTGACACAAAAGCCCACTTTTTTAACTCATAAGCTTTCTGCATAAATTCCGATTTGCTAATATCATAATTCTTCTCACTCCACTCTATGATCTTATAATCTGGCATAAATTTTTTCCATGAAGCGATACATTTCTTTACAATATTAGGCTGCTCGCCCCCCCCGAACCAGCAGTAATGGATTATTTTTGGTATTGTCTGCATTTTTATATCCTCTTTCATTTTCATTAGAAAATCCTGTTGGATCCGCAATCAACTTGCACAAATTTTCTAAATCTTTTCTTTGCTTGTCCCCAATATATTTAACATGTTTGGAAATAGCTATCTCAGGTATCTTATTTTCCGCTGCTTGCAATAGTCTACCTTGCATTTCCGATATATCATAAGGATTGCAATAATAAACAGAATCCTTATAAATCTCTGGCAGAGAATTCACTGCTGATATAACACAAGTAGTCCCATATTTCATTGCTTCCAATGGTGGATATCCAAATCCTTCATTTAAAGTAGGGTAGAAAAAAATATCACATGCCTTATATGTTTTTTCTAAATTCTCAGTAGATAAATAATCCAAAGAAATAAATCTATCTTTATTCTTAATCTTCCTTAGAATATCTCTGGGTATTCCTCCAACAATTCTGACGTTATATTCATCCATTTTTCGTTTTGAAAACAATCCATCAAGCGCAAGAATACCACGATAAATATTTTTTCCCCATCGATTTCCACCCAACATAAGAACAAATTTTTCTTTCTTTATTTCATCAATTCCTGGTACTGTTTCAATGTACTTTGGAGGAGAGTAATATACTTTAATTTTATCCATTGGGAAATCTGGAAAAAACACTTGGGCTGCATATCCAGAGTGCTCAGAAACTCCAACAATATAAGTACACTTTGAAATAAGACCTTTCATATCTTTATATTTCCTATTGTAATAATACCTACCCATTAATAATTTTGTGTATACTTTCACTTTTCCTTTAATTGTATTTTCATATAATGGCGCTGTCTTTTCGATTGGAAGTTCTAGGCTTCTAAATCCATGATATACACCAATTACCTTTGTATTTGAAGGAAAATTCAGTGTGCGCAAACCTGTCATCAATCCGGCAAAAAACACATTCACATCTGAAAATTCTGGAATTTTTCTAACTTCGGAATAGTCGTGTACTTCATATGTAATGATTCTATTCTTCCGAATTATTTCATAAATCCAATCATCTAAATATCTCTTGGGATCGTAGAATACTATAAGCCTGATATTTGAAAGATAGTCCAAACATAATTTTTGAAATACTGTTTTCACATATTCACCGCCACCATGAAACTTTGAACCGGCGACTGGTTGACTTACCATTAGGTCAAATAAAACTGTCTTCATTCCCATCCCTCCTCATCAAATGAATCACATCACCTTTATCCATTATTGACGCATCCCACTACCTTCTTTCAACAATTCAAACACCGCCACAAATCTTCCCTATATGTTTCTATCTCATATCTAACTCCAGATTCAAAAGAACACTTTTTCAACCTATCCAGCAACTTCCTGTCATCTTTTAATCTTGCAATTTCCGACCTCATTTCCTCCAGGTTTTTTACAATTATTCCGTCTTTGTCATCCCTAATAATTTCCTTGTTATAATTCCAATCACTTGCAATAACTGTTATCCCGGCAAATTTTGCCTCAACAAGCACACCAGGAACACCCTCACCCTTCCAATGTGTCGGAAACAGCAGAACATCATATGCATTTAACATTTTATATACACTGTTATGTGCAGCGTCAAATACTCCTTTATATACAAAACATTTACTGGTTGAAACCGCCAATTCGAAGCGTTCCTTATCTTTTTTTTCGATTTCACCATAAAAATCTATAACCAAATTATTTTCTTCTAGGAAATCTTTCAATTGAAGAACATCATACAAACCTTTTTCCTCACAAATACGAGAATAAAATACTAAACGCAAAGGCTCATCTGGGAAACTAACTCTTGGTGCGACTTTCCCAGCAGATGTTCTGCAGTTAGGAAAATATTTAACATTCTTAGCCCCGTATTTTTCTATTGCGTCCTTAATCGAATAAGCCTCTACCCAAATCGTTCCTAAATATTTAACCGTTTCCTGAAGGAATGGACTTTCCTCTACAAATTTATGAAATCTTCCTCCCATTGTCATTAAATGCACTCTATTTAAACTAGATTTTCCGTGCAATATCCTGTATGCTTTAAGGACAAAATCTCTGCGATTTGAAGCCCCAAGTCCGACAATAATATCATTTTTACCTAACAATGCTCTTATAAACTTTAAACAGCATTTTATCGTCTTGATTACGCCTCTCCGGCAGTCAACCATATCGATCATTTCAACATTCTTATCCGAAAGGATTGACTCATAAATTAATGCATTTTTCACAGCAACGCCACCATATGGTGGAGGTAACTCTCCTATATAATATACTTTTTTCATTTAAATTTATTATCCTTCAGGTTTAATTCTATTTTATATATCCATCATCCAATACATTTTGAATAATTAACTTAAATTTACCCCTGTTTGTATAGGTAAGCTGTTCACATTGTTCAACCTCACATTGAATTGCGGTGCCCAATTTTTGTAC
Source organism: Clostridiales bacterium (assembly GCA_021204045.1). Lineage (GTDB taxonomy): Bacteria > Bacillota > Clostridia > Lachnospirales > Lachnospiraceae > Brotaphodocola. The sequence continues at coordinate 67,355 of JAJQAA010000058.1, forward strand.
AACACTGTGTTGGATTTTCTCTAATTCCTTATCAGTCAATCTGCTCTCTGACTTCACAAGCAACTTGCACTGTCCTCGCACTTCCTGAACAAACTGGTAAGCCTCGATCTTTTCAAATGTGTTATCATGAAAATTAATTGCCGCAGCAGAAATTTCCTCACCATTACTACCATACAAAACATCCCCATTGTGATGTCCAATTACAGTGTACTGTTTATCGAGTGTTACCCCCCCCCACGAACAATTTTGAATAATTAACTTGAATTTACCCCTGTTTGTATAGGTAAGCTGTTCACATTGTTCAACCTCGCATTGAATCGCGGTACCTAATTTTTGTACAACATTGTGTTGGATTTTCTCTAATTCCTTATCAGTCAATCTGCTCTCTGACTTCACAAGCAACTTGCACTGTCCTCGCACTTCCTGAACAAACTGGTAAGCCTCAATCTTTTCAAATGTATTATCATGAAAATTAATTGCCGCAGCAGAAATTTCCTCACCATCGGTTCCATAAATAACAGATGAGTCCCTGTGGCCTTCAATATCATACTTGTCTTCCTCAATTGGTCTGACTGTGTCGTCCACCAGATAGCGTATAAGAGGCATCTTTTTATTGATAAATCCTGTAACGATCGGTTCATCATTTTCACTTAACTCCGTAAAACCATATAACGGGTTAAACACATATCCTTTGTCCAGCTTTTCACCAAATACTGCCCGTTCCGAATGTCCGTAGAATATAGCGATAGGACAATCAAGGCTTTTCTTAATTACTTCCTCCTGAAATGGGTAAAGATTCTCAGAGATCAACAATACTGCTTTAAAAGTCCCCTTCAATTTTATATCTGCCTGATTTGCCAATTTGCAAAAGTTATATATCGCAGAGGGATAGCCATAGATAAAGTCTGCCCTATATTCATTTATCTTCTTCCAATAAGTCTCTATATTGTCCTTGTTCATAAGGAACGGATTCATCCTGATTTCCTGGTACATAGGGTTAATCTCGCAAATCTTATTTCCCATCTGTACCCCTCGAAAAGTTGCAAGTCTGCTTTTCGTGTAATCATAACCAAATTTAGACCAGAAATGATAGATGAAAGCCCATTCTCTGTAAAAAGCCTCATTGCTCATCTGAACTGTTGTCGGACTGCCAGTTGTTCCGCCTGTCGTTACCGTATAACTGCTGCTTACATCATCCGCGCATAAATCTTCAAAATTTAATTTCAGTTCTCCTTTTGTTAAGACCGGTATTCTTTTCATTTCAACGCAGTTTAAAAACGAATATGGATCAAATTCAATCTCATCAAAAATCTTATGGTAATATCTTGTATGTTCGTATGCATGAATAAGAGCATCTTTTAGCAAGGAGCGCTGTCGATTCTCCATATCCGTCAAAGACATGTTATCATGCTCCACTAATTCCCTGTATTGTTGTTGAAACGCTTTATTGTCTATAATTCTCCCCCTGATAAATCCCGCAAATGGTGCCTTGAAAACATATGGCATTCTTTCGTACGCCTTTTTTATATAATTGAAGTTCATTATGCAGCGCTCCTTCCAGAATCAAAAATCTGCAAGTTCGTTGCATAATGCGGATAATTAATAAAACGTAATCTAGTTTTTACCCCCCCCCAGACACACAAACTATGGTACAATTTAACTATTTGGTCAATATTATGTTCTACATTAAAAGAATCTCTGATTGTCATATACGCTTTTTCTCCTATGGCTGCGCGATTTTCTTCCGTTAAAGCTTGTATCATCGTCTCTGTCAATGCTTGTACATCTCCTGGCTCACACAAAAATCCATTCAATCCATTCTTGATAACCTTAGGGATTCCTCCAACCCTTGTAGAAACGACTACACAACCATAGGACATAGCCTCCAGCAAGGACATGGGCATTCCTTCATGATAAGAGGGTAAAATAAAAGTACTACATTTCTGAAGACTTTTTTTCTTTTCTTCACCCCTTATCCATCCTAAAAAAGTAACATTATCTTGTATATCCATCTGATTACACATTTCCCTGCATTTTTCTATTTCTCCATCTCCCGCAAGATAAAAGTGTGTATGGGGTACTGCATTTATAATATCCGGAGCCGCTGATAACAAATCGTATATTCCTTTTCCTTCTCCAAGACGCCCCAAAAACAATACGTTTCTGTCCTCGTAATTCTCTCTCAGATAAGCTGGCATATTTACCGCATTATAAATAACATGTATCTTATCCGCGTCACAAATATTACTAATATATTCTTTCCATTCCTCTGACAGCGCAATAACGGCATCTGCCAGAGAAAATATATATCTCACCCATCTCTTTTGTCTATCGTCACAGGCCTCATTATAAAACGCATCAAATGCTCCACTATGCATATGTATAATGATCTTTTTTCCAAACTTATGAGCAATTCGAATAAAAATACTTTTTCGGTAAAAACTTGCATTAATTGACATATGGATATGCACGATATCGTAATAACGGACACAATGCTTAAATTCCGTCAGAGAACGAATGAATATCCACATTTTTTTCGCTTTACTTCCATCCTGCATTGTGGCAATATATTTCATGTCAACCTTTTCATCAAGATTTGCCTCATAATACTGATTTACAACAGCAGATACACCACCTTTCACTTCTCGTCCAGCACCAATCATCAGTACTTTCATTATCCATTCACCTCTTACTTATCAATACATCAAATCCCGTCAATTGCTCTATTTCTGAAAGTCCCTTATAATTTTTTTATACTTATAATCATTTTGCCAAGACAGAATCTTTGCAAAAACAGAATAATAATTCAACCTTGATCGAAGCCATTTCCAATCATGTTTTCCAGCCCTCTCATCTCTGTCATGAACAAATTCCCTTAATCTCATTTCCTGATATGCTGCACTGTCATGCATAGCGATCTGAGCAGAAATATTTTCTATATATCCTTGCTTATCTTTCGGAAGGATACCGCCTTCCGTATCACACAAAGGATACAGATTATAACCCTGGTATACTCCATCAGCAATCGTCACACTCAAAACAAAAGAATGCAGGTTTTTTTCTATCTGTTTTATCATAAACTTTCCATCGATAGATACACAAGTATCAAAGATAAAATCCCCCATAGAATAAGCCACTATACCATGCTTCTGTGGTTCCACGCCTTCAATACAATGAGCATGATGCCCATGTATCACCACATTCTCTTTCAATTTAAAAATCTTATGCGCAATATTTATCTGCTCCGGACTCGGCAAAGAACAATTTACATGCCCCCAATGGATGGAAATAATGCTGTAAGCCCCCATCGACTTGTCTTTTTCGATTTGTTGTCTGATAGAATCCATACACAGCAAATTTACTCCGTTTGTTTTCTTTAATCCGGCACCGGCTGTAGTGAGACAGCAAAAACCGCTTATATTTATTACCGTCTCGCCGTCTTTAACAGATAAATCCTTTCCAAATGCGCCATACCACTCGATCTGATTTTCTTCCAGTACTTCAATGGTCTGTCTAAGCCCCTGTTCACCAAAATCGAAAATATGATTATTAGCTAAAGTCACTGCGTTTATACCTAAGTATTTGAGTACAACTACATTTGAAATATCGCTTCTTAAATGCATGGATTTAGGAATAATCGTTTTTTTACACGTCGTTAACGGACTCTCCAGGTTAGCGATCACATAATCAAACCCAGACAAATATTCTTTAACAGCTCGGAGTCTTTCTTTCCAATCCGCAGTGTTTTTCGTGTCATACTTTCCTATTAAAGCAATGTCGCCAAGGAGTGCAATTCTCATTATGCAGCCCTCCTTGTACAACCAAGAGGAAACCGCTCTTCAATATTTGCTATAAGTATGAAAATATTATTTAAGAAATACCCCCCCCTCAAGACCGATTCATACAGTTCAAGAAGACTGGCTATATTATTTTCAATATTAAACTTATTTTTTATTGTCATGTATGCTTTTTCTCCAACTTCTTTTCGTGATTCAAAGGTTAATGCCTCTGTCATGATTTCGATTAATTCCTGAACATCTCCAGCATTAAATAAGTATCCATTACTTTTATTTTCAATAACCTTCGATATTCCTCCAACCCTTGTTGATATCACTACATCTCCATAGGACATAGCTTCCAGTAATGACATCGGCATACCTTCGTTATATGATGGCAATACATAAGTACTGGATTCTTGAAGCCATTTTTCCTTTTCTTCACCACTTACCCATCCTAAAAATGTAACATTGTTCTGTATGCCTTGTTGGACACACATCTCTTTACATTTTCCTATCTCACCATCACCGCCAAAATAAAAATGTACCTGCGGCACCCTTTTTGCTATTTCAGATATTGCTGATATTAAATCATAAGTTCCTTTCCGTTTCCCCAATCGCCCCAGAAACAATACTTTCCCGTCATCATAATTTTCTCTATGAAATTCAGGGATTTTCACTGAGTTATATAAAACAATAATTTTCTGAGGATCACATATCTTACTCAGGAATTCTTTCCATTCTTCCGATAATGCAATTACAGCATCTGCAAGAGAAAATATATCTCTGACCCACTTTTTCTGTCTTTCATTACATTCATTATCATAAAAAATATCAAACTGTGCTCCATGCATGTGAATAATAATCTTCTTACCATGCTTCTTCGCCATCTTGATAAATTGACTTTTACGATAAAAACTTGCGCGAGATGCCATATGAACATGTACAATGTCATAATCATTTATACAGCTTCTAAACTCAGCCAACGCCTTTGCTGCAACCAAACCTTTTCTGAGCTTGCCTCCATCCCGCATCGTAGCGATATATTTTAAATCAGTCTTTTCATCAAGATGTGCCTCATAATACTGATTCACAACCGTAGAGACACCACCTTTGACGTCTCTGCCTGCCCCTATCATCAAGACTTTCATTCACAGTTTCTCCCAAGTTAGCTGAATTGCCCCGTAAAAAACTTTTCATACCCCTCTAGCAGCGCCTTGCTTGTATGCTCCCAGCTCAGTTCATTCACTACTCTATTACGTCCATACTCTCCCATGTACCTGCGCTTTTCCGGATCATCCAGTAACTCTATGATCTTTTTTGCCATATCTTCAGCATCATTATTCTTGGCATATACGGATGCCTCCTGGGCGGAATATCTGCCCTCTGTAAGATCGAACTGCACAATGGGCTTACCGAGTGCCATGTATTCAAGGATCTTGTTCATGGTACTCTTATCATTCATGCTGTTATATGTATCGCTGTTAACACATACATCAGCAGTATTCAAATACTCCAGAAGCTGTTGATCCGGCGCTCGTCCTGTAAATTCTACACAGTCGTCAAGCCCCATTTCGTGAGCCTGCTGTTTTAATGCTTCCAGATGCGGACCCCCACCCACAATACCCCAAAAGACATTGTTCTCGTGTTCTTTGATGTACTTGGCCGCTTCCAGAAGATATTCAACCCCTTCCTGCTGGCCAATCACACCAACGTAACCAACCATATATTTATATCCGCGTTTGATACTTTCAACAGGAGGAATCATCTTCATTCTCTCAAGCTTCGGGCCGCTGCGAAGAACAATTACCCTTTCCGGATTCATTTTTCCTCGCTCTATAGCGATCTTCTTATAACTTTCATTTGTCACAAAAGCAAAGGTACAATGTTTATAGGTCTGCCGCTCCAGCCAGATCTGGCTGAAATATAACGGGCCACTCGCCTTCCCAAACTTTGCTTCAAAAAGCTCAGGGCAGATGTCATGGTGATCAAACACATACTTCACCCCATACTTTTTAAAATGCTTTGCCACCATGTAAATATCATCCGGTGGATTGCAACCATGGATTACATCAAAACCAATTTCTTTGTAAATGAGCTTTGCAAGGCGAAGTTCCTCACGCAAAGCACCGGTATACTCTTTTAAATAACCAATAGCACCGTTACCCTCTGTCGGAAGATCATGGCGAAAGATATGAACACCATCCAAAATTTCTCTTTCCGCAGAATAGCCCTTACCTTTTGGACAGATAACGGAAACTATATACCCATTAGCCACCAGTGTGGTAGCCTCCTGCCATACTCGCGTGTCAAACGGTACGGGCAAATTTTCAACAATTATCAGTACCTTTCGGTTCCTGGTACTCATACGAATCTCTCCTGATTTTTATTTTTACTTCCAATTTACTTGTTACTGTCTTAACACTTATGCATTTTGAAGCCTCATAAATCCCGTACTTAGGTGAATATGGCTTATCAACTACCATTAAGTTACATTCCTCCTCGCAATGAATCTTCATCATTATGTTGATATTTTCTGCAGAAATATGTGCCTCATTTTCAGCCAATGCAACATCCATATCCGGCGCTAAGATGAAATTTACAACGATACCTGTCTTTGCTGTTATTTCATCAGAAACAATCAGCTCATCTCTTCCATTAAATGTGTAAGTTCTCGTATGTAGTACAGGCGAGTACCCATTATGGCATGCCTTAACCTCCACACAATCTAAACTTTCTGTATAATCAATCAATTCACATTCCGCTCTTTTTCCCCACAGGAAAGCTCCTAGCATCTCCGACTGATCTTTTCCATCAACACATACTGTATTGTGATTCTCTGTCCGACGGAATGCATTTCTATTTTCTATATCACAATGATATAAATAAGTACCAGGATCTACAAATGCCGACTGTCCATCCACATACATCTGAAAGCTCAGCGCGTCTGCATGGCCATGAGCTGCAATGCTGCCAAACCCAAGTGCCGCATGATCAATCCCTATCAATATTCTCTCATCTTCACTTCGAAGAATTGTATTGCCTCCTTCTTTATAACAGGTGCTTTTCTTTGGGATATACCGACTCTTTTTGCCGGTTGCTGTCCGTTCATCTTCTGTAAATAACCACCGAAGATTCTCACAGCATTGACTTACATCTGTATATCTTCTGTCAAGCAAGCATGTCATAAGTCCGAGCACATACTGATAATGATTAAATCCACCACAAAGATCAAGGATTTTTCCTTCATCATTGTCACCAAATTCAATAACCTCACCATGTTTTCCTATACAGGTTGCCAGGTACTCAGACAGCCTTGAAAGCCATTTATACCAGCTTTCCGGTACGCTTATACCATTTTTCAGGAGTATACGCATCAACAATCCAACAGCTTCCATGTAAAAAGACTGGTAATGAAGAGACAGTTCTTTGTTGATTCCATCGGAATAATTCTGTAACGAAAACTCTCTGGTAAGAATAGAAACAGCCAGCTCAATCCATTTTCGATTACCAGATAATACACCGCTTTGACCTATTGCATACGCTTCAACTATCAGATGGTTATTCGCTGAGGAATACCGGGAATAATGACTTTCAATATAAGCTGTCATATTCAGTATTCCGGTCTGCAACTGTGTGAGAATCCCTTCTGGGGCATCGTTTGACTTTGCAAGGAAGCAATACGTATAACACCAGTTACTGCACCGAATGGCAACTTCCATAACACTTGTCCATGAAATTCCCCAAAGGAATGGATTCTTCTGATTCCAATCTTCAAAGAGCATCGTCAGCTCATTCAGATACTTCTTATCGCCGGTTACATAGTAGTCTTTAGCGAGTAACGCAAACTGAAAATGCCTGTTCAGTTCCCAATTTGTACGAGCATCGCCAATATCATCCCGCTGCTTATACTCAAGAAAATATGAAAAAATGTCAGGCCACTCGTTTTCTGTCTGGAATCCGGCTGACCAGGCTTTCTTAAACCTCTCATAGTCATAGTCGCCAAGAAGCGGTATAGATGTTTCCAAGGAATACTGCCTATTCTCAAGATTTAGATACATTTTATCCGCATCTAAACTCGAACCCTCCAGCTTCTTATCAAACAGTTCGTTCACAACCGAGCATTTATTAGAGCGGAATCGCTTCTCTTCACTTTTCTGTATTTGTTTTTGAGATAATCGCCATGCTACTTCTGGTATACTCATCGCTTTCAGGCGACGCATTAACCAAGCAATATCCGCCATTTTCAATTTCTCCTAATCTTCTGAATCAATTTTCAGGTGTATTGAATTTTACTGGCATAGCTGGCGTACCAACAGCAGTACAGTTATCCGGCAAATCTTTATTAACGAACGAGTTCGCACCAATTCGGACATTATTGCCTATATGTACACCTCCGACAATCACAGTTCCTGCCCCGATTTCAACATTATCACCTATCACCGGGAGCCCTTCCGGTCCTCCGCCTCCACCTAATGTGACATGCTGCCTTATAATGCAATCATTTCCAATAACCGCTTTCTTATGTATCACAACCCCTAAACCCTGATAAGTAAACTTTGTTCCCTTACCTATCGTTGCCTGATACGGTATTACCCCCCCCCACAAAATTCGAATGCTACCTTTAATTACCATCGCCAGCGGGGTTAATTTGTGCAAATAAAGCCATCTTTCAGCTCTGTACCACTTCATCACATCCATATTTAAAACTCCGTTTTCGCCATATCCCTTACCAGTTCATCATTCTGTGCTGGATTGCCATTAATATTTCCCCAGCTGATTCCTTCATAATTGCCTTCATAATCCAGCTCTTTAAACTGACGCACCAGATCAACGATGGTCTTATGCGGATATTTTGCCGGAACATCTGCAAATTCTTTTTCTTTATTGGTGATAACAAGTACATCACACTCGGAGCATACTGCATCAAGATCATCGGTAATGATGTCATGCAGGTGCGGAATCTTTGCCGCAATAAAGTCTGCATTCGTTCCCGTTAATTGCGACACGCGTACATTCTTATCGTAAATATGAATCTCATATCCTTTACCAAGAAGTGTCTCTGCAACATCAACAATTGGACTGCAGCGAAGATCATCTGTCCCGGACTTAAAGCTCAGACCAAGGATAGCAATCTTCCGCTTTCCTTTGCTCTCGATGATATCAACCGCATTTTTCTTCTGAATTTCGTTGCTCGGATCAATTGCCATGATCACCGGCACATCTACATACAGGTCATGAGCCAAAGTACGCAGCGCCTTGGAATCTTTTGGCAGACAGGAGCCTCCATAAGCGAAACCCGGCTTGAAATAATACGGAGAGATGTTCAGCTGCTTATCCTTGCAGAAAATCTCCATTACCTTGTGGCTGTCAATTCCGAGTCCTTTACAGATATTACCAACTTCGTTTCCAAAGACTATCTTAAGCGCGTGGTAGGTGTTGTTCACATATTTCATAATCTCCGCGACTTCAATGTCTGTGGAAATAAACTCACCGGGAATATCCTTATACAACTCACGAAACATAGCCTCTGCTTTTTCATTATCCGTGCCAATCAGAGTAAGCGGCGGGTTTAAATAATCACGAACGGCCGTACCTTCACGAAGGAACTCCGGGTTCGACACCACTGTGAAGTCAACATTTCTCTTCTTCCCGGACGCTTCTTCAATGATCTCTCCAACCTTCTTATTCGTCCCCGGAAGAACCGTGCTGCGGATAGCAACAACATGAAAAGAATCCTTATCCTTCAGCGCGTCGCCAATCTCACGGGCGACCCCATAAATATAGTTCAGATTCAGATGTCCTTCTTTGCTGCTGGGTGTACCGACAACGATAAAAGAAATTTCTGAATGATTCACCGCATAGCGGTAATCCATTGTACCCTCCAAAAGCCCTTTATCGTGTGCTTCTTTTACCAGCTCATCAATTTCAGCTTCAATGATTGTCGGGCGTCCCTGATTGATCAGATTCACTTTATTTTCTGATACATCATTGCCTATCACATGGTGTCCCAGTTTCGCACAGCAGGCAGCGCCGACACATCCTACATATCCAAGTCCAAAATAGCTGATATTCATGATTCCAGTCTCCTCATTTTTGATTTACAATCTTTCATGTCACTATTTAAACATCGCAGATGATCTTATCCTTCAAGGTTAACTCGTTACCAACCTGAACCTCAATCAGACTGAGATCCGTTTCCGCAATGATCATATGCTTGCACCCGGCAGCGATCGTTACGACATCACCCGGACAAACCGTCTGCTCCGTTCCATCAATAATTGTCTTTCCTGTGCCGGAAATAATTGTCCACACTTCATCCTTAAGTTCATGATAGTGATAACTCATGTGATGTCCGGCCTTCATTGCGTTTTTAATCGTTAAAGCTCCCGGTTGTGCATCAATCACCGTATAAGTCCCATAAGATTTCTCCGCAAAATGCACATCACCACTGATTGCCTCAACGTAGGGCTTCATCTGGCCGCTCCGCTCCTTATCAGAAACAAGAATGCCATCTGTACTGGCTGCTACAACCATATCCTTGCAGCCCATGACTAAAATAGGAATCCCCAGTTCATTGACTGCATTCACATTTTCACAGGTCTCGTCCAACGTAACATTGCCTTTTGTCCTATCGGCCATAACCTCAGCCATCATATTCCAGCTGCCAACATCCTTCCACTCCCCCGCATAACGCATCACCTGGATAGAAGGTTCCTTCTCAACAACCGCATAGTCGAAGGAAATTTTAGGCAGGGTATCATATTTAGAATACAGGTCATGGTAATCGGTAAAATCAATCATGCCGTGAGCTTTATCGAGCAGATAGCCAATTTTAAAAGCAAACACCCCTGCATTCCATAACGCCCCCTGGCTGATGTACTGTTTCGCTGTTTCTTTATCCGGTTTTTCCCTAAATTCCTTAACTGAGCTGACAGAATCCGTCGTTTTCGGAATAATATATCCGTACTTTTTACTCGGTACGGTCGGTTCTATTCCCATCAATGTCAGATTTGCAGACCCCTGTAAAACCAGATTTTCAAGCATATTTACTGACTCGTAATAGGTATCGTCAACATAAGGATCCACGGGACAGACAGCCACAGCCTCATCCAGTCCTATACCAAGCTCATCATGGAGATATGCAACCGCAAGCACAATGGCGGGAAATGTATCCCGTCTGCACGGTTCTGTACAAATAGAAACTTTATCGCCAAGCTGGTTATGAATTGCAGAAACCTGCGTCTTTGATGTGGCTATCGTGACTTTTGCCTGTGGATCAACTGATACAATCTGGTTATATACGCGATGAACCATCGACTCATAATTGCCGTCATTATCTTTGAACAGTTTGATAAACTGCTTGCTTCTTACATCATTGGACAGAGGCCACAAACGCTTACCGCTTCCTCCGGAAAGCAATATGATGTTCATTCGGTCTCCTCCTCACTTCAATCCAAGTCTTATCTGAATTGTATTCTGTGTATCTGTCAATTTCTTCTCCGCGGATTCTTTATCAACATCCCTGATGCTGTAATAAATCTTAATTTTCGGTTCTGTTCCGGATGGTCTCACCGCAATCCATGAACCATCATCCAAAATATACTTCAGCACATCGGATGTCGGCAAAAAGCCAAAGCCTTCTTCCGCTTTAACCGGCCGACTGTAATCGATAATCCGCTGCGTTCCTTCAAACGGAGAACCGCTGCTCCGCAGGTCAGACATCATGGAAGAAATCCTCTCTAAGCCGTCCTTACCTTTCAGTGTGAAACTGTCCAACGCATCTCGGTAATAACCAAACTCCGCGTAAATTTCATTCACACGGTTCAGAAGAGTCTTGCCATGAATCTTGTGGTATGCAGCCATTTCACATATCAGAAGACTGGACACAACGGCATCCTTATCCCTCGCATGAGTTCCGGCAAGATAGCCATAGGACTCCTCGTAACCAAATACGAAAGTATAATTTCTCGCACTGTCATGTTCCTTTTTCGCCTGCTCAAATTGTGTGATCTTCTCCCCGATGAACTTAAAGCCAGTTAATGTTGAAAACACAGTCAGCCCATACTTTTTAGCAATCTCCGTACCAAGCTCCGAGGTAACAACCGTCTTGACCACAGCCGGTTTATGAAGTGATGACAGATCCGTATTGCTCAGGACAAAGTCCATCAGCAACGCACCCATCTGATTACCGGTGATAAGCTGATACCCATTACCTGTCTTGACCGCTACCCCAACACGATCACAGTCCGGATCAGTACCAAGGACAATATCCGCTCCATTTTGCTTCGCCAGGGCAATACCCATCTCAAGCGCACGACGATCCTCTGGATTAGGAGATACAACAGTTGGAAAATCCCCATCTGAAACGGCCTGTTCCGGTACACAGTCCACGTGCGTAAAACCATCCACACGTAAAGCTCTCTGCACCGGCACATTTCCTGTTCCATGCAAAGGAGTATATATGATGTGAAGATTCTTTTTCGCTTCCTTGTCCGAAAATCTGCTCTGTTTACTCACAGCATTAATAAAATGATCTGTCAGATCGTCCACTATAATCAGATCGTCATTTCCATTAAAGTTAATATTGTGATAATCCGATACAGCATCCACATAAGCAATAACTTTTTTCGCCTGATTCGGAACAAGCTGACAACCGTACTCGTCATAAACCTTATACCCGTTGTATTCCTTCGGATTGTGGCTTGCCGTAATAACGATACCCGCCACAGTTCCCCAAAATCTCACAGAAAAGCTCAACTGCGGAGTTGGCCTTGCATGAGAATGAAGATATACTTTTATCCCCATGCCGCTTAAAACATTCGCGGCTGTCTTTGAAAAGTAATCGCTGTTATTCCGGGTATCATATCCAATGACCACGCCTCGCTTTTTACAAACCTCTGTGCCGTAAATAGCAAGAAGATAATTTCCAAGACCTGTGGTAACCTTACCAATCGTGTATTTGTTCATTCGGTTCGTTCCGGCTCCCATGATACCGCGCAAACCACCGGTACCAAACTCTAAATCTCTATAAAAACGATCCTTTATCTCTTCTTCATCTGTAAGAGAAGACAATTCTCTGCGTGTTGCCATATCAAAGAATTCATCTATCTTCCATTGTTCAAAACTTTCCACATAACTCATCGTCATCACTCCGATATTTATCCTTCAAGGCCGCGATGGATATGCCGATGCTTGAAAATATTTCCATAGCACGGCCAGTGTTTTAAGCGCCCTCCTGAGTGCTTATTACAAGGTCCTCACGCGAAAGTAATCCCAACTGCACGTCAGGGCCTTTTAATAAACACTCCGGTTCTATAACCCCTTCTGTGGGTAAAAATAAGTTTCTTGCATTTATGCGCACATTGTGCTACAATATCATAAATTTAATTTAAGGAGGTACTATACAATGGCAATGACTACTATCAACATCCGCACGGATGAGGACATTAAAGCAAGATGCGAAAGTCTCTTTGAAAGTCTCGGAATGAACATGTCCACAGCAATCAACATTTTCCTGAGGCAGTCACTCCGCACCAACGGATTGCCGTTTGATGTCAAGGCGGATATTCCAAATGAGACTACCCTCGCTGCTTTCCGCGAAGGCGACGCAATTCTTGCCGATCCTTCCGTAAAGGGATATACCAACATCCAGGAGTTGAGGAAGGCTCTTGAAGTATGAAATATGAAGTCAAGTTCACTACGCAATTCAAGAAGGATCTCAAACTCGCCAAAAAGCAAAATAAGGATCTTGATAAGCTGTTTGAAATCGTTGATCAGATCGCCAATGACCTTCCCCTGGATTCCAAATATCGGGATCATGATCTAACCGGCAATTATGTTTCATACCGAGAATGCCATGTGGAACCAGACTGGCTGCTTATCTATAAAAAAGACGACATTGCATTGGTTTTGCTTCTTTACCGTCTCGGTAGCCATTCTGAATTATTTAGCTAATCATCGTTCTCCCACCCTCTTTTTAAGCGTTGATCTTAAATGCTTATGTTGCGCGTTGTCTGCTTATATTCAAATTTCCTTGACTTTCTGAAATAAGCCTCATAAAATAAACCCGCCTATTTCAGATTCACACATGACAGAGGGCATTTTTACTCCGCCCCTTTCCGCCTCAGCACCACCGCAACCGTCTTCAGCAGAATCTTGATATCCAGCCACAGATTCCACTCGCTTATGTACTGCCGGTCGAGCCGCACGACCTCTTCAAAATCTGTGATGTCGCTTCGCCCGCTGATCTGCCACAGACCCGTGATACCGGGCTTGATCGAGAGTCGGCTGCGATGATGCAGCTCATACTCGGATACCTCGTCGACCAGAGGCGGCCGCGTACCCACCAGGGACATATCGCCGCGCAGGACGTTGAAGAACTGTGGAAACTCATCCAGGCTGGTGTTTCGCAGAAACTGCCCGATTCCGCTCTTTTTTGTACCGTCGGGCAGGATACGGTTGCCGATCACACGGGGATCAAAATCCAGCTTGAACATTTTGCTGTCGCTCATCTTGTTTTGTTTCAGCAGCTCCGCCTTTCTCGCGTCGGCGTCCGGGTACATGCTGCGGAATTTATACATTTTAAATTTTTTCCCGTTTTTCCCCACCCGCTCCTGGGTAAAAAAGACCGGGCCGGGCGACTCGATACAGATGGCCGGGGCGACAAACACAAACAAAAATCCCGTAATGATACAGCCGACGATTCCCCCGGCGATATCCAGCATCCGCTTCAGAAAAAGTCTTCTGGAAGAAGCGTAGTTGATCGTCGTCGTGAGCACCGTGTAGCCGCTGATCCGCTCGATGAACTGCTTTTTCCCCGGTTCGCCGGACATATTTGCGAGATTCAGATGGATCGTCACTCCGGTTTCCTGAAGCTCACGCCGCAGTTCCTCCGGAAATTTCATGCCGTCCGACGGTACGAGGAGCACTTCATCGATCCACTCCCGGCAGACATACATCGCGGCGTCACGCCATTCGGCGACGACCGGCACTCCGGCAATATCGCGGCCGTCCCAGCCATCTTCCCGACGCATATCCGGTTCCCATACGGTTGTTCCGGTATGATCCAGAGAAGCGGCGGACTCACGCCATGCGTCGGCCATTTCCTGCGCTTCTTCCGGAACCGAAGCACTGCCCGTGGCTTCCTTCCGATCCCGCGGCACATCATACAGCGCCCCCGCAGCTCCCCCGGCGGCATCCCCGGCAGTGCCCCCGGCAAGCACAACGCCGGCAATCGTATAACCGGCGTAATTATTGGCTTTGAGATTCCCGATCACGGTTTCGGCAATTTCCGGGGCCGTGATGACCAGCAGGGAGCGTTCCCCGCCTTCCGCCTTTTTCTTTCTCAGGAACTGTTTCCACACGTTTCGAACCGCGTAGGTAAGCATCGCGTAGATAAGGAATGTGAGAAATAAAGTCAACCGGGAATAAGAGACACCCAGCTGCAGCGCGAACAGATACAATAACGACAGGCCAAACAGCACGATAACGTGCTGCGCGGTGGCGAGGAATTCCATCCGCCCGCTGCGCTTAAGCACTCCTTTTAAGGTTTCCAGAGAAAAAAGAACAATGAGATCCGCGCATGTCAAAAAGATGGCCATATCGTGGTAGAGAATCTGCGCATAGGGATTCAGCCCATACCCTCTGAACGCGTACGCCAGTACAAACGCAAACTGGAGACAGACAAGATCCAGCAGTATAAAGTCAAAATGTTTCAGCCAGCCTTCAATTTCTTTTCTGTACATATCTCACTTTTTCACTCGTCATTTATGAACTGCCGCGGAATCCGCGTACTGGACGCTGCAGGTCTGCCCTGTTATCCCGCGGCAGCGTATCCCCTGAAAACAGATTACAATCAATATCCCGCTTGTTATTTCGTCATCACATACGCCGTACCGGAGCCCGGGATCACGAGGCTGACAAAACCATTTGCCGCGTCGATACGGGTAGGCTGAATAATCATAGGCAGCCCGGTCAGGTTGTCAATGTACACGACCGTTATGCTGCCTCCGGCCTGCGGGAGATCAGAAACATAGAGCGTCACCTCGACGTTCCCTGTCTTTTCCAGACCCGTAGCTGCGTCCTTCGTCTGCAGGGAAACCGACGTGCCAACCATGCTGTAACCGTCAAGCCCCAGGGCCGCAACCGTTTCCGGGTTCCCCTGGCTGAGGTTATTCATCGTATTGATGGTGCTCTCGGACAGGCCAGCCGTTGCCTGCTCACCCGACTGGATAGAAACCGCGGTGTCACCGATTACGGCATCGCCCTGCTCATTGCGCGTGATCGCTTCGCCAGTCGTCGTCGACGTGTTATAGGCCAGGCCGGTTACGGTCGTGCTGGTTGTGCTCGTCGTGCCGCTTGTGTCCGTCGTCGTCGTGACCGTCACCTGTGTGATATCGGTCCTTGTACCGTCCGTATGTTCCACCACGGCAGGCTCCTCACTGGTTGTAACCGTGGTCGACGTGGTCTCCGTGGTTGACGTAGTCGCCGTAGTTGGCGTAGTCGCAGTAGCCACCGTCTGGCCTGCTCCAACCGTGATCGTCGGGCTGCCGGTTGACGTATCAGAGGCACTGCTGCGATAGTCATCATCGATACTGCCCTCCGCAAAAACACAGATTGGCGTCGCCGCGAGGACAGCCGCCAAAACCAGCGCGTTAATGATTGTTTTTTTCATGATTTTCACCTTCCTTGAAAATATCTTTCAGCGGCCCTCGCGGGCCGTAGAGTTACCTCTGCAATTACCGGTATTGTACGACTATGGTACCTTGTAAAAGAACAGCTCCAGCAGCACCGGTACCGCCTGCTGCTGGTTCGGATAATACTCGTCATAGGTAGCCGTGGCCATGCCGATGCCCGGCAGCGTGTAATAGCCATCCGCCGGGATACCCTCGCCCGCCAGCACATCCGCCGCGGTCTTTAAGTATTCATCCTTGCTCATGTCCGTGATCATATAATCCTGGATCATCTCAAACAGGTCGGGGACGAGATTGCTGTTGTGCTTCGACTGTTCCCGCAGCGCCGTGAAATATCCCTGGATATACTGCTTATGCTGATCCATGCGGTACAGCGCTGTGTTATCCTTCGTGATATCGCGGTAACGCACGAAACGCTCCGCCTGACTGCCATGCAGTGTGATTGTCGTTCCCTGCACAAAGGCCGGATCCGCGGCCTCCATGCCCTCGGTCGGCACCGTGACGGTGACGCCGCCCACCGCGTCGTTCAGCGTCGCAACCACCGCGAGATCCGCGGCCAGATAATTCTGAACGGGCAGACCCAGCAGCAGATGGGAGACGGATTCGCTCATGTTCTCACAGCTCATCTCGCGGCCGTCGCCGTAGGTATAGGCCAGCAAAAGGTGATCTACTTCTTTGCCGCGCAGACTGCCGTCTTTATTAAGTGCAGTGATCTCCGTCATCGTATCGCGCGGGATCATAAGCAGGCGCGCCTGACCACGCGCACTATCCCAGGCCATCAGGAAAATGCCGTCCGCCTGCCCGGCTTTACCATCCGCTGCAAGACTGCGATACTCGGTCAGCTCGTCGGAACGATCGACGCCCATACAGAGGATCGCCCGCACATTGCCGCTGCGCCGCCAGGTTTCCCCATGCCAGATCACCGTGCGTTCGCTAAGATCTGGCAGACCGCTCCCGGACCCGTCCGGAGCCTGCTCCGCGCTTTCATCCACAACTTCCGTTTCGGCGTTCGCGACCTCTTCCAAAGCTTCCCGCGCAGCGATCTCCGCCTCAATGGCTCTCCGCTCCTGATAACGTCCCACGCCCTGCCAGGCCAATACGGCAAGCGCCGCCAGGCCAAGCCCGGCCAGAGTAAGACGCAGCTTCCGGACCCGCCGCTTCCAGGAGCTTCGGCGTCCGGGCCGGCTCATTATCCGCCGTCCCCCGCGTCATTTTTTACCGCGGCGCTATCCTGCTGCCTCCGGTATTCGCCGTAGCCGCCATATTTCCCGCCGTACCGGCGGTAATACCCATATTTTCCGTAGCGGCTGTATTTGCCGTATTTTCCATAGCCGCCGTAATAGCGGCCGTTGTGGATGTCAACCTTGTTGAGCACGACGCCCAGGATGTGGCAGCCGGACTTCTCCAGCTGCGCTTTGACCCGCTCCTCCAGATGGTAGCTGATCGCACCGCTTTCAACCACCATAACCGCGCCGTCGCAGTGCGCCGCTACGATCGCCCCGTCGATGAGGTTCCCCATAGGCGGCGTATCGATAATCACATAATCAAACTGTTCCTTTGCCTGTTCCAGGAGCTCCGCAAACAGCGGCTCCTCCAGAAGCTCCGCGGGATTCGGCGAATACGGGCCCGCGAAAATCACATAAAAATTTTCCTGATTGGTCTCATAGAGGATCTCATCCAGCTGCATCTGCCCGCTTAAGTACTGAGAGAGACCGTTGACCTTCTTCCTAAGATGATAACGGGTGACCAGCACGCTCTTGCGGATGTCCGCGTCGACCATCAGCGTGCGCTTGCCGATCTGGGCGAAGGACTGCGCCAGGGCGAAGGAAACCTCGCTTTTGCCCTCGTCCGGCATCGCGCTGGTGAACATAACGGTGCGGATACTGTTGCCGCAGAACTGGATGTTGGTGCGCAGTGTTTTGATCGCTTCGTTGTAATCGTAATCATTCGCGATATCGCGTTTCAGCTCAATCTGCATGCTCACTGCCTCCCTCTCCCGGTTTTTTTCTTCTTCTTTTTCTTTGACTTTCCGGAATCCTCGTCGTCTCCGCCCGCGCGCTCCGGCACCGAAGCCAGCACCGCCAGGTCAAGATAACGCGTCACATCCTCCTCCGTCTGTATCGTATCGTTGAGGATGACCTCCAGCGATACCCAGCCGCAGACCAGCGCGATACCAATCAGCGCTCCGATCGCGGCATTGCGGCCGTTGCTCGGACTTGATTTCATCTGCGGGACCTCGCCGGTCTCAATGATCTTTGGCGGCACCATCTCCATGATCTCCCCGATATAGTTGGACGCCGTCACCGAGATCTGATCGACGATGCGTTTCGCCATATGCGGGCTGGGATCCTGAACCGTGATCGAGAGAATGCGCGTGTCCGTCGGATTGGACAACGTGATCTTCTCTCGCAGTTCCCGGTAGGTAATACCCAGATTCAGCGTCTCGACGACCTCTTCCAGCACCGGGCGGCTGACCACGATGACCTGGTAATCCTTGGTCAGCTGTGTGCCGATCTGCAGATCGGCCAGTGAAGCCAGCGTCGTCTCCTTGGATAAGATGTACATCATGGCCGTCGACTCGTACTGCGGCGTGATCACAAATTTGCTGTACGCGCCAACGCCGCCTCCGCAGAGTATGGCCGCAATCAGGATAATCAGCCAGCGTCGTTTCAGCTCCAGAAACAGCTCTAGCAAATCAATCTCCATCACCTGACTGTCTCCGGGTCTTTGGTTTCCTCTTCTTTCCATAACGGTAAGTTCCTATCTTTTCATACTCAGAATGTTTATTCGTAAATCTTCATCCGCGCCTGATCCCGACGTCTGACCTCAACGCCTCATTCCTGGTACCTCATTCCTGGTTTCCCGCACCAGACGCCGGTCTTCATGTGATCGTGCGCGCAAGCGGCTCTCCCCGCACCAGGCGTAGCGGGTTTTCCTCTGTCAGCAGACGGATCAGCCGCCCATCCGCGGATTTTCGCAGCCAGCTCATGGCCGCTTCCGTTTCCGGGGGCCGCCAGTCAACGCGGTGCATATCGGTCCCCAGAAGCTGGATGCATCCTTCCAGGACCAGGCGGCGGCAGCGCCGCGCCTCGCGGTCAAGCCAGCCCCCGGCCAGGCTTGTATAATTCATCTGAAAACTGCATCCATACTGCCGCAGCAATCGCATGCAGCCCTCATCCTCCAGGCAGGGATAGCGTTCCATGTGCGCGAGGACGGGAAAATAACCGCCCTCCGCGAGCACGCGGATTCCCAGCGTCAGCTTCTTTGACGGGACGTACGGATCAAACTCGACAAGCACGTAGCGGGTATGGTTGATGGTATGGGCTTCGCCCCGCCCCAGCCGCTCCGCAAGGCCGTCGTGGTAACGGGTCTCCTGGCCCGGCCAGACGTGAAAATCCGGGTAATGCTTCTGCATTTCCTGTTCCAGCGCCGACGTGCTTTCCTCGAGCCTCTCAAGCGTACTCTGTCTGGAATAATGCGGCGTCGCGACGGCTCCGGTAAAGCCCTGATCGGCCAGGCGCTTTAACAGCTCCACCGACTCATCCATGCTCCGCGAGCCGTCGTCCACGCCAGGTATCACATGACTATGTACATCAATCATCATTCTCCCCCGGAGCCGCGTGGTTATTGTTCCGATTTTTTCCTGTATTCCTCCAGGAAAGGCACATACAGTTCCTCTTCCGCCTTCCGGCGCGCGCGCACCGCGTCCTCAAGCTCCCAGAAGCTTCCCAGGTTGTATACCTTCCCCTTGAACCCGATCGACGCGCGCCAGCCGCCGTTTTCCCGCCGGTAGACGCCACGGTGCCCGCTCGTATTGGCGGCGGACAGCTTCCGGGATGCGATGCGTTCCACACAGGTGCCGTCCACAAAGTGGATCGCCGTTTTCATGTTTTCCTTGCGCTGCTCATTGCGGAAACAGCCGCAGCTTCTGGTCGTCCCGCGTTTTAAGTTATCCGTCTGGCAGACGCACACATTCCCACAGTCACAGCGGCACTCCCAGGACGATTCCCATCCTTTCTTTTCCGGCATCTGCCGGAGCACCACAAGCCGGCCGAAACGCTTGCCCACCAGATCTACCCGTTTCTCCCACGGAACCTCGCGCCGGTAGCAGCCGCAGCTCTTTGTATGCCCGGACTTCAAGTGGCTTGCCTGGACGTCGCACTCATTCCCGCATTCACAGACACAATGCCAGTATCTCCGCCCTTTCCTCCTGGGGATTTCCTCAATCAGCGTCAATCTTCCGATTTTCTGACCCGGCATCAAATTCACAGAATCCGCCATAACGCCTCTCACCCTTCCTTTCCAGACAACCACCGTTCAGACCCTGATCGTTGTCGGTAGACAGCCGTAATAAAACCGCGTGCCAAAAGGTACACTTTTTGACACTTCATATTTTATTCTCACTTTACCACATAAATCATTTTTACGCAACCCGTCTTTGGTAGTTAACGCCATGTCCACTTTCTTCCTAAATCAGTAAAAAA
>JAJQAA010000027.1 GCA_021204045.1 Clostridiales bacterium
GGTTTCATAACCCCATTGGTGCCTTTCGCAGAAAGGCGGACTATAACTATGAAAATAATCAGAAAATTGGATGATTTGTTAAAATGGGTTCAGAATTGGATCCTAGTTATTACGGGAACCGCGGTTGGTATTATGATTATTGTCAATGCCGCGTTCCGTTTCCTTGCGATTGACTGGTTTGGCTCAGAAGAACTGACCCTGTTCGTCGCATTCTGGCTGTATTTTATGGGCGCGGCCTGTGCCTCGCGTGAGGGTACGCACATCTGTGCGGATATGATTGCGTTGTTTACGGATAATGTTAAAATTCTTTCCGTCGTTGGTGTTATTAAGAATCTTGTCAGACTCGCGATGAGTGTAACTTTTACGGTCTGGTGTGCCCAGTATGTTGCCTGGCAGGCGGGGTTGGGCGCGAAGTCCGTTGTCTATAAGCTCCCTGTTATCATTTCGACAATTCCGATCCTGATCTGCTTTGTTTTGTGGTCATTGTATCTTTTGCGCGACCTGATTATTTCAGCGCGGTCATTTACGGCCAAAAAAGAAGCCAGTGATATGGAAGGAGGGAACTGATTATGCTGGTTCTGTTTTCGTTAATTGCGTTAATTATTATCATGGTCATCGGCATTCCAGTTCCGCTGGCATTTCTGGTATCTTCCGTGATTATCTGTATCGGAAATGGATCCAATCCGCAGATGTTACTGGTCAATGGTTATAATAAAATCAATACTGTCTTGTTGCTTACGATACCGCTTTTTGTTTTGGCCGGATCCCTGATGAACAGCGAAGGACTTGGCGAGAGGTTAGTAGAGGCCGTTGAGAAAACAAAGCTCGGGAAAACAAAAAGCGGGCTTGGTATCGTAACGGTTATCGCCTGTGCAGTTTTTGGTGCGGTGTCCGGTTCCTCATCCGCCACCGTTTCATGTGTGGGATCCATTATGGCTCCCCGTCTGCGTATGAATCATTATCCGGATGGCCTGATCGGTGCTCTGATTGCTTCTTCCGGTGTTCTTGGCATATTGATTCCACCTTCCATGATCATGATTTTGTTTGCTTGGGCGAGCAATTCTTCCGTGCTGGGCTGTTTCCTTGCAACGGTTTTGCCAGGTATTCTTTTGGTTATCTTGTTCAGCATTGTTCAGACAGTCATGTATAGCAAGCGAATTGGCGGCAGCGTTACGGATACGATAATTGAGAATGCGAAAATGCAGGAGGAACTTAAGGCAGAAAAGAAAGCAAAAGACGCAGAAAAGGGGAAGAAAAAGTCCGGAGAGAGCGTGATTCCAGCTCTGATGATGCCGGTTATTATTCTTGGTAGCATTTATGCTGGTTTCCTGACGGCCACAGAGGCGGCTGCGCTGAGTGTTATTTATGCGATCCCGGTCGGAGCTCTTTATTATAAGCTCATTAACTGGAAGACCTACCGCGCGGCTATGGTTGAGGCGGGAAAGACCGCTGGCGTTATCATGTCCATGATGCTGACGGTTCAGATCCTCAGCCGTCTGTATATAACGGAGAACTTGCCAGATATGATGCTTGGCTTTTTGACGTCTATATCCAGCAATAAATATGTCATTTTGTTCATGATCAATATTTTCATGGTCATTATGGGTATGCTGATGGATGACTGCTCCAATACGACACTGCTGACCCCGATTCTGCTACCGATTATGCAGAGCCTTGGTATCAGTACGTTCCATTTTGCGGCTATTCTTGGTGTTAATATTGGTATGGGCAATGTTACTCCGCCGACGGCGCCGCTACTGTATCTGTCCGGACGTGTGAGCGGTTCCCAGGTCAAAAATATGCTGTTTCCAACCATAATGCTGATTATCTTTGCGTGGTTGCCAACACTGATTATTACGACTTATTTCCCGGGATTCGCAGAGTTTTTGCCGCGTTTGCTCGGCTATATGTAAAATCCGTGAGCAGACGGTTTTCACGTTGAGACCGACTGCTCCGCTGAGTTAAAGGATGGGTGAAAATAATTATTATGAAAGAATATAGCAGTATTTTTAATCACGCGCTCGCGCCGATCACGCCAGGTCCTTCGAGCTCGAATACCTGTGGCCCGGTTCGCATTGGGTTGATTTGTGAGAATCTGCTGGGTGAAGTACCCCGCGAGGCAGTTATAGAATATTATAGTAAAGGCGCTTTTGTTGGGACGCTTTATGGCATGAAAAGCGATATTGCGTTTATCAATGGTCTAATGGGAAACGAGCAGAACAACCCTAGATTTAATGAAGCATACGCTCTGGCAAAGGATTGCGGAATGAATGTTTCCTTCGCGGAAGTTGATGATCTGACCATCGGCGGGATGGAGACCGTCCGTATACGGATGACCGCTCACAATGGGGAAACGCTCTCCGTGGTGGGGGAGTCTTTGGGTGGTGGTGCTGTTAAGATTCACGCTATCGACGACTGCGAGATGGCCATAAGCGGTATGAATTATGAACTGGTTGTTTTTGTTAAGACAACGTCGATAGAAGAAGTGAATGCTTTTGCTGAGGCTATCGCTCCGAAACTGAAAAAGCGGAATGATATCTGGTGTGTTGCCGGTGCTTCTTACGCCATCGCTGATTTTAAAACAGGCGAGAGTGTGCCGGAAGAAGTGATTGCGGAGATCGAGAGCCGGAGCGACGTGATCCGTGTCAGGGTAATAAAGCCTGTGCACCCGATTGTGGCAGACATCACTAAGGTGCCTCCTTTCGATTCCTCAGAGTCAATGATCGCTTATTGCGAAGAGAAGCAGTGTACACCGGCTCGGGCGGCGATCGATTATGAGATGGCTGTAAGCGGCTGGACGGAGGATGAGGTTCGTAGCTATGCGGATATGCTTCTTCAGATCATGCGTAATTCCCGTGAGAACGGATTGAAGCCCGGTTTGAAATTTGAGGGGATTGTAGATGCTAAGGCCGCAGAAATGGCAGGAAAGATCGGAGCGGGTCGCATGCCATCTCTGGGAATTCTTGATGAGGCGATCCCGGGTGCGCTTGGTATTATGGAGCATAGCAATGCTACGGGAAAGATTGTTTGTGTACCCACGGGAGGTTCTTCAGGCATTGTGCCCGGACTGCTGCTCGCGGCAGCAGAAACAATGAAGGTCTCGGAAGACGCTTTGTATGAATCGCTTATGACAGCAGGTATCATTGGGGTTCTGATGATGGTGGATGGAAATGAATTTGCCGGAGGGACGCACGGGTGTCAGGCGGAAGTTGCCTGCGGTACGGCCATGGCGGCCGCAGGACTGGTTCAGATGATGGGAGGTACGGCTAAACAGGCCTGCGATTCCGCGTCCATGAGCCTTCAGTGCTTTTTGGGAATGATTTGCGATCCAGTTGCGGGTCTGGTACAGGTTCCGTGTCTTGCACGTAACATCGCAGGCGTTTCTGTCGCTGCTGCTGCTGCGGAGTCGGTCTGCGCGGGATTTGATGTAGTGATCCCGCTGGATGAGATGAGCTGTAATATGGTACACGTTGGAAATCAGGTTACTTCGGTTGTGGGTATGTGCTGCAGCGGATGTTGTGTGACACCTACCGGTATACGATTGACACGGGAAGTGGAAAACGCACGGAAAAAAGGTAAGGCATAATAGAGATCAAATGGTTGATTTTACAGAAATAAATTGATGTCTTTAACCTGCATAAATATCAAATGCCATTAACTTAAGAAAGAAAACGTCGGGAAATGTACGTCTTTGCCCGACGTTTTCTTCTTCTAGTAAACGAGCAAGTTTAGAAGATGGTTATTATTCACGGGATGTGGATAAGGCCTAAGAGCCATAGCGGTTCTTTTTCGTTATCTGTAAAATATATGATATTTAAATCAAAAAGATACAGGGATTTTTCAAACATGAAGTCCTTGTTTTTCTTTGTCTTAATGTCCGTTATATCAGGCTCAGGAAATGATGAAATAACGCTCCGGATGAGTGTCATCACTCCCCGGCAAGCTGCGTCAGCGTATCTCCCGTGATGCGGTAGATCGTCCAGTCGGACATGGGGCTGGCGCCGAGCGAGAGATAAAAGTCGATGCTGGGCTTATTCCAGTCTAGGCACCACCATTCGAGGCGTCCACAGCCGCGCTCCACGGCAATGGACGCCAGCTTTTTCAGGAGCGCTTTTCCATAGCCTTTGCCGCGGCATTCCGGCCGGACATAGAGATCCTCCAGGTAAATACCGGCCCGCCCGAGGAATGTGGAAAAGTTGTGGAAAAACAGCGCGAATCCGACTTCCATTCCGCCCTCCAGGACAAAAATTACTTCCGCCTTCTGTTTGTCAAAAATCCATGATTCTAAAGTGGCTTCGTCAGCCACAACTTCATCGAGCATCTTTTCGTAATCCGCGAGTTCCCGGATAAATTGCAGGATCAGCGCGGTATCTTTTCGCTCCGCGTTCCGAAATGTAATATCCATCTTTATAGTCCGCCTTTCTATCATATTTTTCTGTTTACTGTAACATAGATTCAAAAATCATTCAAGAAACCTTATTCATTGCATTTTCCGCGGAAATATGCTATCATCGGTTGATAATGGGGCATGCGAAGGGAGAATTGACTATGGAAGAAGCGGTTGTTTCAAAGAATTTTATTGAGCAGGAGATTAATAAGGATCTGGCGGAGGGCGTGTATGACCACGTACAGACCCGTTTCCCGCCGGAGCCGAATGGCTATCTTCATATTGGCCACGCGAAGTCGATCCTTTTGAATTATGGACTGGCACAGAAGTACCACGGCAAATTCAATATGCGCTTTGACGATACGAACCCGACGAAAGAGAAGACGGAGTTTGTCGAGTCGATTCTGGCGGACGTGAGATGGCTGGGCGCGGACTATGAGGACAGGCTGTTTTTTGCCTCCAATTATTTCCAGGAGATGTATGAGCGCGCGGTGCTGCTGATCAAAAAGGGCAAGGCTTATGTCTGCGACCTGTCCGCGGAGGAGATCCGCGAGTACCGGGGCGACTTTACGACGCCGGGCAAAGAGAGTCCGTACCGGAACCGCTCTATCGAAGAAAATCTGCGGCTCTTTGAGGAGATGAAGGCGGGAAAATATCCGGACGGCGCGAAGGTACTTCGCGGCAAGATCGATATGGCTTCCCCGAATATCAATATGAGGGATCCGGTACTCTACCGGGTGGCGCATCAGACCCATCACAATACGGGTGATGCCTGGTGCATTTATCCGATGTATGATTTCGCGCATCCGATCGAGGACGCGATCGAGCATATTACCCATTCGATCTGCACGCTGGAGTTTGAGGATCACCGTCCGCTGTATGACTGGGTCGTGCACGAGTGCGAGTTTGAAAATCCGCCGCGCCAGATTGAGTTCGCGAAGCTCTATCTGACCAATGTGGTGACGGGTAAGCGTTATATCAAAAAGCTGGTTGAGGATGGCATTGTCGACGGCTGGGACGATCCGCGGCTGGTCTCGATCGCGGCGCTGCGCCGCCGCGGCTATACGCCGGAATCAATCCGCATGTTTGTGGAGCTGGTCGGCATCGCCAAGGGCAACAGCTCTGTCGACTACGCGATGCTGGAATACTGTATTCGCGAGGATCTGAAGCTGAAGCGGCCGCGCATGATGGCGGTTCTTGATCCTGTGAAGCTGGTGATCGACAACTATCCGGAGGGACAGACCGAGATGCTCGACGTGCCGAACAACCTTGAAAATCCAGAGCTGGGTTCCCGCAAGGTTCCGTTTGGACGAGAGCTTTATATTGAGCGTGAGGATTTCATGGAAGTGCCGCCGCGCAAATATTTCCGCCTGTTCCCGGGCAATGAGGTGCGGCTGATGGGAGCTTATTTTGTGACCTGCACGGGCTGTGAGAAGGACGCGGAGGGCAGGGTGACCGTCGTCCACGCGACCTACGACCCGGCCACAAAGAGCGGTTCCGGTTTCCAGGAGCGCAAGGTGAAGGGCACGATCCACTGGGTCGCGACAGATACGGCAAAACAGGTGACCTGCCGTCTTTATGAAAATATTGTCGATGAGGAGAAGGGCAAGTTAAATGAAGATGGTACTCTGAACCTCAATCCGAACTCTCTGACGGTGCTGGAAAACTGCTATGTGGAACCGGAGCTGGCGAAGGCCGCGGCTTATGACAGTTTCCAGTTCATGCGAAACGGTTACTTCTGCGCAGATTACAAGGACAGTAAGCCGGGCGCACCGGTATTCAACCGGATTGTCTCGCTCAAGAGTTCATTTAAGCTGCCGAAGTAGAGCAATTTTGCGTAAGATGGGGGCTCATTTGCGGGCCGGAGAGGGCGAGCTATGGAGCTTCTGGTACCGATCGACACACAGTCGAAAAAACCGTTATACGAACAGATTTATGAATATATCCGCGGAGAGATCCGCGCCGGAAGGATGCAGGCGGGGAGCCGCCTGCCGTCCACGCGGGTGCTGGCTGAGCATCTGAAGGTCAGCCGCAGCACCACGCAGATGGCCTATGACCAGCTGCTGGCTGAGGGCTATATCGGCGCGGTTCCCTGCCGCGGATATTTTGTCGGACATCTGGAAACTCTCGTGGAAATGGAAACTTTGCCGGAGCCGTCGCGTGCGATGCGCATGCAGGAGGAAGAAGACGAGGAGGAGATCAGCGGCAGAGCTACCGTGGACGGATGGATCGATTTTTCTCCGCGCGGTATTGACCTGGATAGTTTTCCGTACAATACCTGGCGCAGGCTGAGCAAGGATACGCTGGTGGATGACAATAAAGAATTTTTCCATTCCGGCAATCCGCAGGGAGAGCCGGGACTGCGCGAGGCGATCGGCCGCTATCTGCATGGGGCGCGCGGCGTCAACTGCCGCCCGGAGCAGATCATTGTCGGCGCGGGAAGCGAGTATCTGTGGATGCTTCTGGGCCTGATTCTGGGCACCGGGCATCGTATCGCCATGGAGAATCCGACCTACAAACAGGCGTACCGGGTGTTTCACAGCCTGGGCTATGAGGTCTGCCCGGTGGAGATGGACGCGTCCGGCATGAGCACGGAGCTGCTCACGGTCAGCGGCGCGAGCGTGGCCTATGTGATGCCGTCGCATCAGTATCCGACGGGTATTGTCATGCCGGTCGGGCGGCGGCAGGAGCTGCTGCACTGGGCGAACGCCGGGCCGGAACGTTATCTGATCGAGGATGATTACGACAGTGAATTCCGCTATCGCGGCAAACCGGTACCGGCTCTGCAGGGTCTGGACCGGCAGGGCCGGGTGATTTATCTGGGAACATTTTCCAAATCGATCGCACCTGCGATCCGCGTCAGTTATATGGTGCTTCCGGAGAAATTGCTGCAGATCTATCACGAACGCGTTGGCTTTTATGCCTCGACGGTGTCGCGGATCGATCAGAATATTCTTTATCAGTTTATTGAACGGGGATTTTACGAGCGGCATTTAAACCGTATGAGGACAATCTATAAGGGAAAGCATGACGCCCTGATTTCGGCAATCCGTCCTCTGGAGGATGATTTTGATCTCCAGGGTGAGCGCGCGGGACTGCATATCCTGCTGACGGACCGGCGCGGAAGGGGAGAAAAGGAGCTGATCGACCGGGCGGCCGCGGTCGGCGTGCGCGTCTACGGAATCAGCGGTTATTACATTCATCCGGAGTGCAATCACCGTCCTTGCACGGTTGTGCTGGGTTTTGCCACACTGAGTGAGGCGGAAATTGCGCGCGGTGCCGGGCTTCTGGCCGCAGCGTGGAGCATGTGCTGATTTTATGCTGATAATTATAGAACATCAGAAGACGCCGGGAGATGAAGATCCATCGTTTCCCGGCGTTTTCTGAGATATGAGATAGGATAGTTCGGATAAAGCTGTTCCGGTAAGGCTATTCCCCGTCTGTCAGATCTTCTGTGATCGTGGTGGAGTCCTGGGCGGCTGTTTGCTCCGGAGCTGTCGTATCTTCCGGCTTGTCTGCTGCGGCTTTTTCACTTGCCGTATCTGCCGCTTCTTCAATGGCGTCTGCGACAACTTCCGCCGCGCCTTCGGCGATATCGGTGGCCGCCTCTGCGGCTTCCTCGATCGTCTGTGCGGCTTCCGCCGCGTCTTCTTCTATGTCCTCCGCAATATCCTCGGTGACGCCGAGAATCGTCGATTTGGCGGCCGCGGCGGTGTCTCCGGCGGCGCTCATCATCTCGCGGGCCGTATCGCTGACAATGGCGGCGGCATCTTTTGCGACGTTTCTGGCAGCTCCGGCGACGTCTTTTGCGGCATTGAGCATATCACCCGCTGCGGTCAAGAACTCATCCTTATCAGCGTGAAGGGAAACATAATTCCGGCTTGCCGTGGTATCCGGGGCGGGTTTTTTGTCATCCGTATCCTCGGCCTCATCGTTGACGCCGGTATCCATATCCTCATCTTCAAAGTCGTGAAAATCCTCATCAAGCTCATCATGAAACGAACGGTACTTTTTGAGGTAAGAAATCCCTGCCGCTGCGGCTGTCGCGACCGCTGCCAGTGTCAGAAATTTTCCCATTTTCCTGGCCATACAAAACACTCCTTTCCAAAACCCGTTTTATTCTTAGGAGTATCTTACACTGAAACGGAAGAAAAAGAAAGGGGTATCAATAAAAAATTTATAAAATTAGCACTCAACCCTTGACAGTGCTAACAAAGCGTGGTATAAATGGTATTGTGCTTCAAGAGAGAGATTGTTTTCCAGATCTCCGGAAAGAAAAAAAGATTGGAAGAAGGAGGAAATATCCATGAAATTAGTTCCATTATTTGATCGTGTAGTGCTGAAACAGCTGGTGGCTGAGGAGACCACGAAGTCCGGCATCGTGCTTCCGGGTCAGGCAAAGGAAAAGCCGCAGCAGGCTGAGGTTATCGCGGTAGGCCCGGGCGGCGTGGTAGACGGCAAGGAAATCACGATGCAGGTCAAGGCCGGTGACAAGGTAATCTATTCCAAGTATTCCGGAACCGAGGTCGAGGTTGACGAGGAGAAATTCGTGATCGTCAAGCAGAATGATATTCTGGCAGTGATCGAGTAATTGCATGGACAATATTATATTTTAGATGAAACAGGAGGAATATTATCATGGCAAAGCAGATTAAATATGGCGTAGATGCCAGAAAAGCACTGGAGGCAGGTGTTAACCAGCTGGCAGACACTGTCCGGGTAACCTTAGGACCGAAAGGCAGAAATGTAGTTCTGGACAAATCCTTCGGCGCTCCGCTGATCACCAACGACGGTGTGACCATCGCCAAGGAGATCGAACTGGAAGATCCGTATGAGAACATGGGCGCGCAGCTGGTGAAGGAAGTTGCGACCAAGACCAACGATGTGGCCGGCGACGGCACCACCACCGCTACGGTGCTTGCTCAGGCGATGATCAACGAGGGCATGAAGAACCTGGCTGCCGGTGCGAACCCGATCGTCCTGCGTAAGGGCATGAAGAAGGCGACCGAGGCTGCTGTTGAGGCGATCAAGAAGATGAGCCAGCCGATTGAAGGCAAGGAGCAGATCGCCAGAGTTGCGGCGATTTCCGCTTCCGATGACGGTGTTGGTGAGCTGGTCGCGGACGCGATGGAAAAGGTTTCCAACGACGGCGTGATCACGATTGAAGAGTCCAAGACGATGAAGACCGAGCTGGATCTGGTCGAGGGCATGCAGTTTGACCGCGGCTATGTATCCGCTTATATGTGCACCGATATGGATAAGATGGAAGCCAACCTGGACGATCCCTATATCCTGATCACCGACAAGAAGATTTCCAACATCCAGGAGATCCTGCCGCTGCTGGAGCAGGTCGTGCAGAATGGCGCGAAGCTGCTGATCATCGCTGAGGATATCGAGGGCGAGGCACTGACCACCCTGATTGTCAACAAGCTGCGCGGTACGTTCAGTGTTGTCGGCGTCAAGGCTCCGGGTTATGGCGACAGAAGAAAAGATATGCTGAAGGATATCGCGATCCTGACCGGCGGTACCGTGATTTCCGACGAGCTTGGCCTGGATCTGAAGGAAGCTACCCTGACTCAGCTTGGCCGCGCGAAGTCCGTCAAGGTTCAGAAGGAGAACACGGTTATCGTTGATGGCTGTGGCGACAAGGCGGATATCTCCGCAAGGATTTCCCAGATTCGCGCACAGATCGAGGAGACCACGTCCGACTTTGATAAGGAGAAGCTGCAGGAGCGTCTGGCCAAGTTGGCCGGCGGCGTTGCGGTGATCCGTGTGGGCGCTGCGACCGAGACTGAGATGAAGGAAGCCAAGATGCGTATGGAGGATGCCCTCGCGGCGACGCGCGCGGCGGTTGAAGAAGGCATTATCGCCGGCGGCGGCAGCGCTTATGTACACGCGATCGAGCAGATCCGCGATACGGTGGACGCGCTGGAGGGCGACGAGAAGACCGGTGGCCAGATCATCCTGAAGGCCCTGGAATCCCCGCTGTATCACATTGTAGCCAACGCAGGTCTTGAGGGCGCTGTGATCATCAACAAGGTGAAAGAATTCCCGGTAGGCACCGGCTTTGATGCCTATAAGGAGGAGTATGTCGACATGATCAAGGCAGGTATCCTTGATCCGGCCAAGGTGACGAGAAGCGCTCTGGAGAACGCGACGAGCGTAGCCTCCACGCTGCTGACCACCGAGTCCGTTGTCGCCAACATCAAAGAAGAGACACCCGCGGCTCCCGCCGGCGACATGGGCGGCATGATGTAATGAGTGCAAGTGAGCCAGGAGGGCGTTTACACAAGGTACGCCCTTCGGGTGTACGCACCTATGGCGAGCGACGAATGTTGATCGTGATGTAATCACGATATAATCAACGCAAAGGGGAAACAAGCGACGCGAAGCGGCATTTGTTTCCCCTGCGTGATTGGCGAGCAAACAATCTGCGAAGCAGATAGTAGAGCGCCGTAAGGCGCGGGTTTGCGAGTGGATTGTACGAGACTGCAAATAACAACCGGAGGAAACCATGAACGACTCTTACGCGGAATGCCTGGTAAAACGCAAAACACCGGCTTATGCCTATTTGTTTGATATCCTGTTGGCGTTCGTTGTATTGTTTTGCGTTTTCCTCGCCCTGACGACAAGCGTTATAGGTGTGATCCTGACGTTTGCGGCCGGATTTGTGGCCTGGCTGGTGCATCGCAATTTTCGTGTGGAATATGAGTATCTGTATGTTGATCGACAGTTTAGCGTGGATAAGATATTCGGTCGTGCCAAACGGAAAAAGGTCTGAGAAGTATCACTCGATTCCATTCAGATCATTGCGCCAGACGGTTCCCCGGAACTGGAACGTTATTCGGTGAACAACCGGAAGATCCTTGATTTTTCTTCCGCCCGGAAAGATGCGCATAGTTATACAATGCTTGTGCAGTCCGGCGCGAATGCGGAGCGTGTTGTCTTTGAACCGGATGAGCGTCTCCTGAAGTGTATTCGTCAGTACGCGCCGTCAAAAGTTATACAGTAATCGCAATATAGGCTTTCTGTGTTTTATCATAAAAGACCGCGAGCTGCCCGTTAGAAAACGCTATCGGGCGGTTTTTTGCTGTCCTTGATATCCGCCTGCCGGTCATCTAAAATTGTGTTTGACAAGGGTACGGAAATTTGCTACACTAATGCCATTATTTAACCAACAAATGAAAGAGAGGGAAGAGTAATGGCTGCAATCATTGGCGAAGGCATCACATTTGATGATGTACTTCTGGTTCCGTCGTATTCTCAGGTGATACCGAATCAGGTCGATCTGACAACCTATCTCACAAAATCGATACAATTAAACATACCATTGATGAGTGCCGGCATGGATACGGTGACCGAGCATCGTATGGCGATTGCGATGGCGCGCCAGGGCGGCATTGGCGTGATTCATAAAAACATGTCCATTGAAGCGCAGGCTGAGGAGGTAGATAAGGTAAAGCGATCGGAAAACGGCGTTATTACTGATCCGTTTTTCCTTTCTCCGGAGCATACGCTCAAGGATGCCGATGAACTGATGGCCAAGTTTCGCATTTCGGGCGTCCCGATCACGGAGGGCCGCAAACTGGTCGGCATTATTACCAACCGTGATCTGAAATTTGAGGAAGATTTTAACAGAAAGATCAAGGAATGCATGACCTCTGAGAACCTGGTTACAGCCAGGGAGGGCATTACGCTGAAGGAAGCAAAAAAGATCCTTGCCAAGGCACGTGTGGAGAAGCTGCCGATTGTTGATGACGATTTCAACCTCAAGGGCCTGATCACGATTAAGGATATTGAGAAACAGATTAAATATCCGTTGTCCGCAAAAGATTCCCAGGGGCGTCTGCTCTGCGGCGCAGCTGTCGGTATTACCGCGAATGTGCTCGAACGCGTCGAAGCACTGGTTGACGCGAAGGTGGATGTGGTGGTGCTGGATTCTGCCCATGGCCATTCGGAAAATGTTCTTCACTGCGTGCGCATGATCAAGGAGGCATTCCCGGATCTGCAGGTAATTGCAGGCAATGTGGCGACCGGAGAGGCGACGCGTGCGCTGATCGAAGCCGGTGTGGACGCGGTGAAGGTCGGCATTGGACCCGGTTCCATCTGTACGACCCGCGTTGTGGCCGGTATTGGTGTGCCGCAGATCACGGCGGTGATGAACAGCTATGCGGTGGCAAAGGAGTACGGTATCCCGATTATCGCTGACGGCGGCATCAAATATTCCGGCGATATCACCAAGGCAATCGCCGCGGGCGGCAATGTCTGTATGATGGGCAGCATGTTCGCGGGCTGCGATGAAAGCCCGGGGGACTATGAACTGTATCAGGGAAGAAAATATAAGGTATACCGCGGCATGGGTTCGATCGCGGCGATGGAGAATGGCAGCAAGGACCGCTATTTCCAGACAGGTGCCAAGAAGCTGGTGCCGGAAGGCGTGGAGGGCCGCGTCGCTTATAAGGGACTGGTAGAGGACACCGTATTTCAGATGCTCGGCGGTCTCCGTTCCGGTATGGGCTATTGCGGAGCGAAGGATATCCCGACCCTGCAGGAGACGGCGCGTTTTGTGAAGATTTCTGCGGCGGCACTGCGCGAGAGTCATCCGCATGATATCCACATTACCAAGGAGGCACCGAACTACAGCGTCGACGAAGGATGAGAATTGGCGGTTAATAAAACATGCAAAAGCAGGCAGGTGTGGCTGAAGTAAGCTGCGCCTGCTTTTTATATATTACTTATTCACAGCCGCTGTCCTTCATTCGTAATTTCACCCGTTTTTCCTGCATTCTCGTTAACGCAAAAAATATATGCGCAAGTCTAGCAAGGAATGGATTTTTATGGTATACTAAATCGATAGTCTGGGAATCATGCCAGGCGTCGGAGGAGTGCCATGCTGAACGAGGATAAGATCAAGCTGATGACCGGGACAGCGATGTTTGAAAAAAAAGAGGGAAAGCATATTTTCCCGATTACCCGCTATTTTGGCAGCGATTATATCAGCAGCCATATGTTCCGTTCTTTTTTTGCGTGGACGATCTGTTTCCTGCTGGGAGTTATGGTCTGGGTGCTTTGCAGCAGTGAGAGACTGCTCGCGCTGATGGATCTGGTTGAGTATGTGGAGATTGGAAAGCAGGGCCTGAAATATTATCTGATCGGACTCGTCGTTTACCTTCTGATCACATTTTTTGTCTATCGCCGGAGGTATGAGTACGCGCGGCGGGGGATGAAGGTATATATAGCCAAACTGAAGCGTCTGGAAAAGCGATATGAGTTTCAGAGCCGGGCAAAAGAACTGACAAAGGAGGGCAGCCGTCATGATGGTGCTTCTCGTGCTTAAAGAAAGAATGAGAGCCTTTTACGCCAGGTTTTCCCCATTGGTGAACGGACTGACCCGGTTTGCGCTCAGCCTGGCTGCATTGTGGATGATGCGTGTCGGACTCGGTTATATGGCGCTGCTGACAAACCCTCTGGTGATGGTTGCGCTCTCGCTGGTCTGCGCCTTCCTGCCTTTTGGGGCGATCAGCCTTGTGCTGGCGGCGGTGATGCTGGGGCATATTTATACGGCATCGTTTGAGATCGCGCTGCTGCTGGGTGTTTTTCTGGTGATTGTGGCTTTGCTTTACTACGGCTTTCATCCGGGAGACAGCTGTTGGCTGATCCTGACGCCGATTGCGTTTGCCCTGAAGGTGCCGTTCGTGATTCCGCTACTGGCCGGTCTTTCCGGCGGACTGCTTGGTATCATTCCGGTGAGCTGCGGGATCGTGGTCTATTATATTTTGTCCTATGTTCGTCAGAATGTGGGCGTGCTTACAAACGACGCATCCGTTGATATCACACAGAAATATGTGCAGATTATCCGCGCGCTGGTTTCCAACCGTACGATGCTGGTTTTTATTATCGCTTGTGCGGCCGGGATCCTGGTGACCTGTCTGGTACGCAGGCTGGCATTGGATTATGCCTGGATTTTCGCGATTATTATCGGCTATGTCAGTCAGCTGGCCGTGATTTTTGCAGGCGATTTTGTTCTGGATATTTCTGTGCCTGCAGGCGAACTGATTTTTGGCAGTGTGTTTGCGCTGGCAATTGCCGGACTGTTTCACTTTTTTGTCTTCGCGGTGGATTATTCCCGCACGGAATACATCAATTTTGAGGACGACGATTATGTATATTATGTTAAGGCAGTGCCCAAGATCATGGTTTCTGCCCCGGATGTCCGGGTGCAGCGCATCAATGATCCCGCCAGGGCGCGCCGGGGCGGGCGGCCGTCGGAACGATCCGGCTCAGGGGAACGATAGAAGACAGAGGGAGGCATCATTATGGCAGGCACCGTTCGGGAACTGACAGACGTACTGCAGGGACTGCAGTCCTGGCTGTCGTTTCTACCCCGGATTACGGTAAGAAACCTGATAGAAATTGTTATTATCGCGTTTCTTGTCTATGAAATTTTGTTCTGGATCAAAAATACCCGGGCCTGGAGCCTGCTCAAGGGTCTGTGCGTGATTCTGGGTTTCGCGCTGGTGGTGGTGATCCTGCGCCTGGATACGATTCTGTGGATACTCGAGAAGACGGCGACGATCGCGGTGATGGCACTGGTGATCATTTTCCAGCCGGAGCTGCGCAAGGCACTGGAGCAGCTGGGGAGTACCCGGTTTATCTCGGATATTCTGTCGTTTGATGACGGGGTAAAACAACAGAATTTTACGGAACGCACGGCCAATGAGATTATCAAGGCGACATTCGAGATGGCGAAGGTTCGTACGGGCGCGCTGATTGTGATCGAACGGGGAGAGTCGCTGCGGGAGATTGAGCGTACCGGGATTGAGATCGACGGCATTGTTACCAGCCAGCTTCTGATCAATATTTTTGAACACAATACGCCGCTGCACGACGGCGCGGTGGTGATCCGCGGCAATCGTGTGACAGCAGCTACCTGTTATCTGCCGCTTTCGGATAATACGGCAATCAGCAAGGATCTGGGCACGCGTCATCGCGCGGCGGTCGGCATCAGCGAGGTGACGGACAGTCTGACCGTCGTGGTCTCTGAAGAGACCGGTCGTGTCTGTGTTATGGAGGGCGGCAATCTGCGGCGTATTGGCGATGCGGAGTCGCTGCGCAGTGTGCTGGCGCAGATTGGCAGAAGGGAGGCGCCTTCTGCGGGCCGGTTCCGACTCTGGAAGGGAATAAGGAAGAATGAAGACAAGGCTGGTTAATAATCTGGGACTGAAAATTCTTTCTGTGTTTCTGGCTTTTTTCATCTGGCTGCTTGTAGTAAATGTTTCTAATCCGGAAATTTCTGACAGCCAGGATGTGACGCTGGAAATTGAAAACGGCGATATTCTCACAGACGCGGAGCGGACTTATGAGATCAGCCGGAGCACGGTGGCTGTGGTTTACGACGTCCACACTCTCGACGAATACAAGATCCGCGCATCGGATTTCCGGGCTTATGTGGATCTGTCGGAGCTGTACAGTGTGACCGGATCCGTGGAAGTGAAAGTTGAAGTTTTAAACAACAGTTCCCTGATCCGCAATGTGACGGCGCGACCGTCCGTGGTGCGGGTGGAGACGGAGGATCTGCAGACCAAGGTATTCGAATTACAGGTGCGCACAGAGGGTACGGTGGCGAGCGGATACGCGTTAAACAGCGTCACCCTTGAAAAAGAGATCGTGACGCTTCGCGGTCCGGTTTCTCAGGTGGGCCAGGTCAGCAGCGCCGGTGTTGAGATCAATATCGATGGTTACAGCGGTGATTATGAGGGCACGGCGGTGCCGGTATTCTACGACGCCAATGGCAATGAGATCAATCTGGGCAGCCGGGTGACGGCGGATTCGGAGGAAATTGGCTATACGCTGGTGATCAACAATACTAAGGATCTGCCGCTTGATTTTGAGGTGTCCGGGACAGTGGCAAACGGATACCGTTATACAGGAGCGGATGCAAATATCCGCTCGGTACAGGTGACCGGTCTGAAATCCGCCCTGGCCTCGGTCGACAAGGTGACGATCCCGAATACGGTGCTGAACGTCGCCGGGGCTTACTCGGATGTGGTGGTAAATGTCGATCTGCGCGATTATCTGCCGGATGGAGTGCAGCTTGTAGATAATCAGGATCCGATTGTAGAAATCCGTCTTCGCGTAGAGCAGCTGATAACAAGGACGATCACGCTGGCCGAATCGGATATTCTCCTGTTTAATTCTTTACCGGATCTGGATTACCGCCTTACACCATCCCGGTTTGAGGTGACGCTGCAGGGGCTGGAAGCGGATCTGGAGGGCATGAGCGGCTCCGATCTGCGCGTATCCATTAATGTGTCCGGACTGGGGATCGGTACCCATACGGGTACGCTCCGCTTTGAGACAGAGGAAGAATATGCGGTGGTTGCGCCGGTTTCCTATACGCTGGAGATTACGGAGAGCGGCCCGGGATCCTCTGATGATTCGGAAGAGCCAGAAGAGGATTCGGACGATTCTGAGCTGAGCATGGAAGTGGCCGCGTCTGTTGGGGAAACTGTGGCGGAGACCGAACCGGAAAATATGGGGGAGACCACGGCTGAGGCTGCCGATGGGACGGCTGCCAGATCCTTGACGGAATAAAACAACATGGCCGTCATAGAGCATCGAAGCTGCGGGCGGCGGAATGGAGATCAGTATGGTAAAGGCGAGTATCACAATTAAAAACGCATCGGGCCTGCACCTGCGTCCGACGGGGGTGCTGTGCAATGAGGCGATTAAATATCAGTCGTCGATTCGTTTCCTGTCGAAAAACAACACGTCAGAGACAAATGCCAAGAGCGTGCTGAGCGTTCTGGGTGCCTGCATTAAATGCGGCGATGAGATCACATTTGTCTGCGAGGGACCGGATGAGGAGCAGGCGCTTGCCGCTATGCTTGATGCGGTAGAAAGCGGCCTGGGGGAATCGGTAGCGCATGGACGGTGAGTGCTTCCGGACGTCGGATTGCCGTCGGTGCGTTGCGGCGAGGGAATGATTATGCGGGGGATTGGGGATAAGTATAAGATGGGATTTGCCCGGAGCAGGGCAATTCACATAAATTTAGAATCAGGAGGGTGCAGCAATGTATAAGGGAACAAACGCTTCCGCCGGGATTGGCATCGGAAAGGCCGCGATTGTGGAGGAAGCAGAGCTGATTATCGAACAGAAAGCCGTGGTCAGCGTGGAGGCGGAGGTTGAGCGCTTCCGGAAGGCACTGGAGAAGACGGTCAGCGAGACGGAGCGGTTGGCAAAGGAGCTTGCGGAAAACGTCGGGGAGAAGGAAGCGGAGATCATGCAGGGCCATATGATGCTGCTGATGGATCCGATGCTGACCGGCGAGATCGAAAGCAGTGTGAAAAACAGCAGCGTCTGTGCGGAGTATGCCATTGAGCAGGTCTGCAATATGTACGCGGATGTGTTCGCGGGGATGGACAGCGAGATGATGCAGCAGCGCGCGACGGATATGCGCGATATTAAGACGAGAATGCAGCGGGTGCTGCTCGGCATAGAGACCGTAGATATCGCGTCGCTGCCGCAGGGGACGATCCTCGTGGCAAAGGATCTGACGCCATCGATGACCGCGGGCATCAATCCGAAAAATATTGTCGGTATTGTCACGGAACTTGGTGGAAAGACCTCGCACAGCGCGATTCTGGCGAGGGCGATGGAGATTCCGGCTGTTGTAGCAGTGACCGGTTTTCTTAAAGATGTCAAGGACGGCGATGAGGTTATCGTTGACGGAAGTACCGGAAATGTTTATGTCAATCCGGACGCGGCGACGGCCGCGGAGTACGCGGGAAGGCGGGATCAGTATCTGAAGGAGAAAGAAGAGCTGCAGCAGTATATCGGGAAGCCTTCCGTGACGAAGGATGGCGTTCATCTGGAGGTCGTTGCCAATATCGGAAAACCGGAGGATGTAGAAAAGGTCCTCGAATACGACGGCGAAGGCGTCGGCCTGTTCCGCACAGAGTTCCTGTTTATGGACCGCAGCGCGATGCCGACGGAGGACGAGCAATATGAGGCATACAAGACCGTTGCGGAGCGTCTGGCCGGGAAGCCAGTCATCATCCGTACTCTTGATATCGGCGGAGATAAGGAAATCCCGTACATGGGTCTTACGAAGGATGAAAACCCCTTCCTTGGCTATCGGGCGATCCGTCTTTGTCTGGACCGCAAGGATGATATTTACCGTCCGCAGCTGCGCGCCCTGCTGCGCGCCAGCGCTTACGGCAATATCCGCATTATGATCCCGATGGTTACGTGCATTGATGAGATTCGCGAGGCAAAGGCCCTGATCGAGGAGACGAAGGCGGAGCTGGACCGCAAAGGAATTCCTTACAATAAGGATATTCAGGTTGGCATCATGGTAGAGACCGCGGCGGCTTCCCTGATGGCGGATGTATTCGCGAAGGAAGTTGATTTCTTCAGCATCGGCACGAACGACCTGACTCAGTACACGATGTCCTGTGACCGCAGCAACGAACGGATTTCCTATCTGTATTCGACATTCAATCCGGCGGTGCTGCGCAGCATCCAGCGTATCATCTCCTGCGCGAATGAGGCAGGCATTATGGTTGGTATGTGCGGCGAGGCGGCGAGCGACCCGATGATGATCCCGCTGCTGATTGCATTCGGACTCAATGAATTTTCCATGAGTGCCTCGGCGATTCTGCAGTCCCGGAGAATTATCTGCAACTCCAGCCGCGAGGAGCTACAGGCGGTAGCGGAAAAAGCGATGAGCTTTGCGACTACCAAAGAGGTGGAAGATTATATGCGCGAGTTCGTAAAGAGCCAGGCATAAAGAAATGTGGCTGCCGCAGCGCTACGGCAGCCATTTTCTTTCTTACGGAAATTTTTAATGAAATGATGCGGGAACATGTTTGTGTGGGCTCCAAAGTTATGAAATTTATAGAAGATAACAGGATGGAAATCGTATGATTGTTTACCTGTTTTGCTATCTGGCGAGCTTTTTCCTTGCCAGATTCGGACATTATTATTTATCCGGGGTGGCACTGATGATTGCGGCCGTCTGGCTGTATATCAGCGATTACCGGCACACGCGCAGCCTGATTCATTTGCGGGGGATTTTTTCCCTGTTCTGGGTGGGCGGCCAGGGTCTGGCCTGCTTAAAGCTCAGCTATCTGCAGAGCGACTGGCAGATCATGACCTGGGTGTGTTTTGCGTTGGCATTCGTCGGATTCTGGGTCGTGTTTGAGGTGCTCACGCGTTTGTATGGAAGTGGCTATGATAATTACGGACGTTTCCGCAGCTTTACGGGCAATGCGATCCCGGTTTTCTGCCTGCTCTGTGGTCTGACCGTTCTTACGCTGGCAACCTTTATCCTGGAGGCGGTGGTGCTTGGCTATGTGCCTCTGCTCGTGCGCGGTGTGCCGCATGCCTACTCAGAATTTCATCTGACCGGCGTGCACTATATCACGGTTTCCTGTGTCCTGGTGCCGTCGCTGACGGTGCTTTATCTGCATATGGAAAACGGGCGCGGGAGCGAGAAACGGATGGTGATCGCGCTGGTGATGACTTTGGTTGCGCTGATGATTCCGATCCTGTGCGTTTCTCGTTTCCAGTTTGTTTTTGCGGTGATGCTGGCTGCATTTACCTACATTTCCCTGCAGAAATCATTTCATCCGCTTTACCTGCTTCCGGTGCTGGCTGTGTTGCTCCCTGTCTATCTGCTGCTGACCGTGGCGCGCAGCCATGATGCGGAGTATTTGATGGGGATTTTTGAAATGAAGCAGGAGACCATGCCGGTATTTCTCGCGCAGCCCTATATTTATATTGCAAATAATTATGAGAATTTTAACTGCATGGTGGAGGTGCTTCCCAGGCACAGCCTGGGTTTGAAAGGCCTGTATCCGCTGTGGGTGCTTTCCGGACTGAAGTTTGTATTTCCGAATCTGCTCCAGTATCCGATCTATGTGGACAAGCGGGAATTGTCTACGCTGACGCTGTTTTATGACGCTTATTATGATTTTGGCTGGCCGGGTGTGCTGCTGTTATCCTGCCTTCTGGGCGTGGCTGCTTACCTGCTGACCGTGAAGCTGCGGGAAATGCGCAATCCTATGGGATATCTTCTGTACGCGCAGCTCGCCGCGTATCTGATGCTTTCATTTTTCACAACCTGGCTGAGCAATCCGACAACCTGGTTTTATTTTGCTGCGACAGCTGTGATGGCGGTTTATTATCATTTGAATGAACACCGAAAACGAATATGACAATGATTTTTGGGGGCAAAATCCATTGTATAGAATGACAGATAAGGAGACGATGAGATGAAAGCATGGGAAGCTAATGTGCGCAGGGTTGAGCCGTATGTGCCGGGTGAGCAGCCGCGGGGCGACCGCCTGATCAAACTGAATACCAATGAAAATCCGTATCCGCCGGCTCCCGGGGTAGCGTGGGTACTTCATGAGCTTGACGCTGCGGCACTCCGCAAATACCCGGATCCGACGGCGACGGCGCTGGTGCAGTGTCTGGCAGAACACTATGGGGTTGGAGAAGATCAGGTGTTTGTCGGCGTGGGTTCGGATGATGTGATCGCGATGGCCTTTCTGACCTTTTTTCATTCCGGGAAACCGATATTGTTTCCGGACGTGACGTATTCTTTTTATCCGGTGTGGGCCAAATTGTTTGATATTCCCTATCGCACACCGGCGCTGGATGCGGGGTTCCGCATTTGTCCGCAGGATTATTACGGAGATAACGGCGGGATTATTTTCCCGAATCCCAACGCGCCGACCGGTATTCTGATGCCGCTGGAGCAGATCGAGGAGATTGTGCGGCGCAATCCATCTGTCATCGTGATCGTGGACGAGGCATATATTGATTTTGGCGGGACGTCCGCAATCCGTCTGGTTGAACGCTATGACAACCTGCTGGTGGTGCAGACTTTTTCCAAATCACGTGCCATGGCCGGCATGCGGATCGGTTACGCGATCGGGCAGCCAGAATTGATTCAGGCTCTGTGCGATGTCAAA
Organism: Clostridiales bacterium; assembly: GCA_021204045.1. Lineage (GTDB taxonomy): Bacteria > Bacillota > Clostridia > Lachnospirales > Lachnospiraceae > Brotaphodocola. Next base: position 21,371 of record JAJQAA010000027.1, read on the forward strand.
TTTTCGTTTAATTCCTACACGATGAACGCGACCTCTCTGGCGCTTGGCGTGGAGGCTGTGAAAGATGAAGCGTATTTTTGTGAAACGACGGCGAAAATCATCCGCACGCGGGAGCGGGCCAAGGAACAGCTGCGAGAGCTGGGATTTTCCTTCCCGGACTCGAGCGCCAATTTTATTTTCGCTTCTCACGAGCGGGTTCCGGCCGGTGAATTATTTGAAGCGCTGCGGCAGAACCAGATCTACGTGCGCTATTTCAATCAGCCGCGGTTGAATAATTACCTGCGCATTAGCGTGGGAACGGACGAGGAAATGGATGCGCTGTTTGCGTTTTTGAAAGAGTATTTATGGAAAGCCTGAAAAACTATGCGCGTATTATTTTAAACATCCTGATTCCGTTGCTGTGTATTGCGGCGGTCTGCTGGCTGGGACCAAAGCTGGTCGTCTGGTTTTCACCGTTTGTGATTGGCTGGGTTATCGCCATGATCGCCAATCCACTGGTGCGGTTTCTGGAGCGGAAATTGCGCCTTGTACGTCGCCACAGTTCCATACTGATCGTGATTCTCGTCCTCGCTCTGGTGATCGGCCTGGGCTATCTGGCGGTTTCCAGACTGGTCACACAGGCGCTCAGTCTGGCGGGCGATCTGCCGGAGATTTACAAAGTGGCAGCGGGAGAGGTGGAGACTGTTTTCCGGCGATTTGAGAATGTTTTTGCTCTGCTTCCGGAGGATGTGCGGTCATTCGGAACGGATTTTGCCAATAATATTGGCAACGAGCTCAGCCGCCTGGTGCAGCGCATCGCATCTCCGACGGTGGAATGGGCAGGCAATCTTGTGCTGGGAATCCCCAATGCCCTGGTGCATATCGTGGTGACAATCCTGTCCGCGTACTTTTTTATTGTTGACCGTGATGAGCTTGCCGCTTTTGTCAAACGACATCTTCCGGAGAGCGGAAATCGCTATTTTGACGCGTTCAGCCGTGACGCTAAAAAACTGGTTGGCGGCTATTTTCTCGCTCAGGCGAAAATTATGTTTGTGATTGCAGCCCTGCTGTGGGCAGGGTTTGCGGTTCTCGGCATCCGGTACAGCTTTCTGCTGGCGGTTCTCGTCGCGGTACTGGATTTCCTGCCGATTTTCGGCACAGGGACGGTGCTGATCCCCTGGGCGCTGATCAAGCTTTTATCCGGGGAATACGCGCTGGCGGCCGGCCTGGCGCTGCTCTATTTCCTGACACTGTTCGTCCGCCAGATTATCCAGCCAAAGATCGTCGGCGACACACTGGGACTGTCGCCGCTGTGGTCGCTGTTTCTGCTTTATCTTGGCTTTAAGCTGCACGGGATTTCCGGCATGATCGTGGCAGTGCCGCTCGGCATTCTGGTCATGAAATTATACCAGTACGGGCTGTTTGACTCGCTGACCGAGAATATACGGCTGCTGATCCGGTCGGTCAACGATTTCCGCAGAGGGAAATAAAAACAGGCCATATAAGATGAGTCAAATAAGAGGCAAATCGAATATTGATAATGCGGGAAGATCATGGTACAATGTGAGCACTTCCTAAAGGACGCCTGCGGTGTAGCGAAGTCGAGCCGTAGGCGAAGACTGAGGTTAGTGGCCAGGTACTATAAAAGGGTGAATCAGGAGGAACATACATGGACAGAGAAAAGATTATCGTGATTGATTTTGGCGGCCAGTACAATCAGCTGGTGGCGCGCCGGGTGCGGGAGTGCAATGTCTATTGTGAAATATATTCCTATAAGACAGATATCGAGACGATCCGCCAGATGAAACCGAAGGGGATCATCCTCACGGGCGGTCCGAACAGCTGTTACGAGGAGGGCGCGCCTTCGGCAAGTCTCGAGCTTTTCAAGCTTGGAGTACCGGTGCTGGGACTCTGTTATGGTGCGCAGCTGATGATGCATCTTCTGGGTGGCCATGTCTGCAAGGCGCCGGTGCGTGAGTACGGCAAGATCGAGATTACGGTCGACCATAGCAGCAGGCTGTTTTCCGGCGTTCAGGACAAGACGATTTGCTGGATGAGCCACAATGATTACATAGAAAATGTTGCGCCCGGCTTCCGCGTCATCGCGTACAGTGATAATTGTCCGGCCGCTGCAGTTGAAAGTGTTGAGCAGGGACTTTACGCATTCCAGTTCCATCCGGAGGTGCTGCACACGGTCGAGGGCAGGACCATGCTGCACAACTTTGTCTACGCAGTCTGCGGCTGCGCCGGAGACTGGAAGATGGATGCTTTTGTTGAGAACACGGTCAAAGCTCTCCGCGAAAAGGTTGGGGACGGCAAGGTGCTGTGCGCCCTGTCAGGCGGCGTTGATTCATCGGTTGCGGCTGTGATGCTGGCCAAGGCTGTGGGCGACCAGCTTACCTGCGTTTTTGTTGATCATGGCCTGCTTCGCAAGAACGAGGGCGACGAGGTCGAGGAAGTGTTCGGTCCAAATGGTCCATACCGCCTTAATTTTATCCGTGTCAATGCGCAGGAACGCTTCTACACGAAGCTGAAGGGCGTGGAAGAACCGGAGCGCAAACGCAAGATTATTGGTGAGGAATTTATCCGGGTTTTCGAGGAAGAGGCAAAGAAGATCGGCAAGGTAGATTTCCTGGTACAGGGAACCATCTACCCGGATGTGGTCGAGAGCGGCCTGGGCGGAGAATCTGCCGTAATCAAGTCGCACCACAATGTTGGCGGTCTGCCGGATTATGTTGATTTCAAGGAAATTATCGAGCCGTTGCGCGACCTGTTTAAGGACGAGGTGCGCAAGGCGGGGCTTGAGCTGGGAATTCCGGCAAAGCTGGTCTATCGTCAGCCGTTCCCCGGTCCGGGACTCGGCATTCGTATCATCGGCGAGGTGACTGCCGAGAAAGTCCGCATTGTCCAGGACGCCGATGCCATCTACCGCGAGGAAATCGCGGAGGCCGGTTTGGACAAGGAGATCAACCAGTACTTCGCGGCATTGACCAACATGCGCTCCGTGGGCGTCATGGGAGATGAGAGAACCTATGATTACGCGGTTGTGCTCCGTGCAGTCAGGACGATTGATTTCATGACCGCGGAGGCCGCGGAGATCCCTTACGAGGTGCTGACAAAGGTAATGAATCGGATCGTCAATGAAGTCCGCGGGGTGAACCGGGTGTTTTACGATATCAGTTCGAAGCCGCCGGGGACGATAGAGTTCGAGTGATGAAAATTTTATACAGATTGTATTGTATGGCAGGTAGTCTATAGGATTGCCTGCCATGTTTATAATGTATAAGTTTTTATGATATATTGCCAATTTACTCGAAAGACAAGAAACGCAAGAATAAGAACAAGAAATACAAGAAATGGTATTGACTTGGTAATGTTATTGGAGTACAATTCGTTTGAGGAGGAAGGGAAAATATGACTAAAAGTTCAATAATCCAAGAAAATGTTTTAAAATTTTTATCAGATAGACAAAAGCATAGTGTTCAAGATATTAAGAGTTATTTACATGATAATGAGGTAAATGAATATACAGAAGGGCAATTTGCGGGTTCTTTGAATACTTTGATGAAAAACGATTTGATTAAAAAAGTAGATAGAGGCATTTATTCAATAAAGTTAAGGAGTGAAAATATGAGAAAGTGTTTTGTAATATCGCCTATTGGAGAAAAAGGGAGTGAAGTAAGAAAACGAGCAGATCAGGTATTCAAATATATTATTGAGCCTGTATGTGCTGAAACTGAATTTGAGCCGATAAGGGTAGATAAATTGAATCAAGCGGATTCAATTACTCAAACTATAATAGACGCTATAATAAACTCTGAACTTGTAATTGCAGATATTACGGGTCATAATCCGAATGCTTTTTATGAGATGGGATATAGAACTTCAACAGGAAAGCCTATAATTTATCTGAAGGAAAAAAACGAAAGGATACCTTTTGATATTGCCGGGATAAGAGTGTTTGATTATGATCTTAGGGATTTAGATTCAGTTGAAGAAATCAAATCTAGGTTGGTTAAAACAATAAGTGCATTACCATTTGAGGAATCAACTGGTCAAAATGAAAATGGAGAGGTGGCATATAAGGGGACAAATAGTGATGTGTCACAATTGATTCAAATTTTATATGAAATTCAAGATGAAATTTCTCAATTAAAAAATGAAATTCATGATAAAGATACGGAAACAATACAGGCAATTGTAAAAGCTTCTATGCCTATTGCGCCTGTTGAGGATCCGAATACAGCGATAATGAAGGCGATCCTTCCAGAATTGTTGAAAAATCCAAATTCGATGAAAGCATTTATTGAATTTAGTGAGACAGCAAATAAAAATAAGAAGTAGGGGAGCAATATTAAAAGTTAATGGCAAGCGAAATGTGTTAAGTCGGGGTTCCTACAACAAGATCGAATAAGTAAAAGAGATTGCAAATATCTTCATAGACAATGTTTTTTGCTGTTTTGAGGTAAAACATTTTAGAGAATTTTGTGCCGCTTTACAAATGTTGATAGAATCTGAAATGACGTGTAGCATGAGTATTTAACAAGTTTTCATCCAAGAAAGGATCTGTATTTATGGAATTGGAGATAGACATTGAGGATTTGTTGCGAAAAACTAGAGTAGAGTCCTCGCGCATCGAATTTAAAGCCGGTTGGAATCCGGATGATATTTATCACAGTGTCTGTGCCTACGCCAATGATTATAATAACGAGGGTGGCGGATATATTCTTGTGGGCGTTGAGGAGAAAAATGGAGTGGCAGTGCGGCCGGTAAAGGGACTTCCGGAATATATGCTGGACGATATTCAGAAAGAAATGGTTGGATATAATAATGTTATCTCCCCGGCATACTTTCCGCGGCTCATTCCGATGGAAGTAGACGGCAGATGGATATTGGTGATTGTTGTTCGCACTGGGCAGCAGAGGCCATATAAAGCACCGGATTATGTTACCGGGAAAAAGGACAAAAAATATTATTATTACATTCGTTATGGCACAAGCTCTGTCAGAGCAAATCCAGAGCAGGAACGGGAGTTGATTGCTATGACAGATCAGACGCCATTTGACTGTAAAGCAAATCATAAGGCGACATTTTCTGATATTTCGCCGGTACTTTTGGAAGACCATTTGCGAAAGACTGGAAGCAAATTGGCAAAGCAGGTAAGGGAGCGCGGTGTGGAGGCGATATTAGAGGAAATGCAACTGCTAGAGGGACCGCCGGAGCTTCGCTATATTCAGAATGTGGCACTGATGATGTTCTGTGAGCATCCTGAGAAGTTTTTCCGCTATACTTATGTGCAGATGACAGTATTCCCGGAGGGTAGCATTAAAAATCCAAGTTTGAGTGAGGATTATCCGAACATCACGGGCTCCGTGCCGCAGATGATACAGGCGACGATGGAACGTTTTCGCAATCTTTTTATCCGCGAAAAGGTTATCAAGGTACCAAACCAGATGGAGTCGCTTCGGATTATGAATTATCCATATCAGGCGATTGAGGAGGCTGTCGTTAATGCATTTTATCATCGAGATTATATGTCCAATGAGCCGGTGACGATTGAAATAGAGCCAGACTGCATTAATATTATGAATTTTCCGGGAATAGACCGGTCAATTTCAAATGATACGATTGAAAAAGGCCAGAGATTTGTATCGCGTTATTATCGTAACCGTCGCCTGGGGGAGTTTTTAAAAGAATTGGATTTGTCAGAAGGTCATTCGTCAGGGATTCCTACCATACAGGAGGAACTGGAACGAAATGGTTCCCCCAGAGCGGAATTTTTTACTGATGAGGACAGACGGGCGATGCGGATCCGGATACCGATAAACTCTGCGTTTTTAGAGGATGAGCCTAAAGAGACAAAAGATGTAGGGAATAGAATTAAAAGTATTACTCCAAAAACGGAAGAACAGTATGCAGCAATCCTAAATTTCATGGAAGACAGACAGTGGCATAAGACGTCTGAAATTATGGCTTTATTGAGCCTTAAAGAAACAAGAGCAAAGCAGCTTATGAAAGAACTTACAGCGGCAGATAAGCTTGTAGACAATGGAAAGAATAAAGGAAGACTGTATAAATTAAAATGAATCGTCGCAAAAAAGCGACGATAAAAGCGACGATAAAAGCGACGATAAAAGCGACGAATGAGTTATAAAACAGACTATAAGATAGAGGGCTTCTTTGAATATGCTGTCCCACCGTTGGAGGGCTTCTGGTGGCAGGAAGGTGTAGAAGGCGTTAATTATTCGGAAAAATCCGCATTCCATTGGATTTCCGTAATCCGATTGCCGGAGTTTATAACGCAGAAAGATTTTGACTGGGCGGTAGAAACGGCTTCCAAAAAGAAAAAGATGGACTGTTCCTCTGCGGAGTTCCTTATGATTGATGAAGGTCTATGCGTGCAGATTATGCATTTCGGGCCATTTGATGATGAGCCATCGACAGTTGCGGTTATGGATAAATTTCTTGCCGCGAACGGATATGAAAATGATTTGAGTGAGACAAGGCTTTATCATGAAATCTATATGTCAGATGCCAGGAAGGTTCCGGCAGAAAAGTGGAAGACAGTAATACGACATCCTATTAAACTAGCGTAACAAATCGGAATATGCGAGGAGAAGGGCAATGGACTTAAAAGGATTTCGATGGACAAGGGAACCACAGAAATGTAATATTTCTGAGAATACGATTGAGATTGTAACAAAGCCGCATACAGATTTGTGGCAGAGAACTTACTATCATTTTCAAAACGATAATGCGCCAGTCTTTCAGATGGAAACGGATGAGAAGTATTTCAGTTTTACAGTGAAAACGGCTTTTGAGGAAAGTCATCATCGTTTTGACCAATGTGGGATAGTTATGTATCTTGACAGTGAAAATTGGTTGAAAGGTTCTATTGAATATGAAAATGATGAGTTTCAGCATTTGGGAAGTGTTGTTACGAACCATGGGTATTCTGACTGGGCTACGACAGAAATACCATCAGATATAAAATTAATGTGGTATCGCCTTAGCCGACGAGAGGATGACTATTGTGTTGAATGTTCCGAAGATGGCGTTCAGTTCAAACAGATGAGAATCTGCCATATGCATCAGGGCGGCGGCAAAATCCGTTTTGGAATCTATGCTTGTTCACCGGAGGATTCTTCTTTTAAGGCAGTCTTTTCAGAATTGAAATTGACAGAGTGCATGTGGAAAGCGCATGATGGTCAACAGCCAGATGAATAATTATATTTCAATTTACCGACGAGTATACAAAGCTAAAATCGGAAAGGTGAGGCTTTATGATATTAAAAGTGCTTAGTGATAGCTTTACCGTGTGTAAGGTTGAGGATTTCTCCCTGGTGAATATGAATGCAGAATACTGTTTTGTAGAGAAAACGGACGAAGAAAAATCACTTGTATGTCTCACAGCAGATGTTCCGTCAAATGTTATTGAACGTGATGATGGCTGGAAAGGTTTT
>JAJQAA010000050.1 GCA_021204045.1 Clostridiales bacterium
CGTGGGTTTCATAACCCCATTGGTGCCTTTCGCAGAAAGGCGGACTATAACTATGGAAACAGCAAATAATTGTAAGGTATATGTAGATGTCGGAGTAGAGTTTAATGCGGAAGGCAGGATGTGCCCGCGGTGGGTTCGGTGGACAGACGGGCATATTTATAAGGTCGACCGTGTCGTGGACTGTGTCCGGGCGGCCAGCAGAAAAGCAGGCGGCATAGGATTGCGCTATACAGTAGTGATCGGAGGTCAGGAATCGCAGTTATATTACGAGGAAAACTATAGATGGTTTGTGGAGGCAAAGCAGCCATGCTGACAGAGGGTAGAAAGATCAAACAGAGGGATTTCGCTGCGCGACTTAGATCAGCAGTGTGGAAATATAAATATTTTTATTTGAAAGCGGCAGCGTATGAGGGATTGGGACGCTGCTTTACGGGAGGTGGTTGAATGCATAATTATATATCAAATGCCGAGTTAGAAGAGCTTGGTGAAAGTATTGTCCTTGACTATACAGGGGGAAAGGCTGCATGGATGGAACGTATTGATCTTGAGGGTTTGATTATGAATTATCTTGGCCTGCTTATAGAATATGAGCGGTTTGCAGAGGATGATTTATCAAAAATAGGATTTCTTGCAGATGGAACGACGCCGTTATATATTTACCGTGACGGAAAAAAGACACCTGAAATTTTCTGTAAAGGGACAATCGTGCTGGATCGATTTCTTCTTCGCACCGAGGAGACCGGCAGGCGCAGATTTACGCTTGCACATGAAGCTGCCCACTGGCTTTTAGAGAAGCACAACCCCATACAGGCGTCTTTTCGGTCAGAGTACGACACGGAGCAGATGTATTCGATGAAGGAACTTCGGCAGTTTTGTAATATGATGGAAAGCCAGGCAGACAGACTGGCTGCGGTCATTTTGATGCCGGGATGTATGGTGCGCGAGATGCTTCCCAAATATGCCGGGGCAGATAGGATTCGTGTGTATGGAAGATCTGTATTTGCGCGGTCAGAAAAGATTGCGATGCAAAGGGTGGCGGAACATATGGGGGTGTCTTGGTCGGCTTTGTTCTACCGGCTAAAAGAGCTGAATTTGTTGGAATACCGGGATATTCAGGAATATCTGTCAGGTGAATTGAAACTGGGGGGTGATACCTTTTGAATGAATTGGAATTTAATCCCAGATATCCGGCACCGGAGAAGGCAGTAGTGGATAAAATACTACGTTCCCGATGTGAGGTGGAAAATATGCGGGAGCAGGAACTCCGGTGTCCCATCTGCCATTTTCGGATCGCCGGGGTATATGGGGACAGGAGCGGGCATATCCGTGTGAAATGCCGGAAATGTAAATTTGAGGGAGTCCTGAACCTCGCTTATTTCAGGAGGATGAAGCGGTATTACCGCGAACTGACAGATAAAAACAAAAAAATAAAATGATCATAACGACTTGAATCGTGCAAGCAGAGCCGGTGTGAACCGTGTCTTCCAGGCGCCGTATGAAGCCGGGATGTGTACAGAATATCTGTGCCATTCCGATTTCTGCGGCGTCTTTTTTGCGCGGTTTTTCTGCTTCATACGACGGGGAAAGTCCTTCAACCGGTTATGCGGAAGGAGGACAATATGTATTTTGACCCGGAACAGTATGGAAAACGGTTGAGGGAGCTTCGCCTGCTCCATGGAATGACACAGGAAGAACTGGCGGAGGAACTGCACATCAGCCTGGATCACATGAGAAAGATGGAGAAAGGACGGCGGACCTGTTCGATTGACCTGTTGGTGGAGATTTCCGTGTACTTCAAAGTCAGCACCGATTATCTACTGACCGGAAAGGTGTCAGACCGGGTGGCAGAGAGAACGAAGATACTGACGGTGATTGCGGAACTGTCAGAACTGGCGAAGAGCTTCTAGGAGTTCCGGAAGTGGCGGCCGGTACTCAGAGTACCGCCAAAGCAGGACTTCCGGTCACTCCTGCGCCGGGAGTTTTCCTTATACAATAAGCATGTACCGACCGAAAGGCCGGAAGCAGGCACTTTGAAAACAGAATACACATTCATCAGGTACGAAGCTGTGAGGAAAGAGCGACGTCAGCGGCCAACGCCACGATCTCCCGTAGGGGACGGAGCGGTAGCCGGCTGTAAGTACCGGGCAGCACCCGGTAGCGCGATGACACTTCACAGGATAATGATACTTCCGCTATGCGGCTCGGTGAGGACCACGGAGGGGTGAGATTCCCATGGATCTGATACGCTGTCAGACGCCTGATGATTTCCCGGCAGGACAGAGTGCCTGCGGTTCCGGGGTTGTTGAGAACAAATACGGAAAGATCATATAAAAAGAGACAGCCGGAACAGCTTCGGCTTCGGCCGGCTGTCTTACTTAGAAGGAGGAAGAAACCAGTTATGGAATTGACGATTAATCCCAGATTTGCAGAGCAGATTCCTCCGCTGTCCGCTCAGGAATTTGCCCAGCTGGAGGAGAACATCTTAGAGGATGGCAGGGTGATTAACCCGATCATTATCTGGAAACAGCCGGAAACCGGCGCGTACGTGATTGTAGACGGATACAACCGCTACCGAATCGTACAGCGGCATCCGGAGATCCCTTACGAGATCTTTGAGAAGCAGTTCCCGGATGAATATGCCGTTCTTGCGTTTATTTATAAAACGCAGCTGGGGCGGAGGAACCTGACGCCGCAGCAGAGGAAATATCTGATTGGGAAGCAGTATAACGCGGAGAAAATGTCCAGACCGTTTCATGGCAACCAGTACACTTCCGTGAGTGAAAGTGGTCCTGTTCAAAATGAGCAGGAGCAAAATTCAGGGCTGACCTGTGAACGGATTGCCCGTGAGAACAATACAAACAGTGCGTATGTCCGACGGGCGGCCAAATATGCGGATGGCATTGACGCCGCGGAAGATACCGATCCCGGCATCAAGCATGATATTCTGTCCGGAACGATCAGTCCGACGGACAAGGCAGTTACTGAGGTAGCAAAAGCACCGCCTGGTGATCGGGATGGTCTTGTGCGGCAGCTCAGGGAACCGCCTGAGAAAAAGTCTGTGAAAAGTCAGGAGAAAAGCCAGGAGAAAAATTCAAAGGAACGTCCAAAGATAATTCCGGAGAAAAAAGAATCGCCTGGAACTGTTTCTCAGGAAAGAGAGCTGGACGCGGATGATAGAGAAGGAATTGCGGACGGACCGGTTACGAAGGTTTCGCACAGGAAGATCATGGAGATCTATGACGGCCTGGTGCATTCCGAGGGCATTACGACAGAGGATGATGTGATCGTCGATATGCAGGATGCTGCAGACACACTTATCTTCCGTTGGAACAAATGTCTGGAATTAAATCCGGAGATCGCGAAGACAGAAACATTTCAATTCCGTGTACGGAAGATTGCGAAGGAAGCAATGGAATTTCTACATAAATTTTAGGAGGAGGTTATGTACTTATGAAAGCTGTAGACTGCCCTTATGAAATCATGATTCTAAACTCCCGCCAGTTGATCATACCGAGGGAGACGTACCAGCGCAGTCTGAGGACGCAGCGCGTGGAGGCGATTGTCGCTGACTTTGATGAGCGGATCGCCAATGAGCCGAAGGTCAGCTGCCGGAATGGCCGCTATTATGTCTTTGACGGCCAGCATACCATCAATGCCCGTGTCGCGAGAAACGGCGGACGGGACCTGCCGATCCGGTGCAAGGTTTATTATGGATTGACGGAAAGCGATGAGGCACTCCTGTTTGCCAAGCAGACCGGTGCTTCTGCGAAACTATCTCCCGGTGCCGAAATCCGGGCCAATATCTATGGCGGTAGGGAAATTGAGATGCACTTCCTTCATGTGAATGAAAGCATCGGCCTGACACTGGACTATGACCAGAAGCATGGATACAAACGGATCGCCTGCATCAAGACAGCTTTTGAGGAGTTTCAGGCCATCGGTCCTGACAAATATAAAGAAGCGATGTGCCTCCTGCTGGAAGCATGGAACGGGGAGCCGGATTCCCTGCGGGCAGAGAATGTCAAAGGCATGTGCCGTTTCATTGACCTGTACCATGGGGAATATAACCCGCAGCGGATGGTCATGCAGCTGCGTAAGTTCGACCCGCTGACGATCTACCGCGAGGGCCACGCCACCGGCAGCAGCCTTGCGGGATATAAAAAGTACCTGTACCAGGTCTATCGCATTTACAACGGCACCAGCAGGAAGAATGCATTACCACTGAAATTTTAACATATGAGGAGGACGAACATGAAGAAAGACTGGATTTACCGGAGGGGAGATTTGTATATGGCAAATCTGAATCCGTTTAAGGGGTCGGAGCAGGGCGGTACCCGTCCTGTCCTGGTGCTCCAGAATAATGACGGCAACTATTACTGCCCGACGCTGATCGTCGCGCCGCTGACAACAAAGATTAAGAAACAGAACCAGCCAACGCATTATTATCTGGAGAGAGTACGGGGTTTAAGCGCACCGTCGATTGTGGAACTGGAGCAGATCAAGACAATAGACAAGCTGCGGGTTCAGAGATATATTGGCAAGCTGTCACCGGAACAGATGTCAGGGGTGGAGGATGCGCTCCGATGCAGTATGGGGTTGGAGATACCGGAGAGTACAGAAGCTCCGTAATAGATTAAAAACATTGATGAAGTATAAAAGATGGAGTTTGTCAAGGATGCCGAAGGAGGTTTCTGCCAGTATCGGCATCATGGACGATGAGCGGTCAGATGATTATGATAAGAATGTAAGGCCGCTTCGGAAAGGAGAAAATCGGTATGGAAACTGTAAATACAGAAAAGAAAGTTTACGATGCGGAAGATATTCAGAAGTTACTGGGGATTGGCAGAAGCAAGGCATATTCCCTGCTAGAAGAAACATATGAGAAGCAGGAGCCGTTCCGTGTTATAAAGATTGGAAAACTTCTCAGGGTGCCAAAACAATCTTTTGATCATTGGCTGGATGGTATCAGCTAAAGAAGGTGAAGCTGTTGAAAAAGGAAACCACTCAGAAAAGTAAATCATTCTATGAAAATAATTCGTGGTATCACCGCACCAAAGTCCTTCAGGACGATGGAACAGTGAAATATGGGAAAAAAGGTGGCTTTCGGACCAGTAAAGAGGCTGACAAAAGTTATGACCGCTGCGAGGCAGAATTTAAGAAAGCTTATCGGTCATATCAGATGGCGAATCAGGTCAATACAGAGGTCATGCTGAAAGATTATCTGATCTACTGGTTTGAAGATGTGTTCTCCCAGAGAGTGGAGTCCACTACAAGGATGGTAGGAGCGTATGCTATTTATGATCTGATCCTCCCACAACTGGATTATGATATTAAGGTCAGATATGTTAATGCAGATTATCTGAATGCACTTCTGGAGCGTGTGGCGAAAGCAACGCCATCTGCAGGAAATAAAGGCAGGGAGATATTGAATCTGGCTTTCAAGGAGGCGGTGATTGCCGGTTATATTAAAACCAACCCAGTCACAGCAACAAAACCTTATAAAAGGCCGAAACCGAAAGTTACGGTACTGAGTAAGGAAGGAATCAAACAGCTCCTGAAAGTAGCATCGGAGAGCAGCTGGTATCTTGAAATACTGCTGGGGTTGTTTTGCGGACTCAGGAAAGGCGAGATTCTTGGCTTGAAATTTGCAGACTTTGATCTTGAAAAAAATACTGTGTTCATCAGTCGTCAGGTTGTGTCAGATCCCAGAATCAGCAAAGGAAATGGGAGCAAGATTGATGAATATGCTCTGATTGAACGGGAGCCGAAGACACCGAACAGTTTTCGTACCTTGCGGGTGCCGGATATCATTATGGCGGAGTTAAAAGAGCGGAAAAAACTGATCGAGTGGAATAAAGATAACAGCCGGGGAACGTATTCAGACAAGGATTATATCAGTTGTCAGAAAAATGGCTGTCCACATTCATTAAGCTCCCTGAATCATGCGCTGACAAAAATATGTAGCAAATGTGGATTGCCACACATAACCGTTCACGGACTCAGACATATGTATGCGACGATTCTGATAGAGATGGGCGTACCGCTGGTGAAAATATCTGCACTTCTTGGTCATAGTTATAGTCCGCCTTTCTGCGAAAGGCACCAATGGGGTTATGAAACCCA
>JAJQAA010000059.1 GCA_021204045.1 Clostridiales bacterium
TTTTTTCATAAAACTAACGCCATTTTTAAAGCTGGATACCAAAGTCAGGTTTTATTCTCACCTTACCACATAAATCATTTTTACGCAACACCAAAATTGCATAATCTTTATGTATTTATTCGCTTTTTCAAATTATTTCCAGGGATAATACCAGGTATTCGAATTGATTTTTCTGAAAATTCATGAAATAAGTTTGCAACGCGGCCGCGTGCCAAAAAGTGTACTTTGTGCGAAAAAGTGTACTTTGTGGCACCTTATACAAGCTCACATTCGCGTATTCTCCTGTAAAATGTGGATTTGCTTATATCGCACTGCTCCAGGACTTCCGTAAACGGAAGTTCATTTTGTTTCCAGGCACAGACAATCTCGTCAAAGTTCTCCGGCATCGTCTTTTTTGACCGGCCAAACTGCACGCCCCGTGCTTTTGCCGCCGCAATCCCCTGTTCCTGGCGCTTTCTGATATTCACGCGCTCATTCTCCGCCACGAAGGAAAGAATCTGCAGCACAAGATCAGCAATAAAGGTTCCCATCAGGTCTTTTCCCTGTCTGGTATCAAGAAGCGGCATGTCGAGCACACAGACGTCAATCCCCATCTCCTTCGTCAGGATTCGCCACTGCACCTGAATTTCCTCATAATTCCGTCCCAGCCGGTCAATGCTTAAGACGTACAGCAAATCCCCCTTTTTCAGTTTTTTTACCAGTCTCCGATATTCCCGACGGTCAAAATCCTTTCCGGATTGCTTGTCGATATAAATATTTTCCTTTGGAATCTCTTTCTTTGCCATTTCGATCAGCTGCCGGTCTTCATTCTGATCACTGCTGGACACCCTTACATAACCCCAGACTCTGCACATTTGTTTTCCATCCTTTCTCTCATTGTCTCGAATTGTTTCGATTTCGCCGCTTTCCGATCCATCGCGGTGCTTTCTTATTATGCCACATAAAAAAGGTGCTGTTGCATGAGCGGTTTGAAAGAAAAAAGAGCCGATTTCTCGACTCTGTAAAACGAGGGCTCCGCCTGATAGGTTGTCCTAAGTCTTGAGTAATTCTCTGCTCTCGCTTACTACTGCTTGTAAGAAGTTCGGAGAAAAATTTCCCTTTTGTTACTTTAAAGACAATGCGGCAGATCGTTCCCTTGGCCAGCAGCTTGTATACCGTCACGACCTGCTCATCGTTCTGATCCCGACTCAAGAAAATCGCACTCTGGAAAATCTCACGCCAGCAATTGACATTCTGGCACCGCGTTGAGTATAATAGTTACATTAACCAAAGGGGGATTTTTTTATTATGAGCTCACTGTTAAAAGAATTCAAAGAGTTTGCCGTGAAGGGCAACATGATCGACCTGGCCGTCGGCGTTATCATCGGCGGCGCGTTCAGCGGTCTGGTCTCCTCACTGGTTTCTGACATTGTCATGCCGGTGATCAGCCTTGTGACCGGCAAGATCGATTTCACCAACATGTTTATCGCCTTAAACGGCCAGAGCTATGCCACGCTCGCGGCGGCGCAGGAGGAGACCTCCACAGTCGCTTACGGCCAGTTCATCACCGCCATCATCAATTTCATCATCATGGCGTTTGTCGTCTTCCTGCTGGTACGCACCATCAACCAGATCCGCAAGAGCAAGGAGGAAGCGCCCGCTCCGGCTCCCGAGCCGCACGAGAAGGTATGCCCGTTCTGCAAGAGCACGATTGACCTCGACGCCGCGCGCTGCCCGCACTGCACCTCCATCCTCTCCGATGAGCTGGTCGCCGAGGCGAAGGCCGCATTGGCGGGCACAGCAAAATAAAAGGGCACAGCCCAACAGACGAATCAAGGAGACTTTCCTGTAAAATTCAGGCTTTTTCAAAGCCGTAAATCAGAACAAGAAAGTCTCCTTTTTGCCATCGTATTTTCTGATTGGATTCTTCAATTTGTTCCTTTATGAAACCATTTTAATTCTTTATCTCCCAATGACCACCTTTTCCGCTCCCTATATATATCAGATTGTCCATTGAATTTATCACCCTTTGCACAGTACGAGGGCTTATAGATAAAGTTTTAGCCATTTGCTTTCTTGTAATTTTATTATTCATCCTTACAAGATTTAAAATCTGTTCCTCATAGCTCGTATCTGAATGAGTGCCATTCTGAGTGCCATGAGTGCCATTGGCACCCATATCTGTTCCCCATCCTTCACCGCAATGGCGGTAAAAACGAACGGTAAAACCATATTCATCTCCATAATACTCAACTTTGCACCCAGTCTCATCACACGCATCCTGAATCCGCTTCAATCCGGTCGCAAAGCTCTCCATGTCCTTGGAGTAGTATAAAGTACGCGTAATCAGCGGATTTCTGCGGATTGGCTTGCGAATTTCCCTGATGAACATTTCCGGCATTACTCCGTCAGGGAACTTGCCCGGACTATATATTTCCATAAAGCTTCGATAAATCGCCACTTCTACACTTTGGCCGGATTCTATCAACCGGTGTGCGAAGGCATTTATCACTGCTTCTCTGGCGGCATCCACAGGAATTTCCGGAATTTCTTTTCGTTCCAGACTTCCATCAAATTCCACACGCCAGTCCATTGCGTCAATAATATACTGAACCGCTTTATCCGCCAAATCGAGGATAGAACCGGTAAACCTGCGAATATCTGTAAAAGTAAGCCGTTCATCGGATGCGAATTTTGCCATCTGGAGTTCATTGATTCCACAGTTTACAAACAGAGCAGCACCGGCATTCAGAAGATGCTCATTGTCTGCCAGTCCCAGCTTCGTCATTACCTCTAACGGTTCCTCGTTCTCAAAACTGATTCTGCCTACCTTCTTTGCCTTTTTGAGATATGACTTAAACGCCGTCTGATCAATATCTGTAATTGCATATTTTGACTTCTGACCTTCCCATGAATAGGTAATGCTGTCGCGCTTGCGCAGCATTTCTTCATACATAGGTTGCTCCATCACAAGATCCTCATCCGCCACGCGAATGCGAGGAATATTATGGGCAAGATACGGTTGCTGTGTCCCTGAAAACTCAACTAACACAACTGTCCGTTCTCCATAATGTTCCTTCTTAATGTTCGGATAAATCGCAGGTCGAAGATGGTTACCAATAGCCTGACTGATTGTACGGAGAGTTGTATCGTTAATCTCCTGACCGATAACAGTACCATCATTTTTCACGCCAAAATATAGTTTTCCACTCTGATGTTTATTCAGAATAGCCGCCATAGAAATAACCGCTTCCTTCAATTCACCGGTACTCTTCTTAAACTCAATCTGCTCCGTTTCCTCTCCAAGTGAGTATATTTGTTCTGTCATATAACCCCCTATTATCTTTTCCAAACTCAAAGTTCTCTTTTCACATATTTTATCTCGATATCATACCCCAGCACTTCCACCATATTGACGAAAGTCTTGTTTAGCACAGTATCACCCTTCCTAATAATCCGGTTTCAGATAATTTATTCTAACATAAATCACCTGTTACGCAATCCCTAAAATCAGAAAATGGCACCCGGTTCTGATAAACCGAATGCCAATCTTACGTATATTCCTCTATACTTTTATCTCCGCACCGTCCTTAAACATGACCCGGTATTAATTCCTCACCCCACCGCCGCGATCGCCCGCCCCAGCCGCGCGATCATCTCATCGACGTCCTCCTCCTGGATCACCAGCGGCGGCACAAAACGGATGACATTCGTACCCGCGCTGATCAGCACCATCCGCTGCTCCAGCAGCGCGTTTTTCACAATCGGCGCGACAGGGCAGTCAAATTCCAGGCCCTGGATCAGCGCCTTGCCGCGATGCGCCACGACGTGCGGCTCGCTCTCTGCCAGCTGTTCCAGCTTTTCCCAGAGATATTCCCCGACCTCAGACACATGTCCGATGACATCGTCCTCCTCAAAAATATCGAGAACCTTCGCCGCGGCCGCACAGACCAGGGGATTGCCGCCGTAGGTGCTGCCGTGGTCGCCCGGCACCATCGCCGCGGCCGCCTCGCCGCAGGCTAAAAACGCGCCGACCGGCACGCCGTTTCCCAGCGCCTTGGCCACCGTCATCACATCCGGTTTCACACCGTACCCCTGCCAGGCAAACATGCTTCCGCTGCGTCCCATACCGCACTGAATCTCATCCAGCATCAGCAGCGCGCCCTGCTCGTCGCAGAGTGCCCGCACGCCCGCGAGGAATTCCGGCGCGGCCGGATAAATGCCGCCCTCGCCCTGGATCGTTTCCATCAATACGGCGCAGGTTTTCTCACTCCAGAGTGCCTTCACGCTCTCCAGATCATTGAACTTCGCGAATTTAATATTCGGGATCAGCGGCGCGAACGGTTCCTGATAATGATCGTTGCCCGTCACGGACAGCGCCCCCAGGCTGCGCCCGTGAAACGAATTTTTCATCGCAATGATCTCATAATCCGGCGCCATGCCCTTATTGTAAGCATGGCGCTTGGCGATCTTTAACGCGCCCTCGATCGCTTCGGTGCCGCTGTTTGTAAAGAACACGCGCTCCATCTGCGACGCCTTCAGAAGCTTCTCCCCTGCCTCGATCATCGGCGTGCTGTAAAAGAGATTGGAGATATGGCAGAGCTTATCGACCTGTGCCTTGACAGCCTCATCAAATCCTGGATAATGGTAACCCAGTCCCATCACGGCAATACCCGCCCCGAAATCCAGATATTCGTTTCCCTCATTATCAAACAGACTCACACCCTCGCCGTGATCAAACACGACCGGAAAACGGTTGTAGGTCTTGTAGAGCACACTCTCCGCGCGCTCGATGTACTGTTGTTTTTCCATCTCAGTCGGCCTCCTCCGGATTCAAAAAGCTTTTTTCGCCATTGGCACGGATCGCCGTGCCGATACCGCGGTTCGTGAAAATTTCCAGCAGCAGGCAGTGGGCAATGCGCCCGTCCAGGATGTGAACCCGCTTGACGCCGTGGTTGATCGCATCTACGCAGTTTTGCAGCTTAGGCAGCATGCCGCCGCCCAGGCCGCCGCCCTCGACAAACGCCTGCGCCTCGTCCGCCGTCATCTCGGAGATCAGTGAATCCTTGTCGTCAAAGTTGCGGTACACGCCCTCGACGTCCGTGAGGAACGCCAGCTTCTCAGCATTCACCGCCCGCGCGATCGCGCAGGCCGCGTCGTCAGCGTTGATATTGTAGCTCTGGAACTGATCGTCAAAACCGATCGGACAGATAATCGGCAGGAAATCCTTCTCCAGAAGATCGTAAATCACCTTGGGATTGACTTCAATAATCTCGCCGACAAAACCAATATCCTGGCCGCCCGAATATTTCTTCTCGCAGCGCAGCAGCGTGCCATCCTTGCCGCTGATGCCCACGGCCTTGCAGCCCAGCTCATTCACCAACTGCACCAGATTTTTATTTACCTTATTTAATACCATCTCGACGATCTCCATCGTCGCCTCATCGGTCACGCACAGGCCGTTGACAAAGCGCGGCTCCATCCCGACCTTTCCCACCCAGCGGCTGATTTCCTTGCCGCCGCCGTGGACGATGATCGGTTTGAATCCGACCAGCTTTAGCAGCACAACGTCCTGGATCACCTGGCGTTTCAGCGTCTCATCCACCATGGCGCTGCCGCCGTACTTAACAACAATAATCTTGCGGTTAAAACGCTGAATATAAGGCAGAGCCTCGATCAGTACCTCCGCTTTCTGCATGACATTCATTTCCATGTTTTTTTATTCTCCTTCCGGTATTTACGAGCGGTAGTCCGCGTTAATCTTCACATAGTCAAAGGTCAGATCGCACCCCCAGGCCGTGGCGTGCGCCTCCCCCATCTTCACATCGGCGATCGCCGTCACCTCCGGCTCGGAAAGGATGCGCGTTGCCTCCTCCTCGCTATAATCCAGCGCGACGCCGTCGCGGATGATCTGCAGCTTTCCGGCCGCGCTCTCGAAATACAGATCGACTTTCTCCGGATCAAACTGCGCGCCGGAGTAACCCATCGCGCAGAGAATGCGCCCCCAGTTGGCGTCGTGGCCGAAAATCGCCGCCTTGGTCAGATTGGATGTGATGATGGATTTTGACAACGTTACTGCCTGCTCTTTCGTCTCGGCTCCAATCACTTTCACCTCAAACAGGGCCATACAGCCCTCGCCGTCGCCCGCCATCTTTTTGGCCAGCGTCTCATTCACATAATTCAGCGCCGCAAGGAACGCCTCATAATCCGCACCCTTCTCCGTGATCGTCGCATTGCCCGCCATGCCGTTGGCCAGCAGCAGCACCGTGTCGTTGGTCGAGGTATCGCCGTCCACGGAGATCATATTGTAGGTGTCTTTGATGTCCGCACTCAGCGCCTCCTGCAGCAGCTCTTTGGAGATTGCCAGGTCTGTCGTCACGAAAGAAAGCATCGTACACATATTGGGGTGAATCATGCCGGAACCCTTGCACATGCCGCCGACCGTCACAGTCTTACCGCCGACCGAAAACTGCACCGCGGCTTCCTTGCGCTTCGTGTCCGTCGTCATGATCGCCCGCGCCGCCCCGGCGCCGCTCTCCAGGCTCCCGTCCAGCTGCGGCGTCATCGCGCGGACGCCGGCCTCCAGCTTCCCGATCGGCAGCTGCATACCGATCACACCTGTGGAGGCCACAAGCACCGCTTCTTTGGGGATCCCCAGCGCCGCGCCCGCCGCGGCCGCAGTCTTCTCACAGCAGTCAAAGCCCTCCGCGCCCGTGCAGGCATTGGCAATCCCGGAATTGACCACGACCGCCTGCGCATACGCGGACTCCCGGACAATCTTCTGATCCCATTTTACCGGGGCTGCCTTAACGATATTAGTCGTAAACGTTCCGGCCGCCGCGCAGGGCGTCTCACTGTAAATCAGCGCCATATCCGCGCGCCCCTTATATTTGATCTCCGCCGCCGTAGACGCCGCCAGAAACCCCTTCGCCGCGGTCACGCCGCCCTCGATTATCTTCATTGTTCTCTATCCTCGTCTTTCTGTTGTTCTGACATTCCGGTCTGATGTTCCGGCCGGATACTTCGATCTGATATTCCGGTCTGATGTTCCAATCTGGTACTCCAATCCGATATCCCGGTCCGGTACTCCGGCTCTTACGGGAACATCGGGATCTGCTTCAGTCCCGTATTTTCCGCAAGGCCGAACATCAGATTCATGTTCTGCATCGCCTGCCCGGCCGCGCCCTTGACCATATTGTCGATCGCGCCCATCATCACGATGCGGTTGGTGCGCGGATCCAGCTTGAAGGAGATATCCGCGAAATTGCTGCCCTCCACCCAGCGGGTCTCCGGCGCTTCGCCCGGCTTTAACACGCGCACGAAATATTCCTTCTCATAATACTGATCGTACACCGCTTTTACGGTTGCCGCATCGAGCGACTTCGTCAGCGTCGCGTAGGCCGTCACCAGGATACCGCGGTTCATCGGCACCAGATGCGGCGTAAAACTGACCAGCACCGGCTTTCCGGCGACGTAGGACAGCTGCTCCTCGATCTCCGGCGTATGCCGGTGTGAGGCGACGCCGTAAGCTTTCATGCTCTCATTGACTTCGCAGTAAAGACTGCCCAGCTTCGTGCCGCGGCCGGCTCCGGAAGTGCCCGATTTGGCGTCGATAATGATCGTGTCCGTGTCGATCAGCCCCTCCTTCACGAGCGGATACAACGTCAGAAACGAGCAGGTTGGATAGCAACCCGGGTTCGCGACCAGACGCGCCGTTTTGATCTGCTCCCGGTTGATCTCCGGCAGGCCGTAAACCGCCTCGGGGATAAACTGCGGCGACGCGTGGCTGATCTTGTACCACTGCTCATAAACGCCCACATCCTTGATACGAAAATCGGCGCTCAAGTCGATCACCTTCGCCTGCGACAGAATCTCTTCCGTCACCTGCGAAGCACAGTAACCCTGCGGCGTCGCCGTGAAAATCACATCCGCCTCCTGCGCCAGCTGCGCCATATCGTCGTCCTTGCAGGGTACGTCCGCCGAACCCGCGACGTTGCGATAAACCTGAGAAAAGTCTTCGCCGACATAGCTTCTTGAACCGTACCAGACAATGGCAACGTCATCTCTCTGCAAAAGCAGCCGCGCCAGCTCCGCGCCGGCATACCCCGTTGCTCCGATAATTCCCGCCTTAATCATAATCCGTCTATTCTTCCTTTCTTTTCATTATCCTTTTAATCAATCCGCCCTGGAAACGCTTTCCGGCGTGATCGTTCTCCTACGGCCAGGATTTCATAATTATACATTATAAATGAATAATATGCAATATATGTTTTCACCAAAACTCATTTTCCCTCTTGCATTTTTATAGGAGATGTTGTATATTTATGAAAGCTTAACGCGGCGGTGCAATCGTCGCCGCAAAATGGTGAGAGACATCATAAGGAGGATAACGATAATGAAAGAAAAGGTAGTTCTGGCTTACTCCGGCGGTTTGGATACCACCGCGATCATTCCGTGGCTGAAGGAGACCTTCGATTACGACGTGATCTGCTGCTGCATCGACGTCGGACAGGGCAGTGAGCTCGACGGGCTGGAGGAGCGCGCGAAATTATCCGGCGCTGCAAAATTATACATTGAGGATGTCGTTGACGACTTCTGCGACAACTACATCGTGCCCTGCCTCAAGGCGGACGCCATTTACGAAGACAAATATCTGCTCGGCACCTCGATGGCCCGTCCGGCCATTGCCAAGCGCCTGGTGGAGATTGCCCGCAAGGAAGGCGCCGTCGCCATCTGCCACGGCGCGACCGGAAAAGGCAACGATCAGATCCGTTTTGAGCTGAGCATCAAGGCTCTCGCCCCGGACATCAAGGTGATCGCTCCGTGGCGTATGACTGACGTCTGGACCATGCAGTCCCGCGAGGATGAGATCGAGTACTGCAGAAATCATGGCATCGACCTGCCGTTCTCCCAGGACTCCAGCTACAGCCGTGACCGCAATCTCTGGCACATCAGCCATGAGGGGCTGGAGCTTGAGGATCCGGCCAACGAACCGAACTATGAGCACCTGCTGGTACTCTCCGTCCCGCCGCAGAAGGCCCCCGATGAGAGTGAGTACGTGACGATTACCTTCGAAAAAGGTATCCCGACGAGCGTCAACGGCGAAAAAATGAAGGTCGCGGACATTATCCGGAAGCTGAACATCCTCGGCGGCAGACACGGCATCGGCATCATTGACATTGTTGAAAACCGCGTTGTCGGCATGAAATCCCGCGGCGTGTACGAGACGCCCGGCGGCACCATCCTCATGGAAGCACACAAACAGCTCGAAGAGCTTGTGCTCGACCGCGCCACGATGGAAACCAAAAAGGATCTGGGCAACAAATTCGCACAGGTCGTCTATGAGGGCAAATGGTTCACGCCGCTGAGCGAAGCCATCCAGGCCTTTATGGACGTTACGCAGGAGTATGTGACCGGCGAGGTTCACTTCCGCCTCTACAAAGGCAACATCATCAAGGCCGGCACGACCTCTCCCTACTCCCTGTACAGCGAGTCGCTCGCTTCCTTCACGACCGGCGATCTCTACGACCATCACGACGCTGACGGCTTCATCACCCTGTTCGGACTGCCGCTGAAGGTCCGCGCGATGAAGATGCAGGAACTGGAGAAAAATAACCAGAAATAAACGTAATTGTTCAGGACGGCGGGGAATCCGTGGTAAGCTTCCGCGGACAAGCTCGTTTGTCTGCGGAAGCTTACCACGGATTCCCCATCGGATGGATTTCCGATGCTTCTTGCGCGACCGCAGGCCGCACAAGAAGAGACCGTCCTGACGCCAGACTACAAGATTACAACACAGGCAGTCAAACTTCGGGGGCAGGCATAAAACGCCTGCCCCCGTTTGTCAACGATCCGATCACCGTCCGATATGAAACGAATTCAGAGAGGAGTCTCTTATGGAACATCAGAAATCCGACGAGCCGTCGCGTCCCATGGACGAAGCACAGTTTCAGGCCATTCTGGAGCACCTGCAGTCCTCCAATGCCGGCCAGGAAAAGTATGCCAGAAAGCAATACCGCATGTCCCAGATCACCGCTCTCGCCAGCGTCCTGATCCTAGCCATCGTCATCTATGCCGCTGTCACACTGCTGCCGCAGGTCAACACGACGCTGCAAAATCTCGACCTCATCATGAAGGATCTGAACACCGTCACCTCCGAGCTGGCCGACGCCGACATCAGCACGATGCTATCCAACGTAAACCATCTGGTCACAAACAGCGAACAGAGCGTCCAGGACGCGTTAAGCAAAGTCAATGATATCGACATCGAGAATCTCAATGAGGCCATCCGGAATCTCAACGACACGGTAACGCCGCTGGCGGAGTTTTTCAACCGGTTCCGCTAGAGATTACCGGTGAATCATTCCGCCAGGGATAAACGATGAATCATTCGGTCAGAAATT
Source organism: Clostridiales bacterium (assembly GCA_021204045.1). GTDB lineage: Bacteria > Bacillota > Clostridia > Lachnospirales > Lachnospiraceae > Brotaphodocola. Next base: position 10,383 of record JAJQAA010000059.1, read on the forward strand.
ACCGGTGAATCATTCGGTCAGAAATCATCTGCGGATCATCCTCCGGATGCGCATCAGCGTCATGCGGTTGCGGACAGTCGGGGAGAATTCAAGCAGCAGCTCACGCTTCTCCTCGGGCACTTCAATATCGGCGAGACTTTTCTTGGCACCGAGGCGCTCATACAGCGACAGGATCTCCTGCTCGGTGGGGATCTCCGCTATGATCTCACGAATTTTCGGCCATGCGGCGATCAGCATTTCCGGCGTCACTCCGTCCATACAGCAGCTGCGGTTTTCCTCAAGCACAGCGGACAGCAGCTTCGGGCCGTAGAATGCCTCAAGCTCATCGACCGACTGCATGGCATAAGGCACAACATACGGGGATACGTCCTCGATCGTCGCGAGCTCATGATAGACGCCGGCGGCGATGGCCGTACCCACGCCGACCTTCTCCCCGTGGAGGGCCGTGGAGGATACGCCGAGCATCGGCGGCTCCATCTCAATGACATGCGAAATATGATGTTCCGCGCCCGACGCCGGGCGGGAATTGCCCATCAGCTGCATCGCCAGGCCGGACAGCAAAAGCCCGTAAGTCAGCTGCTCGATGGCTCTGGCGTCCCGGTTCACGACCTGCTCACAGCACCCATAGACGGCCTTCACCGCGTCGCGGGTCATCCCCTCGATCGTCGGGCAGAAAAATTCACCGCAGAGAGCCTGGGCGATCTTCCAGTCCGCCAGCGCCGTATATTTGCCAATGATATCTCCAACCCCGGAGAGGGCCAGATACATCGGCGCTTCCTTTATCACGTCGACGTCCGCCAGCACGATCTCCGGAGCGACTCCGGGCATGGTCTTTTTGTAGCCTCCCCAGGTCATCGCCGAGACCGTCGAGCAGAAACCGTCCACGCTCGCGGCGGTAGGGCAGGCCACAAACGGAATGCCGAGCTTATTGGCGCAGTATCGGGTCGTATCGTGGATCGTACCGCTGCCGACGGCAATCAGGAGCTTCACATCACTGTCCAGCTGCTCCAGTACGGTTCCCGTGGCCTTCTCATTTGCGTGCAGGTTTTTCGGATCCAGCACAATCTCCTGGTCCGCCTTCGGGCGCACAAGATTGCGCGCATGGTAGGTATTTTCATCGTAAATGGCCGCTCTCTTTCCGGAAAGACCATATTCTTCCACGTACTGATCGAACGTTTCCAGAACGCCGGCCTCAATAATGGCGGCCTTCGTGTTCATCGCATGATCCCTGCCGCATGAGCAGGGGCCGTTGAGCTTTTTGCTGTCAATGATCATAGTATTTCCCTCTCCTTATGATAAAGTATTTCTCAGATCATCCATATCGGGATGATCAGGTTGTTCCTGTCAAATGCTCCAAGCTGCTCCGCCATGCACAGTACCGCGCCCGTCCCGAGCCGCATCGGTGCCCGGTCGATCACTCCGAATGCCCGAAGCAGTCTTCTGTCTGGTATGGCAGTCTTCTTTATCTCTAGCGGGCTGAGCATTCCGTCCGCCTCGATGATTCCGTCGATTTCTTTCGCGTCCCGGTCTCTGTAATAATATAAAAACGGCTCCAATCCCGCGTTCTGATAGCTTTTTATAATTTCAGAAATCGCAAAATTCTCAAGCAGAGCCCCGCTCATGGCCCCGCTCTCCGCCACCTCCGGCGACGACCATCTTGTCAGATAACAGACAAGTCCCGTATCATAAAAATAGAGCTTCGGCGTCTTGACGGTCCGTTTCAGCACATTGTTGGAATACGGATACAATCGGAAAACAATTCCCAGCCGTTCCAGGATATTCAACCAGCTTTTACACGTAACCTGGTCAATGTCCGCGTCCTCCGCAATGTCCGCGTAATTCACCATATTCGCGGTTCTCGCGGCAGCAGACGTCAGAAAACGATAGAATTTCAAGGCATCCACCGCGCCGGAAAGCTCCCTCACATCGCGCTCAATGTATGTGGAAATATAAGAAGAATAGTAAATATTCCGATCCGCGTACTGTCCGCTGACAAAACCAGGCATGCACCCGTTCCATATTCTCGTATACATCTCCGGCACGGTGACCGGCTTTATGGCGGTACTCTGCTCTGCCAATGCCTCATAATCCACAGAAAACGCACGGCATTCTGCGCCGACCAGCTCTCTCTGCGACAGAGGCGGCATGGGAAGCACTGCCACACGCCCCGCAAGCGACTCCTGTACGCCCTCCATCAACCGGAACACCTGCGAGCCCGTAAGCCAGAAATCCCCCGGATTGTGATCACGGTCAACTTGAATTTTGATATAAGAAAACAATTCCGGCGCGTACTGCACCTCGTCAATCAGAACCGGAGGCTTATGAATCTGAAAAAACATCACGGGATCATTTTTTGCCAGCTCACGTTCACGGATATCATCCAGAGAAACATAACCTCTCCCACGCCCCTCCTCCACGGAGAGCTTCTGTAGCATCGTCGTTTTACCGGACTGTCTGGGACCCGTGACCAAGATCGCCGGCCACGATTGGCTGAGCATCCGCACCCGCTCCTCCAGATGCCTTCGGATATATGTCATAACTGCACCCTCCATTTTCCGGTTTGCTGACTCCATTCTATATCGTCCCAGCCCTGCGTGTCAATCCCGTTTTTTCGGCAGAAATAAAAAAGAACAAAAATCTGCCGAATTCTTGCTCTTTTCTGACCTGGTAATTCTTTATTTGTGAAAGATATATTTGCATAAATCAATAATTTTTCGTGTAATGTGAAAGCTAGAAGTTCAAAAAATAAGACGGGAATCTTTTTCACTCCCCCGCCGCGATAATCTTCTCAATCAGCTCCATATACTCCGAGCAGTATTTCTCATACAGCGGCATGACGGCGTCACGAAAACGCTGCTTTTCTTCTGCGGAGAGCTGCACCACCACACAGCCTGCCGCGCGCACCTTCTGCTCCGCGGTTTTTTCTCTCTCTGCCCAGAGTTCTCTCTCGTAGAGCGCCGATTCCTCCGCGCATTCCCGGATGATCGCCTGGTATTCCGGCGTCAGCTGATCCCAGGTCGACCGGGATATCAGCTGTACCTCCGGCACCCGGGTATGCTCGTCCACCGTAACGTATTTCGCGACCTCGTAATGCCCCATGGATTCGTACGATGGCCAGTTGTTTTCCGCGCCGTCAATCTCGCCCGTCTGCAGCGCGGAATACACCAGGGTGTAGGTCAGCGGCACTGCCTCCGCTCCCAGGGCTTCTGCCATATCGGCCATCAGCTCCGCCTCCTGGGTACGGATCTTCATGCCCTGGAAATCTTCCAGCTTTTCAATCGGTTTTGTGGACGTATAAAAATTCCGCGCACCCGCGTCATACCAGGACAACGCCACCAGATCAAGGCTTTCCAGTTCCCCAAGAAACTCATCGCCGATCTCCCCGTCCAGAACCTTCCACATATGCTCCCGCCCCGTATAGAGATAGGGCAGCTGAAGCATGTTTATTTTGGGAAGCACATCTCCAAGAGACGACAGAGACGCTCTTGTAAAGTCAATTCCTCCGAAACGGAGCTGCTCCACAACAGATATCTCATCGCCCAGAGCCGCACCCGCGCTGATCAGAATCTCGATTTTTCCGTCCGTGCGCTCCTTCACCAGCTCCGCGAACCGGTAGCCGCCCTGGGTCGTCGGATAATCCTCCGCCTGATTTTCCGCATAGGTAAATACATACTCCGGCACGACAGCTGTCCCGGTCGTATTTTCCGTTCCGCGGTTTTGTGTCTTTCCACAGGCCATAAGCAACATCAGCAGGAAAATTCCTGCTACGATGCCGCTCATTCCGTTAACCTTTTTTTTCCGTTTCACAAAAGAACCTTTCCCATAATCATGCAGGGAGCGCAAAAAAGCCGCTCCCTGTCCTGTTTTTCGACCATTATTTCAAAAATTCCGTTACTACAATCATTCTGTTTTCAGGATTTCATTATCCCAGCATATGCGGCAGCCACATACTGATCTGCGGGATAAAGGTAATCAAAAGCAGCGTAACGATCATGCAGGCGTAGAATGGCAGCGTTGCCTTCACCACCCGCTCCATCGGAACCTTGGACACCGCGGAGCCGATAAAGAGCACCGCGCCTACCGGCGGCGTCAGGAGTCCGATTCCACAGTTTAAGATCACCATAATACCAAACTGAATCGGATCCAGGCCGATCGACGTCGCGATCGGAAGCAGAATCGGCGTGGCGATCAGGATGATCGGCGCCATATCCATGATGCAGCCCAGAACCAGCAGAATCAGGTTGAGCAGCAGTGCCAGCAGGATCGGGTTGGTCGTAAGCCCGGTGATCGCGCTCGCCGCGAGCTCCGGCACATGGAGCGTGGTCAGGCAGTATCCGAAAATATTGGACGTCGCGATCAGGATCAGCACGATCGCCAGCGTGTCCACGCAGTCGCCCAGCACACGCCATACGCCCTTCCAGTCCAGTCCTTTATAGATGAAAACGCTGACAATCAGGCTGTACACAACCGCGATCGCGGCCGACTCAGTCGCCGTGAAAACGCCGCCGACCACGCCGAATACCACGATAATAATCGCGGCCAGCGCCCAGAAAGAAACGCTGAGCTGTTTGAGCAGATTTTTGATGCTGAATTTCTCACCCTTCGGATAATTCCGCTTCACGGAAATAATATAGGAACCGATCATCAGCGAGAGCGCCAGCACCGCACCCGGAATGTATCCGGCCAGAAATAAGCTGCCCACGGAAATTCCGCCCGCCGTGGTCGCGTAGATGACCATGTTGTGGCTCGGAGGCACCAGCAGACCCTCGCAGGAGGACGTGATCGTGACTGCCGTTGAAAAATCATCATCGTAGCCCTGATCAACCATCATCGGAATCAGGATCGAGCCGAGAGAAGCCGTATCCGCCGACGCGGAACCGGAGATTCCCCCGAAGAAATAGGACGCGACAATATTAACCATCGCCATCCCGCCGCGCATCCAGCCCACACAGGCGTTCGCCAGCGCGATCAGCTTCTCGGAAATTCCGCCGGAGCCCATCAGGCATCCCATCGTGATAAAAAACGGAACCGCCATCAGGCTGAAGGAGCTGATGCCCTTGACCATCTGCTGGCACACCGTCGTCAGCGGAAGGCCCTGCGAGAGCAGGCAGAGCACGGACGAGATCGCCACGGCGTACGCGATCGGAAAACGCAGAAATACCATCACGAAAAAGCTTCCCAGCAAAACCGCGATTGCAAATGTATTGACTGCCATGCTCATCCCTCCTTCATACAGATATCTTTGATATGGTTGTAAATCGCTTCCAGCTCAAAGATGAACATCGCCAGCCCTGCGAGCGGCACCGGAAAATACATCCAGAACCGGGACAGCCATGGCATGCTGACATAGGTCCCCTTGGCGCCGATTCCGGTCGCGTAGCTCCATCCCACTACCATCATGACCAGAGCCAGCAGAAACACTGCCACATCCGCCAGAATATCCAGTCCCTTCACCAGGGATTTCGGCAGATACCGGTCAAACGCGGTCATGTGGATGTGCGCTCCTCTGCGAATCGCCAGGGCCGCGGAGAGCACCGCCATATAGGACATCAGCGTCAGCACGACCTCCTCGCTCCAGGACGGGTCCGGTACGAACGATACGTACCGGCCCGTCACTGCCATACTGGTGATGGCGATATCGGCAATCAGAAGGAGCTTACAGAGAAACATTACGATCTTATAGGTAATATCATAAGCTGGTTTTATCTTATCGATCGTCTGAAATATCGAAGACATACAGGGTACCCTCCTCTCACAGAGCCGATCGATTATTTACTGCAGATCCAGCAGCTGCTGATACAGATCCTCGTAACCCTTGGTATTGTCCTCGATCACCTTCCTGGTTGCTTCCTGCCACGGGGTAACGTCGTCCACCTCGATCACCGTGACGCCGTCCGCCTTCAGCTCTTCCAGAACCTCGTTTTCCTTGCTCTCCGAATTCTTCTGGTTCTCCGCGGAAGCATACTCACCCGCTTCCATCAGGATCGCCTGCTGATCCGCTGTCAGCTTGTCCCAGGATGCGTCGGTGATGATAACCTGAACCGCACCCAGCGTATGCCCATCCAGAATCAGGTACGGAGCGACCTCCGGGAAGGCGTTGGATTTGTAGTTGGCAATCGGCTGCTCCGCGCCGTCCACAACGCCCGTCTGCAGCGCTGAATACAGCTCGCCAAAGGAAACGACGGTCGGGGAAGCGCCAAGACCCTCTACCAGTCCGTTCATAACCGGGTCGTTGGACACACGCAGCTTCATTCCCTTCAGGGAATCAATCCCGCTAATCTCATTGACTGTAAAGAAATGGCGGAAGCCCTCCTCACCATAGAACAGACCGCGCACACCGGAGCCATTCTCCTGAGACTCCATCAGAAATTCCTGCGCCAGCTCGCTGTTTGCGAAATTCCAGAAATGCTCCCGGCTCACAAAGGTGTACGGCAGAGAAAGCAGCATCGATTTCTGTCCGCCGTAGCTGGTCAGCGCGAACGCGGAAATACGGGAAATATCGATCGTTCCGCCGCCGCCAAGCATCGTATCCAGCACATCGTTTTCCGAGCCAAGCACACCGCTCGCCTGCACGTCGATCGTAATCTTGCCGTCCGAAAGCTCTTCCACCTTCGTCTTAAAATCGGTCGCCATCTGACCCACGATCGTATCCAGCGGGTTCACCTCCGCGTAGACCAGCGTTACCTCCGGCATCGAAGCGGTATCATACTTGCCCGACGATTCGCTGCCCGCGGCAGCCTCGGTCTCGCTGCTCTCCGCCGCTGTGGCCGCCTCGGTTGCTGCAGCCGCTGTCGTCGCGGCCGCCGTCGTCGCCGTCTCCGGAGATTTCAGCCCGCACCCCGCAAGGACGCCCGCTGCCATCGCCGCACACAGCATTACGCTTACCATTGTTTTCTTCATTTCCCTTTTCCTCCTTTTTTCATTCTGACCGGCATTCCGGACAGATCTTCCGCCCTTTAAAATGCCTATAAACTCATTATAGAAGAAAAGGAAATTGCCTGATATCGTAAATTTTTGTTAATCCTAGTACGATTTTAACCACTTTTTCCGTATAATTTATGCAGTTTCTACAATGTTTTTTCTGTCCTCCCGCTTCTCTGTCAGCTTTTTTGCTGATAAATGATATTGCGATACTCCGTCGGATTGTATCCCGTAACCCGCCGGAATACCTTCGTAAAATAATTGGAATCGTTGTAGCCGACGCATTTACCGATCTCCTTCACATTGAACGTCGGCTCCGCCAGCAGCTTCTTCGCCTCACTTACCCGGTATTCGGTCAGATAAGCCGTAAAATTTTTGCCGAAGCTCTGCTTAAACAGCTTGCAGAAATATGCCTCCGAATAATTCATTTTCCGCGCGACATCCTGCATCGAAATCTCCTGCGAATAATTTTTCTGAATATAGGAATGGACCTCCTCCGCGACCTTTGACAGACGGATATTCTCCGTTTCCTCCTGCGGCATCTCCTGTGCCGGCGGCGTCCCCTGCGGCTGCGATGTTTCCTGCGGTTGCGGCGCCCCCTGCGTTCCTTCCGTCAGCTCCAGCTTTTCCCACTGTTTCCTGCGCCATTCCCGTTCGTCGATCTGGCGCATCGCTTCCTCCAGCACCAGCATCAGCTCCTGCTCGTCAAACGGTTTGAGCAGATAATCCAGCGCCCGCACTGAGATCGCTCTTCTCGCATACGAAAACTCATCGAAAGCTGTCAGGAAAATAATGCAGCATTCCTTATCTTTCGCGCGAATCGCGGCTGCCGCGTCGATTCCGTTGATTCCCGGCATCTCAATGTCAAAAATCGCGATCGGGATGTTCTCCTTCTCATAAACCTCCAGCGCTTCTCTCCCGTTTTCCGCCTCAAATACCTCGCACTGATCCCCAAAGCTTTCCTCCAGCGTCTGGCGCAGGACCCTTCTCTCGATCTGCTCATCATCCGCAATCAGTATCCGGTACATAATCCCCTCCTGTTCTCTACGCCGCTCCGGACGGCTGCTGACCCGTCTTCGTCTGCGGGATCACCATCTGAATCACGGTCCCGCGGTTTTTGCTGCTGTAAATCCGCACTTCCCCGTCCGGATACATGGCGTGTATCCGTTTACAGATATTACCCAGGCCGATGCCAACCCTGGCGGTACGGCCGTCCTTTTCTCCCACCGTGCTGCGAATCTGCGCCAGGCGTTCCCCGGACATCCCGACCCCGGTATCCGTCACCGACACGATCACACGTCCGTCCTTCTGCCAGATCCGCAGCCGGATACGTCCGCCCTCTTCCTTTCTGCCGATCCCATGGACAATCGCGTTTTCCACCAGCGGCTGCAGCGTAAAGGACGGAATCCGCACCTCCATCGCGTCAACGAGAATTTTCCGCTCATATTGAATGCGGCTGCCAAAACGCATCTGCTGGATATAGATATAATCGTCGACCACCTTCAGCTCCTGGGATAAAAAGACAATCTGCTCCGACATCTTCAGATTATAACGGAACAGATTTCCCAGACTCGTAATCATCTTCTCCGTACTATCCGCCTTTTCCAGCTTTGCGGTGCAGGAAATCATGTTCAGCGTATTAAACAGAAAATGGGGATTGATCTGACTCTTTAAAAACTCCAGCCGGGCCGCTTCCAGCTGTTTTTCCGTCTCCACGCGCTCAATCTCTTCCCTGTGAAGCAGCTCCATCATCTCCTGATTTTTCTTCAGCGTATTAATATACCCCTCCGTGGAATGCTTTATCATATTAAACGCGGACACCAGCTCCCCCATCTCGTCCTGATTGTTCACAAGCACGTCCTCGCCGCCAAAATCATTCTTCGCAATCCTTCTGCTGCTGTGCGCCAGCTTCACCAGCGGGCTCACCAGCGTATTGGACAGAAGCCTTGTCAGAATCAGAATTACCACAATAATCATCACGGAAAAACCGAGGATCATTCCGGGAATCCGATGCAGCATCTGCGCCTTCTGCTGATAGACCGCGTTGCCTTCCGTCAGCGTCGCCTGCATAAGCCGCCTCGCGTATGTCGACAGATAACTCTGAAGCTCATACACATGATACAGTTCCGAAATATAATTCTCCTCTTCCGGATTCTGCTCCAGAAGCGCATCCCGCTCCTTCTGATAATTCTGATAACCATTTATGATATTCCAGGTTCTCGCGTAACGCTCGGAACCGATCTGCGTATAATCAAACGGCAGCCGGCGGATACACTCCTCCGTACGGGCGGCGCAGGAAAAATAATCCTCCTTATTCTCCTCCGAACGATTCCTCATATACTGCTCGAACGCCAGACTCTCCTGCTCCATCGCTTCCTGAAAATCAAAGCAGCGGGAATTATCACGAAGGATATCATTAAAACTGTTCAGGCCAAAATTCGCCAGCTGGATACTGAACATAACCAGCAGACTGATGACCAGAATCACCATCAGCGCGTACGAATCGATTTTTCGTTTGATTGATATCCCCAACCAGAATTTCCGTATCTTTTTCAACATAACTGCCTTATCCTCCGGTCTTTTATCCCTGCGCCGCGTTTTCCTGGCCGCCCCCAAACGCCGCCGCATATTCCCTCGGCGAAATCTGATACGCGTTTTTGAATGCCCGGTAAAAACTGGAATAATCGCCAAAGCCATAAATTTCCGCCGCCTCGGCCGCCGGGACGCCTTTTTTCAACGCCTCCTGACAGCCGCTGAGCCGCAGCGCCAGGATGTACTGGTGGACGGAAATCCCCATGTTTTCCCGGAAAATCCGCGAGATATAACCCTTGCTGACAAAAAAATGCTCCGACAGTTCTTCCAGCGAAAGCGTATCCGTCAGGTGAACATGAATATAATAGACAATATTGTTAAACATGTCAGTTGAAGCTGCGCTGCGTTCAAAATGTCCCGCGCTCTGCGTGATCTGGCAAATCTGCGCAAACAGCTCCAGCAAAATGGAAAATTCCCTGGCCCGCGAGGCAAAACCGCCCTGCCGCTTCACGTCGAGCAGATGCCGGCAGAGATTGTCCAGGGTCTGCGAAGCGACCGCGGAGAGACGGATATGGTAGGACGAATGCTCGATCACCGATTTCCACATCCGGTCCAGGTCCGGATCAATCGCCAGAAACCGCTCAAAAAAATCAACCGCGCACCAGAGCACCATTCTTGTATACTGATTTTCCGGCTTCGCGTCGATCTTCGAGGGATAATGCATATAGCCCGGCGGCAGCAGGATCAGATCGCCTCTGTTTAAATGATAGACCTGTTTTCCGATCACATACTCCAGCCGGTCGCAGCGGCAGAAATAAATCTCATAGTAATCATGTCGGTGCGGAAATACCCGCGGCAGCACCGCGTCGGAATAATTGTAAATCTCATAATCCGGCGAATCCATGTACTGTTTTTCCGCCAGAAAAATATCCGGCTTTCGTTTTGCCATCCTCTGTCTCCCATCATTTATCATTATGAAAGTCCCGGACGGCGGCGGTATGAACTGCGTGCTGGCGACGCGCAAACGCAAGATAACTGACTTTCATGTGTCGTTTTTGCAATATATATAATCCATCCTGCAATTGATAAATTTTTAGCTTGTGATATAATGAAATTAACTATTCAGGACGCCGTCCCGAATAATAGCATAACACACAGAAACAAAATCTGCCAGACAAAATCAGGGAAAAGGGGGATATATAGAAGCAGGCTTTTTTATGGGGAGCAATATGGCAGGACCCTGGCAAAACTAAAGTAAGGAGGAATTTTTCATGCAGATGACATTTCGCTGGTATGGCGAAGGCAACGACAGCATCACCCCGGAAATGATCAAACAGATTCCCGGCGTGACCGGCCTCGTATGGGCGCTTCATCAGAAGCAGGCCGGAGAGGTGTGGGAGATCGATGAGATCAGGGAGGCACAGAAACAGATCGAGGGCGCCGGTTTCAACATGGACGTCGTCGAGAGCGTCAACATTCACGACGATATCAAGATCGGCCTGCCCACAAGAGACAAATACATCGAAAACTACAAGCAGACCCTGCGCAACCTGGCGCAGTTCGGCGTTAAGGTCGTCACCTACAATTTCATGCCGATCTTTGACTGGACCCGCACCGACCTCTTCCATCCGCTCGAGGACGGTTCCACCGCTCTTTTCTATGAGAAGAACCGCATCCAGGATGATTACAAGGAGATGGCAAATTACATTCTCAACAACCTCAACGGTCTGACCTTCCCCGGCTGGGAGCCGGAGCGCATGGCCAAGCTGGACGAGCTTTTCGCCGCCTACAAGCCGGTGACCAAGGAAAAACTCTGGGAGAACCTCAAATATTTCCTGGAAGCGATCATGCCGGTCTGCCACGAGACCGATATCAAGATGGCCATCCATCAGGACGATCCGCCGTGGGATATCTTCGGTCTGCCGCGTCTGCTCGTCGATAAGGAATCCATCGGACGCTTCCTGTCGATGGTTGACGACCCGTACAACGACCTCTGCCTCTGCACCGGTTCGCTGGGCGCCAACCCGAATAACGACATTCCGGACATCATCCGCACCTACTGTGACCGCATCGCTTTCGCCCACGTCCGCAACGTCCGCCATTATCCGAACGGCGACTTCACAGAAGCGTCGCACCGCGACTGCGACGGCGATGTCCACATTCTTGAGATCATGAAGGCGTATCATGACTGTGGCTATAAGGGTTACATGCGTCCCGACCATGGCCGTCACATCTGGGGCGAGAAGTGCCGTCCCGGCTACGGCCTGTATGACCGCGCCCTCGGCATCATGTACCTGTGGGGCTGCTGGGATATGCTGGAAAAGGTCGACGGCAAGATCGAGTAAACTGAAAGGAGCTATCAAACACCATGAAACTTTCATTGGAATCTATCAAAGATAAGGAAGCCTGGAAGGACTACCATCTTCCGGAATATGACCCGGCCGCGATTGTGGAAAATACCAGGAAGAATCCCACCTGGCTGCATTTCGGCCCCGGAAACATCTTCCGCATTTTCCCGGCGGTCCTCTGCCAGCGCCTGATCGAGCAGGGCAAGCTTGACACCGGCATCATCTGCTGCGACGGTTATGATGAGGAAAATATCATCCGCGGCTTCCGTCCCAACGACAATCTGACGATCGCCGTGACGCTCAATACCGACGGAAGCATCGAAAAAGAGATCGTGGCCTCCATCTCCGAGAGCCTCACGATGCTCTATGACCATGAGCGCGTGGCCGAAATCATGAAAAGTCCGAGCCTGCAGATGGTATCCTTCACGATCACCGAGAAGGGGTATTCCCTGCGCAACGCCAAGCACGAGCTTGTGCCGGCCGTCGTCGAGGATATGGCCAACGGTCCGGAGGGCTGCAAGGTATTTCTCTCCCAGCTCACCGCGATGTGCCTCGCAAGACGAACCGCCTGCGGCAAGCCGCTCGCTCTCGTGAGCATGGACAACTGCTCCCACAACGGCGAGAAGCTCCAGTCCGCCGTGATGGAGATCGCCAAAGCCTGGCTGGACAACGGCAAAATCGCACAGGAAGATTACGATTATCTGCAGAATGACGTCGCTTTCCCGTGGAGCATGATCGACAAGATCACCCCGCGGCCCGATCCCGTCGTCGAGACGGAGCTGACCAAGGACGGCGTTGAGAACGTTGCCCCCTTTGTCACCACAAAGCACACCTATGTCGCCCCGTTTGTCAACGCGGAGAAGCCGCAGTACCTGGTGATTGAGAATCAGTTCCCCAACGGCCGTCCGCCGCTCGATGAGGTCGGCGTGATCATCACGGACCGCGACACGGTCAACAAGGTCGAGAAGATGAAGGTCTGCACCTGCTTAAATCCGCTGCACACCTGCCTGGCCATCTACGGCTGCATTCTCGGCAAACAGACGATCGCTGAGGAGATGAACGATCCCGAGCTTCGCACTTTCATCGACCGCATGAGCCACGAGGAAGGCATGCCCTTCGTCGTAGATCCCGGCGTTCTCGATCCAAAGGCCTTCCTGGACGAAGTACTTGAAGTACGTCTGCCCAACCCCTTTATGCCGGATACGCCCCAGCGTATCGCTACTGACACCTCACAGAAGCTCTCGATCCGCTTCGGCGAGACGATCAAGGCCTACGAGGCGTCACCGGACCGCAAGGCATCCGAGCTTACGCTCATCCCGCTCGTGCAGGCCGGCTGGCTGCGCTACCTGATCGCCGTCGACGACAATGGCAACGCCATGGAATGCAGCCCGGATCCGCTTCTTGCTTCCACGCAGGAAAAGCTTGCCGGCATGAAGCTTGGCGGCGCGATCGACGAGGAACAGCTTCGCCCGATCCTTTCCGATACCGTGATCTTCGGCGTGGATCTGTATGCGTGCGGCCTCGCGGATAAGGTGATCGGCTACTTCAAGGAACTGATGGCCGGCCCCGGCGCTGTACGTGCGACACTGAAAAAGTACGTCCATTAATCGGAGGATTATAAATAAAAAATAATATCAGGCGGATTCTGCTTTTTGTCTGCCTGGCTGCGTTCACCCTGCTCATGGCAGGGTGCGGCAGCTCGGACAGCCGGCGCATCGTCCGCATCGGACACAACCAGTCCACGAACCATCCGAGCCATACCGCCCTGGTCGCATTCGCGGATTTCATCAATGAAAAGCTCGGAGACAAATATGAGGTTCAGGTATATCCGAGCGAGCTGCTCGGCTCCCAGACAGACATGGTCCAGCTCACGCAGACCGGCGCGATCGATTTCTGTATCGCCAGCAACGCGATCCTGGAAACCTTCAGCAAAAACTACGAAATCTTCAATCTTCCCTTCCTGTTCGCCAGTGAGGACGCTTATCACAACGCAATGGATGACCCGGCTGTCACAAGCCCCATCTTCGACTCGACCATCGGCGCCGGCTTCACCGCTGTCACCTGGCTGGACGCAGGTACCAGAAACTTCTACACTGTTGACACTCCAATCTACACACCCGACGATCTCAAAGGTTTCAAAATCCGTGTTCAGCAATCCCCGACCAACATCGAAATGATGCGTCTGCTCGGCGGTTCCGCCACCCCCATGGGCTTCGGCGAGGTTTACACTGCCCTGCAGTCTCATATCATTGACGGCGCGGAGAACAACGAGCTGGCTCTGACCGACAACGGCCACGGCGATGTCTGCAAATATTACTCTTACGACATGCACCAGATGGTTCCGGATATCGTCATCGGAAACAACGCGTTTCTGGAAGGCCTGAGCGCCGAGGACCGCGCGGTCTTTGAGGAGGGCTTCCTCCTGATCAACCAGGTACAGCGCGAAGCCTGGAAATCCGGCGTCGAGGCAGCCAAGGAATACGCGCAGAACACCCAGCACGTAAACTTCATCTATCCGGACCAGGCTCCGTTTAAAGAAGCCTGCATGCCGCTTCACGACTCCGTGCTGGCAGGCAATCCGGCTCTGCAGCCCATCTACGATCTCATCCAGGAATACAATGAAATGTATCCCTCGGCGGCAGAATAGGGGGAAATGGTATGAATCAACTGAGAAATATTCTGAATAAAGTTCTTGAGGTGCTGGCCGGCGTAAGCTTCATCGCGATGGTGCTTCTGACCTGCTGGCAGGTATTTACCCGCTACATTCTCGGCAACGCCTCCTCCTGGTCGGAGGAGCTGGTATCCTATCTCTTTGCCTGGATGGCGCTGTTCGGAGCCTCCCTTGTCGTCGGTGAGCGCGGCCATATGAATATCCCGATCGTCATCGACATGATGCCGTCCGGACTGAAAAAATTCTTCATGATATTCGCGGAAATCATCGCCTGCATCTTCGCGCTGGTTATCCTGATCCTCGGCGGCACGCAGATCACGAACCTGGCCATGGGACAGATGACATCTTCTCTGGGCGTAGCCATCGGTATTTTCTACGTCGTGATGCCGATCAGCGGCGCGCTGAATATCATCTATACCCTGCTGAATATCGCCGGTATCCTGAACGGCACAATCAGCACAGACAACGCGGCTGCGGAAGCCGGAAAGGAGGCGTAACCCAATGGCAATACAGGCATTATTGATCATTCTTGTCGTAATGGCAGTGCTGCTGGTAGTCGGTGTCCCGATCTCCTATGCGATCGGCATCTCCGCCCTGGCAGCCATCGTGCAGGTCATGCCGCTGGACGTCTCGGTTCTGACCGCGGCGCAGCGCACGTTTGTCGGCATGAGCAAATTCAGCCTTACGGCGATCCCGTTCTTCATCCTGGCAGGAAACCTGATGAACCAGGGCGGTATCGCGAAGCGGCTGGTTGACTTCGTTCTGGCGATCCTCGGCAAGCTTCCGGGATCCCTTATGGTAACCAACATCGGCGCGAACGCGCTGTTCGGCGCGATCTCCGGTTCCGCCTCCGCGGCAGCCGCGGCAGTCGGCAGCATGGTACGCGACGGTGAGCAGGAGCAGGGCTATGATCCGGCGGCCTGCGCGGCGACCAACGGCACTTCCGCTCCGTCCGGCCTGCTGATCCCGCCGTCCAACGCGCTGATCACCTACTCGCTTTCCGCGGGCGGCACCTCCGTAGCGGCGCTCTTCATGGCAGGCTATGTTCCCGGCGTCATCTGGGCAGTCTGCTGCGCCGTAGTCGCAATTATTATCGCGAAACAAAAAGGCTACACCGGAACGCCCGGCAAATATGACTGGGGCAACCTTGGACGGGCGACGCTGCGCGCGATTCCCTCCCTGTCCCTGATCATCGTCGTCATCGGCGGCATCATCGGCGGCGTCTTCACCGCGACGGAAGGATCCGCAATCGCCGTGGTCTACGCGCTGATCCTGGGCATCTGCTACCGCAACATTACCGTAAAATCCTTCTGGAACATCGTCGTCGACAGCGCCAAGATGAGCGGCATGATCGTATTCCTGATCGGCGTTTCCAACATTCTCGGATGGGTTATGGCCTTCACGCAGATTCCGCAGGCCATCTCCGCTGCACTGCTCGGACTGACCAACAACTTCTACGTGATCCTGCTGATCATGAACGTGATCCTGCTGATCGCCGGAACCTTCATGGACGTCACGCCCGCAATCCTGATCTTCACACCACTGTTTCTGCCGATCGTGAAGACCTTCGGCATGAACCCCGTGCAGTTCGGTCTCATCCTGGTGTACAACCTCTGCATCGGCAACATCACGCCGCCGGTTGGCAACACCCTGTTCGTGGCCATCAAGGTCGGAAAAACCACGCTGGCGAAGGTGCTGCCCTACATGCTCATGTACTATGTGGCGATCCTCATCGGCTTGTTCCTGGTCACCTACGTGCCGTTTATCTCGCTCGGACTGCCGAGCCTGGCCGGGCTGATCTAGGCTGGCTAATCGGAGCTAACTGATCTAATCTGACCGCTCAGAATTAATAAATCCGAATATCATCCTGGAAAAATTGTGCAGAGATACACAAAATTCTAGGAGATATTCGGATTTTTTATTCGCTTAAACACATAGAGCCACGCTTTGCGTAGCTCTATGGTAGTATCTGTCGCAACAGAAATACTCTCTTATGGTTTCCACTTATAGGTAGGACTCACCTTTCACTGTCATTGTATTCGACTTTTCATCGGATGTCAAGCATATTCACATTTCCTCCGTCGCCAAAACACCCTCCAGGTTACTATTCACGGGGTAGGGAAAAAGACGGACTGAGATTTTGACTTTAAATT
>JAJQAA010000016.1 GCA_021204045.1 Clostridiales bacterium
AATTTAAAGTCAAAATCTCAGTCCGTCTTTTTCCCTACCCCGTGAATAGTAACTGATTTTTCGTACTGCATTCTGTTTTCGATTTCTCGTACTTGACTTCCTCGCCGTATTGTGCTACACTGTCTTCCAGGCAACAGTTTCTTTGGCGTGACCAGTCATGTTTTCGGAGTCATCATTTCGGGGTTGTACTGGTTTCGACGGGGATCATGCAGCTGGTGAAGCTATCCGCATGCGGTGCGTTAAACGGCAAAATTAAAATTAAACGCTGAAGATAATTTAGCATACGCTGCTTAATTGCAGCCGTCAGCCTTAGTGCACTCACACATTAAGAACCTGGCGTCGACGATGTGAGAAACGACATATATTAAGCTTTGCGCATATGGGCGTATCATGAAGCTACTGAACGCGTAAGGGTGTCTGGCCCCGTACGCCGGAGGGAATGTCAAATGACAGACTATGATAGTAGAAGAACAGGGAATTGGTTTTCGGACAGGGGTTCGATTCCCCTCAGCTCCACTTAAAATTTTAGATTATGCAGAGACCCGGGTTCAGTAGCCCGGGTCTTTGTATTTTCTAACGCATCAGCCCGCGCTCAGTAAAAGACCGATCAGCCGCACGCACGCCGCGGCTACCCAGGCGATGGCGCACTGCTCCACGACGACGCAGACCGCCCATTTGCCGCCCAGCTCCCGCCGCACCGCCACAATCGCGGCGACGCAGGGAGTATAAAGCAGGCTGAACACCAGCATCGTCGCCGCCGCCAACGGCGTGAGCAGCGAGGTGACCTCGCCCGCAAACAGGATCTCCATCGTGGAGACCACACTCTCCTTCGCCATGAATCCGCTGATCAGCGAGGTGCAGATGCGCCAGTCGCCCAGACCGAGCGGCGCGAGCAGCGGAGCCAGCAGCCCGGCCGCCGCGGCAAGGATGCTGTCCCGCGAATCCTCCACCACGTTCAGACGCAGATCGAAGGTCTGCAAAAACCAGATCACGATCGTCGCAATCAAAATCACCGTAAAGGCGCGGTGCAGAAAATCCTTCGCCTTCTCCCAGAGGAGCTGTAACACATTCCGGGTGGAGGGAAGGCGGTAATTTGGCAGCTCCAGCACAAACGGCACCGCCTCGCCGTCAAACAGCGTCTTCTTGAACGCGAACGCCGCGAGGATTCCCACCGCGATTCCCAGAAAATAGAGCCCGGCCACAATCAGCCCGCTGTGTTCCGGGAAGAAAATATTCACAAAAAACAGGTAGATCGGCAGCTTTGCGGTACAGCTCATAAAAGGCGTCAGAAGGATCGTCATCCTGCGGTCGCGCTCACTGGGGAGCGTCCGCGTCGCCATAACCGCCGGTACCGTACAGCCAAAGCCGATCAGCATTGGGACGATACTGCGCCCGGAAAGCCCGATTTTGCGCAGAAGGCTGTCCATAAAAAACGCCACACGCGCAATATAACCGCTGTCCTCCAGCAACGACAAAAAGAAAAACAGGCAGACAATGATCGGCAGAAAACTCAAAACACTGCCGACGCCCGCGAAAATACCGTCGCCAATCAGCGCCCGCAGGACGGGATGGACGTCCGCGGCAACCAGCGCGCGCTCCGTGATCTCAGCAAGGGCGTCAATACTGGTCTCCAGAATTTCCTGGAAGAACGCGCCAATCACATTGAACGTCAGATGAAACACCAGCAGCATGATGCCGACAAAGCAGGGGATCGCCGTATAGGTTCCGGTGAGAACGCGGTCAATCTGCTCACTGCGCCGCCGCTCCTTGCTCTCCTTCGGCTTGCTCACCGTGCGCGCGCAGAGCTTCTGGATAAAGGAGAAGCGCATATCCGCGATCGCCGCGTTGCGGTCGAGGCCCCGCTCCTGCTCCATCTGGATCAGTATGTATTCCACCATGATTTCTTCATTTTCGGTAAGCTTGAGCCGGTCCAGGATCAGCCGGTCTCCCTCCGCCACTTTCGTCGCGGCGAAACGCACGGGAATGCCCGCCGTCTGCGCGTGATCCTCAATCAGGTGCATAATGCTGTGCAGCGCCCGGTGAACGGCGCCGCCATGATCGTCCTTGCCGCAGAAATCCTGCCGCTTCGGTCGTTCCTGATATTTTGCCACATGGAGCAGATGCGAAACCAGCTCCTCAATTCCCTCATTTTGGGCCGCCGAGATCGGTACGACCGGAATGCCCAGAATCTGCTCCATCTCGTTGATGCGGATGGAGCCGCCGTTCTCCCGCACCTCGTCCATCATGTTCAGCGCCAGGACCATCGGCGTATCCAGCTCCAAAAGCTGCATGGTCAGATAGAGGTTGCGTTCAATGTTGGTCGCGTCGACGATATTGATGATCCCGTGCGGCTGCTCATTCAGCACAAAATCTCTGGTCACCAGCTCCTCGCTCGAATAGGGCGACATCGAATAGATCCCCGGCAGATCCGTGACCAGCGTATCGCCATGTCCCCGGATCACACCGTCCTTGCGGTCGACCGTAACGCCCGGAAAATTGCCGACATGCTGGTTCGCGCCGGTCAACTGATTGAACAGCGTCGTCTTACCGCAGTTCTGGTTACCTGCCAGCGCGAAGGTCAGCACTGTCCCGTCTGGGAGCGGATTCTCATCTGCCCGGTTGTGATATTTTCCGCCCTCGCCGAGGCCGGGATGCTTCCACTCCCGCTCCAGATCCACACCTTCCGGCGCGACTTCTTCCTCTACTGCCGCAATCGGCTCAATCTCAATATTTTCCGCGTCCGCCAGACGCAGCGTCAGCTCATAGCTGTGGATCCGCAGCTCCATCGGATCCCCCATCGGCGCGAACTTCACCACCGTGACCTCCACGCCCGGAACCAGTCCCATGTCAAGAATATGCTGCCGCAGCGCGCCCTCGCCGCCAATACTGCGGATCACGCCGCTTTTTCCGATCTTTACATCCTTCAAGGTCATCGCTTCGAAGCCCCCTGTCTTATGTGCCATTGTGTTTTTGTCGTTTCTGTATTTTAGAAATCATAGCACAATCAAAACACAAATGCAATGATCGGCTACTACCGTGCTTGTATATATCAACCCAAAATCAGCTCAAAAGGCCATTGAATTTTAGGTCACTTTGGATCTTATTTTGGAGCTGTGAAAAAACAGCCCCCTTGTTTACATTTCCATAATTTCTGTTTTTGCCATGTCATTTCATTGTATCTGGTAAAATTATGGTTCGAAATTGTCTAAAAAACGCAAAAATGCTCCCGCCACGGCGTCATGAAAGATCATCAGCCATATCAGGAGCATCAAAATTAATTGGAAGCAGAAAATATACTGTAATATTTACAACTAATTTATCGATATATTTATACTTATAATGTTGACTTTATTTCTTTCTCTGATATAATACTAACAGGAGGAGGTGAATTCCAAAATGTCAAACATTATTGGAGCAATTACAAACACGATCCCAATTACACTTTTCAACCGCGGCCAGGCTGGAAAAATCTTTGAAGATGTTAAGCGTTTCGGCGCAAAAGTAGTTATGAAGAACAACGTCGCTGAATGCGTCCTTCTTTCCCCTGAGGAATATGTCAGTCTTATGGACGAGGTAAACGATGCCCGCCTGCTTACTGTTGCCACGGAACGTATGGCTTCTTTTGATAAAAGTACTCTGGTCACCCAGGACGAAATAGACCGTGAATTCGGCTTCACTCCCGAAAATCTCGCAGAAATTGATGTGGATATCGAATGAGTTGGACAGTAAAGTATCTTCCAGAGGCAGTCAAAGATCTAAGGAGCCTTGACGGGAACCCTCGAAAATTCGTCCGAAAAGCAATTGCAAAAGTAAGTGAAAACCTGCTTCCCGCATCCGAAGGCGGATTCGGAAAACCTCTTGGAAACAAGAACGGCAACGACCTTACCGGGCTTCTCAAAATCAAACTCCGTTCAGCCGGAATTCGTATTGTTTACAAGATAATCTCGCAGGACAATGACATGGTTATTATTGTAATTGGTGCCAGAGCGGATGATGAAGTGTACGATATCGCAAAACAGCGTATCAAAAGGCACAATATTTAGGGAGATTGATTCAGACCTTAAAACTTCTTTTTACAGAACTTCTTGCCACAAAAGCACAAAAATGCTCCCACCACAGCACCGCGGACAAAATCCCCGGCTGTAGCAGGAGCATATTTTTCATTGTTTTTACTTCTGTAACATATCCAGAACCCACTTGGGTGCAAGCTCAGGCAATTCTTTCCCTTCCTTCTTAGCTTCAATATATGCCTGTATAGTTTCTTTACGTTTTGCTTCATAATCAGCCTTGTTCTCGGCATTTTTTATGACTTCGGCAATCCGATCGCGCGGGACAACCGTAATTCCGTCATCATCACCCACCACAAGGTCTCCCGGATTGACAGTAATCCCACCGCAGCGAACCGGTATATTAATATTTCCCGGTCCTTTTTTCACCGGCCCACGCTGCAAAAAGCCTTTAGCAAAAATAGGGAATTTCTGTTCTATGCAGCTTTCGCGGTCCCTCACATAACCATCGCAAACCATACCATTATAACCTATCGCCTGCGCAGCTCCTGAAACAAGCTCGCCAAAATACGGCGTATGCGCACAACCTTTTCCATCAATGACCATAACATAACCTTCCGCACCCGAATAGGTCGCGACATGTATCGGAAAATTATCCCCTTGATCCGTCTCCACGGTCAAAGCAGTACCTGCCATCGACATATGTGGACCAATCGGCATTATGGATGCCTCCATACAACCGTCCATCTCCAGACCCATACCCTTCATTCCATCAGCCAGCAATGCGGAACCAAGCTGTTTTGCCTGTGCGACAACCTTCTCATCGATCAAAACCGGGTTTGAATTGTAACTCATAAAATATCCTCCGTTTCCAACTTTGAAATTAAATACTCATTATTAACAAGATCCCTTGTCCTAAGGGGACGTCGGTTTTCTATCCTCAAGATGTTTTCCATACAGCGCCCGATCATGTTTGCTTCATTATCTGCCGTATTCCCTCCTGTATGAGGTGTAATCACCACATTTTCCATCTGAAACAACGGCCAATCCGGAGCCGGAGGTTCACTCGGCAGCGCATCAAGCCCCGCTCCAGCGATCACACCGTCACGCAATGCCTCACACAACGCTTCATCATCCACCAAACCACCTCGCGCTGTGTTAATCAAAATTGCTGACGGCTTCATCATATGCAAAGCCTCTCTGTTGATCATATGGTAATTTTCTTTTGTCATCGGCACATGGATCGTTACGATGTCCGATTCCTGCAATAATTTTTCGCGAGTTGTAACCTGGATTCCAAGACTATTGGCAAGTTCTGACTTATCAACTATATCTGTATAAATCTCATTCACGCCGAATCCTTTTAAGATCCGCGCCACTCTCATTCCGATATTTCCCAGTCCGATGATGCCGACCGTTTTCCCCTGCAGCATATATGACTTTGGAGAATATTCGTCCTTTGTCCATATGTTCTGTCTAAGTTTTGTATTGTGTGCAAGGAAATGCCGATATAACGCCAACATATGCATAACTGCCATCTCCGCAACCGGTTCGGCATTAACTCCATTACAGATTGCCACCGGAATATTCAATTCTCCGATCCCTCTGACATCGATCCGATCATATCCGGCTCCCCATTTCTGAACCAAACGCATATTGGAAGCATCCTGCAGGTCTTCCTTTTTTAATCCGATCGTCCGGATAATGATATAATCTGCATTTTTCAGTTGCCCATACGCACTTTCATCCGGAACGTCAATCACATCGAAACCCTCTGGCGCAGCGGCATGTAAAGCCTGACGTGTCGCTGGATTAAAAGGCCCAGTAATCGCAATTGTTTTCATATTTCCCCTTTCCTATTTTAACCAAGCTTATCTATCGTTTCCAGAACATAATCCGTATACTCTTTTGTACTGGCATCCTCCCGCATGCTTGTTACCACCAGTTTACGTTCTGTATAACCGCAAATATTCAAAGCCTCTTCCAATTTATTACCCTTTTCTACATAACCAATATGCTTCAACAGCATGACCAACGCCCTAAGCAGACTGCTGGGATCCGCATATTCTCCACGGTTATTCTTAATTAAAAATGGAGCGCTTCCATGAATTGCCTCAAACAAAGCATAATAAGAACCAATATTTGAGCTTCCTGCAGTACTTACACCGCCCGAAATCTCCGCCGCCACATCAGAGACGATGTCTCCGTACAGGTTTGGAAGAACGAGAACTTCCAGATCTTTTACAAATTCCGGATCCGTCAACTTTGAAGCCGTAATGTCCACAAGACGCTCATCATACTGAATCTCCGGATACTCCTCCGCCACTTTACGACAGACCGCCAGGAAATTTCCGTCCGTCAGCTTCACAATATTCACCTTTGTCACCGCTGTCACATGTTTTCTTCCATTCTTTCGTGCATATTCAAACGCCATCCTGGCAACATGCAGACTCTGAAGCCTTGTTTCAATGACAAAATCCACAGCAAGATCTTCATCTACCTGAATACCTTTACTGCTCCAGACATAAGCACCTTCAATATTTTCACGGAACATTACCCAATCAATGTTTTTCAAAGGATTGCAAACAGGACGCATGCTAACATTCAACTGTAATTCCCTTCTCAGCTGGGCAATGACACTTGGCAGTGACGGCCACGGATCGCCTGGACGCGGTGTTGTCATCGGCCCTTTCAAAATTACATGGCAGCTCAACAAATCCTTACGGATTTCCGGAGTGATGTTTTCCAGGCGTTCAGCACGCTCATCTATTGACAATCCTTTAATTTCGTGCAGATTCACTTTGTTCATTTTCAGCTCTTCTTTCATCAGATGATTAAATACACGAAGAGCCTGCTCCATAATAATCGGACCGATACCATCTCCCGGAATCACTCCGACCCGGATCGTATCCAGTTTTTCATAATCCGGTGCCTCAGCCGCATGTTTCATCTGTTCGATGCGAGCCTGTTCTGCTTCCAACTGCTGCCCGAATTTTTCTTTCGCCGCCTCAATGTCAATCTGACGCATTATCTTTTCCTCCATTCTGCTGTTTTAATTCCTGACGCACGCTTGCAATCAGTCCGCCGCAGTCCAGTATATTCCGGACATACGCAGGATACTGTGGAAAACAAAATTTCTGGTTTCTGACCATTACCAGACCATTATCCACATCAATCTCTATTTTGTCTCCATCACGAATTTCGTCCACCGCCTCCGGGCAGGTAATCGGAAGCAGCCCCTCATTAATACAATTCCGATAATAAATTCGGGAAATGCTTTTTGCGATAATCGCCCGGATACCTTTTTCCTTCAGGCATTTTACCGCCTGTTCCCTCGCGGAGCCGCAGCCAAAATTAATTCCTGCGACTAAAATACATCCATGCGCATCCTTATCCTTAAACCCGGGATCCAGATCCTCAAGCGCATGCTCAGCCATCTGCTCCTTCGTTAAAAGAATATAGGTGTATCTGCCCGGATAGATCAGATCTGTGCTGATATTATCGCCATAGACAATGGCATTACCTGAAACTCCCATACAATTTCCTCCGATTTCATACCAAACAGTCCGCCTGCAGAATACGTTTACGAAAGTTTTCTGGGATCTGCAATCGCCCCGGCCAGTGCACAGGCCGCTGCAGTCGCAGGGCTTGCCAAGATAATTTCCGAAGACCTGCTGCCCATACGTCCGGTAAAATTGCGGTTTGCCGTCGAAACACAGACCTCACCGTCCCCCAGTACTCCGCCCTGTACTCCGATACATGGTCCACAGCCCGGGTGCTCTACCACACATCCCGCATCCAAAAGATCAGCAACAATCCCTTCGGAAATCGCCTTCCGGAATACCTCCACAGAAGCTGGCTGCACAATCGTCCTGACACGGACTGTTTTTCCTTTCAGAATGTGGTTTACAACGCGAAGATCTTCCAGTCTTCCGTTTGTACAAGTTCCGATAAATACCTGGTTGATTCGTCTTCCCTCAAATTCCGTAATTTTCGCATAATTATCTACTCGGCCAGGCATAGCCAATGACGGAACGATTTCATCCAGGTTATAATAGAGTGTTTTTCTATACTCCGCGCCTTCATCCGCCCAAATATATCTCCACTCCTTCTTTGCCTTTCCTTTTAAATAATCAAAAACCTTCTCATCTGGCTTGCAGACTGAATTTTTTGCACCCAGCTCCACACCCATGTTGCATAAGGTCATCCGTTCGGCAATACTCATATTTGCAATTCCATCACCATGATACTCGATCGACATATAATCTGCCCCGGATGCGGTAATATCACCTGCGATTGTAAGGATCAAATCTTTTGCAACAACACCTGGCCTGAATCTGCCTGAAACTTCAATCTTCAGAGATTCCGGTACCCTCAGCCAAAGCTTTCCTGTGGCCCATGCAGCAGCCATCTCACTGCGCCCGATGCCTGTCGAAAAGCTTCCCATCGCCCCATGCGTACATGTATGACTGTCCGCACCGACCGTAATCAGGCCGGGCGCCGCAAATCCCTCCTGACACATGATCTGATGGCAAATCCCGCCCTTTTTATCCATATCATAAAAATGCCGGATATGTTGCTTTTCGATAAACTCTCTTGTCTTTATATGGCTGTTGGCATAAGCGGCGGTAGAAGGCGGTACCGTATGGTCAAAAATAACTACAATGCGATCCGGATCGTATACTGTTTCTGCACCGATCTCAGAAAACGTAGAACAAATCGATGATGTATTCTCATGGCTCATACAAAAGTCAGGATATACGGTAACCACATCACCGGCCCTTACTTCCCTGCCCGCTGCAACACCTAATATCTTTTCTGCAAACGTCTTACCGTTTTCCATGCCCTACTCCCTCTTTGTGAACGCTTCAAACCCACCATATGTTTTCATAAAGGGAACCATGCCCCCTGACTCCAGGATACTTACCATCAGATCCGGAAGGGGCGTGATCGAAGCTGAAACCCCGTTTGTCCTGTCATAAAGAACCGTGCCTCCCAGTTCATACTCCAGTATATCTCCATCGGAAATAAAGGAGGTATCACACTCTACAATCGGCAGGCCGATATTAATCGCATTTCTGTAAAATATACGTGAAAAACTTTTCGCGACTACACATTTCACACCAGAACCCAGCAGCGCCACCGGTGCCTGTTCCCTCGAAGACCCGCAGCCAAAATATTCCCCGGCTACAACGATTGCTCCTCCGGCGCTTTTTTTCTTAAATTCCGGATCCAAATCTTCCATTACATGGTCCACAAGATCCTGCTTGTTCAGCGTCTTTGTATACTTGCCGGCAATAATTAAGTCTGTGTTAATATCATCTCCGTAGACAATTGCTTTTTCAATAATTTTCATTTTTGGCCTCATCCTTAAACAATAAGCTCACGTGGATCCGCAATTCTTCCTGCCAGCGCCGAGGCTGCGACCGTTTGTGGGGAAGCAAGATAAATCTTTGCCTTGTTATTTCCCATTCTTCCCTTAAAATTCCGGTTCGTTGTCGAAATCACATTTTCACCATCCGCCGGAACACCGCCAAGTGTACCTACACATACACCGCAGCTGGGCGTACAGATGGTTGCCCCCGCATCAATCAGGTCAATGAGAATACCCGAGGCAGCTGCCCGCCGCAGTACGGTTTCCGATGCCGGATATACAAGCAGACGCACTCCCGGATCAATATGATGCCCTTTTAAGATCATCGCCGCCTGTTCCAGATCCTCATAGCGCCCATTTGTGCAGCTGCCAAGTACCGCCTGCTGAATCGGAATCCCCTCTACTTCCCGAATAAAACACATATTGTCAACAGTATGAGGTTTTGCTATCACAGGTTCTAATGTCGTAAGATCAATCTCAACCGTCTTAAAATATTCCGCATCCGGGTCTGCCTGGACTCCCAGTTTCGAGTGACAGGTAAAACCGCATTTCGCCCCCATCTCGACAACCATATTGGTTATGGTGAGCCGATTTGCCTCGGTACAATGCTCCAGATATTCTCCGTAAAACTCCACACTGGCATAATTGCAGCCATCTGCACCCAATGTCCCGATTGTATACAGGATGATATCCTTTGCATCACACATGGACGGAAGCAATCCCTTCAAATTGACACGGAGCGTCTTTGGCACCTTAAACCACAATTTTCCTGTCAGCAAAGCCGTTGCTATATCTGTTGCCCCCAGGCCAGTGGAAAGTGTTCCGCAGGCTCCGTAAGTACAGGTATGGGAATCACTTCCCACAATCAAACTCCCCGGACTCGCCCAGCCGCTCTCCGCGACCAGCTGGTGACAGACTCCTCTTCCACCCTCGTAGAAATGAATATTCTGTTCCTTCACAAAGCTTCTCAAAAATGCGTGAATATTCGATAATTTTTCATTAGAAGGAGGCGTACAATGGTCAAACACTACGACTACCTTTTCCGGATCGAAAACATTTTCTCCGCCCATTTCTCGGAACGCCCGGACAGCCAATGGTCCGTTTGCATCATGCATCATGACAAGATCAATGCTGCACAGCGCAATTTCTCCCGCACACACCTCATAGCCAGCATGATTTCCTATAATCTTCTCCGCAATTGTTTTTCCCAAGGTATATCTCCTCCCTTTTCGTTTACTTGTTAAGCAGCCAGATCGGATTATCAACAATCATTTTTCTGACGTCTGTGTCGCTTATCCCGGCTTTACAGAGTTCTTCGCAGAACTCCAGCAGCCCTTCATCCGGATAGATATAATCCTTTCTTCCCAAATCGGTTCCCAGCGTGCAGTGGGCAACACCAATCGTCCTGATCTGCTCCACAACCTCGCTAAATTCCACTTTCCCCGTTTTCCAGGTTGTATAGCAATGCTCTATGTACGCCCCATAATTTACCAGTTCCTTCTGCTGGTCGATCGTGTAATAGGTTCCCGGATAATCCGCATGTGTGATAATTATCCGCTTCACTCCACGCGCGGCCGCTTCCTTTACCAGAACCATCACTTCCGCCTGAGACAGATGGCCGCTTTCAAGAATTATGTCATACTTAGCGATAACATCCAGTACATCACATGCCTCCTTTGTCAGTTGGCCGGCTTCATCCAGGACACTCAGTTTTTTAAACTGGACACCTTCTTCTCTCATCTTCAGAACCAGTGTCGCCCAGTAGGGGAGCTTTCCCTTTTCATGGCCGCCCCCAAAGACCAGTTCCTGCTCATGGGCGCTATCTGTCGTCGGCATCCAGACAATCTTATTTCCCGCCCGGGCTGCCATTTCCACCGCAATCGCATTAATTCCGCCAACGGAATTATTCAGTACGATTCCGCCGACCGCATCACATCCCGGAAACATCTTATTGACTATATCCGCACGATAAGCCGTGGAAGTATAATGATTCTTGATCGCGTAGCCAGCCATGCCGCTGTCGATAATCCTCTGGGCCATCTCGCAATCATCCATCCTCCTCGGTAGAATATCCGGGCCGGAATGAACATGCAGGTCATATCCCCCTTTAATCAAATCCTTCATAATATTAAACTCCTTCCATATCCGTAATTTTTAATGTGCCAATAACAAGTGTGCAGATTATTCTACGCTGACCATATCCTTCAGCTGATAAATCGCATCATAAATGCTCTGTGATACCGCCTTATATTCTTCGGAATTCCGCTCCTCCAGTACAAAGCTGTTTTTTGACAGCCATTCCTGAAATTCCGGATACTGAATCGCCCGCTCCAATGCACCGGCTATTTTATCACAAATTGCCTTAGGCGTTCCCGGAGGCGCCACTATACCGCGAACGCTGTCCAATGTCGTGAAATCATATCCTAATTCATGGGTTGACGGTACATCAGGAAGATAAGGGACTCTGTCCGTTCCCAGGATAGCAAGAATCGTTACCTCGCCCTCATTCGTCGCGCCAACATCCGCCGGGCAGATACAGAGATCCACGTCACCGGACATGACACCCAAAACTGCGTTGCTGCTCCCGTCAAAAGGAACATCCGTATAATCGATCCCCAGCGCGTCCTTCATGACCATACTTTGCAAATGCATGGAGCCGCCGACGCCCGAGGTACCGTTTGTCAGTTCCTTTGTCTTCGCGCCCTCCAGAAGTTCATCAAATGTTGTGTACGGGGAACCGGATTTAACAACCAGGCAATACGGCGTATTGTCAAAAGAATAAATATATTCAAAGCCCATCACATCATAATCCGCATCATACAGGATATCGCTGGCTGTAATCAACGGAATCGTCATGCTGAACAAGTTGTATCCGTCCGGATCTGAGGTCCACATCTCATTCGCTGCCAGACGTCCCGCTGCACCGGTTACATTCTCAATAACAATATTTGCCCCCAGTTCCTGCTGCAGATAGGGCTGCAGTGCGCGAATGTAAAGATCATTACTTCCCACATTCGAATGAGATACAATCCGAATATTTCCGTTCGGATAATCACCGGCGTCATCAGCGGAGTCGGTTCCGCCAGAAGCTGTCGTTTCCGCGGCGGCGGCTGTAGTCTCCGCGGCGGCAGTTGTAGTCTCCGCCGCAGCAGCTGTAGTCGCCGCTGCTGTCGTGGCGGTCTGTGCCGACTGCCCACACGCGCTCAGACCCAGCGCAGCTATGGCTGCCAAAGCCAGTAAATTTCTTGTCTTTCTCATTTTTTACCTCTCCTTTACATTTTTATATACATTAACGCGGAAAATCTCCGTGCTATGTTCGATTATCCTTCTTTACATATGGCAGGATTATAATCAAACAGGTGATAATCAGCAAAACCAGACAGATCGGTTTCTTATAAAGGAAACTCCAGCCCTTGTTGATCATCAAAGAACGGCTCAGGTTGCTCTCCGCAAGGCTGCCGAGCACCAGACCTAAAACAATTGTAACCATAGGAAAATTGGCCCTCCTGAGAAAATATCCCACGATACCAAAAACTCCCGCAATAAACACATCCCAGAAGGAATAGCGCAGGCTATAGGTTCCCAAAACAGAAAGTACAATAATATTCGGAACCAAAATCTGATATGGCAAAATCGTTACCTTTGCGAAATAACGCAGCAGTGGTAAAGCAATAATAACCAGCGCAAAATTGGTAAACAGCATTCCCCAGAAAAATACGTACAGGCTTGTTGGCGGGGCAGCAAAAAGCTTTGGTCCCACATCAATCCCCTGCATTGTCAGAAGTCCCATAACCACCGCGCACACGGTACTTCCCGGAATCCCGAAAGCGAGCGTCGGAATCAATGCGGTTCCTACCGTAGCGTTATTGGCCGCCTCCGGGGCAATTACACCCTTGATATTACCCGTTCCAAATGTATCCTTATCCGGCTCGCCGTTCGCAATCGACGTATAGGCGATCATATTGGCCGCGCCGCCCTCGACGCCGGGAACTGCTCCAAAAAATGCCCCCATTGCAGACGCTTTTAAAAGGATTTTCCAGTTTTTAAGCGTGATCCTTGCCCCATTCAGTGTACTGCCGGACAATTTCTGGGTCTTCGAAACACTCCTTGACTCCTCCGCCAATGATATCGTCTGACTGATTCCAAACAATCCCATTATGACAACCATAAAAGAAATGCCGTCCGCCAGTTGGATGGAGCCAAAGGTAAATCGGTCAAGCCCTGTGATCGGATCATAGCCGACCATCGCAAGTGCCAGTCCAAAGCAGCCTCCCAAAATTCCTTTCAGCAACGTATCCCGCGATGCAACTGCGATGACACTCAAACCAAAAATCGCTAACATGAACTGCTCCGCCGTGCCAAAATACAGCACAATCCTGGATACCAGCGGCGTAAAAAACATCAGACACAGGGCTGCTATGAAACCTCCCACTGCAGAAGCCATCGTCGAGGCCCCCAGCGCATCCATGCTCCGTCCCTGCTGAGCCATCGGAAACCCATCCAGTATCGTCGCGGTTGAATTTGTCGTGCCTGGGATCCCCAATAAAATCGCTGTAATCGATCCCCCATATACGCCGCCCGTATAGATACCGGCCATAAGGAGCAGCGCGTTTGTCGTATTCATCCCGTAACTGATCGGAATCAACAGAGCAATGCCGATCGTCGGCCCCAGCCCGGGCAAAGCACCAACTACAATGCCTAAAAACGTACCCAGAAGCACAACGCCCAGGCTCATGGGCGTGACGCTCGCAAAAAAGGCTGTTAAAATACCTGCAAAGTCCATGAATTACCTCCTCATTGCACGATTTTTGCCAACATCCCGGCAGGCAGGCGGACATTGAGCACCGAACCAAACAGGAAATACCACAGTAATACAATCACAACACTTGTTATAACCAGTACGACAGGATTCGGAAATTTTTCTCTGAAGCCATACGCCAGGCAAAATACAATACTGGATACGACGAAGCCCGTCAGCAGCATCAGGATCAGGTAGGCGAATATCATGGCTGTAAATACAAAGAACTTCTTTTTGTCATGGAAAACACCGCTTATCGGTTCTTCTTCACTCTCTCCTGATTTCTCCTTTTGCCTGGCTTTCTGCGCCTTTATATTGCGTACAATCTCCGCAATCCCACTGACCGCAGCCACTGCAAAGACAAATTTTGGAAATGCCATGGCGCTGGAAGAATACCGGCTGACAAAAAAGCCATCGATCGCCATAACTCCAATAAACAGGAGAAGAACTATCGTCATTACAATTTCTACATTTAGATATTTTTTGATTTTATCCAATCATTTCCCCTCCATACCATATAAAAATTACTCATACAGCCTGCAAGCTACATAATGCCCCTTTTCTATCTCACGCAAAGGAAAATCGCATTCCCTGCATGCTTCTGTTGCCAATGGGCAGCGATCCGCGAATCTGCACCCTGGTTTTGGCTCGATCGGGCTGCTCACTTCCCCTTCAAGGATTTTTAACTGTTTTCGATAGCGGACGCTTGGGATCAAAATCGCGTCAAGCAAAGCCTTTGTATAGGGGTGCAGCGGATTTTCAAACAACTCATCCGTAGAAGCCGTCTCAATTGACTGGCCCAAATACATCACCATGATCCTCTGACTTATATGTTTTACCACACTCATATTGTGTGTCACGAACATATATGTAAGGTTCATGCTTTCCTGCAGATCCATCATCAGGTTCAAAACCTGGGCCTGAATTGACACATCCAGAGCCGATACTGGTTCATCGCAGACAATAAATTCCGGATCCAGCGCAAGTGCCCTTGCGATACCGATCCTTTGTCGTCTTCCCTCATCCAGTTCATGTGGAAACGTATTAATAAACCGGGGCGCCAGACCCACCATATCCATCAGATACTCCACCCGTTCCTGAACTTCTTTTTTGTTCTTAATAGTTCCATTGACACGAATCGGCTCAGCAATAATATCACTTACAGTCATGCGGGGATTCAGCGAAGTAAACGGATCCTGAAAAATAATCTGCATTTTTTTGCGCATTTCATTCATCTGATTTCGATTAAATCCGATAATATCCCGGCCTCCAAAAAGGATTTTCCCTGACGTCGGCTCAATCAACCTTAAAATTGTCCTGCCCAGCGTTGATTTCCCACAACCGGATTCTCCCACAACCCCCAGGGTTTCTCCTCTGTCAATATGAAGATTTACCTTATCTACCGCGTGCAGTCTGCCGCGCGGGGTCTCAAAATACTTGGCGAGGTCTACTGTCTGTATCAAAGGCTCTGGCATGCTATGATCACCTCCTTCCAATTGCCTCTTTCCTCTCAAAGAGGAAGCATTTTATCATATGTCCATCATCAAATATATGGGTGCCCGGTTCCTTTTCCCTGCAGACATCCCTGCAATAACGGCAGCGCTCGGCGAAACGACATCCCTTCGGCAGCTGTGCTGGATCCGGCATCAGGCCATCTATGGGCGACAGGCGTCTAGCCTTGCTCTTAATATCAGGGATTGAATTAAAAAGCCCAACTGTATACGGATGATGGTCTTTACCTTCAAAAATCATTTCCGCCGTACCGTACTCGATAATCTCCCCCGCATAGACGATAGCCACAGTGTCGCACATCTGTGCTACAACCCCAAGATCGTGAGTGATCAAAATCATAGCTGTATCCATCTTTTCTTTTAACTCATTCATCGTCTTTAATACCTGAGCCTGGATCGTCACATCCAGCGCTGTCGTAGGCTCATCGGCGAGAATCAGCCGCGGATTACAGGCCAGCGCCATGGCGATCACGATACGCTGCCGCATGCCGCCGGAAAACTGATGCGGATACTCATGTTTTCTCGAGTGTGGGATCCCGACCAGTTCCAGCATATCGTCTACCTTTTTGCGTATTTCTCCACTGCTCAGATCAAATTCATGCATCTCGATCACTTCTGCAATCTGATCGCCCACTGTTAAAAGCGGATTGAGAGAACTCATCGGGTCAGAAAAAATCATGGAAATATCATTTCCACGGATTGCCCGCATATCCGCTTCCGAGGCATCAATCAGATTTTTATTATCAAAAGTAATACTGCCATCCGTGATCGATCCTACTTTTGCGGGAAGCAGCTTCATAATGCTCAGGGCGATGGTGCTTTTCCCGGCCCCGGTTTCCCCGACAAGACCCAGCACCTCTCCCTTCTCCAGGGACAAGTCAACGCCGTTTACCGCATAAATCAAATCATTATCTGTTTTATAAACAACCCTCAGGTTTTTAATGTCTAAAAGCTTTTCTGGCATTTTATCCTCCCGTCAGTTTCTCAATCGAGGATCCATGGCGTCCCGCAGTCCGTCGCCTATCAATGTTATCGACAAAACCGTGAGCCCCATCACGACTCCGGGCGCTATCGCAAGGTGCGGATAATACCGCATCTGCGTCTTTACGACCGAGAGCATGCTTCCCCATTCCGGAGTCGGCTCAGCGATTCCAAGTCCGATAAAGCTAAGGCCGGCAATGATCAAAATTACGCGCGACATCGTCTGGGTCGCCTGCACGAGGATCGGTCCCATGGCGTTCGGGATAATATGCCTCAGAATAATCCTCGCATTCTTTGTACCGCAGGCTCTCGCCGCCTCAATATAATCTGCGTCCTTGACGCCAAACACCGCTGAGCGGACAATCCGCGCCATGCGCGGGGTCTGCACAACCCCAAGCGCCATCACCAGAGTACCAACACTTGAGGAACCCATTGTGGCAATAATTGCCAGCGCCATAAGTGTGGATGGAATAGCCAGAAAGATATCCATAATGCGCATCAGAATATTATCGAGCGCCCCGCCGAAATAAGCCGCTACCGCCCCGATACTCCCGCCGATCAACAATGCTAACGAAACTGTCAGAAGCCCGATGGACAGGGAAACCCGCCCGCCGTATATCACCCTGGCGAAATAATCCCGGCCTAGCCGGTCTGCCCCAAATATATGCTCCGGGCTGGGAGACGCATACTGAAGTTCAATGTGCATGGTCAACGCATCCGCGTCGTAATCCATATAAAAATCCGCAAAAATTACAAGCAGTACAATAATCGTAAAAACAATGATTCCGAAAACCGCCAGGCGGTTTCTGCAGAACCGTTTCAGAATTACTCTCCATTCGCTTTTTTTCTGGAACCGCCCCTGGGAGGCGGCCATCCCTTTTTCTGTCTTTTTCACGTCGCCGCCTTCTTTCTCTTCGCGAACTGCGCCTTCAAACGCGGATCAATAAAATAATAAAGGATATCCACAATCAGATTTGCCAAACTGATCATGATTGCCGTCATCATAATACATGCCATCGCCACCGGTATATCCTTTTGGCGAATCGCGGTAACCGTGAGCTGTCCCAAACCCGGTATGGAAAAGAGCTGTTCAATCGCGATGGAGCCGCCCATCGCCATGCCCAGCTGCAGCCCGATCGCCGTGACCACCGGAAGTAATGCGTTCTTAAGTGAATGCTTGAATATGACCTTCCTTTCCGGCACACCCTTCGCCCGTGCGGTACGCACATAATCCTGGCGAATAACCTCCAGCATCGTCGAGCGCGTCATACGCACCATCGACGCGAAGGTCCCGGTGCCGGCGGCCATACATGGCATAATATGTTCCGCAAGCGTGCTCATACCGATCATCGGGAGCAGACCCAGATAAACGCTGAATACCAATATCAATAGCAGGCCAATAAAAAATCCCGGCAGGGAAGTCAATACAAGCGCCAGTCCGACCATGCTTGTATCCAGAACCGAATACTGCTTGACCGCTGAAATAATCCCGATGGGTATTCCCAGCAGACATGCAAACAGCGTACTGAAAACCGCCAGCCGGAAGGTATAAGGAAATCTTGCCATGATCTCAGTGACAACCGGCTGCCCATTATTATACGAATTTCCGAAATTCCCATGAAGAACATTCCAGAGATATCTCATGTAGCGGACTACAAGCGGTCCATTCAGGCCAAGTTCCTCCCGGATCGCTTCAATCGTTTCCGGGGTGGCGCTGTCGCCTGCCAGAGAAATGGCCGCGTCGCCGGGCGTCAGATTCATCGTAAAAAAGATGATAAAGGAAATTCCCAACACAACCGGTATCATCATCAGAATTCGCTTAAAAATGTATCTAACCACGCATTAACCTCCCAAAAATCTTTATGGAAGAATCTGAGATAGTTTCCTGCTCCCAGACTCTTTCCGTACATCATGAAGCAGATCATGCGATGAAATACAACCGGTTCCAGAGATCTTTCCAGCTGAAATCATCCATCATTCCCATCAGCTTTGAACTGATCGCCTGAAGGCTGGCGTTGTAAAGTAGGGGAACCATTGGGGCTTCATCTCTCACAATAGTGTACGCCTCACTGTAAAGCTCATTTCGTTTGGTGGTATCACTTTCTATACGGGCAGCATCAAGAATCTCATCCAGTTCCTTATTGCTATAGCCGCTGTAATTTCCGGCAGCGCCAATATTTTTACTATGCAGACGGCGGGTAAGCAAATAATCCGCATCAAAAATCGAATACATGGACTGGCGCACTGTAATGTCGAAATCCATCTGGACGCTGACCAGATCCATCCATGTAGTGCGTTCCATCTTGTTAAATTCCAGGTTAATACCAATTTCCTTCAGCTGAGCCTGGACAACCTCCGCCACATTCAGATAGGTCGGGCTGGAATCCTGTTGGCACTCAACCGTAAATCCGTCCGGATATCCCGCTTCCGTCAAAAGTGCCTTGGCCTTTTCCAGATCCTGTGCGGTCGCCTCAAAAGACGCGTCATAACCAGTACATACCGGAGCACAATAACAGTTTGCTACCGAACCCATTCCGTCTTTTCCTCCCAGAAGAATCTCCTCCCGGTTCAATGCCAGTGCTATCGCCTGACGAACACGTACATCCGTAAAAGGTTCTCTCTGCGTGTTCATACAGATTGCTACAATTGCCGTACCCGGCAGCAATTCTGTGTGTACATTGTCAAGCGTAGACAAATAATCAAAATCCGTTGTCGAAACGCTCGGAAAATAATCGATTGATCCCTGTTCCAGTGCCAGCGCGCCGGAAGAAACATCCCCCACAATCGTATTAACCACATGCTTGATACCGGGTTCTCCTTCCCAGTAGCCCTCTACCGCATCAAACGTAAGCTGCTTACCGGTTTCCCACGAAGCCAGCTTATATGCGCCGCTCCCGCAGGGATTTCGGCCAAAATCTGTCCCCTCCGCCACAGACTTTTCATAATCATCCTGGCAAATGATCCCCCAACAGGGAACTGTCATCACCTGAAGAATCGGAGCGTAAGCATATTTCATAACCAGCTTAATATGGTTGTCATCCACCTTTTCAAAATGGTCGATTGCCTCCGAAAGGGATGCCGTAAACTCGCTCTCCATCGCGTGTGTCAAAGACCATACCACATGGTCTGCCGTAATCAGCTCGCCACAGTGGAACTTCGCGTCCTTCCTCAGCTCAAATACAATCTCGGTGAAATCATCGTTAATTTCCCAACTGGTCGCCAGCCGCGGATAAAATTCCTGTGTATTAGGATCAAACAACAGCAACGTGTCATACAGCTGTGATGAATACATCCAGCCCGTAGGGGTCGTCGCATCCTTTGAATTGCAGGGATCTAAGGTAATCGGTTCTCCTACCATGGCGAAATTAAACGTATCCCTTGCTGATTCGGTCGCGATCGCCCCGGGAGCCGCGCTTCCAACCACATCCACATATCCCCCGGCATCTCCGGAAGCAGCATCACTGCTGTCGGAAGAAACGACTTCACCGCTGCCTTCAGAACCATTCGCCGCAGTTGAACCCGTACCTGAATTTCCTGAACAGGCAGCCAGCGAAACTGTCATCGTCGCAGCTAATAAAAGCGCCATTATTTTTTTCATGTGTTTTTCCTCCCATCGTTTTGAATTTCTTATTGACTTATATTGTTGATTAGTTTTGTTCAACATTATCACACTTTAAATATATTGTCAATTATTTTTTTCATATGCAAAAAAATCTTCATTCTATTGACAAATATTTTTTGGTTTGCTATATTGTTAAATATCAATTTTAAACATTTATGTATATCAAGAGGAGGTCCGTTATGTGCAGTTCAATGAACGTACATCTGAGCCATTGGTTTGAAGAAAACAAAGATAAGGTCAGCGATCTCGCCCTCAAAGTATGGGCAAATGCCGAACCGCTTTTCGAGGAGTATTATGCCTGTGAGCAAACAGCCTCTTTTATGAGGGAACAGGGCTTTGAGGTTGAAACCTTTCATATTCTGGGAGGAGGGCGCAGACCGGATGCTGTCGTAGCTACCTGGGGAACCGGAAAGCCGGTCATCGGATTCTATGGAGAATATGATGCCCTGCCGGATCACGGACAGGAAGCTGTCCCTTACTACGCCCCTATCAAAGGAAAATGCGGACACGGCTGCGGCCACAATCTGATTAATATTTCCGGTGCCTCTGCTGCGGCAGCTCTGAAAGCCGCCATGGAAGCCGAAGGGCTCAAAGGAACTGTCAAATACATGGCCTGTCCTGCCGAGGAAGGCGGAAATGGAAAGATGCATATGGCAAGACGTGGCGTCTTCGATGATCTTGATTGTTGTTTTGGATGGCACCCTCAGCCTGGCGTGAATCTGCGCATAAAAGAAGTTATCATGAACACCGGCATTAATATGAAAGTAGAATTTTTCGGCCGCCGTGCCCATGTCTCTGCCGCTCCGCAAAACGGACGGAGCTCTTTGGATGCCATCGAACTGACAAATATAGCAGTTAATTACCTCCGGGAACATATTCCATCCGAATGTCGTATATTTTACAATTATTTTTCCGGCGCGACAGACCCCCTGCCAGATTATGCCGCCTACGAATATTACATCCGTGCAATTGATGTCAACAACGCCAATGACCTTTACCATCGTCTTGAAAAATGTATCAAAGGCGCTTCTCTGATGACAGAAACAACATATAAGCTCACTGTTCAGTCTGTCAGTTATGCGCCATTGCAAATCGATGATTTTAACAAATTGCTTGGCGATGCTATCATGAAACTTCCGCCTCTCACTTATACCCATGAAGAACTCAAATACGCACACGAACTCTTCCGCAATGTAACCGGACGTGATGCAAAGAATGATGAAGAGGCCATTCCGTCACAGTTTGAAGCTCCAGCTTTTATCCACAACCACGTCCCCAATACCACCGATGTAGGCTGGCTCGCCCGTAAAATTCCCACTGCCCGCCTTATGGGGCTTTCCATGATTGGCGGTACGTCCATGCATTCCTGGGCTTGCGTCGCCTGCACCGGCCATTCGATCGGCGTCAAAGGAGGTATTTGGGCCGGCATGGCCATGGCACAGGGAGGATATGATGTTCTCCGACATCCGGAACGAATTTCCGATTGGTGGGATGATTTGCGCAAACAGACGAAAAACCAGACTGAATTTGATTTTGAAATAGAGGAGGCCAAACATTGAATAAGCAAAATGACCAGGAGCTCCAAATGAACGCAACTATTAAATTATGGTACGATGAACATAGCGACGAAACTGCCCAGCTTGCGCTGGATTTGTGGAATCACGCAGAACCAGGCATGGAAGAATACTACAGCTGCCATCGCACCGCTGAATTTATGGAACAACACGGTTTCCAGACAGAAACCTTCCATATCTTGGGTAATGACCGAAAGCCAAACTGTGTAGTCGCAACCTGGGGTTCCGGGCATCCGGTCATCGGTATTCTGGGGGAGCTGGATGCACTCCCTGGCCTGGGACAAAAAGCAGTCCCTTACCGTTCGCCTATCGAAGGCGCCTGCGGACATGGCTGTGGGCACAATCTGATGAATGCCATGGGAAGTTCTGCCGCAGTTGCTGTCAAAGAAGCTCTTCAGGCAGAAAATTTAAGCGGTACCATCCGTTACTATGCCTGCCCCGCCGAAGAACTTGGCGGCGGTAAGATGTATATGTACCAAAAAGGTGTGTTCGAGGGTCTCGACTGTGTTCTCTCGTGGCATCCGCAGCCGGGAACCAATTTAAAAGTAAAAGAAGTAATCCTCAACTCCATTATAAGCGCAAAGATCGAATTTTTCGGGCAGGATGCCCACGCTGCCGTCGCACCGGAAACCGGACGCAGCGCACTGGATGCTTGTGAACTCATGAATGTGGGAGTCAACTATCTGAGAGAACACATGGATCCGACCAGCCGCGTCCACTATGTCTACCTGAACGGGGGTGACCGTCCGAATATCGTTCCCAAATACGCCGCGCTGGAATACAATATCCGCGCAACCGACGTAGCGTCCGTTACCGAATTATTTGAGCGCGTCAAAAAATGCGCGGAAGGCGCCGCTCTGATGACAGAAACCACCTGCAAAATTACAGTCGAGTCCGTAGGCCTCCCTCCGGTGCAAATTGACGATTTTAACCGTTTCCTGTATCGCTCAGTGGAAAAGCTCCCACCTCTCATTTATACAGAAGAAGAAAAAGCATTTGCACGCGAATTATTCAGAAACCATACCGGAAGAAACCCGATCAACGATGAAGAAGCAATGCCATCCCAACGGGAAGCGCCTTCCGGCGTTCATAAAAATGTCCCAAATTCAACGGATGTCGGCTGGGTGGCACGCAAAGTTCCCACCGCGCGTTTGATGGGCCTTACCATGATCGGCGGCACTTATATGCATTCCTGGGCCTGTGTCGCATGTACCGGCCATTCCATAGGGATCCATGGCGCCTGTTACGTCTCCATGGCGATCGCACAGGCGGCTTACGATATTTTCCGCGACCCATCCCAGATCCCGGCATGGTGGGAAGACTTACGACAGCAAACTGCGTCCGACGTCCTTCCAGCCTTTGAACAACAGACAATCGATACGCTTTCCTAAACAGAAAAAAGGCCGCGCATACACAAATCTGTGCGGCCTTTTCTCTGTTTGCTGTACTGCAGACTCTTACTGGTTTGGTCTCGAACCTTCCGGCAACAAGCAAACATATTCTTTCCCTGTTGTTTTTACGAGTTCCTCATTCGCTTCTCTGACCAGAAAGGGGTTGTCTATTAATTTCACAGCTGCAACAGCAAGGACTTTACCAGCCTGCATCATTCCATCCCAGGCAATGGCCGTACATCCCTGGGCCGTCAGCTGCCACGAATGCCCCAGAGTTCCTTTTACAAAGCAACAGCATTGAATCTTTCCGACAGGAACCACATATGACACATCGCCCAGATCATTGGATACAGGCT
The DNA here is from genome assembly GCA_021204045.1 of Clostridiales bacterium. Taxonomy (GTDB): domain Bacteria; phylum Bacillota; class Clostridia; order Lachnospirales; family Lachnospiraceae; genus Brotaphodocola. Next base: position 23,615 of record JAJQAA010000016.1, read on the forward strand.
TATGCACATCCGGGCAATGACGATAATTATCAGGAACTGCTCCCGACATTTCCTTTTCTTTTATGCCGTCGCCAACCACCTCACTAAATCTTCGGTTGATTTCTTTCGCCTCATCAGAATAAGTCAATTCTCCGACTTCCGACCATGCATCGTGCAGCACGCCTCCTAGCACACGGTTAGGGACAAAATCCAGCAGTCCGGATTTAATTTTAATGTTAACGCTTGTTGATGTCATCAACGCTGCTCCTCTGGCCACATCTGAAACCCGGTTCAAAATTTCTAATGCCTGATCCGCTTTCGAAGCACGGACATAATATAAAAGAGACGCCTCACTTTGTACCACATTCGGAGCGGTGCCCCCCGCATTTAAAAACGCATAGTGAACTCTCGCTTCCGGTACAATGTGCTCACGCAGATACTGAACTCCCGTATTCATAAGTTCCGCCGCATCCAGTGCGCTGCGTCCTTTATCCGGATTTTTTGCTGCGTGAGAAGACTGCCCTTTAAAATCATATTGTACCTTGACGCTGGCCAGATTTGATGTCCCAACTACAACGTTGGCGTCAGAAGGATGCCAGGTCAAGGCAACATCAACATCTTTAAAGATCCCATCCCTGGTCATAAATGATTTTCCACAGCCGGTTTCCTCCGCAGGACAACCAAAATAAATAACTGTTCCTTCCAATCTGTTTTCTTTCAGATAGTCTTTTACACTGACGGCTGCCGCCAGCGCAGCTGTTCCTAACAGATTGTGGCCACAGCCATGTCCATATCCCCCCGGTTTAACTGGTTTCTCTCTCGTTAAGTTTCCCTCCTGGCTCATATTTGCCAGCGCATCAAACTCTCCGATAATCCCAATTACCGGTCGTCCGCTGCCAAATATACCTTGAAACGCCGTTTTCATTCCTGCCAGGCCGTCCGTAACCGTAAAACCATTTTTAAGCAACTCATTTTTCAAAATTTCGGTGCTGCGGAATTCGCAGAATCCTCCTTCCGGATTGTTCCAGATCTCATTACTGATTCTGCAATATTCGGCCCTTTTCTCCTCTATTCTTTCGCATAGCCATTTTGTTTTTTCCATTTTCTCTCCCTGTTCCTCATCTGCTTTACGGCTGACACAAATGGCAGGCGACAAAATGTCCCGGCTTCACTTCATCCAAAACCGGCTCCGATTTGCCCTGGCATTTACCTGCGTAACATCGTTTGCAAAATCTGCATTCATTTTTCATGTTTATCGGAGAAGTGATTTCCCCCTTTAATATAATCCGTTCCGTTTTATGATCCAAATCCGGTATGGGAATTGCCGACAGCAACGCTTTTGTATAGGGATGCATGGGATTTGCAAACAACTCCTCAGAAGGCGCTTTTTCAACGATCCTCCCCAGATACATCACCGCGATTTCATCAGAAAAATGATTTACTACTGACAGATCATGAGTGATAAAAATAAAGGTCAGCTGCATTTCTTTTTGGAGAGTTTTTAATAGGTTAATAATCTGCGCCTGAATCGAGACGTCCAATGCCGAAACCGGCTCATCGCATACAACAAAGCTGGGATTCAGCGCCAGAACCCGCGCAATTCCAATACGCTGCCTCCGCCCACCATCCAGTTCGTGGGGATAAGCATTGATCAGGCGCTCCGCAAGGCCAACTCTTTCCATCAGTTCCTGAACCCGGGACTGGACGTCTTCCTTTTTATTGTAAAGCTTATGCAGAAAAATTGGTTCTGCAATGGTCTGGTACACAGTTTTTCGCGGATCCAGAGAAGAATACGGATCCTGAAAAATGATCTGCATCCTTTGCCGCAGCGTCTGTAACTCACGGGGCTTCATCCTTGTGATGTCTTTTCCTTCAAACAATACCTGGCCGGAGCTCGGCTCAATCAGCCTGAGAACTGCGCGTCCCAGCGTAGATTTACCACATCCTGACTCTCCCACGACGCCCAAGGTTTTTCCTCTCTCGATAGAAAATGACACCTTATCTACAGCATGTAGAAGCCCTTTTGGTGTTTTATAGTATTTGCACAAATCTTTGACCTCAAGAATTGTCTCGCCCATGGTACTTCTCCTTATTCCGTTCCAGCACAAAACCCGGTTCTTCATATCTCAGGCACGCCACACTATGGGTAGTGGTTTTTTCAACCAGTTGGGGCCTTTCCTTCATACACCGTTCAACGCAATATCCACATCGCTCCGCGAATGCACATCCTTCCGGAAGATTGGTTGGATCGGGCATCAGCCCCGGGATCGGTTTAAGCATTTCACATCGATTGTGTATGTTTGGCAAGGAATTAAATAATCCCTCTGTATATGGATGCCTGGTATCACGAAATATATCCTCAAGCGTCCCTTTTTCTACAATTCGACCCGCATACATTACGGCAACCTCGTCACAAATTTCCGCCACAATGCCCAAATCATGCGTAATCATCACAATTGACGTTCCTAATTTATTTCGTAATTCCTTCATCAGCTCTAAAACCTGCGCCTGGATCGTCACATCCAGTGCCGTGGTTGGCTCATCCGCGATCAGCAGTTTGGGGTTGCAGGCCAAAGCTATCGCAATTACAACCCTCTGCTTCATCCCGCCGGAAAATTGATGCGGATAGTTATGGATTCTCTCTCTCGGGATTCCCACCATCTCCAGCATCTGCTCCGCGCGCTTGTATGCTTCCGGTTTTGTGCAACGCTCATGGACTTCGATACATTCCGCTATCTGTTCCCCTACCGTGAGGACCGGGTTCAGAACGGTCATGGGATCCTGAAAAATCATGGATACCTCATTGCCGCGTATATGCTCCAGCTCGGCCTTGGAAGCCTGATAGACGTCTGTTCCATCAACGATGACCGTTCCGCCCATAATATGGCCAGGCGGTTCGGGAATCAAATGCAATACCGCCAGCGCCATCGTTGTCTTGCCTGCCCCGGTTTCACCCACCAGCCCAATTGTTTTCCCGTGTTCCAAACGAATCGAAAGGTCGCTGACAGCCTCTGTGACCTCACCCTCCACCCGGTAACAAACAGAAAGATGAGAAATATCCAATACATACTTCGTCTTGTCCATACCATTTCTCCCTATTGCTTCAGCTTCGGATCCATGGCATCCCTCAGCCCATCTCCGAGCAGATTAAAAGCAATTACAGTAATCATAATCGTTAATCCCGGAAATATTGTCAAATAGCTGTAATCTCTGAGATAAGAGCGGCCTTCCGACAATAATGAACCCCATTCCGGTATCGGCGCAGGAACACCAAGCCCCAGATAGCTTAACGCGGCCGCTGAGATAATAGCCGATCCGATACGCAGAGTCGTCTGGACGATTATCGGCGACAGACAATTTGGAATAATATGTTTAAACAAAATCTCCCGATTTGGCATTCCGATTGCGCGGGCTGATTCTACAAAATCCTGGTTTCTCACAGAGAGCACGGCAGCTCTTGTAACTCTCGCAAACGTAGGGACCGATGCAACGCCTACCGCAATCATCAGACTGACTGTCCCCGTTCCCATAACAGCGATCAGGGCAATTGCCAGCATAATTCCCGGGAGGGCTCCCAGAATATCCATGCCCCGCATAATAATGCTTTCCGCCACACCGCCAAAATATCCTGCGACCGCGCCAAACACCATGCCAATCGATAACGCTACCAGCACCGCGACCGCGCCTACCGGCAAGGATGCGCGCGTACCATATACAACCCGCGCAAACAGATCTCTTCCCAGGTTATCTGTACCAAACCAATGTTCCGCGCAGGGTTTTATAAGACGCTGCGTCACATCCTGCCCAATTACTTCTGTTTCATAATCAAATATGACCGGTGACAATATGGCGCACATAATCAATAGCAAAATGATGATGCCGCCGATCATCGCTCCCTTATTTTTGCGGAAGCGGATCCACACATCCTGCACCATACTCCTTTTTTTGTGTGGTTTTCGAACAGAGCCTTTTTCATCCATTGTTTTATCCAATCGCCTCATCAATCTTTACTATACTGAGCCTTGATACGTGGATCCACAAACGCATACAGAATGTCCACCAACAGCAACACCAGGCTGGACAAGATTGCTGTCATGATAATAAATCCTGTCACGACCTGAACGTCCTGCGATTTAATCGCGTCGACAACCATACGCCCAACACCCGGCCACGAAAACACACTTTCCGTAACGACAGCCCCTCCCAGGGAGGCAGTAAACTGAATCCCGGATATTGTAATGATCGGAATCAGCGCATTTCTTACCGCATGTTTGCGGATCACTACCTTTTCCCCCAGTCCTTTCGCACGCGCCAGCATCAGGTAATCCTGGCGAATCACGTCAAGCATGGACGATCTCGTTGTCCTCATAACAATCGCCATATGACCCGTCCCCACTGTAACAGCCGGAAGGACAACGTCCTTCCAGCTGCTGAAACCGCCAGAGGCAAACCATCCCAGCTTCAGTGAAAAAGCGATAATCAGCATCAACCCAACCCAGAAATTGGGAGCCGCCAGGCCTACCATTGCTACAATTGATACAAGATTATCACGCAATGTGCCATGCCGCAAAGCCGCATAAATCCCAATCGGTATTGAAAAAAGGGTTGCTACTACCATTGCAGCGAAGGCAAGAAGGAACGTGGCGGGAAGCCTTGACAGATAAAGCTCCATCACCGGTTTTCCATATTTAATGGACTGCCCCAGGTCTCCATGACACAAATCTCTCATATAACGTCCATAGCGGACAATCATCGGATCCGCAAAGCCATATTCTTCCACTACTGCCTCGTACTCTTCTTCTGTATATTCCGGCCCCAGGATTTCAAGCGCCGGATCGCCGGGAGCGCAGTCCATAATCGCATAGATCATAAACGAAACGCCTATAATAACAAAAACCATCATTCCCAGCCGTTTCAAGACATACTGATACATACTTACCTCTTTTTTCCTGCTTGATTAGCGCTCGACCTTCAGATAAGTAAATTCATGTTTTCCGTTCATGTAATACACAGCTCCGGAAGCTTTCGCATTTTGCCCGATCAGGTTATGGGAAATATACAGAGGCAGGGTCGCCGCTGTATCCATCACATCTTCCGATATCTTTTCACATATTTCCACCAGTTTTTCTGAATCAGTTTCAACAACTGCTCTGTCAATCATTGCATCCATCTCCGGTCCGCCTATTTGCATATAATTCGCAAATCCATCAGAACGATAGCTGTTTTTTAATCCGGTACAAGTATCTGTCCAGTTATAGATATGGATCACTGTATCAAAAGTCCCGGCCTGGCGGTAATCTTTAAATAATGTGCTGTCATTCGTCGATGTTGTAAAAGTAACTCCCACTTTTGCCCATTGTTGTTGTAAAATCTCAAAAATAGATTTGTATTTATTCTCATAGATTGCTGATAATTCCAGTCCATCCCCATAACCTGCTTCCTCAAGAAGCGCCTTGGCTTTTTCTACATCGTACTCATACTCTGTAACCGAATCACTGTAGCCATAAAGTGACGGGGGAACTGCCTGATTTGTCACTTCCCCACTTGCATCCAAACCCATCATCAGTTCTTCTTTATTCGTTGCGTGCTGCAGTGCCTGGCGGACCCGGATATCCTGCAATGGTTCGTTATATCCATTTAAGTTCATATCAAGTTTAATTTCTGTAGTCGTACTAATTTCCACCAAATCCAAATTGGGATCCTCATCTACAAAACCAGAATCCACTGTGGAAACGTCCAGGCATACATCAATCTCTCCCGTCTGCAGGGCAATCACACGGGCAGAATTCTCTGTCATTTTACGAAATTCCAGTTCTTTTGTGACAGGTCTTTCTCCCCAATAATACTCATTCTGGATATACTTAGCATATTGATCTGCTACCAGTTCATTGAGCACCCATGCGCCTGTTCCTAATGCAGCGCCCTCATCCCCCATTGTCTCAATATTTTCTTTACTCAAAATTGACAAGTGGTTGTTTGCCATACACGACGTAAATGTGTTATCCGGCGCTTTCAGCGTAATGACAACCGTATGTTCATCCGGGCATTCCATTGATTCAATACTTTTTACCCTTGATGATACGGAAGAAAAATCCTTTGCTCTCTCAAAAGTATATACAACATCCTGCGATGTACATGCCACCCCATTTGAAAATGTCGCATCCGGCCTCAGGTTAAATGTATAGGTTATTCCGTCGTCGCTGACCGAATAGCTCTCACACAAACGTGGTTCATAAGCTTTTGAATCCTCGTTATACATGAGAAGCGTATCGTGTGTCAACGCATAAGACATTTTTGATTCAGCATCCGATGTTGTCATCGGATCTGATTTTGAAACCAGTACTGCAGAGGCCACGACCGCTTTGTCCTTATATTCAACATTTTCAATTTCAGCGGTATTCTCTCCCGTAACTTCCTCCCCGGCCTTTTCCTCTACAGCTGTCTGGACTTCTGTGACCCCAGAACTTCCGGCAGATGTTCCAGTACCGCTGGAACTGCCACAGCCAGTTAAGCCAGCTACTGTTACCATCGCCAACGTGAAAGCACACCATCTCATTTTTAACTTTGTCATAACGTCCCCTCTCTTTGCTTTTCTATAATATTGAATATTATTATTCAACATTGTTTATTATACAATAAAGTCAACAACATGTCCACTTAATTTTATTCACAATTTATATTATTTTTTATTTAACAGTTTTGCCGGCTCAAATATTACGTTTTTTCACCTTCAAATTTTCTTATATGTTATTCATCATTCATTTTATGCTCAATATTATTATTAAACATCAAAATTGCTATCAACGACTATTTATTGTTGATTTTTTTTTTTTGTTATGATAAAATTAATGTGACAACCAGTTCTTTCCTTAATCAATGAAAGTTCATGGCTGGAGCACATCTATTTTTAATCAAAGGGGAAAGTTATGCCGCCAAAAGGAAAAGCCATTACTATTTATGAGACCTTGAAAAAGCAAATCATTTCCGGTACGCCAATCTCTGAACACGGCCTCACACAGGGCCGGATTGCCGAACAATTTGGCATCAGTCGCAATACAGCCAAAAAGGTATTATTAATGTTGCAAAATGACGGACTGTTAAATGCAGAAAATTCCAAAAGTGCAACTTTATACAGCTATTCTCTCGACGAAGTTTTATCTTTGCAGGATCTGCGGGCGGTCCTGGAAGGTTACATTGTCTCAAATGCGACTTTACTTATCACAAAAAAACAATTATCCGAAATGGAAAAAATTCTAAAAAAAATGGATGAACACATAGAAAACAGACGCCTCATGGATTACATTAACTGTAACGAAAAATTTCATGCTATTATCAAACAAGCCTGCAATAATCCGGTCGCCTTGAAAATGTTGGAACAGCTGACAAACCAGCTGCGGAAATACGGACGTAAAACCATCCTTATTCCCGGTCGAGATCGCGCTTCTCTGCAGGAACATCATGAAATCTTAGAAGCTTTAAAAGCCAGGGAACCTGACTTGGCCTCCGAAAAAATGCAATTGCATATCCACAACCTTAGAGATACCTTTAAAAACAATGCTGAACTTCTAATGTAGCCGCATCGGCATCGTTAGCCGATCTTAGCTCAAAAATAGCCTTCGATCAGATATTCATCCCACTCGGAGACGAGTATCTGATCGAAGGCTATGCTGTTAATCCTGATTGATTTATCTACATTCATTTGCTGTGGTAGTATAAATACTTCTCTACCACAATATCCTGTCCGCGACTCTCACGCCTCGTCGATCGCCTTCCCGATATCGTGTCTCATATATTTGTTGCCAAATGTGACCCACTCGGTCGCCGCATAGGCGTTCGCGCGCGCGGTTTTCAGATCCGCGCCGGTCGCAGTCACACCGAGGACGCGGCCGCCGTTGGTGATGATATTGCCGTCGACGTCGAATTTGCTTCCGGCGTGGAACACATAATAGCCGTCAGCGTCCTTAAACTTCTCCAGACCGCTGATCACAAAGCCCTTCTCATAGTGTTCCGGATAACCGTCCGAGGCCAATACCACGCAGACCGCTGCGTTGTCCTCAAATTCGAGCTCGATCTGGTCGAGCGTGCCGTCGATGCAGGCTTCAAAAACGTCGATGATATCGTTTTTCATGCGCGGCAGCACCACCTGCGTCTCCGGATCGCCGAAGCGGGCATTGTACTCGAGCACCTTCGGGCCGCCCGCGGTCAGCATCAGACCAAAAAAGATCACGCCCTTGAACTCACGGCCCTCGGCGCGCATCGCGTCCACGGTCGGCTGGTAAATGTGCTCTCGGCAGAACGCGTCGATCTCCTCCGTGTAAAACGGGCTCGGAGAAAAGGTACCCATGCCGCCGGTATTCAGACCCTGGTCGCCATCCTTCGCGCGCTTGTGATCCTGCGCGGAGGTCATGATGCGAATCGTCTTCCCATCCACAAAGGAAAGCACCGACACTTCGCGGCCGGTCATGAATTCCTCGACCACAATGCGGTTGCCCGCGTCGCCAAACTGCTTGTCCAGCATCAGCGTCTGCACGCCGGCCTTTGCCTCCTCCAGGGTATTACAGATCAGCACGCCCTTGCCCAGAGCGAGACCGTCGGCCTTGAGCACGATCGGCATCGGCGCGCTTTCCAGATAGGCGAGCGCCGCCTCGGCGGAATCGAACGTCTCGTACGCGGCGGTCGGAATCCCATACTTTTTCATCAGATCCTTTGAGAACGCTTTAGAGCCCTCCAGGATCGCCGCATTCGCACGAGGCCCGAAGGCGCGCAGCCCGGCCGCCTCAAACGCGTCCACCGCCCCGGCTGCCAACGGATCATCCGGAGCCACGACCGTCAGGTCGATCTCTTTTTCCCTGGCAAACGCCACCAGCTTATCAAACTCCATGACGCCGATATTCACGCACTCGGCTACTTCCGCGATCCCGGCGTTGCCCGGAGCGCAGTAAAGTTTCTCCACCCTAGGGCTCTGAGCCGCTTTCCAGGCGATGGCATGCTCACGACCTCCACCGCCGACAATCAATACCTTCATTTTGCTACCCTCCCCGCTTATTTCACTTTTCCGTTTGCGATCATGTCAATCGCCCGCGGCAGAATCACCCACTCCGCCTCTTCCATCACGCGCCGCTGTAAAATCTCCGGCGTGTCACCATCCTGCACCTCTACTGCCTTCTGCAGAATGATCGGTCCGGTATCCATGCCGCTGTCCACAAAATGAACGGTCGCCCCGGTCACCTTCACACCGCGCGCCAGCGCCGCCTCATGCACCCGCAGCCCATAATAACCGACACCGCAAAACGACGGGATCAATGACGGGTGAATATTGATGATCCGGCGCTCGTATTTCTTCACCAGCGCCTCCGGGATCTTCACCAGAAAACCCGCGAGCACGATCAGATCCAGTTCATACTCATCCACCTTGGAAAGCAATGCCGCGTTGAACGCCTCACGGTTCGGAAAATCTTTTGGCGAGAGACAGACTGCCTCGACGCCGTGCTTTCGCGCTCGCTCCAGCGCGTAGGCGCCGGGATTGTTGCTGATCACAACCGCCACCTCGGCATTTGTGATCGCGCCAGCCTTTGCCGCGCCATTGTTTTCTCCCGCATCCGTTTCCGCACCGTTCCCGGCGTCCGCGATAATTTTCTTTCCAGCCTCTATCGCGTCGAGAATCGCCTGCAGGTTTGTACCGCCGCCCGATACCATCACGCCGACTCTCAGCATAAGCTCACTCCCTTTTCGCCTGCCTCGATCTGACCGACCACATACGGAGTTTCCCCGGCCGCGAGCATCGCCGCCATCGCCGCTTCTGCGTCCGCCGGATCGACAGCCACGATCATACCGATGCCCATGTTGAACGTGTTGTACATCATGGTCTCCGCGATATCGCCCTTTCGCGCCAGCAGTCCGAAGATCGCCGGAACCTCATAACTGTCCTTTCTGATCACGGCACGGGTGCCGTCTTTCAGCATGCGCGGAACATTCTCATAGAAACCGCCGCCGGTAATATGGCTGCAGGCTTTCACGCGCACGCCGGCATTTCTCACGCTCTTGAGCGCTTTCACATAGATCCGCGTCGGAGCCAGCAGCGTCTCGCCAAGCGTCGCGCCGAGCTCGTCGTAATACGCAGCCAGCCCTTCTTTCGTCATCTCTTTCTCAAATACTTTCCGCACCAGCGAAAAGCCGTTGGAATGTACGCCCGAGGAAGCCATGCCGATCAACACGTCGCCCGGCGCGAGCGTGCTGCCGTCGATCATATCCTTTTTGTCGCACACGCCCACGGCAAATCCGGCGAGATCATAATCTTCCTCCGGCATCAGCCCCGGATGCTCCGCGGTTTCGCCGCCGATCAGCGCCGCTTCCGACTGCAGGCACCCCTCCGCGACGCCCTTGACGATCTCGGCGATCTTTTCCGGATAATTCTTCCCACAGGCAATATAATCGAGGAAAAACAGCGGCTCACCACCGGCGCAGGCAATGTCGTTGACGCACATCGCCACAGCGTCGATGCCGATCGTGTCATGCTTGTCCATGATGATCGCCAGCTTCACCTTCGTCCCACAGCCGTCCGTCCCGGACAGCAGCACCGGCTCTTCCATCTCCTTAATCTTTGCCAGGGAAAACGCCCCCGAAAAGCCGCCCAGGCCTCCGAGAACCTCCTCGCGCATCGTCTTTTTTACGTGCTCCTTCATCAGCTCAACGGACTGATAGCCCGCCTCGATATCCACTCCGGCTTTCTTGTAATCCATTCCCGCTCCTCCTCGTCTGCTCTGTCGGTGTTTCATCTGCCAAAACGTTTCATTTGTTTAAACGTTCCAGCTGATCAAACGCTACATCTGCTTTAAATATTCCTGATAACCAATCTGTTCCAGCTTATCCGCCTTCTTCACCACATCGTTTTTCAGATTTTCCGAATAGGCCTTCAGCTTTGCCAGCAGATCCTCATCCGAGGCCGCCAGAATCTTCGCCGCCAGGATACCTGCGTTCGCGCCGCCGTTGATCGCCACGGTCGCGACCGGAATGCCGGACGGCATCTGTACGATGGAATACAACGAATCGACGCCGCCCAGATCCGAGGTCTTCATCGGGATACCGATGACCGGAAGCGGAAACAGCGCCGCGCACATACCCGGCAGATGAGCCGCCTTGCCCGCCCCGGCAATGATCACTTTCATTCCTTTCTCTTCCGCCGCTTTTGCCCACGAAAAGAAAATATCCGGCTCGCGATGCGCGGAGATGATCGTCATCTCATAGTCGATCCCAAACTTGTCCAGAATCTCCGCAGCCTTCGCCATGACCGGCATATCCGAGTCACTTCCCATCACGATACCTACCTTAGCCATCATACAGCCTCCTTATGTATGCGTTTTTTACATCATACTTACATAAAAACATGAACGGCATCTTCCTGCCCGGCCCGCGTCCGGACAAGAAGCATCGGAAAACCGTCCGATGCGAGAACAGGCATATGAACCTGCTTACCAGCAAGCTTGGCGAAGGTTTACACACCTGTTCTCTCGCCGTCCTGTATGCTAACAATCTTACTAAATTTTCCAGATATCGTCAATAGAAGAAACGCTTACCCGTTTGATAATATTGCTTCATTTCTTCCTCCGGCACCATGCTCCCTCCGGTTGCCCAGACCAGTTGCGTGCCTTCTGTGATCACACCCTCCAGCCCTTCTTTTTTTATGTATTCCCGGAAGGCGGGAAACTTTGTGAGCATCACCGGCCCATACATCCCGGCCAGAGCACTTGGCTCCAGCCAAATGTCTTCGCAGTCCGCCAGTGTCGCCAGCATCCGAAACAACCGTTCATCTGTCAGGGAATAGCAGCCGCTCATAAACGGTCTCATCAGTCTTCCGACAAATCCGGACGCCCTGCCAACCGCGAGTCCATCCGCAGCCGTGAGATTATCCACGCCGAAATCCTGCACGCTCACATCCTGGTTCTGATTTGTCGCCATCCCCAGCATCATGCAGCAGGAATGAGTCGGCTCAGCAAAAAAGCAGTGCACCGCGTCCCCAAACACCTGCTTCAATCCAAAGGCGACTCCTCCTGGTCCGCCGCCGACACCACAGGGAAGATAGGCAAACAGCGGATGCTTTTGATCTACCACAATGCCCGCCTCCTGAAACTGCTTTTTAAGACGCAGAGCCGCCACAGAATAACCCAGAAACAACGTTTGGGAATTTTCATCATCAACAAAGTGACAATAAGGATCCTGCTCGGCAATCTTCCTTCCCTCGCGCACCGCGATGCTGTAATCCGATTCGTATTCCTTCACGGTTACGCCCTTACTACGCAGCATGTCCTTTTTCCACTGTCTCGCATCCGCGGACATGTGCACCATTACCCGAAAACCAAGCTGAGCGCTCATAATACCGATGGAAAGACCGAGATTGCCCGTAGAGCCCACCGCGATCGAGTATTGCGAAAGCACCTTACGGAACTTCTCGCTGTCAAACGCCCGGTAGTCGTCCTCGATTCTCAGCAGCCCGTGCCGGATGGCAATATCTTCCGCGGTCTTGAGCACCTCGTAAATACCACCGCGCGCCTTGATGGAACCCGAGATCGGGAGCTGACTGTCCAGTTTGATCCACAATTTCCCCGGAATCCGCGTTCCTTCCTTTTGTTCCAGTTCCGCCTTCATCTGGGGAATTTCTCTAAGCGGGGATTCCAGGATTCCCCCTGTCGCGGCTGTCTCCGGGAATACCTTCGCCAGATAGGGCGCGAAGCGCTCCAGACGATCACTGGCATCCCGGACGTCATCCATCGTCAATTCACATTCCGACAATGCTTTTTTGCAAGGAATCTTATCCGGGTTAACCCAGCCGGTCTCGCGCAGGGCGCGGATTTCCCCGATAATGGGGAATTCCCGCTCCCACTGCTCCCATGTCTTTCCGTTTACCATGCTGGTCTCACAGGTCAAAACATCATTGTTGTTTGTAATATCAGTATTCACTGAATTTTCTGTAATGGCCATAAACACATTCTCCTGATATTTTTTAGAACATTCCCGGCAATACTCCGGAACAGGTATTCAAAATCAATACCACAATAAATCCGGCAATACTGGCCAGTGTCGTCGGCCATGTCGTTGCCACAAACGCCTCATTTACCGTCAGGTTGCTGTATCTTGCAGGCATCCAGAATGCCGCGTCGGTCGGAAGTGTCAAACCGACCGTACCAACACAGATTGCCAGACCAACCGTAACCGGCGACATCCCCATCGCCACCGCTGTCGGGCCCACAATCGATACGGTCGTCAGCATCGCGACCGTAGCTGATCCCACTGCTGCGCGGATGATCATCGCCAGTACAAACGCCAGGAAAATAACCGGAATGTTCATGCGGGATAACAGTTCAACCAGCGCCTCACCCAGGCCGCTCTTCTGCAGAATCGTACCAAAGCAGTTTCCGCAGCCAATTACCATCAGAATGTTTCCCATGGAATCAGAGGTCTTATCAATATAATTCCACAGTGTCGGACTGACAGATGGAATGAGATATTTGTGCAGAACACAGCCGGTCACGATCATGGCAATAAACAGCGCGACATTATTGTTTCCAATAAAACTGAATAAAATCGCAAAAATATTGTCAGCCGGAAGCAAAACCGAACAAATGGAATTGATGATAATCAATACGATCGGTAATGCGATTAACGCCAGCGTAAGTCCGGCCGAGGGCTTATTGGGATCTGCTTTCAGCAGTTCTTCATTATTGAGGATCGTCTCCGCCTCAGCTTTTATCTTCGCGGGATCCTGCGTCTCACCCCGCCTGTTCAGAACATTGGCGTACTGCCAGCCGCAAATCAGGCTGGCCGGAAGCGCGACAACCAGCCCATAAATGATGAACCATCCTACATTCGCACCAATCTGGCCCGCTACCGCGAGCGGCCCCGGCGTCGGAGCCACGACACAATGCGTCAGCAGAAGCCCGGTAAACAGCGCAGCCACATAAGCCGATGTTTTCTTCTTTGTGAGCTTCTGAAGGCTGGTCACCAACGGATTCAGCGTAATATAGGCTGAGCCGAAGTATACCGGTATCGAGACGATAAATCCAGCCAGATTCAGCGCCAGCATATCATTTTTCTTTCCGAAGGTACGAAGAAGACCTTTTGCAAGTTCTTCCATGCCGCCGGAATCGCCGAGCATCATGCCAAAAATACCGCCAAACAGGATCAGCAGGCCGATACTCGTCATAATGCCGCCAAAACCACTCGTCAGATAACCAAGCGTGTCTGTCAACGGCAGTCCGCACAACAACGCCATTAAAATTGCGCAGACAAACAGGGAAACGCCAGGGCTCACCTTAAATTTAATCAGTGAGACCAGCAAAATTATCATGGTAATTACAAAAGCTATCAATACATTCATATTGCCACCTCCTACTGTATTCTGTGATATTTATGCGTTATGCCGGATCATTCGTCCGGGGGTAACTCCGGTAAACTGCTTATCATGATAAACCAGCTGTCCATTTACGAATACATAATCGATTCCCTCCGTAATGCTGTTGGAATTGCTGTATGTAGCTGTATCCTGCAGACGGTCATAATCAAAAATCAGCAGATCTGCATCATAGCCATCGCGAATCAGGCCTTTGTTTTTAATCAGAAGGTACTCTGCCGTCAGTTCAGTCATTTTGTGAATTACCTGCTCCAGGGTCATAATCCCCTTTTCCTTGACAAAATAGGTAATCGCGTGAGGGAAGGTACCACTGGCACGCGGATGTCCCTTTTCGCTCCAGCTCCTGGTCAGGCCATCACTGCCGACAATACAGTATGGATCAAGGATAATCTCGCAAACATCCTCATCGCACATACTGCTGTAGACGCCACCAGTCTCGCAGTTGTTTGCCACACACAGGTCAAAAAATGTTTCCCATGGATCCTTTCCGATTTCCGACGCATACTCGGTAATAAATTTTCCTTCTGCCTCCGGCGTCTTCGAGGCTGAATAAACATACACGCCTCCCCATCCACCGGCATTCAGATAATAATTGTCATAGGGTGTCTCCGGATTCTCCATCTCCGCCTTGATCGTCTCCCGGAACTTGCGATCTTTCAGCTTTTCCGTCATCGAGCGGAAACCATTTTCGAAATACCACGGCGGCATGCAGGCATTCAGCGTCGTCATATTGCAGGTATAAGGATACTGATCGCAGATCACCTGGATTCCCTCTGCCCGCGCGTCATGGATCAACTGCAGTGTTTCTTTTTGTTTACCCCAGTTTGGTTTGCCCAGCATCTTGTGATGGGAAATATCCACCCGTACGCCGGCCTGGCGACCCACGTTAATCGTTTCCTTCACTGCTTCCACGATCTCATTGGATTCGTTGCGCATATGGCTCGCGTAAATTCCGTTGTAAGGGGCAATTACCTTCGCTAATTCAATAATCTCCTTTTCTTCCGCGTAACAGCTCGGTGTATAAATCAGTCCGGTTGAAAAACCAGCCGCCCCCGCTTCCATGGCGTCACGCAGAATCTGTTTCATTTTCTCCAGTTCTTCATCCGTCGCCGGACGGTTTGCCATGCCCATCACGGCAATGCGGAGACTGCTATGGCCAATATACATCTTTACATTGGCAGTCAGCGGCTGCTTATCCGCATATTCCAGATATCTGGCAAAACTGTCCCAGTTACTCATATCATCCGGAAACCAGGTGGTTCCCATTGAAAGCATGTTTTGAATATCTGCCAGATTTTTTTCCGCCACAGGCGCCATGGACAGACCGCACTGGCCGACAATCTCAGTTGTGACACCCTGGGTCGTTTTAAACAGATGAGCGTCTTCCGATCCCAATATCAAATCCCCGTGAGAATGAGCATCGATAAATCCAGGCGATACAAAACGTCCCGCCGCGTCAATCACCTGTTTTGCGGATTCGCTTCCATCTGTCAGGACGATTTTTCCGTCCCGAATGCCGACACAACCATCGTATGCTTCTTTCCCACTGCCATCAATAATTTTCGCATTTTTTATCAATACATCCAGCATACCTTCCACTCCTTCCATTTAAATAGAATTCAGAATACGATTCGTTATCGCCGCCCTGCAGAGCAGCTACACACTTCCGGAATAGTGTTAAGTATATATTAACAGCTGTATATTGATATGTCAATATTTTTTCTTAATTATTTGGTCTGATTTGCATCAATTTTCTTTTTAAATTCTTTATTATTTTAATTTTTCCGAATATTATTTTTGTATTTTTTAAATAAATGCAATTTTTTAAACATATCTGTTAATTTTTAATGAACAGTATGTATTTGAATTTAATGGCTATATTAAATAACTACGTTTGGGTAGAAGAATAATTCAAAATATGTTATACTCAAACAACAAGGGATCAAAAGGAGATGATACGCATGGAGGATTTAAATATTGGTAAAAAGCTTCAAGATCTGCGCACAAAAAAAGGACTATCCATCCGCAAGCTTTCTTCCGCAGCCGGAATTACTCCTTCCATGCTCAGCCAGATTGAAAACGGACAGGTAAATCCTTCTATCAACACCCTTCGCGGCCTCGCTTCCGCCCTGGACGCCCCACTTTATCATTTTTTTATGGAAACTGCCGACGAACAACCTGTCGTCACTCCAGATTCCCGGAAAACGATCGGAAGGAAAGACGAGACAGACGTCTCCTACGAACTTCTCACTCCGGATACCAGAGGAAGCATCGAATTTTGCATGATGATCATCCCGCCCAACAGCAATTCCAATTCCAAGCTCCAGAGCCATGAAGGCGAGGAGGTCGCTTTTTTATATTCCGGAGAAAGCGTGGATATCGAAATTGATTCCCGTCTGTTCACTCTCCGGCAGGGTGACAGTATACGCATCCCGCCACAGGCTCAACATATCTGGCGCAATCGAAGGAGCTCGCCTGTACAGGTGATTTTTGCGATTACGCCTCCCTCGTTTTGACGTTAAGCCCCGCCCTTTTCCGCCAGCTCATATACACAAATACAGATATCGCAGCCATCATACAGTCCGAAATCAACTGTGACCAGACCAGTCCGTACATTCCAAACAGCGCATTCAGCAAAAACAGCATGGGGATATTGATCACCGCCCAGCGGGTCACCCCCAGCAGCAGCGCGATCCCGCCCCAGCCAAAGGCATTAAACGTATCAACGGTAAAAAAGCACGTAAACATAAACGGCATAGCAAGAATACGGGTACGCACAAAATTCGTTCCCAGAGCCACCGTAGCACTGTCTGAAATGAAGAAACGCAGCAAATACTCCGCGCCCAGCTCATAAACACAGATACTTACCACCCCGACGATCAGACCCACCATTCTTGAAAACCGCACGATCTCATCCATTCTGCGATAATTGCGCGCCGCGAAATTGTAGGCAACCAGCGGAATCATACCCTGACAGAGACCGATACCCACATTCAACGGAAAACGTTCTGCCTTCAGCACGATCCCGATCGCCGCAAGCGGAATATCGCCATATCCCACCATCAGCTTGTCCAGCACCACATAGTCCAGATCAAACAAAAGCGTCGCGATTGCGGAGGGAAAACCTACCTCGAAGACAGAGAAAATGCTCTTTGCGGACGGCAAACCTCTTTTTATATTCAGAGAAATGACATGGCTGCCCCTGGTTTTATAGAGCATCTGCAAAAAATACAGGCAGGCCACACAATTGGAGATGCAGGTCGCGATGCCGACGCCAAGCACCTCATAGCCCCGCGGCAGAAGCACAAACATAAACAGCGGGTCAAGAATAATATTCAGGATCCCGCCCAGCGCAATACCGGTGCTGGCCTTCCGGGAATAACCCACACTCCGCACAAAATTGGAGAACACATTGGATAATACCGTCGGTATCCCACCGACCACCAGCACACAGAATGTATACTGTCGCGCGTAAGCCATCGTGTTTTCCCCGGCTCCGAGCAACCCCAGCAACGGCATCATAAACATAGCGATCCCAATCGAAAAACAGGCCGCCATAACAATCGCCAGCCACACGCAAAAAGCGCTGACCTTTCTCGCTTCTTCCTCCCTGTTCTCGCCCAGAAGCCGGGAAATCAGCGTCCCGCCGCCGATACCCGCAAGACCCGACAGCGAAAGCGTGAGATTAAACACCGGCAGAAGCATCGAAATGCCCGCGACCATATAGGGATTGTTCGTCCGTCCCACATAGAACGTATCCGCCATGTTGTAGATGAGCACAATCACCTGGCTGATGATCATCGGCACGGCCATGATCCGCACGGCCTGCGGAACCGGAATCCTCTCAAATATCTGCTTTTTATCGTTCGTGTTGTCCATATTTTCCGTCCCTTTTTCGTTTCGTCATTATCCTTGCTATCTATTGTAATTTCGATTTGATCTCTCTGGACGCTTCATCCGACGTTTCGTCCAGCGCCTCATTCAGCGCCTCGTTCAGCTCACCGGTTCCCGGCGCCACAAAGCGCCCTTCGCGGATCACCGGCAGCCTGCGGCCGTCCGCGCATACCGCGGTGATATCGCCCAGCTCCGCGTACGGGATCGTGATATCCGTATGGCAGCCAAAATATGCTTTCGCGGGATCCTCCCTGCGCAGCAGCGAAATCTCGTTGTCGCGCGCGATCACCTCGCGGCCGTCCGGATTGTACATCGGGCTGTCCTCGCTCCAGCTGTAGCAGGTATCACCGACCGCGAAATGCGGCCCCATCTTTTCCGCGATCAGGATGGGCAGCTTCTCGATGATTCCAAAGCGCCCGGCCATCGCGTAGGCCGTCGTGTTCGTGCCGATTGCGAACTCGCCCAACGGCAACGTATCGTGATTTTTCAGAATTTCCTGGCGGATCAGCTCGCGTCCCTTAGCTGGATCCGCGCTATTATCGCAGGAGTAGTCCGTCACCATCCCGTTTTCAAAACGCAGACGCAGGTTGATAAACTGGATACTGCCCAGATAAACCTTTCCCACATGCAGCAGCCCGTTTGTCCCGGCAAGAAGCGGGGAAGTGAACACCTCGCCGAGCGGGATATTCACGTCGGCAACACAGTTCTCAAAATTGGTCTGGCGGCTGACATCTGTAAGTGTGTGCAGTCGCACCAAAATATCCGTCTCGTTGCCCTCCCGCCCGGTCACATGGATGGATTCCGCCTCATCGAGCACATCGATGAGACGCTGCTGGATATCGCGGTAAATTTCATAGTCCAGCGTGTTGATGCGGATCGTTTCCGCAAAAATCTCCGGAAAGCGCCTGCCAATCTCAGGCAGCGGAAACGCGATGATCGTAAAGCTCGTCTCATCTCCGGGCACATAGCGGTTGATCACCTGCATGGATTCGCTGGTATAAGCCGCCGACAATTCTTCCTGCTTTCTGGTAAATCTGCGGGCAGCCGCACAGGTCTTCGGGCTAAATGGCGCGCGCCCAAAGGTTTCCACAACGGCCGGCCCGGCATAGACTTCCGCCAGGCGCCTGTATTCTTCATAGGCGGTGCGCAGCACGCCCAGCTTGCGCTCCTTAAACGCCTTATCCAGATAGATCGCGCTGTCATAGCGATGGTCAAAATCATACTGCCGGTTGGGAGACGATGCATGCCATCCCGCCTGTCGACCCGGACTCTGCGTCACCGACCACACGGCAGCGCGGCAGAGAATAACCGAAAGCCCCATCGCCTGAAACTGGTGGATCGCGGCGCGGATCATGCGCTCGAAACCCAGCTCATAGCGGATCGCCACCGTCTTCTTTTTGCTCAGATCGCGCCGCATCACCACAAAGCCCCTCTGGTACCCCTGCGTATAAGCCGCGGCCATGCGATCGATGGTCTCCTGCGGCAGCGTGTTCATAAACGCGGCGAGCTGCAGCTCCGTATCAGAAATATATTCCCCGAAACGATACAGATAACGCAGATCGTCAAGATCGCTGTGTAAGATAATATCCCGCGCAAAGCTCAAAGACGGATCCAGCTGCTCACGCACGCGGTAGGTCAGGGTAACGTCACTGTAATCGCTGAAAAACCAGTAAAGCACCTCCCGCACCTGGCGCGGCCGCGGCGTACCTTCCTCAAAAAGATTATAAATCTCGATCAGCGTTTCCCAGAGAATCGTGATATCCGTCAGGCGGCTCTCAAAAGCAAACACGATCGCGCCGCGCATCTGCGCATAAAAAGCGGAAAGCAGCGACCCCAGCCTGCTGCCGAGACGCGCAGCGGCATAGTCCGGATTCGCGTAGCTCACGGCATAATGCCCCGGCAAAACATCCGCGTAAAGCGCCTCATTCAACGCCTGCAGCTCGTCAAGCGTCCGGTCTGCCAGCTCCCCCCGCATCTGGAACCCAAACAGCTCGTCAATCTGCGCCGAAAACTGCGCCATATGAATAAAATAATCACGAAACGGCTCCGCAACGCGGCTTTCCGCCGCGAACTGCGCGATCCGCTCCACCGCCAGATCGTACCGTTCCGTGATCGCTGTATTTTCCTCATACCATAAATCCCGATAATCCATCGCAGCTCCTCTCAACCCGCCAGACCGACCACCAGCATACACAGCCAAAACAACGCCAGCAGCCCGCCGACGATCACTTCAATCCGCGCGAGCAGATAATTCATCTCCTTCTCCAGAAAGGACGTCGCGCCATAATAGATGGCTACCATCGCAAACAAAAATCCGGAAAGTCCCAGAGCCGCCACGACCAGACCCGCACTGCCCCGCTCATACACGCTGAGCGCGACGCTTGCAATCGAAAGCATCGCCGCCAGAATTACCGCCGGCAGGCCGAAACGGCTGCGCGTGGCAAAAGGCTTTTTTATATACGATATTTTTTTAGGATTTTTCTGCACGCCCCGATCTCCTTCGATACCACCAGTCGACCAGCCGGTAAGCAAGATAACCCAGCGCACCGCCAAGTGTGTTGAGCAGCAGGTCGTCCACATCAAAACTTCCGACACGCAGTATAAGCTGGGCAGTCTCAATACAGAGACTGAAACCGAAACAGAGCAGAATCGTACTCCGGCAGCGCATTTTTCCCCGGCTGATCACCGGGAGGAAAAAACCACATGGCATAAAACCGATGACATTGCCGAAAACATTCAGCAAAAACGCTTCCATACCCAGCTGATGGCGGTAACGGTAAAAACGGCGGATTTCCTTGAACAATTCCAGATTGTACGCGTACTCCCTGCGGGCGGGATCCCGCCCCAGAGATTCGGCGAAAAACATCAGATAAATCAGCAGGCCAAGATAAACCAGGAACAGAATCCATCCCAGCCTCTGGCTTTTCGTCGTATGTTTAATCATGAGCGCCTAAAAAATAATCTCCGATTTGCGTTTCAGCAGGACTCCGCCGCTGATGATCGCCATCGTGCCGACGACAAGTCCGGTCACCAGGATGATCACGCCCACGGTAATATTGCAGGCGCCGATGTTACGCATGGTTTTATATGCCTTTTCCATATTCATTCATTTCTCCGTTCTGCCGCGCCGCCGGCGGCCGATCCTGTTTTACCCTTCCTGCTGTGCCCCATACTGTTCATAATACGCGTCGATCGCCGCTTTCAATTCATCATTGATGATCACACGGCCACGATACGGATGATTGTAAAGGTGCTCGACCACCTCGCCCATCGTCACGATCGCCGTCGTCCGGAAACCATACTTCTCCTCGATCTCCCGCAGCGCTGATTTTGTGCCGCTCCCGCGCTCCATGCGGTCGACGGAGACAACCAGACCAAGCACATCGGCGTTTGCCTGCGCCCGGATGATCGGCAGGGTCTCCCCGATCGAAGTCCCGGCTGTCGTGACGTCCTCGATGATCACAACCCGGTCGCCGTCCTGGATCGGACTTCCAAGCAGAATGCCCTTGTCGCCATGGTCTTTGATCTCCTTGCGGTTGGAGCAGTATTTGATATCTGCGTCATAAAACTCACTGATCGCCATCGTCGTCGTCACCGAAAGCGGAATCCCCTTGTAGGCCGGTCCGAACAGCACGTCAAAATCCAGGCCATATGCATTATGAATCGCCCGCGCATAATATCCCCCCAGGCGGCGCAGCTGCGTGCCCGTGCGGTAGAAGCCGGTGTTGACAAAAAACGGCGTCTTCCGTCCACTCTTGGTCACAAAGTCACCAAATTTTAACACTTCGCAGTCAATCATAAATTCAATAAATTCTTTTTTATAGTCTTCCATAATCCGTATCTCCTCATTCCGGCACCTGCCTGCAGGCTCATCGATCGCCGCCCGGCGATTCACCGACAGTTGTCTGTCCAATCATCGAAACCAGCCGGTTTGTCATCAATCAGCGCACACATCCGATCAGTTCATTGATGTCCGCGACGCCATGCTCGCGCAGGTAATGTTCGATTCCCTCAGCGATCTCCACCGTCGCATAAGGGTTGTAAAAATTGGCTGTGCCGACGGAAACCGCCGTCGCACCCGCCATGATAAACTCGAGTGCGTCCTCTGCCGTGGCGATGCCGCCCATACCGATAACCGGCAGACTGACCGCATTCGCGACCTGGTAAACCATGCGCACGGCAACCGGCTTCACAGCGGGTCCGGACAGACCGCCCGTGCGGTTGGCAAGCGCGAAGCTGCGGCGCTCGATGTCAATCTTCATGCCCGTCAGCGTATTGATCAGCGACAGCGCGTCGGCGCCGCCCGCCTCCGCCGCCTTCGCCATCACCGTGATATCGGTGACATTGGGGCTCAGCTTCATGATAACCGGCTGTCTCGCATGGCGTTTCACCGCGCGCGTGATCTCCTCGACCGCACGCGGATCCTGCCCAAAGGCGATCCCGCCTTCTTTTACATTGGGGCAGGAAATATTGATCTCCAGCAAATCGACCGGCTGATCTGCGAGACGCTCTACCACTTCAAGATAATCCTCCGTCGTCTTTCCGCAGACGTTAACAATGATTTTCGTATCATACTGGCGCAGAAACGGGATATCGCGCTCGATAAAAACATCGATCCCCGGGTTCTGCAGGCCGATCGCGTTGAGCATGCCGCCGTAGACCTCCGCAATGCGCGGCGTCGGATTGCCCGGCCAGGGTACGTTGGCCACGCCCTTGGTGACCACCGCGCCAAGACAACTAAGATCGACAAATTCGCTGTACTCCATGCCGCTGCCGAAGGTACCGGAAGCTGTCATCACCGGGTTTTTCAGACTGACGCCGGCCAGCGTCACTTCCATCTGACTCACAGTTCCACCTCCCCCGCTGCAAAGACCGGACCGTCCTTGCAGACACGTTTGTTGTGGACATGCGAATGTCCGTCTATCTCCCGCGACCTGCATACACAGGCCAGACAGGCTCCGATCCCGCAGGCCATGCGTTCCTCGAGGGAAAGCCAGCAGGCGATATCATTTTTAAGCGCATAGTCCCTGATCGCGCGCAGCATCGGTGTCGGTCCGCAGGCATAAATCACATCCGCCTCCAGCCCATTTGCGCAAACTACATCGAGCACGTTGCCCTTTGTTCCGGCGCTGCCGTCCTCCGTTGCAACGTAAACCGTCCCGTAGGACGCAAATTCTTCATTCAAAAACAGCTGGTCGCGGTAGCCGAGCACAATCTGTTTCTCGCCCGGCAGCTGTCTGGCCAGCTCCAGCATCGGCGGTATGCCGATGCCGCCGCCAAATAAAATCGATTTTCGCTCATCGTCCAACGGAAAACCATTGCCCAGCGGGCCGAGCACCGTGATCGCATCGCCGGCCTGATAATGGGAAAATTCCCGCGTACCGGCGCCCACCGCCCGGTAGACGATACGAAGCCGCCCGGCCGTCCGGTCGATCTCACATAAGCTGATCGGCCGTGGCAGCAGCTTTCCGGCGTCTTTTGTATAGACGGAGAGAAACTGCCCCGGTTTCGCTTCCGTGGCAATCTCCTCCGCCTGTATCCACATGCTGAAAATATCGGGAGCCAGCGCTTCCTGACTGACGACCCAAGCCTTCAGGCGAAGCTTTTTCCCCGTTTTTTTCTCCGTCATAAGCCCTCCGCTCTGCCGCTTTCTCACAGGACGCTGTTGATATCGGCCACCATATCGATAACCGCCTGGCGGGACGCCTCCCCGAAATGCTCCGCGCCGAATTTGCTGTACTTATCCTGGCGGTAAGCCGCGATAATACCGCGCGAGGAGTTGACGATCGCGCCGCTGCCCTCCGCGTCAAAGCAGTGACGCAGATCCTGCGCCGTGGCTCCCTGCGCGCCGTAACCGGGCACGAGGAAGAAGGTATGCGGCATCTGCGCGCGCAGCTTCACGCTCATCTGCGGGTACGTCGCTCCCACGACCGCGCCGACATTGCTGTAAACGCCGTCCATGCAGGCGCTGCCCCACTCCGCTACCTTATCCGCGACCAGCTCGTAGAGCGGGCGGCCGTCAATCAGGCGATCCTGGAATTCTCCGCTGGATGGGTTGGAGGTCTTTACCAGTACAAAAATGCCCTTGTCCTCCGCGCCGCACACGTCCACAAATGGCTTGACGCCGTCCGTACCCAGATAGGGATTCACGGTAAGAAAATCCGTGTCAAACGCACTGCAATATTGATTTCCCACCTTAACCTTGCCCAGATGCGCTGCCGCGTAAGCCGCGGAGGTCGAACCGATGTCGCCGCGCTTGGCGTCCCCGATCACGATCAGCCCCTTTTCCTGGCAGTAGCGCACCGTCTTTTCATAGACCTTCAGTCCCTCGAGGCCGAACTGCTCATACATGGCGATCTGCGGCTTCACCGCCGGGATAAGGTCACAGGTGCAGTCAATAATCTCTTTATTGAAATGCCAGACCGCGTCCGCTGCTCCCGCGAGTGTCTCGCCAAGTTCGGCGAAAGAACGTTTCCGTATCTGCTCCGGGATGTAATCCAGCATCGGATCAAGGCCGACACAAATCGGCGCGCTGGTCTGACGAATCTTATCAATCAGTTTCTGTATCATGATTTCTCCTTCTATGGCACATTTATTGCGCCCTTATGGTAGCTTTGGAAATTTACTTCCAGGAGTTATTTCCCTCCAAGCTGCTCTGCGGCAACCTCATAAGCCTTTGCCAGAGCCGCGTCCACGCCCGCGGGATTCTTGCCGCCGGCCTGGGCCATGTTCGGCCGTCCGCCGCCGCCGCCGCCAACCAGGGAAGCGACCGCTTTGATCAGATTTCCGGCATGAGCGCCCTTCTTCTGCGCCTCGTCCGTGGCCGTCGCCATCAGGCTGACCTTGCCGTCCTGCACCGCGGCGAGCACAATCACACCCTCGCCCAGCTTGCTCTTCAGCTGATCTCCCAGCGTGCGCAGGCCGTTCATGTCCGCGTCCGTAACTTTCGCCGCCAGTACTTTGACACCGCCGATCTCCCGCACCTGATTCATCACATCGCCCAGGGATTCGCTGGCCAGCCTGCTCTTAAGCTTTTCATTCTCCGAATGCAGGGCGCGTAGTTCCTCCGTCATCGACTCGATCCGCGCCTTCAGCTCGGCCGGCGTTGCCTTCGCCGCGCGCGCGGCTTCGATAAGCAGCTCCTCCTCTTTCTGATAATGCTCCATCAGCCCGTCGCCGGTGAGCGCCTCGATACGTCTCACTCCGGCCGCGATGCCCGCTTCCGAAAGGATTTTAAAGGACTGGATAACACCAGTGCCGCGCACATGAGTACCGCCGCAAAGCTCCGTGGAGAAATCGCCCATTTTGACCACACGAACCACTTCGCCGTATTTTTCGCCAAACAGCGCCATAGCGCCGGTCTTCTTCGCCTCATCCAGACTCATCTCCTGCGTCGTGACCACCAGATCTTCCCGGATCTCGCGGTTTACCAGCTCTTCCACCTTCTGAATCTCTTCCGGCGTCATCGCCGAGAAATGCGTAAAGTCGAAACGCAGCCGCCCCGGCGTCACCAGGGAACCGGCCTGCTCCACATGCTCGCCAAGCACAGTGCGCAGCGCTTTCTGCAGCAGGTGCGTCGCGCTGTGGTTTTTCTCCGTCGCGTGACGGCTTTCCGCATCCACATGGAGCTCCACCGTCTCGCCGACCGCCAGCATCCCGGAGGTCATCACGCCCACATGGCCGATCTTGCCGCCCTGCAGATGAATCGTATCGCGCACCTCAAATCTTCCCCCGGCGCTCTCGATCACACCGATATCTCCGGTCTGGCCGCCCATCGTTCCGTAAAACGGCGTCTCATCCACAATGATCGTGCCGGTCTGGCCGTCCGTCAGAGCCTCCACAATCTCGGTTTCCGTCGTCAGCACTGTGATCGGAGACTTGTGGTCGAGCCGGTCATAGCCGACAAATTTTGAAGTGATCTCGGCCGGAATGGACTGGTACACGGTCACGTCCGCGCCCATATAGTTGGTCGTCTTCCGCGCCTTCCGAGCTTTCTCGCGCTGTTCCTTCATTGCGGCTTCAAAGCCCTTCTCATCGACAGTCATCTGCTTCTCAGCGAGAATCTCCACCGTCAGATCCAGCGGGAATCCGTAGGTATCGTAAAGCTTGAAAGCGTTGGCGCCGGAGAATACCTTCTCACCGTGCTCTGCCATCTCCGCTTCCATATCCGCGAGGATCGCCAGTCCCTGGTCGATCGTGCGGTTAAATTTCTCTTCCTCCTCGGCCAGCACCTTGAGGATCATCGGTTTCTTTTCTTCCAGTTCCGGATAACCGTCGCTGGAAAGACGGATCACCGTCTCGGCGAGCCCAGCCATGAAACGCCCCTCGATGCCCAGGATCCGGCCATGACGCGCGGCGCGGCGCAGCAGACGGCGCAGCACATAACCGCGTCCCTCGTTGGAGGGCATGATGCCGTCGGAAATCATGAAGGTGCAGGATTTCACATGATCGGCGATGATACGCAGAGAAACGTCCTTTTTCTCATCCTTGAGATACTCCGTGTGCGCCAGCGCGCAGACCTCGTCGAGCAGCGCCTTGTTGGTGTCCACCGTAAACAGGGAATCGACGTCCTGCACGACCACAGCCAAGCGCTCCAGGCCCATGCCGGTATCGATGTTTTTCTGCTTCAGCTCGGTATAATTGCCGTGGCCGTCGTTGTCAAACTGCGTAAAGACATTGTTCCAGACTTCAATATAGCGATCACAGTCGCAACCGACCGTGCAGCCCGGCTTGCCGCAGCCATATTTCTCACCGCGGTCATAATAGATCTCCGAGCAGGGACCGCAGGGACCCGCGCCATGCTCCCAGAAATTGTCCTCCTTGCCAAAGCGGAAAATCTTCTCCGCCGGCACGCCGATCTCCTTGTTCCAGATATCATAAGCCTCGTCATCGTCCAGATAGACAGACGGATAAAGCCGCTCCGGATCCAGGCCGACCACCTCGGTCAAAAACTCCCAGGACCAGTGAATCGCCTCGTCCTTGAAATAATCGCCAAACGAGAAATTGCCCAGCATCTCAAAAAAGGTGCCGTGACGCGCGGTCTTGCCGATATTTTCGATATCGCCGGTGCGGATGCACTTCTGGCAGGTCGTCACACGGCGGCGCGGCGGAATCTCCTGGCCGGTAAAATACGGCTTGAGCGGCGCCATGCCGGAATTGATCAGCAGAAGACTGTTGTCATTGTGCGGCACCAGCGAAAAACTTTTCATTGCCAGATGTCCCTTGCTCTCAAAAAACTCCAGGAACATTTTTCTTAATTCATTTACTCCATACTTCTTCACTTCGTCATTCCTCCGTAAGCTCAGCTTTCCGGGGCCGCCCCTGTTTCCGGCAGCTTCCAACTTTGTATCTTAGCATAGTCAATGCCAATTAGCAAGGAAAACGCGCAAAAAATCAAGCCGCAAAATCAAATGCAAAATCAAATCGGTAAAAGAAAGAACCATGAAAAAAGGCAGCTGCCGTATTTTGGCAACCGCCTCATTCCGTATCCGACAAAATATCTTCGTATGTCTCCGCCAGCTCATAGACCCGCTGCCGGGTACTCTCCGCCAGAGACGCATTGTACTCCAGCTCCTCCAGGGCTGCGCTTCTCTGGTTTTTGGATGCTTCCGCGGCAAGCGCCTCGCGTTCCCGTTTCCATTCTTTCTGTGCAGTCAGGAGCACGGTCATCTCCCGGGAGGAAAGCTCTTCCTCAAGCTTAGCCAGGATACGCTCCAACTCGGTCTCCCAGAGTTTGCGCTCACTGTCGGCCGCTGCCTTTCCCTGGCCGGTGGACTCAGATATCCGTGCGCGATCCTGCGCGATCTGCGCGTCAAGCTCTGCCAGGCGCGCCACAATCCCGCCGTCGGCGGTGTCTATGCTTTCTTCCATGGATGTCTCCGCCGCGGCTGCGGCGGCCGTCTCACCCGCCCGCGTCACCATTCTCTGATTCAGGCTGGTGCCCAGACAACCCAACGCCAGAATCAAAAAGACGGGAATCCAAAAAATCCGCTGTTTCATCGTTTTCTTCCAGTCTCTCTGTACTCATATATCCGTTTGACTCTTGCATCATAACACAAACCAGAGTGAAAGAAAACAATCCCAAAAAAGAAGTAAGTAATCGTAAGTTTTCCTTAAGTTTCCACCCCTTCGTCTACCAGGAGCATCTCTCCGTCCGCGGCCGAGGTGGCAAGCAGATCACAGCGTTCGTTCTGCGGATGACCGGCATGTCCCTTTACCCAGATGAAGGAAACTTCATGCGGCTCCTTCGCCGCCAGCAGCCGCTCCCAGAGGTCAATGTTCTTGACCGGACCGCTGCGGTCGCGGCGCCAGTTATTTTTCAGCCACTGGTCGATCCAGTGCTGGTTGAACGCATCCGTCAGATATTTGGAATCGGAATACAGTTCCACCTGACACGGCCGCGTCAAAGCCTCCAGTCCAACGATCGCCGCCATCAGCTCCATGCGGTTATTTGTCGTCTTTCGGTAGCCCGCGGAAATCACCTTCTCATGCAGCTGCCCCTTACTATCAAAGAACTGCAGTACGGTACCGTAGCCGCCCGGTCCGTCCGGATTGCCCCTCGCGGAGCCGTCGGTGTAGATCTGCACCTTTGTCATCGCCGTAAATCTCCTATCTGTCCCATTTATCGCAGAGCGCATTGATCTGGTCGGCAAACCTGGCCAGATCCTTGTTGGTTCCGCCCTCGTTGCGTGAAATCACAGCCAGCAGACGTTCTCCCGCCGCCACAAGCCGCGCAAATACTGTCTGTGCTTTCTTCGTCGCTGCAGTCTTCTTCACAATCGGCACACCCGCGGTCTGCCGCACCCACGCCCCGGCTGCAAGATCATACTCCGATCCGCTGAAAGGCGCGGCGGCCGCACAGCCCGTGCGCTGCGAGACCAGCTCGGCAAAACGGTCGCAGACGCTGTCGCTGCCATGTACAATAAAATACTGCTGCGGCTTTTTCTCAAACGACTCCGCCCACGCAAGCAGTCCATTCTGATCGGCATGTCCGCTGATGTCGTGAAGCTGCTCGATATGAGCCTCAACCTCAATCTCCTCGCCGAACAGCTTTACCGAACGTCCACCGTCAACGAGCGTGCGTCCCAGCGTCCCCTCCGCCTGGTAACCGGCAAAGACAACCGTGCATTCCTTCCGCCACAGATTATGCTTTAAATGATGACGGATGCGACCGGCGTCGCACATGCCGGACGCTGAAATAATCACCTTCGGCGTCTCATTAAAATTGATATTTTTCGATTCCTCGCTGGTGACGGACAGCTTCAGCCCCGGGAAGCTGATCGGGTTGATCCCGGCCCGCACCAGATCCTGCGTCTCGTCATCGTAGCAATTGAGTTCATTCTGATTAAAAACATGGGTTGCTTCCACCGCGAGCGGGCTGTCCACATAGACCTCAAAATTGTCATGGCCGCGAACCAGGCGCTCCGCCTTGATGTGGCGGAAAAAGTAAAGCAACTCCTGCGTGCGGCCGACCGCAAACGCCGGGAGCACGACATTGCCGCCGCGATCCAGCGTCTCCTGCACAATCCGCACCAGCTCCGAAATATGGTCGGCGCCCTTTTTGTGCAGGCGGTCGCCGTAGGTCGACTCCATGACCACATAGTCCGCTTCCTTCGTGTACTGCGGATCACGGATCAGCGGTTTGTGCTGATTGCCGATATCGCCGGAGAAAACAATCTTCTTCTCTACTCCGTCCTCATTCATCCACACTTCAATCGAGGCCGAGCCGAGCAAATGGCCGACGTCGGTAAAACGTACCGTCACCTCATCGGACACCTTCCGGATCTCGCCGTACTCGCAGGGTACCAGATGCTCCAGAAGCCCCAGGGCATCATTCATCTCATAGAGAGGCTGCACCTCCGGGTTACCCGCGCGGCGCGCCTTGCGGTTTTTCCACTCCGCCTCCATCTCCTGGATGTGTGCGCTGTCCTTGAGCATGATCCGGCAGAGATCGCAGGTGGCCGGTGTCGCGATCACCTGGCCGCGAAAGCCTCGCGCATAAATATAAGGAAGCATACCCGTATGGTCGATGTGAGCATGCGTCACCAGCACCACATCGATATCCGCCCACGGCGCAGGCGGATCCACATTCTCATACAGATTTGCCCCCTGCTCCATGCCACAATCCACCAAAAGACGAGTATTTCCCACCTCGAGGTAATGGCAGCTCCCGGTCACCTCATGGGCTGCCCCGCTGAATACCAGACGCATAAACTCACTCCTTCCTGTGTATATCAGTTCATTAGATAATGATACAGATCATCCCTCCGTTGCTGTCGTTGATGATTTTCTGCAGCGCGTCCTGCAGCCGGCTCTGGCAGTCTTCTGTCAGCTGGCTGACTTTCGCCTGTATGCCATCCTCGACGATCTGTTCGATGGATTTGCCGAATATATTGGTCTCCCAGATGCCGTCTTCTTTGTTTTTGGCGTTTTCTTTCATGTAGGCGATCAGGTCACGGGCCTGCTGCTCGCTGCCGACGATCGGCGCGATCTCGGTCTGGATATGCGCCTTGATCAGATTGATGGAGGGCGCCTCCGCGCGCATCTTTACGCCGTATTTGTTGCCGTGCCGGATCACCTCCGGCTCATCGAGGACGATCTCGGATCGTCTTGGCGTCACCACGCCGTAGCCTTTTTGCCGCACCTGATGGATCGCGTTCCGTACCTGCTCATACTCCGCCTGCATGGCCGCCAGGCTCTTTAATTTTTGCATGAGCTGATACTCATCCTCGATCGGAATACCGGAAAAATCGCTCAGCATCTGATAGTAATACCCGTCCTCAAGCGTCACCTGCACGGACACATGCCCGTTGGAAAGATCCATCCGCTCCACTCTCATGGAACGCACCGCCTCCGGCGCTTCCTCCGATAAATCGGCCGGGACGTCCTTCATCTGCCGCACCTTTCCCATCAGGCCCCGTACCGCGCTGACAACCTGCTCCTTGAGCTCATGTGTCCGAGGCAGGATCTCCAGCCATTTCGGAATGAAGAAATCCATCTCAGTCACCGGAAATTCCTTCAGAGCACTTTCCAGGATACGAAGAATGTCTTCCTGCTTTAGCTGTTCACAGTTGACCGGGAGCACCGAAACGCCATACTTCTCGCTCATCTGCCCGGCCAGCCGCACGGTCTCTT
The DNA here is from genome assembly GCA_021204045.1 of Clostridiales bacterium. Classification (GTDB taxonomy): domain Bacteria; phylum Bacillota; class Clostridia; order Lachnospirales; family Lachnospiraceae; genus Brotaphodocola. Next base: position 55,026 of record JAJQAA010000016.1, read on the forward strand.
CCGAATAGGGACGATCGGAATTGAGCAAAATCAAAAACGGCTTGCCGATCTGCTGCAGCTCGTGTACGGCAGTCTCCTCCGCCACTATGTAGGCTTCCCGGCGCAGATCTCCAAAGGATCCGTCCGTAGTCACAACGATACCGATCGTCGAATGATCCCGGATCACCTTGCGCGTGCCCGTCTCGGCGGCGCACGTGAACGGAATCTCTTCCGTAAACCACGGCGTCCTCACCAGACGCTCCTGATCGTTTTCGATATGGCCGCTGGCTCCGTCCACCATGAACCCGACACAGTCGATCAGCCGCAGCTTCACCTCAATTCCCTCCGCCGGGCGGATCAACGCCGCTTCCTTGGGAATAAACTTCGGCTCTGTCGTCATGATCGTCCGCCCCGCTGCGCTCTGCGGCAGCTCGTCGCGGGTGCGGGCGCGCGCGTGCTCATCCTCCATCTGCGGCAGGACCAGTTGTTCCATAAAACGCTTGATAAACGTCGACTTTCCGGTGCGTACCGGGCCGACAACGCCCAGATAGATTTCCCCTCCGGTGCGCGCGTTGATATCCTTATAAACATCAAAGGCTTCCATACAAGATACCCCCTTGCTATACCGTACAGTATATGCAAGGGGGCGCGGAATTATTATTCCCCTTTCTCAGCCTTTTCTCTCTTAGTCTTTACCGGAATGAAAAGATGACGCGGAATACCGCCCACCATCACAGACGGCGAATCGCCCTGAATCAGCGGACGCACATAATCAATGAACTCGTCCGTGACGTCGGTACCATCCTTGCTGATCCACTCCCTCGGCACAAGCCGCTCGTCGTTGGCAATCCGATGCACATCGTAAATGTCAAAGGAGCACTGGTACGGATCGTTGGAATAACGGTTGATCACGACCATCTTGCCGCTGTCTCCGCCTTCCGCCGCTTTCACGGCCTCGCCGCCGACCACAAAGGCCTCGTCGACGTCCACGCGGGAAGCGATATGCGCCGCGCTGCGCTGCAGGGTGCTGAACTCCACCGCCCTGGATTTGCAGCCGATCTCCTGGCTGATCAGACTGGCCAGGTAGCTCGCGGTGCCGGACAGCTGCTTGTGTCCGAACGCATCAACGTAATCGACGCTGCTGCCAAGCTCGCTCACGTAAGTGCCGTCCTTGGTGCGGATACCCTCGGAAACCGCAACCGTGATCACATCTTTCTTCTCCAGGAGCTTCTTTAAGCGGCTCATAAATTTCTCTGTATCGAACGGCAGCTCCGGCAGATAAATCAGATCCGGTCCGTCGCAGTCCTCGCCTCGGGAAAGTGCGGAGGCGCCGGTCAACCAGCCGGCATTGCGTCCCATAATCTCGATGACCGTGATCATCTTTTTCTTATAAGAGAAGCCAAGGCCGTCACGGATAATCTCCTTTGTGGAGGTCGCGATATATTTCGCTGCGCTGCCAAAGCCCGGCGTATGGTCGGTCACCGCGAGATCATTGTCGATCGTCTTCGGCACGCCCATGAACTTCTGGGGCTTTCCGGAAATCAGCGCATAATCAGACAGCTTTTTGATCGTATCCATGGAATCATTGCCGCCGATATAAATGAAGCACTCAATATCGAGCTTCTCAAGGATCTCAAAGATACGCTCGTAGATCTCCCCGCCCTCATGGATATCCGGCAGCTTGAAGCGGCAGGTGCCAAGGAAAGACGACGGCGTGCGCTTGAGAATTTCAACATCCAGATCGCTCTTGATATATTTGGAGAGATCGATATACTGCTCATCCAGCAGGCCCTGGATGCCGTATCTCATCCCGTAAACCTTCTTTGCCCCCCGGTCAATGGCGGCACGGTAAACGCCCGCCAGACTGGAGTTGATTACCGCGGTCGGCCCTCCAGACTGTCCAACAATAACATTTCCTTTCATGATAAAAACCTCCTCCGGTTTGATTTTCCGGTTTTCGCCGGCTAATGTTGTTATTGTACCACAAAAAAGAGGGGTAAGTCTAGGACTTTCCCCTCTTTTTGCATAACTATTATTCGTTCTTATTCGCTCAGATACGCTTTTTTGACCGAATCGTCGTTCATCAGGTCCTTGGCGTCGCCGCTCAGCACGATGCGGCCGGTCTCAAGCACATAGGCGCGGTCGGCGATTGAGAGCGCCTTTCTCGCGTTCTGTTCCACGAGCAGCACGGTTGTCCCGTCCGCGTTAATCTTTCCGATGATGTCAAAGATTTCGTTGACGTAGATCGGCGACAGGCCCATGGACGGCTCGTCCATGACGATCAGCTTCGGATGACACATCAGCGAACGTCCCATCGCCAGCATCTGCTGCTCGCCGCCGGAGAGCGTCCCCGCAATCTGGTTTTTGCGCTCCTCCAGTCGTGGAAAGCGCTGGTAAACCATCTTCAGAGTTTCCTCAATCTCATTTTTGTCAGAACGGCTGTAAGCGCCAAGCCGCAGATTCTGCAGAACCGTGAGCTGCGCAAACACGCGGCGTCCCTCCGGGACATGAGCGATCCCCATCGACACGAGCCTGTGGCCCGGCACATGGGTGATCTCCTTGCCTTCATAAAAAATCTTGCCCGCCTTGGCCGGAATCAGTCCGGTGATCGTCTGCAGCGTCGTCGTCTTTCCGGCGCCGTTTGCACCGATCAGCGCGATGATCTCCCCCTGGTTTACCTCAAAGGAGATGCCCTTGATGGCCTGGATCACGCCGTAATATACTTCCAGATCCTTCACTTCCAGAATCGCCATAATCCATCCGCCTCCTACTCTCCGAGATAAGCCGTGATCACGCGGCTGTCGTTCAGCACCTGGGCGGTCTCGCCCTCCGTGAGCACCTGGCCGAAATTCAGCACCGTCAGCCGCTCGCAGATGCCGGAAACCAGCTTCATATCATGCTCAATCAGCAGGATCGTCATATCAAAATGATCGCGCACAAAACGGATCGTGTCCATCAGCTCCGCCGTCTCGTTCGGATTCATACCGGCAGCCGGCTCATCCAGAAGCAACAGCTTCGGATCGGTCGCCAGCGCCCGGGCGATCTCCAGCTTGCGCTGCTTGCCGTAGGGCAGGTTGGATGCCTTGTAATCATACTCGCCGTCGAGATCGAATACCTTCAGCAGCTCCATCGCGCGCTCATCCATCTCCTTCTCCACCCGGTAATACCGCGGCAGGCGAAGAATCCCCTCGAGCGTCGAATAGGTATGATGATTGTGAAGACCGGCCTTGACATTATCCAGCACGCTCAGCTCCTTGAAGAGACGGATATTCTGGAATGTCCGCGCGATACCGGCCTGGTTGATCTCGATCGTCCGCTTGCCGGTGATGTCTTTCCCGTCCAGCAGAATCTTCCCGGTATCCGGCTTATAGACGCCCGTGAGCAGGTTGAAGACCGTCGTCTTCCCGGCTCCGTTCGGTCCGATCATGCCGTAGAGCTGTCCTTTTTCAATCACAACATTAAAATCATCCACCGCCCGCAGTCCGCCAAAGGAAATGCTCAGGCTTTTTACTTCCAGCATCGCCATATCACGCAGCCTCCTTTGTCTTTTTTGACATGAAGCGTTCTCTCAAGACCGCCCGCATCGCGATTGCTTTCGGGCTGGAGTTGAAGATCATCATCACAATCAGCACGATCGCATAGATCAGCATACGGTAATCGTTGAGGCCGCGCAGCAGCTCCGGAAGCAGGGTCAGCACCACTGCGGCGATCACCGAACCGCGCACGCTGCCCAGACCGCCCAGCACCACAAATACGAGGATCATGATCGATTTGTTGTAACCGAAATTGTTGGTCGTCGCCGCCAGGGACGAGAGGTTGTGCGCGTAAAGCACACCGGCCACGCCCGCCAGCGCCGCAGAAATCGAAAAGGCCATCAGCTTGTATTTGGTCACATTGATACCGATGGACTCCGCCGCGATGCGGTTGTCGCGGATCGACATGATCGCGCGCCCCGTACGCGAATGAATGAGGTTGAGCACGATCACGAGCGTGATCAGCAGCAGAATGATGCCGATCGTAAAGGTCGCCGCCTTGGGCGTGCCCGTGATGCCCTGCGGTCCCTTGATGATGACGACGCCGGTCTCGTCCATTCCCAGAGACATGGTATCCTTGATGGAAAAATGCAGACCGCTGGAATCAATACCGATGTAAAAGGTATTGATCAGGTTTTTAATGATCTCGCCAAAAGCCAGGGTCACAATCGCCAGGTAGTCGCCTTTCAGGCGCAGAACCGGAATACCGATCAGCAGACCGAATATGCCCGCCGTCACCGCGCCGATCAGCAGCGCAATAAACAGACGCACTCCCGTACTCGGAATCGCGTCCGCAGCTACGTTGGTAAAAAACGCGCCCGAAAACGCGCCGACACACATGAACCCCGCATGTCCCAGGCTCAGCTCGCCGAGGATACCGACGGTAAGATTCAAAGAAACCGCGAGGATCGCATAGATACAAAGCGGAACCAGAAGCCCTTTAAGCAGGCTGCTGATATGGCCGGTCTGAATCAGGATCTCGATAATGACCCAGGCCGCAATGACCATCCCGTATGTGATCAGATTCTGAATCCGGATTTTGTTTTTTGTCTTCTTCATCTTCCGCACCTACACTTTCTCATTGATCTGCCTGCCAAGGATACCGGTCGGCCGCACCAGCAGAACGATAATCAGTACGGAAAACACGATGGCGTCAGAAAGCTGCGAAGAAATATAGGCCTTGGAAAGATTCTCAATCACGCCGAGAAGCACTCCGCCGATAAAAGCTCCCGGAATCGAGCCGATACCGCCGAAGACCGCGGCCACAAAAGCCTTGATGCCAGGCATCGATCCGGTATAGGGCGTCAGGGACGGATAAGCGGAACAGAGCAGGGCTCCCGCGATCGCCGCAAGAGCAGAACCAATCGCAAAGGTAATGGCAATCGTGCGGTTGACATCAATGCCCATCAGCGTCGCCGCGCCGGTATCCTCCGATACGGCCAGCATCGCCTGCCCGACTTTTGTCTTATTGATAAACATCATCAACGCGATAATGATAACGACGCAGGAAACAATCGTCACGATCGTGACGCTGGATATGGTCAGCGCGCCATCGGCCAGCTTCAGATTGGGAAGCGTTACCACCGAGGTGAACTGATGAGAATTGGAACCGAAAATCAACAGAGCCAGATTCTGCAGCAGATAGCTGACGCCGATCGCCGTGATCAGCACCGCCAGCTTTGAGGTGCCACGCAGCGGCCGGTAAGCCACACGCTCAATCGTCACGCCAAGAATCGTGCAGAATACAACCGCAAACAAAACGCCGGCGATGGGCGGAAAGCCCAGCGTGCTGACCATCGTGAAGATCGCAAACGCACCGACCATGATGATATCACCGTGAGCGAAATTAAGCATCTTGGCGATACCGTAAACCATCGTATACCCCAGCGCGATGATCGCGTAAATGCTGCCAAGGCTGATACCGTTGATCAAGTAAGAGAGAAAGCTCATATCCGTACCCCCTGCGGACAGAGGGCCGCAAAGCGACCCTCCGTCAGATCTTATCCTTTATGTTTACTGCATCTCGTAAACGCCATTCACAATCTTGACCGCCTTCGGGGTCTTGCCAGTCTCACCGGAAGCGTCCCAGGTCATGTTGTCGCCGGTCAGGCCGTCGATGGAGATTTCGGTCATCGCAACCTTCAGCGCGTCGCAGATATCCGAATAGCTCATGTCCGCAGTAACGCCGGCTTTCTCAATCGCCGCCTTGATCGCGTAAACCGCATCGTAAGAGTCCGCGGAGAACTGGTTCGGCTCCTCGCCGTAAGCCGCCACATAATCAGCCGTGAACTGCTGGCTTCCCTCTTCTGTCGTGGAGAACGGGGTCAGAAGCATAACGCCCTCCGCCAGAGAAGTATCGAAGTTGTCCACCGTAAGGATACCGTCCATACCGTCAACACCGAAGAAGATCGGCGCATATTCCTTATCCGAAGCCTGCTTCAGCACAATGGAAGCCTCCTGATAATAGAACGGCAGGAAGACGAGATCCGCACCGGCCTCTTTCATCTTATCCAGCTGTACGGAAAAGTCCGTCGCGTTGTCCGCGGTGAACGCTTCCTCTGCCACGATGTTCAGACCCAGGTTCTGCGCCTCGGTCACAAACGCCTCGCGGATACCGCTGGAATACTCGGTGGAGCTGTCGTAGATGATACCGATGTTCTCAGCCAGCTTGTTCTCGGAAATATACTGCGCGGAAGCCTTACCCTGAGACGGATCGGAGAAGCATACGCGGAACGCGTTGTCACCGGAAATGCACTCTACCGCCGAGCCGGACGGAGTGATCTGGAACATGTTGTCCGCAGAAGTCTCCGCTACAACCGCGATGCAGGGTTTGGAAGTGACGGAACCGACGATCATCTGCGCGCCCCAGTCCTTCAGTGTATTGTAAGCATTGACCGACTTCTCCGGATCATGCTCGTCGTCCTGGCAATTGACCTCAACCTGGAAGCCGTTGATACCGCCCGCCGCGTTGATCTCGCTCGCCGCAAGCTCCGCGCCATGCGCAACACCGATGCCATAAGCAGCTGCCGCGCCGGTCAGCGGTCCGATCACGCCAATCTTAAACGTACCCTCCGCGGATGCCGCCTCGGTCTCCGCCGCATCGGCTTCCGCCGCCGCTTCGGTCTCGGCCGCCGCAGCAGTCGTCGCTGCAGCAGTCGTAGATGTCGAGCTGGAGCTGCTGCCGCAGGCCGCCAGCGAAAGTGCCATCACCGCGGCCATAGCCAAACTGATCATTTTCTTCATGATTCATTCCTCCTCTTTTAAAAAGGCTCTCCGGTGACCGGAAAGCCTTATCTTTAAAGCTGACCTTAATTATAGTTGCACGAATGGCGCTTGTCAAGCGTTTTTGGTATTCCCATTATTTGAAATACTGAACTCCTGATTCAAATATGCGCATATCCTGTTCGCCTGTAATGTTGCACCCGACGCCGTCTCCGCGGCGCTCGACGTGCGCCATCTTGCCCAGAATCCGCCCGTCCGGACTCGTGATGCCTTCAATCGCCATGTAAGAACCGTTCGGATTCCAGAACTCATCCATCGTCGGATTTCCGTCGCCATCGACATACTGCGTCGCTACCTGGCCGTTCGCGAACAATTTCTGCAGCCACATATCATTCGCTACAAAACGTCCCTCGCCGTGGGAAGCCGGGCTGCAGTAAACGCCGCCGGGCTCAGCCTGCGCCAGCCACGGGGATTTATTCGACACCACGCGCGTGTAAACCATACGGGAGATGTGGCGGCCGATCGTATTCATCGCCAGCGTCGGGGAATCGGCGCTCTGCTCCACGATCGTCCCCTCCGGAACCAGCCCCAGCTTGATTAACGCCTGGAAACCGTTGCAGATTCCCAGCATCAGGCCGTCACGTTCCTTCAGAAGCTTCTCAATCTCTTCCTTAATTACTTCATTGCGGAACACCGCCGCAAAAAACTTCGCGCTGCCCTCCGGCTCGTCGCCCGCGGAAAAGCCGCCCGGGAACATCACAATCTGCGCTTTGGCGATCTCCTTACGATATTCCTCTACCGACTGGCGGATATCCTCCGCGGACAGGTTGCGGAATACTCTGGTCACGACCCGCGCGCCGGCACGCTCAAAGGCCTTCGTACTGTCATACTCGCAGTTCGTTCCCGGGAACACCGGGATAAATACGGTCGGCTGCGCCAGCTTATGATTGCAGATATAGATCGAATCTGCTTTGTAAACCTCATTCCGCACCGGCGTCTGTTTCACACCCGAACTGGTCGGGAATACGGATTCCAGACGGCCTGTCCAGGCGGCCGTCGCCTCTGCGAGTGAAATCTCCACCGGACCGTAGCAGAGGCTCTGCTTTTCGATCACCTCGCCGATCAGCGTGTAGCTCATCTGCAGCTCACCGACCTTCCCGTCCGGAACCTCGCAGATGATATTGCCCCAGCCGGGTGCAAAGAAATCGCGCGGATCAACATTGTGCTCGATCTTCACGCCAAGCTGATTGCCAAAGGCCATCTTGCTGACCGCCTCCGCCATGCCGTGGCCTTCCACGGCGTAGGCGGAGATCACGCGCCCGGCCCGAATATCCTCGTGCAGCTTCGCGTAAGCTTCCATCGCCTGATCATAATCCGGGAGATCATACACGTCCCGTTTCAGGGAAAGAAGCACCAGTTTGCCGCCGACACGCTTGAGTTCCGGCGTAACCACATCGCCGAGGGAGGCCACATCCACCGCGAACGATACCAGCGTCGGCGGAACATTAATCTCACCGTGATGCTCGTCGTTGAACGTGCCGGACATGCTGTCCTTGCCGCCGATGGACGGCAGGCCGAGGCCGAGCTGCGCGCTGTAGGCGCCAAGCAAAGCCGCGAACGGCAGACCCCAGCGCGACGGATCCTCCGTCATACGGCGGAAATATTCCTGGAACGTAAAGCGGATATGCGAGCAATCGCCGCCCGCGGCCGCAATCTTGGCCACCGAGGACATCACCGCGTAGACCGCGCCGTGATACGGGCTCCAGCTGGACAGATACGGATCAAAGCCATAACTCATCATCGTCACGGCGTCGCACGTTCCCTTCTGCACCGGCAGCTTCGCGATCATTGTCTGTGTTTCCGTGAGCTGGTATTTTCCACCGTAAGGCATCAGCACCGAACCAGCGCCGATCGAGCTGTCAAAGCGCTCCACCAGGCCGCGCTGCGAGCAGACATTCAGATCGGAAAGCACCGCAAGCCAGGCCGCGCGGACATCTCCCACATCCTCACGCGCAAAGGGACTCCCCTCTTTGACTGGCGTTTCCAGCAACACAGCCGCCTCCTGGTGCGCGCCGTTTGTATCGAGAAACGCGCGGCTGATATCGACGATCGTCTTTTCCCGCCACTGCATCACAAGATGCGGCTCTTCCGTCACCACCGCGACCGGGACGGCCTCAAGGTTCTCCTCCGCCGCATAGCGCAAAAACTGCTCTACATCCCCGGGCGCCAGCACGACGGCCATACGCTCCTGGGATTCGGAGATCGCAATTTCCGTACCGTCCAGACCGGCGTATTTTTTCGGAACCCGGTCAAGATCAATGCGCAGACCTGCAGCCAGCTCACCGATGGCTACCGAGACACCGCCCGCGCCGAAATCGTTGCACTTTTTAATCAGGCTGCTTACCTCCGGGCGACGGAACATGCGCTGCAGCTTCCGCTCCGTCGGCGCGTTGCCCTTCTGAACCTCAGCGCCGCAAACCTCAATCGAAGCTTCCGTGTGCACTTTCGAGGATCCGGTCGCGCCGCCGATGCCGTCGCGACCCGTACGACCGCCGAGCAGCACGATCACATCGCCCGGATCGGAGGTCAGACGCCTGACATATTTTCGCAGCGCCGCGCCCATCACTGCGCCGATTTCCATGCGTTTCGCCACATAGTTTGGATGATAGATTTCCTTCACATAGCCGGTCGCCAGGCCGATCTGGTTGCCGTAAGAGCTGTAGCCGTTGGCCGCCTGGTTAACCAGCTTGCGCTGCGGCAGCTTGCCGTGCAGCGTCTGATCCAGCGAAACCATCGGATCCGCCGCCCCGGTCACGCGCATCGCCTGATAGACGTAGGTGCGCCCGGAGAGCGGGTCGCGGATCGCGCCGCCCAGGCAGGTGGCCGCGCCGCCGAACGGCTCGATCTCCGTGGGGTGGTTGTGCGTCTCATTTTTAAAATTGACCAGCCATTTCTCGCTCACACCGTCGATCGTCACCGGCACCACAATGCTGCAGGCATTGATCTCATCCGACTCCTCCAGATCCTGCAGTTTCCCCTCGGCGCGCAGCTTTTTCATTGCCAGCAGGGCCAGATCCATCAGGCAGACAAACTTATCGCTGCGGCCGCGATAAATCTCCTCGCGGTCCGACAGATACTGCTGATATGACGCCTCGATCGGTGTCTTGTACGGGCCGTCCGTGATCGTCACATCCTTCAGTTCCGTGGAAAAAGTCGTGTGACGGCAATGATCGGACCAGTACGTGTCAAGCACGCGGATCTCCGTGACAGTCGGCTCACGATGCTCCTCATCACGGAAATAGCGCTGAATATGCTGAAAATCGCGGAAAGTCATTGCCAGACCCAGCGAGTCATAAAGCGTGCGCAGATTCTCCGCACTGTCCTCGCAAAAGCCCGCAAACGAAGCCACATCCGCGGGCGTATCAAACACGGTTGTCAACGTCTCCGGTTTTTCCGTCTCCGCCTCGCGGGAATCCACCGGGTTGATGCAGAAAGCCTTAACCGCCGCCATCTGATCCTCGCTCAGATTGCCGGATAACACATAGACCGTGGCCGTGCGAATCACGGCCTCCTCGTCCTCCCGCAGCAGCTTCACGCATTGCTGCGCGGAGTCCGCGCGCTGGTCAAACTGGCCCGGCAGATATTCGACGGCAAAAACCTGGTCTCCCTCCCGCCGCGGGAAATCTTCCTCATAGACGTCATCCAGCGGCGGCTCCGAAAAGATCGTGACCAGCGCTTCCTGGTACGTCTCTTCGGAAATATGTTCCATATCATATCGGATCAGTACCCGCACGCCGGTAATACCGTCCAGGCCAAGATAGCTGACAATCTCCTCATGAAGTTCCTTCGCCTTCACGGCAAAATCGGGCTTTTTTTCCACATACACACGTCTAACGCTCATTTCCTGTCTCCTTCCGGGAATGGTATCCTGATTGGTTTTCTGGTAACGCTTTCGTGATTTCTCATTTGTCTCTTAAACAACAGAATAACACAATCGTTTTTATAATTAAAATTAATATATTTTATATTGTTTATTATTATATCTAATCAATTTTCGCAAATCCCCCACAATGCAGTCATTCCGCCCAGTCACGCCTGAGCTTTTATAAAGTTTTATACATTACATGAATATCCTCATAATGGCCGTCTTTCATCCGGAATCCTCCCGGTATCGTCCCGAGATCCCGAAAACCCAGCCGTTCATATAAATGGCGCGCGTGGATATTGTTGTCCACGACCGCATTGAACTGCATGATCGCAAAACCATTTTGCCTGGCCTGTTCCAGGCAGTCACACACCAGCTTTTCCCCGATATGAAGGCCGCGTACCCTGCCGCTCACCGCAAAACTGGCGTTGGCAATATGGCCGCAGCGCCCAACATTGTTCGGATGGAGAATGTACATCCCCAGCACCCTGTCGTTTTCCGTATCTACCGCTATCCCCGTGTAGGTCTGCTCATTGAAAAAAGCATCCGCACCAGCCGCATCCAGACAATCCAGCTGCGGGAACGCGACGCCGTCCTCGACGACCTCATTCCAGATGTTCCTCGTCTCTGCCAGATACGATGATTCATATTTTTTTACAATAATGGACATGATTCGTTCTCCTTTTTTAATCTAAGCGCTTTGAGACGAAATGCCATAGCCACAATTCATCTCATCATCCCATACTCACAAAGTGCCTGACGAAACGCGCTCCGGCGCGAGTATTTTGAGCGATACTTTTCCATCACGGCCTGCTTGCCGCCCGGCTCGCCGATTGACGCCTTTACCTCTCCCAGAGCGGCAACATACGCCGCGCATTCGCCATAATACTTTCTCCGGTTTGCTTCCATGATTCCCTGAACTCTGGTTTCGACCAGTTTTTCCATGCGAGTCAGGTAAGCGATTTTTTGCTCTGAAGATAATCTTATCGTATTTTTCCACGCAGAAAATGTATTCCAGAATTCCCCGATTTCATCCTCATCGCGATCCGTTTTCCCGGTATTCTCAAACTGCAGGTTCCCGATATGACCAATCACCATCCTGCACATACCCATTCCGCCGCCCTGCAGCCTTTCCGATTCCAGAAGCAGCAGCAAAAATGCCGCAAGACCACATTTCATAAACGTACCGCTCCATCCCAGCGCATCCTTTTTATCCATTCCTTTCTTCAGCACAGCATCAAAATCTCCCAGCAAAAACGCCAGCATATATGCCATGATGCTGCCGATCTCATTTTCTGTCAATTCGCCTCTGGAATCTTCAGGATAAAACCATTTTCTTCGCATATAAAATCTGCGGCATATCTCCACAATCTCGCTCTCATACTTCTGGATATTATGACCGTTTAAGCGGAGCCGCAAATAATTCGCAGCAGTCGAATCGGAACGAAATGCTTCCAGCATACATTCATCCTGTTCATCTTTTTTATCCAGATCGATGGCCATTTGCAGCATCAGCAGAGCTATCCTGCTGCGCACTACATAATTCTGATCAATAAGACGCAATGCCTCCTGCCCGATCGCGTACAGTGCTTCTTCCGCCTCTTCTGAAGCAAAACCTGCTTTCATCCGATTCTCTATGTATGTTTCATACAGACCCGGGTGAGTTGCTGCATATTTGCGCGCATTCTCAAGAAAAGCATCCTCATCATCAGATAATTCCATCACTTCCTTTAACAGCTTTTGTGACAGCCCGTCTGTCCTTCCACCCAGATAGGAAATCCATAATTTTAGAAATTCGTCGAATTCGGGAAGCTCGTCCCCATACTGCATCAACTGTTCCAGATTCACCCCATAGGACGCATAATTTGAGAAAATCCAGTAAAGTGCATTCGGCCGGTCTTTTGTCTCGAAAGAACGGTATTCCGCATACAGCGCACAAAGCAGCATACTCCTGATATCCGTTTCCACAAAATCATGATCAAACAGATCAGACAGAGAAAAATTATCTCCTGCGTAATCACTATAATCCCCGGATACCGATATTTCCAGATTCAGCAGAATCTCAGCAATCTCACTGCCCAGAACATATTCCTCGTTATCTATACAGTCATACAGGAGCCCACACGCACTCTCAACGATCTCTCCGATGTTTTCCGGGTCTGAAAAAAGGAATTCCTCTTCATCATGATACCAGTCATCATAGCTTTCATTGATCTCGCTGTCCAGCTCTAGCTCAGCGTTCTTAATTTTTTCCAGTTTTGTAACGATCGCGCTATATCTCTCCTGGAGGTTTTTATGCACATCGTCTTCCACGACCCGTCCCGATTCCCCCGCACTTTTTAACATATCCAGGAATTCGCTTCTTTTCTCTGCCGGCAGCCTGCGTGCCGCCTCATGAACAAAACGGCCCAGATCATCCCGGCTTTTTTTGCCGCATTCCTCATCTATCAATTTTAAAAATCTGGATAAATTCATCCTTTCCTTACTCCTCTGCCCACGGCGATACGCTCATCGCATCCAGCGTCTCCTTCATGATCATGCGGATCTCGTCCGGCGTCATCTTCATGCGCGCGGCGAGTTCCTCGACCGACGGCTCGCTGCCCTGCTCGTCCGCCATCATTTTCGCCACCTTCTGGAGCACGTTGACGCGCGCGAGCATCTCCTCTCCGGCCTGGCGCTCACGTCCCTGCGCCTGGATCGCTTCCTCGATCATCTCTCCCGCGCGGGCGCGCACCTGGGCGCGAAAATCACCCTCCTCATAGCTTTCCGCCGTCAGCATCAGCGCCAGGTTGGCCTCCTGCACAAGATCCCCGAGCATCACTCCCCGGTCGTCATACTCCCGGGCAAGTTCCAGTACAAACTTAAGACTCCCCTCGAGCAGACGCTGTCTTGCCGCCTCATCGCCCTCCCGCATCCTCGCCAGCAGCTGCTGTTCTTCCCTCAAGGTACAGGCGCGCAGACGCCCAACCTCCTCCAGATACATCTGGTAAATATCGTCATGCATATGCGCGTCCTCCTCAATCCGGATAATACAGGCGGCTGCTGTCAATCCCTGTCAGCACCTCAGAAAGATATTTCCCGGCCAGATATTTCGCCATCGGCAGATTCATGTCGAGATAATTGCCGCAGTCCCGGGCGGCCGCGCCCGGCACCACTCCCTCATAATCACGAATAAACGTAAACATCGCGTTCATCAGTGGCACAATATCCTGAGACTGATAATCGCCCGCCAGAAGCAGATAAAAACCGGTGCGGCAGCCCATCGGGCCAAAATAAAGCACCCGGTCGCGGATACTCTCCTCATTGCGCAGAAACGTCGCGCCAAGATGCTCGATCGTGTGCACCTCCGCCGTGTTCATCACCGGCTCACAGTTCGGCCGCGTCATACGAATATCAAACGTCGTCACCGTCTCTTCGCCGATCTTGTCCTTGCGTGAGACATAGACGCCCGGAAGTAAACTCAGATGATTGATCGTAAAGCTGGTAATCTTTTCCATAGCACATACTCCTCCGGAATATATTTTCTCAAACTCAAATCAGCTATTATTGTATAACACCATAAAATGAATTTCAACTGTAACCAAAACGAATCTTCTTTCCGAAAAAAGGACAAATATATCCGTTTCAAAAACGGATTCCCCCTGAAAAACCATCAATCGGGCAGAATCAATTTTTTCAAAATAGGTCTTCACAGAATCCGAAAATTGTGCTATACTGTCTTTCGTGACTGATATGGGGGTATAGCTCAGTTGGGAGAGCGCTTGAATGGCATTCAAGAGGTCATGGGTTCGAATCCCACTATCTCCACGCACACAAAAACAGCAGGAGTCCTGTAATCGGGATTCCTGCTGTTTTATTACTCTCATTTATTCATGCAGCCTGCGGATGATCTGGAAGATCATCGTCCCTTCCATGACCAGCGGCTCGTTGTGCGCGAAAAAGACAATGCCATCGGTCGGCGCAAGCACCTGGCTGATCACCTCGCCCTCAAGTGGATCGGTGACCGATGCGAGCGGCTCACCACGGTGCACCTCATCTCCCGGCGCGACATGACGGTGATAGATTCCCGGAAGATCGTTTTTTACATTGGCCAGATCCGCCTCATAAATCACGCTCGCCAGATAACCGCTGTGGCTCGTATAGCGCAGGATGCCCATGCGCGTTAAAAAGCGCAGCACCGCGGCCACTGCCATACGGGCAGAGCGCTCGTCGACGCGGTTGGTCTCGCTCGTATAGATCGAAAAGGCGTTGCTGTTCCAGATCTGCCAGTTATAATTGAGCGTCGTGGTATCGATCGGCGTCGGCCTGCGGATCACCACATAAGGCAGACCGAACAGATTGGCCAGGCTCGGACTCTGAAACCCCGTCTCCATCATGCGGATATGCGGCACAAAATCTCCCTGGATATAGAAGCTCGGGAACTGAATCCCGTAGCTGTAGTCTTTGATCGCATCAAAGACGCCCGCCGCGATCCTCTGCGTCGTCTCCCCGGCGTCGTAGCCGGGAAACATGCGGTTGATATCCGTATTGTCCGTGGCCCAGAAGCGCTTGCCGATGTTCATCGAGCTGTGATTGACCGAGGGAATCACGAGGATCTCATTCTGGCCGACAATCGCCCCCTTCGCCTCCAGCGTGCGCAGCTCGCGGACAAGCTGAGAGCAGATGTAGAGCTGCTGCACCTCGTTGCCGCGCATCGCGCCGACGATGCAGGCCGCCTTCTCGCCCTTGCCAAAACGGTAGCCATAGATATTCATATCATCGCGGTAACGGTTTTTCAGCGTATAAATGCAGTCTTTCTTCATCGGTAGTCCCCTCCCAGCACACGGGCAATCAATGAACCGCAGGAAACCACCGGATACTCCCTCAGCGTGAACAGCATGCCGTGGATCGGCGAACAGACTTCCTCCTCCACTGTGCCGTCAAGCGGATTTAAGATGCGTCCGATCCGTTCCCCGCGCTCCACATTGATCCAGTGCTCCACACAGGGCACAAAAATACCGGGCGCGCTGGCATTGACAAAACCAACCTCGCCGTCCTCGGAGATGATAGGCTGTTTCGGCTCGATGGTTTCCCCGGTCCAGATTCCCATATCCTTCATCACGCAGAAAATTCCGTCCGTGAGCTGCTGGCAGAATGCCTCGGTGATGCGCATACCGACCCCCATCTCCACGACGACCGTAGGCACGCCGATGGAATTGAGACTGTGCGCCAGCGTTGATTCCAGCACGGTTGCCGCCGCGTGCACCCAGACAAAATCCAGGTTCAGCCTGCGGGCAAACGGAATCAGTGTCTGCGCCGTGTTGACGTTGATGCGCGCCTGCGGAATCTCGCGCAGAAAAATATTGCTCGCATGGATATCCAGGCAGAGATCGGCTCCGGCAATATCCTGAACCACCTTTGCGGCCACATGCTCCGCCACGGCCCCGTCCTCATTACCGGGAAAAATACGGTTCATGTCAAGATCAAACATCGGAATGCCGCGGGAAATCGAATCCACCCCCAGCGGATTGAGCGCCGGATAAATCTCCACAATTCCCTTCAGACACTCCTTTGCCTCCTGAATGCGGCGGTTCACCTCATAGCAGACATACTGCCCCTCCAGCTCGTCGCCGTGCGTTCCGGTCACGATGCAGATCCGCTTTTCTGTGCCGGCCAGTTTTTCCGGCTGCAGGACATTTTTCATCACACGCAGGTTTTCGTCCACCGGAAGTCCGACGGAAACTACCGTTTTTATCATAGGTCTACTCCTCCACCCTCACAAGTATTTGCTGATTCTGGGCGGCAAAGCCCAGAAACTGACCGCGGTCGATCGTCCCGTCCGCGAAATCCCGACCGTGAGTGAGTTTGATATACGTATCGTCAACGAGACGGTTATTGGTCGGGTCATAGCCATGCCACAATCCGTCAAGCCACACCTCCGCCCAGGCGTGCGTAGCTCCTTCCCCGAGCATCATCCCGGCCGCGTAGCGTGCGGGAACGCCCGCCAACCTGCACAGGCTGATAAACACATGGGCGTAATCCTGGCACACTCCCTGTCCTCCCGCCAATGCCTCGGCGGCCGTCGTCCGCACGGTCGTCGTGCCGGGAGCATAAACAAACCGTCCATACAGACGGTTCATCAGATATTCCAGACCCTCCCGGCTCGCAATCGCGCCGGAATATTCCTCACAGGCTGCCTCCAGAAACTGGCGGATATTCTCCCCCGGCTGTGTGAACGGCGAAGGAAAACGGTACATCGCCTGCAGCGCTCCCTCCTCGCCGCGGGGAAACGCGCAGACCGTGCCGGTCGACCATACCGCAAGACTTCGATGCGGCGCGCACACCGATCCGGCGTAACCGTGATTGCCAAAACCATCCGCCACCTCACAGACCACATCCGCCGGATCGATTCCGAAAGCAAACGAACGGATCGCCTGACGGCTGGTCTCCATCGGCCTGCAGCGAATCAGAAAATGGTGATCCCACACGTCCTGATCCATATCCAGCCGCATTTCATAGCGAAATCGCAATTGTCTCAAACAATATCACCTCAGAAAATGTTCCATAGCGCGCCCAGTGCGTCGTGACGCCTGCTCTCCCACTCCTCACCCATATTGATGATCCCGGTAAGGCGGTCGACCTCTGATAGATTATACCCAATCCGGATTTTATGCAAGCGGTTTAAGAATTTATTAAACTCCTTCTCAATACTGGGATAGGAATAACCCAGCCGGATGTAAAGATCCAGACGCTCCAGATAACGGCCGCACTTGATGATATTGCGACACTCCTCGTCTCCCACCTGATCGTCCAGGCAGCCCCAGAACGCGAAAATATCGTCGATCACCGGCTGCAGATTGTAAATCAGCGGCGCCTCGAATTCCACCGCCGCCTTCTCGATGCGGTCCAGCGCCATCTGGATATAGGAAAGCGTCCGGCTGCCCAGCTCGTCGCGCAGCACCACGCCGTTGTCAAAGGCACGCAGCATGTTGTTATAAACCGAGTTGGGATCTTCCTTCGTGAATAGATATTGGTGGATAAAATCATCTTTGTCCGAGTAGATCACCGGGATCGCCAGCTCCTCGCAGAAATGGACGTACGCGTGATCGTCCTCATCCAGCATTTTATCAAAAAAATCAAAAAAGGTCTGCAGCGTGGTAAACACCCGCTCCGTATACCGTCCCAGCCAGAACAGCCGGTCTGCTTTTTCTAACGAGATAATACCCATGTGTCCTTAAAACCTCCTCCCTGAGATGAATTCACGACAAAGGAATCCGGATTACGCGAAAACCGCGTCAGGCCGCTCGGCCATACCCGCGTCGTACCGCTGCTGAGCACGAAGGCCCGCAGATCCGCCTTGCGCGGCACGCGCGAATCACCCTCGACAATGTCCAGGTCGATGAAATCAATGACTTCCTGCGCGATAAAACGCCGCGGCTGCTCCGTAAGAAGCCTGCGCCAGTCTGCCAGCTGTTCCTTCGTCATGTCGCTGCCGAACACGACGCCGTAGCCGCCGACCTCGGAAACATCCTTGACTACCAGCCGCTCCAGGTGTTTGAGGATAAATTTGCGATCCTGTTCATAGAATGCCAGATAGGTCGGCGCGTTCTTTAAGATCGCGTCCTCTCCCAGATAATATTTAATCATGTGCGGCACGAAATAATAAATGCCCTTGTCGTCGGCCACGCCGTTGCCCGGCGCGTTGACCAGCGCGACATTCCCGCTGCGGTAGACGTCCATAATGCCCGGCACCCCGATCAGAGACTCCGGAAGGAAGCTTAACGGATCGAGATATTCATCCGACAGACGGCGATAAACCGTGCCGACCAGCTGCTGTTTTCCCTGATACTGCCGATAATAGAGCCTGTTCCCCTCCACATAAAGATCCTGCGGCATCGCCAGGATGGCTCCGGTGCGTTCCGCCAGGTACGAATGCTCGAAGAACGCCGCGTTGTAACGCCCCGGCGTCAGCACCACGTTGATACCGCCGGTATTGACCGCATCCATAACCTCCCTGAGCATGTCGGCGTAATTGCGGTTGTCGACCACGTGGTTGCTCATAAACGTGCGCGGCGAAGCCTGATGCGTCAGTTCGCGGGCAATCATCGGATAAGAAGCCCCCGACGGGATACGCAGGTTGTCCTCGAGGATGTACCATTCCCCGTCCTTGCCCTGTACCAGATCGATGCCGGAAATGTGACTGTAAATATTTTTCGGCGGCTTCACGCCCTCACACTGCGGCAGATATCCTTTCGAGGAAAAGATAAAGTCCTCCGGAATCACGCCGTCCTTCACGATTTTCTTATCACTGTAAATATCGGCGAGAAACGCGTTCAGCGCGTCCACCCGCTGCGTAAGCCCCCGTTCCAGATAGGAAAATTCCTCCGGTTTGATGATCCGCGGCAGCGGATCAAACGGGAACAGCTGCTCATGAAACTCATTGTTCTTATAAATACCAAATTTGACTCCGTATCGCGCCATCAGACGGTTGATGCTTTCCCTCTGCTCCACAATCTCTTTCATCCACTCACTCCCTTATTTGTACAGCCTCACCGGCTCATAAAACAGAAAAGACGCCCTTGGTATGAGCGCCTTTACTTTCTTAAATTTAATATACACCCGCTTACGCGGTTTGTCAATTTGTTCCTCGATTTTCTCTTTGCTTTTTTACGATTCTTATGTTAGAATCGAAGCATTTATAAGGAGGGCTAATAATGGATGTTAATTATGAACTCTACAAGGTGTTTTATTATGTAGCCGACTCGCTGAGCTTTTCCGAGGCCTCGCGCCAGCTCTTTATCTCCCAGTCCGCGGTCAGCCAGTCCATCAAGCTCCTGGAAAAGAAGCTGGGACAGGCACTGTTTTACCGCAGTACCAAGCACGTCGAACTCACGCCGGAGGGCGAAATTCTCCTAAAGCATATCGAACCTGCGGTGAATCTGATCCGCCGGGGCGAAAATCAGCTTGCGGAGGCCGACAGCTTAAACGGCGGCCAGCTGCGCATCGGCGCCAGCGACACGATCTGCCGTTATTATCTGGTCCCTTACTTAAAAGAATTCCACCGCCTCTGCCCCAACGTACACATCAAGGTCACAAACCAGACCTCGATCGCCTGCGCAAAGCTCCTGGAATCCGGGCAGGTGGACCTCGCGGTCACCAACTATCCCAATTCCGGCTTGAGCAGCGCCTTTAATACCCGTACGGTGCAGCAATTTCACGATATCTTCGCCGCCAGCGATGATTTCGCCGCCCTCAGAGACCGCTCCGTCCATCTGCGCGAGCTTCTGGATTATCCCATCCTGATGCTCGACCGCAAAAGCGCCACAAGCGAGTTTCTGCACAGCGTCTTCCAACGTTACCAGCTGGATCTGGTGCCGGAAATCGAGCTTTCCGGCAACGATCTGCTGATCGACCTCGCCCGCATCGGCCTCGGGATCGCCTTTGTCCCCGATTACAGTCTTCCGGCTCCGCATCCGGGCCTTTTCCGCATCGACATCGTGGAGGAGCTTCCCGCCCGCCAGCTTGTCGTGGCCTGGAATGAAAAGCTGCCTCTCTCTCCGGCCGCGAAGCAGTTTATGGACATGCTGTGATTCAATATGCTGTAATTCAATACGCTATGACACCTTTTATCGATACCGGTGACGGAGCATCAGTTTTTCCCATGTACCGCCCGGCCGACACAATAGCACACCGTAGCCACCACCATGCCGTTGATCGAGGCAACGCCCCAGTTGAGCACGTTTGCCACGATCGCGCCCAGCACGACCCCGGCTACCGCGAACCAGTCCACTTCTTTATGCCGGAATTCTTCCGCCTCATAATCTTCCTTATGCATAAAGTATCCCAGCACGAGGATGATGCCCACGGGCGGCAGCGTGCAGTTTAACACATTCAGCCAGTTACAGAAATTGTAGTACAGCCATACCGCCGTGACCGTACCGATGATGCCGGAAATCAGAACCATCGGCTTCTTCTCCTGGTGGAAGATATTTGCCAGACCGAGGCCCGCGGAATACAGCGCGTTGTCGTTGGTCGTCCAGATGTTCAGACCCAGCACCAGTACCGCCAGATAGAACAGATTCAGACGGATCATAACCTCAAAGATATCGTTTCCGCCGACAAAGATATAGGAAACCGCGCCAAAGAAAAACATCAGCGAGTTGCCGATGAAGAACGCCACAATCGTGGTAATCATACCCGACATTCCGCTTTTTGCGAAACGCGTGAAGTTCGGCGTAGCCATTCCGCCGGATACGAACGAGCCGACCACCAGGCCCGCGCCGCCGATCACGCTCAGCGTGCCGCTTGATACCGCGAACTGATCAATGATCGTCCCATCTCCGCGCTGGACCGCCAATATCATCGAGACGGTTCCCAGAATCGCGACCAGCGGCACCGCGACATAGCTGACGATCATCAGAGACTTGATTCCATAGTACGCCGAACCCGTCATGCAAATCCCGGCGAGGATCACCAAACCCCAACAGGCCGCAGTGCTCCCGCCCAGCAGCTCATTGGCCACCGGAATCGCGAACATCGCCAGGCCGACGCCAAACCAGCCGATCTGCGTCAGGCTGATCATCGCGGACGGAAGGTACGAACCCTTCATGCCGAACACTCTCTGCGCAAGAAGATCAAGGCTGAGACCGGTCTTCGCGCCGACATAGCCAAGCAGGCCCGTGTACAGGCCAAGAATAATACCGCCCAGAATCAGCGCGCCCATAAATCCGCCAAAATCCAGGCCCGCGGCCATCTCCTGCCCCACCCACATGCTGGCAGAGAAAAAGGTAAAGCCCAGCATGATCATAAACATCGTCAGCAGGCCGCGCCTGCTCTCCTGCGGCACCGGGCGCGCCGCGAAATCCGCATCCGTAACTGCTTTTCCATTCTCATGTCTCATTTTTCGTTTCCCCTTGTGTAGTTAGTTTGTTTCGTTAGTTGAAATAGAAAAATATAAAAGTCGATTGCTCCGCACTCCGTGCTCCCGCAATCGCCGCCCGTATTCGCAATCCGCGCTATCGCGCTACTTGCTCATACGTGCTAGCCCGTCCGATGACTGGACATCTGTACGTGCAAGCACGTACATCTGCCCAGTCGCCGTCCGGAACTTTTATAGTATGTATTTCCTCAATGCCGTTTTGAACTCGTGGATCCTCTGAACCGCGATTTCCTGGAGTGTCACACCCTTCAGGCTCTCGATATACCCCTGCTCCTGGCGGTACAACCATGTTGTCTTTACCGCATCCAGCTTTTCGTAATGATTATAATGGAGCCATTCCTCGTAGCTCACCGGTGCCGGATATCCGAGTTTTTCATCCAGAAGCTGCTTAAAATCAATCTGATCCGCCCGGGCGAGAATGCCTTCCCAGAATCCCAACACTTCCCGCACATGCTCGTGGATCTCATAACGTCTGGCTCCGCCGTCGTAAATGATACATTTTTCAAACAGCGGATCCCGCTTGGACAACGTCTCACGGCGAAATTCCGGCGCGACGATACCGTTCTTCCAGTAGAAATCAATATCCGGCAGATTGATCCCCGACACGCCCTTATCCTGGTAAACCGTAAATATGCCCTCGTAATAGACCAGGATAAAACCTTCGAAATCCGGCCAGAATTTCCGGATATCCTTCGTCAGCTGCTCTAAAAGCTCAATCCCCCGCGTGCCGCCAATCGTAAAAATAATGATGTTGCGCAGCTTCGCTCCATTCTTACGGTAAAACTCAATCACATATCCCAGGCAGTGCAGCAGAGTGTCCCCGGTCGCTATGATATCGCCAATCAGAAGCGTGCTGTCGGGAACCATCGTCAGCTTACTGTATTTGATCTCCAGGCCCGCGATCTCATCATGATTAAAGACCCGCTCACTGGAAAGAAAGCTGATGTCATGGACGCGGATATGCTCCCGGTAGCAGCTCTCCTCAAGCGGATAGTTTAACGCTCCCCGCAATATTGAAAGAATATTCGCTGTCGTTACCTTCTTCTGTTCTTTAAAATAATACATCATCTGCGCGGTCGCCGGTATCAGGCAATGATATACCTCATAGCCGACAACTTCCGGTTTGTTCAGAAGCTTCCTGGTCTCTGTCTCGGAAACAACATAATACTCATTTTCATAATCTCCGCCGACGAGTCGATAGCAGTCCACTCCCTGCTCCGAAAACTCAGGTGCCAGAAGCGTTTCGTTCCACTTTTCCATGTTCCCCTCCCCTGCTGCATATTAATATACTCATGATTTGAGCCGCATCACAAGAGGTATGACACCCTTTGACTCTGGCATCATACTCATAAAAAGAGCTGGTCTCTCCACAGAAAAACCAGCTGTTATGTTTTCAATCCAAAACGATAATAAGATAAAAATATTCCGTTGTCAAGATATATCGAAAAATGTTAAAGCAATGTTAAGGGGGTAAGGCTGACCATGTCAAAACCCGTCGCATCAAAGCTGCGCCGCGATCTTCCGGATCGCGCGATTGTATTTTGACAGCACGGTCGCCAGCGGCAGCCCCAGATTGTCCGCGATCTCGCGGTGTTTCAATCCTGCCGCCGCATGCAGCAGCACGATCTGGCGTTCCTCCTCCCGCAAGCTGTCCATCGCCGCCAGAAGCGCCATTTTGTCCGCGATGCCTTCTACTTCCGGACAGACCTCCCCGGTATCCTCTCCCGATAATTCATCCAGACCAATTTCCGCCTGCCGCTTCTGCTCGCGAAATTTCATGTAGCACAGATTCCTTGCGATCGTAAATACCCAGGCCAGCGGTTTTCCTTCCGGATGGTAAGAACCGGCCGCCGTCCAGACCTTCAGATACGTTTCCTGCATAATCTCTTCCGCGTCCCCCGGATTTCTGGCAATCGAAAGAATAAAACTGTAAACCGACCGCGCCGTATTCCGATAAAACTGATGAAACGCTTCCGGATCACTCCGGGCAATCCGCCCCAGAAGTTCTTCGTCGTCCAATGATATGCTTCCCTTCTGATCCCTGCGTACGCCATGCACGCTTCCTGTTGCAATACATTTTCTGTTGCAATGCACTTCCTGATTGCAATGCATTTCCTGATTGCAATGCATTTCCTGATTGCAATGTACTTCCTATTGCATTAACATGACCATTTGAACGGAATCCATACATGAACGACAAACCATATGGCAGAAAGAATGAGCATCTGCCGCCCTTACTGTCCCCCGATCCGGCTCACCATCCCGGTAAGCAGCGCAGCAAAACGCGGCGCCATGCGGTCTGATGCTTCCTTGACTTCCTCATGGCTGAGCGGCTTATCCGTCAGGCCGCTGGCGAGATTGGAAATACAGGAAATGCCGCAGATTCGCATTCCCATATGCCTGGCTGCGACCGCTTCACAGGCCGTACTCATGCCGACCGCATCCGCTCCGACTGCGCGGCACATGCGCACTTCCGCGGGCGACTCGTAAGCCGGGCCGCTCATTTGCAGGTAGACGCCTTCCTGAAGAGTTATTCCCAGAGAAGCAGCCGTTTCCCTGGCGATCCGGCACAGATCCGCATCGTATATGTGAGTCATATCCGGGAAACGTGTCCCCAGTTCATCCATATTCGGGCCAATCAGCGGCGACGGCACAAAACTGGAAATCTGGTCGGTAATCAGCATAAAATCTCCCGCGTGGAAACCGGCTCCGATCCCGCCTGCCGCATTGGTCAAAATCAACGTCTCTGCTCCCATCAGGCGCATCAGACGGATTGGCAGCACCACATCCTCCATCGAATAACCTTCATAATAATGCACGCGTCCCTGCATAATCACGACCGGCGTTCCGCCGATGTAACCGAACACAAAACGCCCACGGTGTCCGCTGACCGTCGAAACCGGAAAATTTTCAATTTCACGGTAATCCAGCGTTGCTTCCATCTGAATGCTGTCGGCAAAATCACCGAGGCCGGAACCCAGCACCAGAGCCACGGCAGGGAGAAA
Organism: Clostridiales bacterium; assembly: GCA_021204045.1. GTDB lineage: Bacteria > Bacillota > Clostridia > Lachnospirales > Lachnospiraceae > Brotaphodocola. The sequence goes on from JAJQAA010000016.1 coordinate 79,608, forward strand.
ATGAATCTTCTCTGAAAAACTCTGATAACAGGCCTGAAGTTTTTGATAGGTATCCGTCATTTTAAAACCTCCTGTCTGAATGGGATGTAAAACGATTCCTCTGTTTTTATGAAACTGCGGTTTTCTCTTCAGCCGCCTCCGGCAGCCAGTTTACCTTAAAATAGTAGAACGCCATGCCCACGGCACAGATCACCCAGGTGATCGGCCATCCGGCCAGAACCACCATCACGCTATCCGTCAGCGGAACCGCAATCGCCAGATAAATCTGCCGCAATACCACAAAGCTGCCCAGCATGAAAAACATGGGAACCTTGGAATGCCCGGCGCCGCGCAGAGCACCGTTCAGGATCTGGATCACCGGATGTACAATATAAAATGCGGAAAACAGCCGCAGCATGCCGCCGATCGCAATCACCTCCGCGTCCGACGTAAATACAGAGATAAGACTGTCCGCGTTCCGGTTCAGGAAAAGCGCGATCACAAGAACAATGACAGAACAGGCTGCCCAGGAAACAAATATGCCCCGCTTTACCCGCTTATATTTTCCTGCCCCGATATTCTGCCCGACAAAGGTCGTGATCGTCATATTGAAGCTCTGAAGGATCAACATCAGAAAACCATCGATCCGTATTGTTGTGGAATAACCTGCAATGGTAACCGTCCCAAACGAGTTAATATAAGACTGCACAATCACATTGGAAAACGACGTGATACTCTGCTGCAGGGCCGCCGGAAACCCAATCTCAATGATACGGCGGACAATTTCCTTATGGAAACGCAGCTTCCGAAGCTCCAGGTGATAGCTGTCGTGTGTCCGCATCAGTTTATAAAGCACTAAAGACGCACTGACGGCCTGCGCCATAACCGTAGCAATACCCACCCCGGCAATCCCCATATCAAAACTGCACACAAAAAGAAGATCCAGGACGATATTGATCATACTGGCCGCGGCCAGAAAAATCAGCGGAGTCCTCGAATCTCCTACCGCCCGCAGGATACCCGCACCCATATTGTAAATGAGCGAAAACGTAATACCGCCAAAATAAATCGTCAGATACTGCATGGAATGGGGCAGCACATCCTCTGGCACCCCAATCCCGCGGAGCAAAGGTCCGGTAAACGATATGCCGGCCGCCGTGAACAGCACGCTCAGCAGGATCGTGAGAGCCATAGCGCTATGAACAGCGTCGCTCACCTTAGCGCTGTCCCCACTGCCAAAATACTGGGCGATCACCACTCCTGCCCCCGTCGACAGCCCCATAAAAAATCCCACCAGCATATTGATCACCGGCGTGGACGCTCCTACCGCCGCCAGGGCGCTCGTACTTACATAATTCCCCACCACATAGGAATCAACCGTATTGTACAGCTGCTGAAAAAGATTCCCGATCAGCAGTGGGATGGCAAACACAATAATTGCCTTTAAAATATTTCCTTCAACCAGTTCTCTGCTCTCCGTACTCCACAACGCCAAACACCTCTTCTTTCATCTCTATATCTTCCTGCTTTCTCTCTTTTGCGAAGAAACGCATATTTCATATCATACATGATATCGGGAAAATTTTCCATATATTTTACAATTATCATCAAAAGCGAAAGGAAAAATGCGGTCTACCCTGCTCTATCCCGAAAAAAGCCAGATAAAAGGCAACAAAAAAAATCGGAAACCTTGCAAAATCAAGGCTCCGACCACTTCATAACAAGAGCGCGAGACGGGACTCGAACTGAAATAGGCTCAAAAAACCCAATAAAATCAAGGAGAAAAGCACACTGTCTAACGTGTGTCTACAGCCTGTCTACAGTTGTTATTTCTTCATTTCTTATCATTAAACACTGTATTCTGAATTATTTTCACATTCGAAAAAAGGCTTGTCAAGGGTTCCAACGGAACAACGCTTGCCCTTGACATGCCGATATCACGCAATCAATCCCCCATGATTAAAAAGGCTGGTAATGAAAGCATTTCCCTTCATTACCAGCTTGATTACACTAAGAACGCTTTTCTTTCGCACAGCGAAAGGGGTGGAGCAGACAGCAAAGCTTTCTGCGTCCTTTGCCTTTGTCATCGACTGAAAGAATTTCTGATGGGTCATTTCTGTTTACTAGGGTTAAACGTATACCAATTTTTCCACTGGTACTTGTGTGAGTAATATTAGCAGAAAAGTCACCACCTGCTCCGGTTACGTTACCAGATGCGTTGGCACCTGCTGCACTACCTGCGGGAGTGTAAGCGAACGATGATAAGGGTGTTGTAAGCGATAGAACCGCTGATAACATTCCTGCTAATAGTCGTTTTAGCTTCATGTCATGCTCCTTTCTTTGAAAAATTAAAAAGTTATTGCTTTATACTGAATTGGTGTCGAGAATTGCTTTGTTGCATAGAAAAAAGGCTATCCCTTTCTAATTGGGTAGCCTTTGTGTAAAAAAATAAGAGTCTTCGTTTAAAGCTCTTTATGAAATTTATTTTTAGCGGCTGTAACCTGCAATTATTTCTCCTGTATTACTACGACCTCTTGAATTAATTAAATTGGAAGGAAGACCGGAGGACTTATTTCCATTGCTGGAAGATGAAGTTGAACTGGATTCTGTTGAAGAATTAGAAGAACTGCTGTTTGATGTCTCGGCTGCCTCGGTCTCGGTTTCTGTGGCTTGCTGGCTCTGGCTGCTGCTGCTGTTGCTGCTGGAGGAACTGCTGTGGCTGCTGCTGGATGAACCGCTGGTGTAGGTGGAGTCGTACCACTTGCCTTGGGCATCGACTGTATAATTATCGGGTGTGGTTGTACTCGTCAGCATGATTCCGTCTGCGCCTACGAAATACCAAACTCCTGTCTCGGTCTGGCTTGGTATCCATGAGGATGTTATGTACTCTCCGCTAAACGCCTTGAATTTGTAGTGTACGCCGTCCGCTTGTAGTTCCCACTGTCCTAATGTTGCGGCCTGGTCTTTGCTGTATGTTGTGATCTGCGCTACCTGCTGCTGCGTGGTGTAATCTGCGGCGTAACTCGTCATGGCGGGTTGCTTGACGGCGCCTGCTAATAGTAAAAATCCTGCCACGATAATGCAGCGGCGGATGCGTTTGGTGAATCCTTTGTTTCTCATTTCTTGGTCTCCTTTCTATAGGAATGTTGCTTGCTTATGTGGTTCGTTGATTGTTCTTTTTTCTATAATTTATCGCTATTCTGATACCTATCCAACCGTTCTGTTAATCGAGTTTCAATTAAGATAATTCACCATTTTTATTCTGTTATCAATGTTCACTTAAAATTAGTTTATCACAGCATTTTTCACCTGTCTATGCTGAATTTCTTACGAATTTTTACTCAAATCATAAAATTGAGTCCACAACCTTCAAGTACTGTCTCGGAAATCTACGGTAAAATTAATACAGACAAAATAAGGCCGATAGTTATGTTGACCTTTGGCTTATTTCCATTTATAATAGAGTTAACACATATTTG
>JAJQAA010000007.1 GCA_021204045.1 Clostridiales bacterium
TTTAAAGTCAAAATCTCAGTCCGTCTTTTTCCCTACCCCGTGAATAGTAACGAATTTAAAATAAACTTCATCAAAAAAATCGAGAGCGTTCGCTTTTCCGTATCATCAGAGCGGACGCTCTCTTGCACGAGAAAACGATATTGATGTCACGTAGAACACGGCTATGTGTGCAAACATATCGAAAGGCGTTTTTTGCCCGTGTGACAAAACATATCGAGCCATTTTTTGCCCGTTTTGGGGCATTTTGGCACATATGGGTGTTCACGCAAACATATCCATCAAACTTCCTTTAATATCACCCAGCGTCCGGTTTTCTTGGAACCCTCACGTTTGATATAACCATCATCTGTTAATGCTTTTATGACTCGCTGCACTTTACTCCTGGACAACCCCAATGTCTGTATCATGGTAGCTTGTGTTACAGTCGGATCAGACTTCATCAACGCAATCAAATCTAATGCTTCCGGTTTTAAAGCTTCATTTATTGCCTCATTTAAAGCCTCATTTATTGCCTCATCCCGTGAGGCTTTAAAATTCAAATTCCAAAGTGTGACAATAAAGCACACCCGATTTGAGAAAAACTTAGGTGTCAGATCCGGCTCATAATTTGCCGCATTCTCATATGCACCAATAATCTTCCCAAGTCCGCTGCCTTGTCGCTCCATGTATCCAAGTCGCCCGAAAATATCCGCAAGAATAGGATTTCTTCTTGTGGATGGGATATCGTCTATATTCCATTCCTGTATCTGCGTTCCATCCGGCATTCCTCCTGGCGAATAAATCGTCAGTCTGTCATCATACATATCAATATGAACTTCGCTGCCGTTTACAAGATAATCCCGATGTATAAGTCCATTCACCAGACTCTCCAAAATACTGCGTTCGCAGTAATCTGGCATCTCAATCCGAGAATCGTCCGTCTTTTTCCACATGGTTTTCATGTTGCGCTTCACAAAGGCAAGTCCCTCGTTCAGCAGAATAATCAAACTTCCCGAAAACTCTCCACTATCGATTGCATCAATCTGTCCGCCACTCTTATCCAGCCCATTCCATCGTGTACAAAAAAGTCGCGAATGTCGAATAGGGCAATCATCTGCAAGTAACGCACCTGCATTCGTAAGCTTGCCGCTTGCATCACGAACGCCAAAGGACTCCATCATCTTCTCCGTCATGCTGTTACCCGTCCAGGATTTGTAGCGTTCGCGCAGCTTGCTAAAGGAATAATCCTCATAATCATATGGTGAAATAAGGGCATCATACGATGAATTGTTGCCTCTAAGAACAAGGCGCTTTAATTCCGTTGAATCAGCAAGGGCGCTTTCATTTCCAATCCGAATATACGCCTCAGTGACACCATCTGCTACATAATAATAAGGCGTATCTGTTCCTGCCGGAACACGAACCGTTAAAATATCCTTTCCATCTTCCACCTTATGAAGCTGCATCACAATCTGAGGAAACGGTGAAATACGTTCCTTTACCTTCTGACTGACATATTCCGATGCATTCTTTATATCCTCAAGGCCAACCACCTGCTCATCATCCGTAACGCCAAAAATCAGCACACCTCCTACTGTATTGGCAAATGCGCTGACACTTTTCAGCCAACTTTTAGGTTTCTTTGTTTCCACGGCCTGTTTTTTGTCATACTCCGTGGATTCTCCGATAAATTTCTTCAAATCCATGTTGCACGCCTCCATTACTTTGCGTTTATTACATGGGTATTGTAACACAAGAAAACGGCTTTTAAAAGCCATTCATCCTTATACTGTTATCATCTCGTACTTTCTCATATGCGAAATCCATTAAAGCAGTTTCGTATTCACAACCCACCCTCTAAAAAGTAGTTTCGTATTCTCGCATGCCCTTTTCTCCACACGTGGATATGTTTTGTCACAAAACAATAAAGGGCTTTCACCACTTCACCGTTTTCCCGGTCAAGTGGCAAAAGTCCCTGGTTTCAAGCCTGGTTTCTTGATATCAATACAATCATCTCGACGTTCTCCTGTTTAGCAAACGCTTCTATCGCTGCATTTGATCGGCCGCCAAGACTCCCAAAGTCGCGATTTCACCGTGTCAGCATCGTCGGACAATCCCCGCTCTCCGCCATCTGCAGGATGCCCTCCACGCCGCAGCGCACCATGCTTTCCACGGCTTCTTCTGTGTAGAAAGCCATGTGCTGGGTCATGATGACATTGCGGAACTGATGCAGGTAAAACCAGTTACGGTTGGCGATGATGTCGGTGCGGCGATCGCGGTGGATAATGCCCTCCTCACCCTCGAGCGTATCCATCCCCAGCGCGCCGATCTTCATACTTTCAATTCCTTCCACAAGCGCTTCCGAATCCATCAGCTCGCCGCGGGCGCAGTTGACAAGGATGACGCCGTCTTTCATTTTCGCGATGCTTTCGGCATTGATGATATGCTTTGTGGATGAAAGCAGCGGCATATGCAGGGAAATGATATCGCATTCCCGGTAAAACTCATCGAGGCTGACATACTGCGCCACCCTGGCAGTCGCTTCATTTTGATACACATCGTAGGCCAGCAGATGGCAGCCGAAACCCTGCAGATTTTTCAACACCTGCAGGCCGATGCGGCCGGTCCCCATGATTCCGATCGTGAGGCTGCGCATCTCCCGCCCCTCCAGGCCGCCGAGGGAAAAGTCGTTGACATAGCCGCGCCACATCGCCTGCTTGTAATTGCGCAGGCACATCAGAATCATCATCACCGTAAAATCCGCCACGCCATTGGGCGCGTAATTGCTGTTGCAGACCCGGATGCCAAGTTCTTTTGCGGCTGCAATATCGATATGGTTGTAGCCGATGGTGCGGGTGGAAATGCAGCGGATCCCCAGTTCCCGGTACTTTTCCAGAAGCTCCTGGCTGATCTTCCCCTGGCCGAGCATCGTGACGCCCTCACAGCCGCGGACGGATTCCGCGTTTTCCAGCGTCGGCGCGGCGGTATCCAGCGCAAGCTCTGCGCCAAGCTCCGCGCCAATCCGGGCAAATGCTCTTCGTTCGTCTTCTCTTACTTCATAAGCATAAATTTTCATAGATGCTGTCCCCTCCTTTCGGGTTTCTCCTTTTTGATACTGACCTGATTATAGAATTCCCGAAGAAAAAATTTGTTCAAAATGCGACAATCTATCTACAAATTTGATTTCTGCTCTTCTACAAACGCTTCCAACGCCTCCCGGTTCCGGACATAAATCTTGCCATATTTGTTTTCCAGCCAGCCACGCCTGCAGAAATCCCGCAAAACCATCGTCACACCGGAACGGCCCAATCCAAGGGATGTCGCGATATCTTCATGCGTATAGGTCATCGGTTTTTCCTCACCGTGAGGGCAGGGTTCTGTCATATCGAGAATAAAATTGGCGACCTTGCCATACCGATCCAGCAGACACTGATCCTGAAGACGCGCAGTCAAATGATCCATTGTGGCGGAACACAGGCGGAGAAGATAAAGGGCAAATGAAGGATCACTGGCAAAGCAGGGCAGCAGCTGCGAAACGCGGCAGGAGATCAGCCGCACAGCGGTCACGGTTTTCACACAGGTGGGACGAAAACCGTTCTCCGCAAACGCGGATTCCCCGACGATATGGCCGCTGCCGACCACATCCAGGGTCACCTCTCTTCCGGAAGAAATATTTTCAAATACCCGTACCCGTCCTTCCAGGATATAATAAACGCGATCTGCCGGATCGCCTTCCATATAAAGGATATGCCCCGCAGGGAACGTCATGATGGTCCCTGCGTTCTGCAGCAATTCCTGCTCCCGCGGGATCATTTTTTTGTCCGGTTCCATTTTCATTCCCCTTACCATAAACCCGTCAATCCGAAAGCCCCAGAGGCCGCTTTCCTGCGATCGCACAAATGGATCGCACGAATCCCCGCTCTCATCCGCAGAAATCCCCGCGCTCCGTCACCAGCTCACAGCCCACCGAAGCCACACGCTGCGCAAGGCAGCCGCGGCATTCCGCGGCCTCCTCGCCGGTACAGATTTTATTGTCATACAGATCGTACTGTTTCCGGTTTTTTACCGGCGAGAGATTCGGCATCACCACGTTGGCGCCCGCCATCAGCCCCTTCTCACGCCCGCGCGGATCCGCCGTCCCCAGCGCTGTCGTCGCGGGGAGCAGTACCTTCGGCAGCAGCAGGCGGATCACAGACAGCAAAAATAAGGTCAGCGCTACGCTTCCCGCCGGTTCATGCGCAAAGCGGGTATCGTGATGCGGAATGAACGGACCGATGCCGACCATCTCCGGGCGCAATTCCTGAAGAAAAACCAGATCGTCCGCCAGACATTCCACTGTCTGCCCCGGACTACCGACCATAAAACCCGCGCCCACCTGATAGCCGAGTGCCTTAAGATCGTACAGACACTGTTTCCGCGCCCGCAAAGTCTGCCCCGCCGGATGCAGATAACAATAATGCGCCTCATTGGCGGTCTCGTGCCGCAGCAGATATCGGTCCGCCCCGGCCTCGCGGAAACGCCTGTAAGTATCATAGGATTTCTCCCCGATGGAGAGCATCAGAGCGCAGTCCGGCCAGCCGGTCTTGATCGATCGGATGATCTCCTCCATCCGCTCGTCCGTGTACCAGGGATCCTCGCCGCCCTGCAGCACAAACGTGCGAAAGCCAAGCTCATAGCCATGCTCACAGCATTGCAGGATCTCATCCCTGGAAAGACGGTAACGTACCGCATTGATATTGCCATGACGGATGCCGCAGTAATAGCAGTCGTTTTTACAATAATTTGTAAATTCAATGAGGCCGCGGGTATACACCTTATTGCCGTAATATTTCCAGCGCAGGGACACTGCCTCCGCGGCCAGTTTCGCCGCCAGGGCGGCATCATCCACGCGGGCAAGCAGCTCCATACATTCCGAACGGGAAAGCTTATGTTCATTAATTAAGCGCTCCGCCGCGTCCATGCCGTCGTCCTCCTCGCTGTAACATTCACCCACATCCTGCATATTTCCCACATTCATTTCCAATCATTATAACATAGCTTTCTATCATGAAACAAGCCTGGTTCCTCTTAAAAAACTTTGAAAAAAGCTTTAGAAGAACCAGGCCATTATGCTACACTAAATTTGTCATACTCTTTAAACTGATCGCCACAGTCGAAGTATTATGCAATAACGCTGATGTGGAAGGCGTGATCACCCCACCTACTCCGAGCAGAATCAGGCCAAGATTAAAACCGATCACAAACCGGTAATTCTGATGGATCCGCCGCATCAGCAAATCGCTCAGGCGCTTCAGCGTCACAAGCTGGCGCAGGTCATCTGCGGAAATCGTGATGTCCGCGATCTCCCGGGCAATCTCCGCGCCCTCGCTGATCGCGATTCCCACATCGGCCGCTGAGAGCGCCGGAGAATCGTTGATACCGTCGCCGATCATAATTACTCTGTGGCCGCTGGCCTTCTCGTTCTCAATAAACCGTGCCTTATCCTCCGGCAGCACCTCCGAATAATATTCATCAACGCCGACCCGCTGCGCAATCGCGCGCGCCGTGCGGTCGCTGTCTCCCGTCATCATCACAAGCTTTGAGAGCCCAGCGGCGCGCAGCTGCCGCACCACATCCGCGGCTTCCGGGCGCAGCGGATCCTCGATACAGATCACCGCGGCCAGACGGCCCGAGATCGCCATATAAAGATGCGAGTATTCCGCGGGAATCGCGTCAAACGTCTCCTGTCCGCCCTCCGGGATCTGGCAGTTCTCGTCATCAAACACAAAGTGATGGCTGCCAATAACAACACGCTCGCCGTCAATCGTTGTGGCGATACCGTGGGCAACGATATATTCCACCTTCGTGTGCATTTCATCATGAACCAGATGGCGGCGCAGGGATTCCTGCACCACGGCATTTGCCATCGAATGTGGGAAATGCTCTTCCAGACAAGCCGCAACGCGCAGCATCTCATCCTTGTCGCGATTCTCAAACGTGACGATATCAACGACCGACGGCTTTGCCTTTGTCAGCGTCCCGGTCTTGTCGAACACAATTGTATCCGCCTCGGCCACCGCCTCCATAAATTTACCGCCCTTGACCGTGATGCGGCAGCCGCTCGCCTCACGGATCGCCGAGAGTACCGCCAGGGGCATCGCCAGCTTCAGCGCGCAGGAGAAGTCGACCATCAGCACCGACAGTGCTTTTGTGGTATTGCGGGTCAGCAGCCAGGTCAGCGCCGTGCCACCCAGGCTCCATGGCACCAGAGCGTCCGCCAGGCTGGACGCCTTTCCCTCAATCCGGGATTTCAGCTTTTCCGAATCCTCGATCATCCGCACGATCCGCTCATAACGGGTCGAACCGGCAGCCTTTCTCACGCGGATGGTCAGTCCACCTTCCTCAATGGCAGTCCCCGCATATACATACGAATCCCGGCTTTTTCTTACCGGTATGGATTCCCCGGTCAGCGAGGCCTGGTTGACCATCGCCTCACCGCCCATGACAATCCCGTCAAGCGGAATCATGGTACCCGCCCGTACAATGATCGCGTCGTTCTCCTTCACCTCAGAAACCGGGATCAGGATTTCCGTTTCCCCGGTCTTTAACCAGACGCGGTCGTTGTTGAGTGACATGCTGCGCGCGAGGTCGCCGACGGATTTCTTGTGCGTCCACTCCTCAAGCAGCTCGCCAATCCCAAGCAGAAACATGACTGAGCCGGCGGTGGCAAAGTCGCCGCGCACAATCGATACGGAGATCGCCGCCGCGTCCAGCACCTCCACTTCGAGACGACGGCGCATCAGGCATTTCACGCCGCGGCATACGTATTTTGCAGCCATCAGCGTATGGTAAACGCCGCAAAGCGGCCCGGGCAGAAATACCTTTGTCAACAGGCGCAGGCCGACTTTCTGCACCAGCTTTTCCTGATACTCGGCATTGAGAACCCGACCGCTGTTTTTGGGCACAAGTTTCTCCAGCGCCGGATCCTGACAGCGATATCCCTGCAGCGCAGTAATCACCGCGCTACGGCTGCCCCGGTAAACAATCACCGCATCTGCCGTGCGCTCGTAAACCTTCACAGCCATCACACCCGGACGGCTCTCCAGATAATAAGCCAACAAATCCGCCTCGCGCGGACAGATGCGCTCCCGATCCAGATGCACGCGCAAACGTTCATGGATCTCATGCTTTATCTCAAATTTCATCACTATATCCTCAAATTCATTCGTACACGAAACAAACTGCCGATAACGCTGCCGCCCGGGAATCCCCGGGCGGCCTGTCCTGTTTCTTTCTGTTTTTTCTCGTTACCGCCGATTACGCTTCTTCAGAAACGGCTGCTTCGCTCTCATCCTCAAACACCTCGCCGCTTCTCTGGCGGTTGATCTCCTTCGCCTCAGCAAGAATATCCTCCGCGTTCTCCTGAATCGTCGTCGCCGTGGTCATCACGCAATCCTTCGCGCGCAGGCCGGCCGCCAGACAATTCACATAACATTTCTTCGCGTCCGAGCTTCCCAGGATCTTCACTCCGGCTGTGCCAAATAACACCCCGCCGATAAATACCGCAAGCTTTTTGCAATCAATACAATTCCACATAACATCATCCTCCTTATTTGTGTCGGTAACCGGTATAAACGGTCATGACAAGGCAGAATATCATGGCCCAGGCCCAGAATCTATGCTGTTTCATAGAATTCCTCCTCCGTCTTATATATTTAGTAGTAGCAAACGGCACGGCTGTTAGTCAAGTCAAACCCTCTTTATTGAGAATTTTTGTTCCACAGCTGCCAAATGATTTTCCATGTCTCACTCAAAATTTTTCCCAGACAACATTTCCCCATAACAAGAGGACGCCGCCATAAGGCACTTCCATGCCTCTGCGAACGCCCTCCTGTCTTTCATTCCACGCAATCTCTGACAATGCACATCACCAGAATTGCCACAATCTCTTACTTTCTGTTAAATGCCGCAAATCCCGGATATTCGGCGGCGTCGCCCAGAGCTTCCTCGATGCGCAGCAGCTGGTTGTACTTCGCCACACGCTCACTGCGGCTCGGCGCGCCGGTCTTGATCTGGCAGGTATTCAGCGCTACTGCCAGGTCGGCGATCGTGGTATCCTCGGTCTCGCCGGAACGATGAGAAGTAACCGCGGTATATCCGGCCTTGTGAGCCATCTTGATCGCCTCAAGAGTCTCAGAAACGGAGCCGATCTGATTCAGCTTGATCAGGATGGAGTTGCCGCAGCCAAGGGAGATACCCTTTTTCAGTCTCTGCGTATTGGTAACAAACAGATCGTCGCCAACCAGCTGCAGCTTGTCGCCCAGCTCCTTGGTCATCAGCTGCCAGCCTTCCCAGTCTTCTTCATCCAGGCCATCCTCGATGGAGTAGATCGGATATTTCTCTACCAGGCCCTTCCAGTGCTCTACCAGCTCAGCGCTCGTAAATACGGTGCCGGCCTTCGGCAGCTTGTAAACGCCCTTCTTGTCGCTCTTCCACTCGCTGGAAGCCGCGTCCATAGCCAGCACGAAATCCTTGCCAGGCTCATAACCGGCCTTCTTGATCGCCTCGAGAATATACTGGATCGCTTCCTCATCGCTCGCCAGATCCGGAGCAAAACCGCCCTCGTCGCCAACGGACGTAGCCAGACCCTTGGATTTAAGCAGGGACTGCAGAGCGTGGAAAACCTCCGTGCACCAGCGCAGGCCCTCGGCAAAGCTGGAAGCGCCGGCCGGCATGATCATAAACTCCTGCACATCCACGGTGTTCGCTGCGTGTGCGCCGCCGTTTAAGATGTTCATCATCGGAACCGGCATACGGTTGGCGTTCACGCCGCCCAGGAAACGATACAGCGGGATATCCAGCGAAATCGCCGCCGCGCGCGCTGCCGCGATGGAGACAGCCAGGATCGCGTTTGCGCCCAGTTTGGACTTGTCTGCAGTGCCGTCCGCATCGATCATCGCCTTGTCAACCGCGTAGGTATTGGAAGCGTCCAGACCGACCAGAACGTCATTGATCACGGTGTTGATATTCTCAACCGCCTTGCTCACGCCCTTGCCGCCGAAACGGGACTTGTCGCCGTCACGCAGCTCAAGCGCCTCGAACTCACCCGTCGAAGCACCGCTCGGCGCCGCGCCGCGCCCGATCGTGCCGTCTACCAGATAAACTTCCGCCTCTACCGTCGGATTGCCGCGGGAATCAATAATCTCACGGCCGATAACCTTCTCAATTTCCAGATAATTCATAATAACACAACTCCTTTCCGGTTTAGTGGTTCATCATAATCGTTATTATCATAACAAGTTCATATTGGGAATGCAAGCCGCTTATTGATAAAAATTCTCAATAAGTCCCCGGCGAGCCATGACGGAAAAGAACGCCCCGGCCGGAGAACCAGCCGGAACGCCTTTCTAAACAGATACCCTCATGTAAAATATTCTCAACCGGAATGCTGTATTTCCGGAACACATCAGGCCAGAGATTTACCCAGCTCCCGGCAGTTGCCCTCAGCCTCGTCGTCCGGCGCCTCGTTGCAGATCACGCCCTCGCTTACCAGGTTGATGCCCGCGTCGCGGCAGGAGGATTCCCAGGTACGCATCCATTCGCCGTCGCCCCAGCCATAAGAGCCGAACAGCCCGACCTTCTTGCCGCCCAGACTGCCCTTCACCTCATCAAACATCGGCTCAAACTCGCTCTCCTCCAGCTGCTCCACGCCCATCGACGGGCAGCCGAATGCAATCGCGCCAAACTCCGCCGCCTTGCCCGCATCAAACTCCGAGGCAGTAAAAACGCTGACTTCCGCGCCCGCGTCCTTCGCACCCGCCGCGACGGCATTCGCCATCGCCTCCGTGTTGCCCGTACCGCTCCAGTATACTACCGCTACCTTGCTCATGTAATCATTGCCTCCTCTAATAATATTTATCATAAACGACGGTTATGTCGTTCACTACGCCTCTCAGGCCGTTATTGTCAGGCCGCCACTACTGTCAAATCACTATTATCAGACCGCTATTTCAGGCCGCTATTTCAGGCCGCTACCGTCAGCTGCCAGACCGATCTTCCCTCGCTCCAGAGCTTCGTGTAGATATCCCTGCATTTCTGAAAACGTGCAAACTGTTTTTGCGCCTCACACTCATCACAGTAAACCTTCCACCAGCCGCTGCATTTGGAATTTTTTCCCGCGTTGCGGATAAATCCGATCACATCGCCGAGCGGATAGCCCAGAAATACGCCGATCTCATGCGGAAACGACTCATTCTCGGCCAGACGTTCTTTCAGGCGCATGAGCGCCGAAACCATATCCGTCTTGCGATAACCGTAACCCTCCAGAAAACATCTCACGTCCGGCCTGCCCAGATCCCGTTCCAGGAACGAACGCCGCCATACATAGATCAGCGCCTTTCCCCCGCTCCGCCTTAATTCCACGGCAAACAATCCCTTTTCGGACAAACCGCAGTTAACCGCGAAAAGCTCGTCAGCCACATCCCGTCCAGCTTCAAGCGAATAGTTGAATAAATTTGCTGTCTTTAAGGACGCAAGCGTCGGTGAACAATACTCAATCAGACATTTTTCCAGCATTCATGGCACTCCTTTCTGTCCTACCGGCGTTATGAAGTTAGCTATTGCTAACCATCTGTAAACAATCTAACACAGCTAAGGTCCACTGTCAACGCCAAACCATCTTGTTGAAAAATTCCCTCATCAAAAACGAAAAGACAACCTGTTTCTGAATCCGGAACATTCCGTACCCAGAATATAGGTTGTCTTTTTCTGTAATATTTATTCCCGGCAGCAGTAAGCCAGAGCCATACCCGGCCCAATATCATTGCCGGGAAGATGGATCATTCACGATCATTTTCGCCTTCTACAACAGCAGCTCAAACACCGCCGCCATTACAGGCATTGTAATAATGCAGAACGCGGTCGAAGAAAAACAAAGCAGGCTCGCGTAATGCGGATCCTGATTGTGGATCTGAGCCAGCTGAGTGATCGTCACCGCCCCCGGCCCCATCATGGCGATAAAAGAAATCATCAGAAGGTCATGGCCGCCCGCCACCAGATGCTCCAGACCAAAGATGCCAAAAACAAGAATCGCCACCAGCGGGCAGACAAGCAAGCGCAGTACACAGACACCCAGAATCCGCATCCCATTGGAAATATGCCGCAGATCAACACCGGCAATCAGCATCCCCGTCACAATCATACACAACGGCGCCAGCATCGATCCCACGCTATCCATGGCGACGACCACGACGGAAGGCAGGCGAATGTTGGTAACAAACAGCAGAATACCGACAATCGTCGAGATAATATTAATATTAGAAAAAATTTTCTTCCAGCCTGTCACTCGTTTTCCTTCGAGCAGCGCGTTTCCATGCGTAAACATAAAAATTGTCTGCATGGAAATGAATGCGCTGGTATAAAGTATCATATCCGCTCCATACAGCGCGGTCACGATCGGAATGACCAGATTCCCGGCATTCGGATACATAATAATTGCCCGCTCGACCCGGTTCAGGTGAAATAATCGTCCCCCGACAACAATCAGGATCAACAGAAGGATATGGCACAGAAAAGCCGTCCCAAGCGCAAAAATAAAGCCATGCAGCACTTCATCCGACAGTTCAATCTGAAAGGAATTGATAATCACACAGGGAATAATCAGGCAGATAGAAACTTCCGCCAGTATCCTGCTGTCTTCCGAACGCACTCTTCCGCTTTTTACCAGAAGCCAGCCCATCGCGATCATGAAAAAAAAGGAACCAATTCGTTCCAACAGGACATAGCTGATCCAAAACATCTTTGCTTCCTCCAATATCAGCTCAACTTATTCCGTTCAACTTTTGTCGATTATACATTAAGGAATCAACGAAATCAATCCTTTTACGAAAGCGCCCTGGCTTCCCGACTTTATTTTTCGTCGTTTCCTTTGGATTTTCATTGATTTTTTCCATAACAAAGTTTATACTCGTAAGTCAGTGGGATTTCTTTGCAACATTCCGAACGACAATTATGATTTTTTATTTATGCCGCCAAAACAGCGGCAGAATGGAGATTATCATGGGATTTGAATTTATCAATAAGCTTCCGACCCCGGCGGAAATCAAGGAACAGTTTCCGCTCCCGGCAGGATTCTCCGCAATCAAGGCGGAACGAGACGAAAAAGTGCGGCAGATCATTTCCGGACAGAGCGACAAATTTCTTGTCATCATCGGTCCTTGTTCCGCAGACAACGAGGATTCCGTGCTCGACTACACAAGCCGTCTCGTCCGGCTCCAGGAGGAAACGAAAGACCGCCTGCTCATCGTCCCGCGTGTCTACACAAACAAGCCCCGCACGACCGGCGAGGGCTACAAAGGCATGCTGCACCAGCCCGACCCGGAAAAACGCCCCAGTATGGCTGATGGTCTGCACGCGATCCGCCATCTGCATATGCGTGTGTTCGAGGAAACCGGTCTTTCTACCGCGGACGAGATGCTTTACCCGGACAATGTTACCTATCTCGACGATATCATGTCCTACATTGCGGTAGGCGCCCGCTCCGCTGAAAATCAGCAGCACCGTCTCGTCTCCAGCGGCTGCCATGTACCGGTCGGCATGAAAAATCCGACAAGCGGCGATCTCTCGGTCATGCTCAATTCCGTAAAAGCCGCTCAGGTCGGCCAGGAATTTATCATGCGCGACTGGGAGGTACGCACCGAGGGCAACCCCTGGACACACACGATCCTGCGCGGCGCGGTCAGCAAACATGGCCAGTCCATGCCAAACTATCACTACGAGGATCTGATGCTGCTGCACGAGCTCTATATGAAGCGCGACCTGCAGAACCCGGCCGTCATTGTCGACGCCAATCACGCCAACTCCAACAAGCAGTACAAGGAGCAGATCCGCATTGTCAAAGAAGTGCTGCACAGCCGCCGTCATTCCGACATCCTGAATTCTTTCATCAAAGGCGTGATGATCGAGAGCTACATTGAGGAAGGCAGCCAGAAGATCGGCGAACACTGCTACGGCAAATCCATCACCGATCCCTGTCTCGGCTGGGCCGATTCCGAGCGCCTTGTCCGTGAGATCGCTGAGAGCGTGTGATAGAAATTCAAACCACGCTTTGACTAAACCTGAATTTTTTCTTGACAACCAAAACCATTCCCGATAGAATGTGCTTGATAAGGGAGTAGTCAGCGCCTTACATGGCGCGGCAGGGTCAACATACTGATGCGCTATAGCATCTGGTTCTGTTTAATGCTTCGGCAAATGATGAGACTTATCTGCAGAACAATATTCCGCAGATAGGTCTCTTTTATTTGACAGATGGATTCACAGAAACCAAATGTCGGCGATTATTCCTGCCGGATACAGGACCATTACTTATTTTGGATTTCCACACATATAATAACGTCGGGAGGAATAGATATGTCACTGCCAGAACTGTTTCTGATCGCCGTCGGCCTGTCCATGGACGCGTTCGCCGTCTCCATCTGCAAGGGATTGTCCATGCAGCGCCTGAAAATCAGCCATGCTCTGATCATCGGCCTGTACTTTGGCGGTTTCCAGATGCTGATGCCGTTCCTCGGCTACCTGCTCGGTTCGCGTTTCCAGGAAGCGATCACGGCCTATGACCACTGGGTTGCCTTTATCCTTCTCGCCGTCATCGGCGGCAACATGATCCGCGAGGCACTAAACGGCGAAGAGGAAGAGATTGGCGATTCCGTCGCCTTTCAGGAGATGATCGTCCTGGCCATTGCCACCAGTATCGACGCTCTGGCAGTCGGCGTCACCTTCGCATTTTTAAAAGTGCAGATCATCCCGGCAATCAGCTTCATTGGCTGCACTACCTTCACCCTCTCCGTGATCGGTGTAAAGGTTGGAACCGTCTTTGGCAGCCGCTACAAATCACGTGCTGAGATCGCCGGAGGGGTCATTCTGATTTTAATCGGGGTGAAAATTCTCCTTGAGCATATGCAGATCCTCGCATAATACCCCAAACCATGAGTCTCGTACCAGTGACAAGGATTTCGTCTTTTCACTGTTCAAAAACAGTCCTTGTCTGACATACATTATGTAGAAAGCCCGAAAAGGGAGTATGCCAGATGGTTACCATCAGTCTCTGCATGATTGTAAAAAACGAGGAATCCGTACTCGGACGGATACTCGCGCAAATGAAAGAAATCGCGGACGAGATCATCATCGTAGACACTGGCTCCGCAGACAAAACCAAAGAAATTGCCAGACAATATACCGACAAAATTTACGATTACGCGTGGCGGCAGGATTTTGCCGCCACGCGTAATTTTGCCTGTTCCAAAGCTACCATGGATTACTGGATGTGGCTGGATGCCGACGATGTGATCACGGAAAACGAACAACAGAAACTTCTGAAATTGAAAAAACTGCTGAACACTTCGGCAGACGTCGTAATGATGCGCTACCTGACCGGCTTTGATGAAAATGGAGATGTCACCTTCTCCTGTTACCGGGAACGGCTGTTCAAAAACCATTCCGGCTTTTTATGGGAAGGACGGGTGCATGAAGCGGTCACGCCGCGCGGCAATATCCTTTATGTGCCGATTGCCATCGAACATCGGAAGATAAACGGCGGCGACCCGAACCGCAACTTAAACATTTATCAGGAAATGCTGCTCGCCGGAGAAGCATTGGCACCAAGGCACCGATATTATTATGGAAGGGAACTTTTCACCCACAATCAGTTTTCAGAAGCTGCCGATTATTTCACATCCGTTATCGACGATCCGACTGCCTGGATCGAAAACCGCATCGAGGCCTGTCTTTTGCTGGCACGCTGCCGTGAGCGGCTCGGACAGACCAGTCAGCGTCTGGAAGCTCTGGCAAAGAGCTTCTTTTTCTGCGCACCACGCGCGGAAATCTGCTGTGAAATCGGCCGTCTGCTGATGGAACATGGCAATTATTCCGCCGCGATTTTCTGGTATCACGCAGCGTTCGACCAGAAACCTTCCCAGACAAACCACGGTTTTATTGAGACTGATTCCTACGATTTTCTCCCCGCCGTGCAGCTCTGCGTCTGTTTCGACCGACTCGACAATCGTGAGCAGGCGATCTTCTGGCATCAGGAAGCGAAAAAACGAAAGCCCAATTCCCCGATTATAAAGTACAATGATGATTACTTCTCCCGTACCGGCTGACAGCATGGGCATGGACACCAATTCGTGTCTCTCTTCATATGCTACAGTAGGCTGTATGAAAAGCTTCAGCCAAAACAGGAGGCTTACTATGATGCGATCAAACAGGATAACAATGTTTTACTGGGATCCCTGCTTCGATTCCGGCTGCCGCGGCTGCGGCGGCAATGGCAATGGTGGCGGCAACGGCAATGGCGGTAGCGGAATGAACGGTCGGCCTTTCGGCTCCGGAAACAGCGACTGCTGCGGTACTCCCACGCCAAATCCGAATCCCGGTCCGGTCGGTCCGATGGGACCGGCTGGGCCGACCGGGCCAACCGGACCGCAAGGCCCCATTGGCCCCACCGGCATGCAAGGCGCTCAAGGTTTCCCGGGACCAACCGGTGCGATCGGGCCGCAGGGTTATGTCGGACCGACTGGTCCCACCGGGCCGCAGGGAGTACAGGGACTTCAGGGTGTCCAGGGCGAAGCGGGTGCTACGGGTGCCACCGGCGCAACTGGACCCACCGGACCCGCCGGCACTGACGGTGCTACAGGTGTAACCGGTCCCACCGGGGCAACTGGTCCCACGGGGCCAACCGGACCAACCGGTGCAACCGGATCAACCGGGGCAACCGGGGCGACTGGACCCACCGGTCCCACAGGGCCAACAGGCGCGACAGGACCAACCGGACCCACGGTAGCTGCAGCAGCTGTCGCGGACGCAGCTACTGCCACGGACCTGGTCACACAGTTCAATACCCTGCTCGCGAATCTGCGAGCTGCCGGACTGTTGTCGGAATAACCATTTACTGACCTGTTCGCGAACAGACACATTTATGAAACGGAAGGTGGCTGATCGGCTGCCTCCCGTTTCCTTCCGGATATTCCATCCTGTTATAAAGCTCACCTGTTATTAAACCATAAAGAATCGCTTTACAGCCGCCCCTGTTCTGTGTTATTCTTTTCCGCAGAATACAGAAAGACTGGTACCTCACCTATGGAAACCATTACGCTTCTTTTATTTTGTGCGTTGCTCCTTTTCTGCCTCATATTTCATCTGTCCATCCTCTACGCGCTCGCAGCGGGACTGGTCATTTTCCTCATTTACGGCCGGAAACGAGGGTTTTCCTTCGCGGAACTTCTGAACATGTGCCTGGAAGGCATAAAGACCGCCGGCAATATTCTCACCACCTTTGTACTCATTGGCATATTAACCGCGCTCTGGCGCGCGTCGGGAACCATCCCGGCTATCATCTGTTACGCCTCTGTCCTGATCCGCCCCTCCATTTTTCTCCTGGTCTGTTTTCTGCTCAACTGTGCTTTGTCCTTTCTGACCGGCACATCTCTGGGAACGGCCGCGACCATGGGCGTGATCTGCGTCTCGGTCGCGACAGCAATGGGTATTCCGGCATTCCTTGTAGGCGGCGCAGTCCTTTCCGGCGCATATTTCGGCGACCGCTGCTCTCCGGTATCCACCAGCGCGCTCCTGGTTGCGAATCTGACCGGTACCAATATTTTTGACAATATCCGCGCCATGATGAAAACCGCCGCAATTCCTTTCGCGATAACCAGTGCGCTCTATCTTTTGATCGGCCTGCTGATCCCGCACAACGGGAACCTGCCCGACCTAACGGCGCTGTTCACGCGCGAATTCCGGCTCCACTGGGTCGCGCTCCTGCCTGCAGCACTGATTTTACTGCTGTCATTTTTCCGGGTCCCGGTCAAAATCACCATGCTCGGCGGCATTCTGCCCGCACTCCTCATCTGCCGCTTTTTCCAGGAATGGACCTGGCAGGACATCCTTTCCTTTTCTCTCCTTGGCTACCAGGCCAGGGACACGGCCGTAGCCGGTATGATGAACGGCGGCGGCCTGCTGTCTATGGCAAAGGTCGGCGCGATCGTATGCATTTCCTCCGCCTACTC
Source organism: Clostridiales bacterium (assembly GCA_021204045.1). Lineage (GTDB taxonomy): Bacteria > Bacillota > Clostridia > Lachnospirales > Lachnospiraceae > Brotaphodocola. The sequence continues at coordinate 17,019 of JAJQAA010000007.1, forward strand.
CGGCATCTTTCATCGAACCGGACTGCTTGGTTCGATCCGGCGTTTCATCCTCCTGCTGAGCGAAAAAGCGACACCGTTTTGCACTACGCTCCTCACGGCGATTCTCGCCGTCTCCATCTCCTGCAACCAGACCCTGGGTACCATGCTGACACAGCAGCTCTGCCAGGATACCGAGACTGACCGGCAACGGTTCGCGATTGATCTTGAGGATACCGTCATTATCATCGCCCCGCTGATTCCCTGGTCCATTGCAGGCGCCACTCCTCTCGCGGCGATCGGCGCTCCCACCGCCAGTATTCTGTTTGCTTTCTTTCTGTATCTTGTTCCGGTTTGCGGATTGATACGCTCATTTTTCAGCAAAAAATACCATATTGCTCATTAAAAACCGTTTTTTTTGTTTCAAAAGTTCTTCCTGATTATACCTCAATTTTTTAAAATAACACTTGACAAGGAACAATAACGTGCTATTATAAAGCTATAAGTTGTTGTCTCAAAAGTTTTAAAACTGTTTTTTTAAAAGCATCGGGAGGTTATCATGATTTACACAGTCACGTTAAATCCGGCGCTCGATAAGACCGTCGAGATCCCGTCCCTGACCATCGACGCGGTCAACCGCATCACGACGATGCGCACAGACCCGGGCGGCAAGGGAATCAATGTATCCAAGGTTATTCGTAAGCTCGGCGGCCAAAGCATCGCCGTCGGCATCCTGGGCGGCGACACCGGCCGCGCGATCGAATCCGCGCTCAAAAAGCTGGGGCTTACGACCTCGTTTCGCTTCGTTGAAGGCGAGACGCGCACAAACATGAAGATCATCGATCCGGCAAATCACACAAACACGGACATCAACGAGCCGGGTGTAGTCGTTTCGGAGGAAATTCTCAACAATCTACGTGACGAGATTCACGACCATTTAACCGGCGATGATATCGTTGTGATCTCCGGAAGCATGCCCAAAGGTTCTCCCGCGGATACCTACTATACCTGGGCGAAGGTGTTCCGCGAGAAAGGCGCGAAAGTCATCCTGGACGCGGACGGCGAACTGCTGCGGGCCGGACTCAAAGCTTCCCCATATCTGATCAAGCCCAACGATCACGAGCTTTCCATGCTGGTCGGGCGCGAGCTGAAAACGCCACAGGATCTGGCCAGGACCGCCCGTTCCCTGATGAGCGACTATGGGATCGCTAAAATCGTCGTCTCCATGGGCTCCGCCGGAGCTCTTTATGTAACCGGCACAGAGACCATCTACGCAGAAGGGCTGAAGGTTCCGGTCGGCAGCACCGTCGGCGCCGGAGACAGCGTTGTCGCCGCCCTCGCCATCGCCGAAGAATCCGGCCTCAGCCTGGAAGAAACCGTCCGTCTTTCTACCGCTACCGGCGCAGCCAACGTCATGTGCAGCGGCACCCAGGCCGCGGAATACAGCGTCATTCAGGAACTTATACCAAAGGTAGTCTATCAAAAAATTAATTTTTAACAGAAAGGGGTTTTATTATGAAAGCAAAAGCAGTACGTCTCCACGCTGCCAACGACCTGCGCCTGGAGGAATTCGAACTTCCCGAGATCACAGACGATGAGATTCTCGTCAAGGTTGTTTCTGACAGCATCTGCATGTCCACCTACAAATGCGCCATCCTCGGCACCGACCACAAACGCGTCCACCCGGACGTCGCCGAGCACCCGGCGATCATGGGACATGAGTTCGCCGGTGACATTATTAAAGTAGGCAAAAACCATCAGGATCAGTTCAAACCGGGCATGAAATTCACCCTGCAGCCCGCCTTAAATTATAAGGGCACCATGTGGAGTCCGGGCTATTCTTATGAATTTTTCGGCGGCGACACAACCTACTGCGTGATCCCGGCTGAGGTCATGGAGCTGGGCTGCCTGCTTGAGTACAAAGGCAAAGCCTATTATGAAGCCTCTCTGGCCGAGCCCATGTCCTGCAGCATCGGCGCATTCAACGCCGCTTACCACACGCAGATGGGCGTCTATACGCATTACATGGGAATCAAAGAGGGCGGCAAACTGGCAATCATGGCCGGAGCCGGTCCCATGGGCCTGGGCGCGCTGACCTACGCCCTGCACCGCGATGTCCGGCCCGCAATGGTCGTCGTCACCGATTTAAATCAGGATCGCCTCGACCGCGCCGCCTCTCTCTTCCCGCCAGAAGAAATCGCCAAAGAAGGGATCGACCTGCGCTTTGTCAATACCGGAAAATGCACGGATCCAGTCAAGGAACTGCTGGAAATCTCCGGCGGAACCGGCTATGACGACGTCTTCTGCTACGCGCCGGTTGCCGCGGTCGTCACCCAGTGCAGCGCTATACTCGGCAGAGATGGCTGTCTGAACTTCTTTGCCGGTCCGACCGACAAGCAGTTCTCCGCGACAATGAATTTCTATGACGTACATTACAATTCCACCCACGTCATGGGAACGACCGGCGGCAACACCGCCGACATGATCGAATCCCTGGAGCTGACCGCCGCCGGCCGCATCGATCCGGCCGTCATGGTTACCCACATCGGCGGCCTGGACGCCGCCGCCGAGACCACGCTCAATCTGCCTAAGATTCCCGGCGGCAAAAAGCTGATCTACACGCACCTGCAGATGCCGCTGACTGCGCTTACGGATCTGCGCGCCAAAGGTGAGGCGGAAAACGACGCGCGCTTCCTTGCGCTTGCCGACATCGTCGACGCCAACAAAGGACTCTGGTGCCCGGCCGCCGAGGAATATCTGCTGGCAAACTTCATTGACGACAATGAATAAAAAGTAAAGACTGCCAATAACAGCAAACAACCGCCCGTGCCGGGATAATCTGTTCCGGCACGGGCAGAAGGATTACATACAATATGGACAATATGGAAACTCGCAGAAACGCAATCGTACAGCTGATCAACGAAAACGGAACCGTCCATTTTTCCCAGATCAAGGAAGCGTTCCCGGACGTCTCGGAGATGACGCTGCGCACGGATCTTAAGGCCCTTGACGAAAAAAAACGCATTCTTCGCATTCATGGCGGCGCAAAATCCGTGCAGACTATCATCAACTCGGATGATTTCCTGCACCAGCGCACGGGGCGCAGCATCGCACAAAAGCAGCTCATCGCCGAAAAGGCGCTGACTCTGCTGCAAACAGACAGCACGATCTATCTCGATTCCGGCAGTACCGCCACGATGCTCGCACGCCTGATTCCCGACCAACCAAACCTGATCTACACCACAGGCCTAAGCTGCGCCACGGAACTGGCAAAGCTCTCAAAACCGACAGTCATGCTGCCAGGCGGCAAGCTCAACCGCTACAGCCAGAGTGTTTTTGGTTTCTCCGCGATCCGGGAACTTGAGCGGGTTAACTTTGACCAGGTTTTTCTTGGAGTAACCGGCTATCACGCGCTTTCGGGCTTTTCCTGCGGTATCGACGAGGAAGCCGTTTTAAAACAGACTGCGATCCGGCAATCCGCTCAGGTGATCGTGCTGATGGATTCCTCCAAGCTTGAGACAAAACGCAGCTTCCGCATCTGCGGGCTTTCCGACATTGACGTTATCGTCTCCGACGGGCAGCTTCCGCAGGACTTCCTCGCGGAATGCCAGCGCTGTGGGGTCACGGTTCTCTAACACATAGTATTTAAAATAAAGGGGTTATGTTATCATGAAAAATAGTGTGCAACGTTTCGGCAAATTTTTATCGGCAATGGTAATGCCGAACATCGGCGCGCTGATCGCCTTCGGTTTTCTGGCCGCGCTGTTTACGGACAACGGCTGGATTCCGCACGCGGGCTTCAACAGCATCGTCAGCCCGCTGCTCTCCTACCTGATTCCGATCCTCATCGCCTCCACCGGCGGCCGCATGATCGGCGGCGACCGTGGCCGTGTGGTCGGCGCGATCGCCGTGGTCGGCGCCATTGTCAGCGATACCAGCATCACGATGCTGATGGCCGCCATGGTCATGGGACCGTTGGCCGGCTGGTGCATCAAAAAATTTGACGAGGCCATGGACGGCCATATGCCGGCCGGTTTCGAAATGCTGATCAACAATTTCTCCGCCGGCATCATCGGCATGCTCCTGGCCATGCTGGGCTACCTGGTGATCGGACCGGTGATGAGCGTAATTCTGGCAATTCTCTCTGCCGGCGTCAATGTTCTCGTCGAGAACAGCCTGCTTCCGCTGATCGCTATCTTCATCGAGCCGGCAAAGGTGCTGTTCCTCAACAACGCCATCAACCACGGCGTCTTCACACCGATCGCTACCGCCCAGGCGGCGGAAACCGGCAAATCCATCATGTATATGCTTGAGCCGAACCCCGGCCCCGGCCTTGGCGTGCTGCTCGCCTATATGTTCTTCTGTAAAGATAAGACCACAAAGGATTCCGCACCCGGCGCCGTGATCATCCACCTGCTCGGCGGCATCCACGAGATTTATTTCCCTTACGTGCTGATGAACCCGCTGGTGATCATCGGGCCGATCATCGGCAATATTGCGGCGATCTTCTGGTTCAACATGACCGGCTGCGGTCTGGTTGGCCCGGCCTCCCCCGGATCAATCATCGCCTACCTGATGATGACGCCCGGCTCTGATATGATCAAGGTAATTATCGGCGTACTGCTCTCCGCCGGAATCTCTTTCGCGGTCTGCACTCCGATCGTAAAGATGGCAGGCGGCAAGAGCCTGGAAGAAGCGCAGAATGAAATGGCCGCAATGAAAGCTGAGGCCAAGGGCGAGACCGTCGTTCCCGGCAGCGTCGAGAACGCGCATGGAATCAAAAAAATCGTCTTCGCCTGCGACGCGGGAATGGGTTCCTCCGCGATGGGCGCAACCAAATTCCGCAACCGCCTTAAAGCAAACCGTCCGGATATCACAGTAACCAATACCTCGGTGGACAATATCCCGGCCGACTGCGACATTGCCGTCGTCCAGACCACACTGGCGGCCCGCGCGAAGCAGTCCGCTCCGCAGGCACAGCTGATCACAATCGGCAATTTCCTCGCCGATCCGGCCCTGGACGCTCTCTATGTCCAACTGACAACCGGCGACGCGCCCGCGGCTCCTGCCGGTGAAAACACTGATATTGTCATCCCGGACGTTCCGGTCAAACGCCAGGTCATCATCGCGGACGGCATAAAACTCGGCCAAACGCCGGTCTCTAAGGAGGAAGCGATTCAGGCAGCCGGGGAACTCCTGGAAAAACTCGGCTACGTCGACCATACCTACGTCGACGCCATGCAGGAGCGCGAAAAGCTTGTCTCCACCTACATCGGCATGGGCGTAGCGATCCCGCACGGCACCACACAGGCCAAGGGCACCGTCAAAAAGACCGGCATCGTCTTTCTGCAATATCCGGAAGGCGTCGACTTCGGCGCGGAAAAGGCGCAGCTCGTATTCGGCATTGCCGGTATCGGCGACGAACATCTCGATCTGCTTTCAAAACTCTGCACGCTACTCGAGGATCCGGCAAGACTGGAAACGCTCAAAACCACCGACGACGTGCAGTGGGTGCTGAATGAATTATCTTAATGTATTCTTTCCGGCATAACGGACTGCAGAAAAGCCACATTTTAACACCCCGGACGCTTGCTTGCCAGGTATCCGGGGTGTATGCTGTTTGCCAATAATTTCAATTTTCATAGGCTGAGCGTCACCCTCTTAACCATCTGCAGATATCCACAATCCGGATCCCCTGATACTGGTATTCTTCATGTCTCGTTCTGGCGATTATCATCTTAGGATATGCATCCCGGATTGACAGCAAGGGGGAATATTCTCTCTCAAATGTCTTATCATCGGAAATGTTATCGCTCACCTGAATATAGATCAGCGCATCCCGTTTTTTTGCTACGAAATCGATCTCCTTTTTATAAAGTTTTCCGACATAAACCTCGTAACCTCTTCGCCTGAGTTCCAGATATACAATATTTTCATACACCCGTCCAAAATCCATATTACGGGTTCCATTCACAGCATAACGAAAGGACGAATCACAAAGGTAATACTTGCTGTTATTTTCCAAATATTTTTTCCCTTTCAGATCATACCGTTTTGCTCCATAGAACAGAAATGCATTTTCCAGATAACCAATATACTTTGATACTGTTTTTCTGGTAATCTCACTCTGATCATTCTTTAACGCCTTACTCACATTGTTCGGAGAAAGTAAATTACCGATATTATCCATCATATATTCTGCTATATTTGTAAATTCAGACTTATTCCGGATTTTATATTTTTGAACCAGATCCCGAATCAGAATCGTCGAATATACATCTCTTATATAATCATACTGTCTGTCTTCTGTTTTATATACATAGGCTCCCGGCATGCCGCCAGTTCTGACATATTGATCAAACGCTTCCTCATAATGATCCGTGATTTTATAATAAGTCAAATACTCGCCAAACGAAAATGGATATACTTGGATTTCTATTGTTCTTCCTGTAAAAAGCGTCGCCAGATCAGAACTCAGCAAAAACGCATTCGATCCTGTGATATACATATCGTAGATACCTTTAGCATAAATGCTGTTAATGGCCAGTTCAAAATGAGGGCACAACTGGACTTCATCGATCAGCAGAATATTCGCCATTCCCTCTTTGTACTGTTCCAGAATATACCGATGCAGTGCATGATATTCCAGTAAATGATCAAACTCTAATTCCTGCAGATTTATCATTACGATATTTAATTGCTCATGCAATGTCTGCAAATAATGAACAAACTCCTGCAGAAGCACCGATTTCCCGCTTCTTCTGATACCAGTGATGACTTTAATATCCGGTGTACCATATAATTCGATGAGTTCATCTAAATAGTTCTGCCTTATGATAAGTTGCATAATGTGGTCTCCTGTTCCCACTTTTTGAAAATTTTTCATTTTTCGGTAATAAATTCACTGTATTTATTCTAACATAGTATTCTTCTCCTGTCATCATTCTATTCCCGCTTTTTAAAAATATTTTATTTTTCGGTAATCGGATTTAACATTATATCCCCATTGTTTCTCGTGATACTGGATATGCACAAATACTGCCGACTTTCGACTGACATTTTGGCAATTAGCATTCTGCTAGTCTATTTTATTGACAGTCTCAAAATTGCTCTCTATAATATTTCATAAATATCAGCATCAAACAGCACGCTAAATGTGAAATTTCGAGCATTTACGCAACAAAAAGTATGATAATACACAGGAGCAAACCCATGACATATTTGCATTGTTATGAAGAAGTAAAGCAGCTTACCAAGGATCTCGTCTCCATCCCCAGCATTGTGCGCGAGCCGGGCGGCGAGACGAACTGCGCCAGAAAGATTCACGCGTATTACATGAGCCTGGATTATTTTAAGGAGCATCCCGACCAGACCCGCATCCTGCAGACAGAGGACGACTTTGTGGTGCGGCACAGCGCCTACGCGTATGTGAAGGGCACCGGCGGCAGCTCCAACCGCACGCTCATCCTCATCGGGCATATTGACACGGTGGGCGTGGATGATTTCGGACCGCTGAAGGAGTACGCCTTTGACCCGGATCGCCTGCCGTCAAAATTTCTGGAGCTTGCGGTGAGCGATGAGGTACGCGCGGATATCGAATCCGGCCGGTATCTGTTCGGACGGGGTGCGCTGGATATGAAATCCGGCGTCGCCGGGCATATGTATCTGATCCATTATTTTTCCCGGCATCCTGAGCTGCTGGACGGCAATCTCCTGGCCTACGCCGAATGCGACGAGGAGGACAACTCCCACGGCATCATCACCGGGTTGAAGGAATTCAAACGGCTGAAGGAAAAGGAAGGATTTGAGTACATTGCCTGCGTCAACGCCGACTACACCACCCCTTATCATCCCGCGGATACCAATCGCTATGTCTACTTTGGGAGTATCGGCAAGCTTCTGCCCTCTTATTACGTAGTGGGCAAGGAAACGCACGTGGGACAACCCTACGGCGGCCTCGACCCCAACCAGATTCTCTCGGAGCTTACCCGTCTCATTGAGCTGAACACCGATCTGTGCGACGAGGCACAGGGCGAGGTGATGGTTCCTCCCATTTCTCTGAAGCAGGCTGATTTTAAAGAAGGCTATACGGTGCAGACCGCTCTCGCCGCCTTCGCCTATTACAACTTTTTCACGCACAGCATGTCTCCCGTGGACGTGATGCAGATCGCACGGCAGAAGGCTGTGGAAGCATTTGACAACGTCGTGCGTTCCATCAACGAATCCTACCGCCGCTACTGTGAAAAAAGCCATGTGGAATATGTTCCGCTGCCATGGAAAACACGGGTCTATACCTGGGAGGAATACCGGAATTATCTCGCCAGTCTTTGCGGCGATACCTTCTCCCATCACATCGAGGAATTCGCCGCAAAGCTGAACGAGGCCGAGCCCGCCCTGGATCTGCGCCTGTTCAGCGTGCGGGTGATCGAGGAGGCTCATCGCTGGGACACGGACAAATCGCCGCTGGTCGTCGTATTTTTCGGTTCCATCTTTTCCGCGCGCATCGAGATGACCGGCAAAACCGAAAAGGAACAGACGCTCCTGAACGCGGTGGAGCAGGCGGTCGCCTCCGTGCAGCCGCAGTGTCCAAACCCGATCCGGATACGCATGTTCTACCCTTACATATCCGACTCGAGTTTTATGGCGCTGAGCGACGACGTATCCTCCATCGCGTCCATGGGCAGGAACATGCCGTCGTGGAAAAGCAAATATTACTACGACGCCGATCTGGTCATGAACATCAATGTGCCCGTGGTCAATATCGGCACCTTCGGCAAGGACGGTCATAAGATGACCGAACGCGTCGATATGCGTTATACCTTTGAGAACGTTCCAAATATGACCTTCCAGACCATTCTGCGCTGCCTGGCACCGGAAATACCGGAAGAAGTGTCAGAAAAAATATCCGAGGAAGTGTAGACAGATTTTGCAAAGTTGTATAGACAAATTTCGGGATTCTGATTATTGTAAAAGTCAATAAATCCTGACTTTGGTATCCAGCTTTAAAAATGGCGTTAGTTTTATGAAAAAACCGCTG
>JAJQAA010000061.1:0-17942 GCA_021204045.1 Clostridiales bacterium
TTGTGATACTTTCTTGTTTTTTTCTATCCGCTACCTCTCAGTTTCAAACTTATCCCTCCCTATACTTCATCCTCGCCGACCAGTTCATCATACTCCTGATCGTCAAGGAGTTCATCAAACGCATCGGCGACAATCTCATACTCATCGTCATCCTCAATATTGTCCAGGCTGGGATTTCCGTCCTCATCCTCCAGATAACGATACAGATAAACTTCGCCCTCTTCGGCCTCCGCGCCCTCCATCGGCAGCAGCGCAATGTAATCGCGCTCCCCCGCCTCGAAAATCGTCAGCACGACACACTCCAGCTCGCTTCCGTCATCAAGTGTCAGGGTCACGGTCATTTCCTCCGAATCCTGGTCCATCAATTTCTCATCTGCCATACTATTCTCCATTCCGCCGCCATTTCCGGCGGCACACGTAGTGGTGAAAATCACCGCGTCCCGCGGCTGTTTCCATTCTAGCAAACGGCGTAAGCAAAATCAAGATAAATCGCCGCCCGGCGTTCAATGACTGGCGTTCAATCCCTAGTACTCAATTCCCCTCCGTGCTGCCACTCCCGCTGTATATGGATGTTTTCGCATCGTTATTTCCGAGACATAATCCGCCATCTCCAGTAACTTCTGCGATGGTCCGCGGCCGGTCAACACCACCTCAAGCTTTTCCGGGCGGTTTCGCAGAAAATCCAGCACAGCCGTCTCGTCGACCATTCCCAGGCTGCAGGCGCCGACCAGCTCATCGCAAACCAGCACATCATAATCCTCACGCACAGCCCGATCGCACGCGTCGGAAAACAGACTATCAAACCATGCGGCGGCCTCCTGCTTTTCCTCCTCACTCATGCGAGAGACAAAACCAAAACTGCGGACGCAGGGAAGCACCGTAATGCCGGGAATCCCGCCCAGGACCGGCACCTCGCCGGAATCATCATTCTTTAAGAAACGCACAATCAGCACGCGCAGGCCCCGGCCCGCGGCACGCACCGCCAGGCCAAGAGCCGCCGAGGTCTTTCCCTTGCCGTCACCGCAATAAATGTGAACCAGCCCTTTCATCGCCGTATTCCTGCCTTCCTCGTCGTTTCTGTCTCTCCCATTTTTCCTGTCATTCCCGCCTCATGCACTTCCCCTGTCCTGCCTCCCTGCCCCGGATCCTGGTACTCCGCGATAAAACGGGACGGCTCCTGTTTCCGGCCGTAACGCTCCTTCGCGTAATAAATATGCAAACGGTCGCGCGCCCGCGTCATCGCCACATAAAACATGCGTCGCTCCTCCTCCACATCGGCCTCCAGCACCGCGCGATGGTGCGGCGTCACACGCTCATTCGCGTCAAGAATATAAACAATCGGAAATTCCAGCCCCTTGGAGCTGTGCATGGTCATCAGCGACACGGCGTCCGCCGTCTGTCCGGCCTGCGCCTGCTGCCGCAGCTGTTCCCCGTACTCGTCCATATGCGCCTGCCATTCCGCCATATTACGCCGTCCCGAAGCGCTTTCCTGCAGCTGATCCGCTACCTCCAGCAGTTCTTCCGGCTTCACATGCCGGTAATCGGCATAGTCCGCCAGGTACCCATCGTAGCCGACGCCTTTGCGAATATAGTTGACCGCCGCGGGCGGCGCCATCCGGCCGATCATACGAAGATCATACTCCAGCCGTTCCATGCGCTCGACCATCCAGTCCTTATTCTGATAATAGCGTTTCACCGCATCCCAGCTGACGATCTCACCGCTCAGCGCATCTCGGCTGATATAGCGGTTCGGACGGTTGATCACCCTCAGCACATCCGCGCGCCGCGCACGCCCTGTGGCCGCCAGCTCATCACCCGCAATGCGGATGTAGGTCAGAATATCCCGCGCGATCCAGTGCTCATAAAGATTCGGCAGACTGTCACGCATACGAAACGGAATATTGAACTCCATCAGCCGTTCCATCAGAAGACGCGGCTCCTGGCTCGTGCGGTAGAGTACGGCAATGTCACTTAAAGCGTGACCCATCCTGCGATAGCCCTGAATTTCTTCCACAATCGCCCCTGTCTCTGCTTTCGCGTCCTGCCAGCCCACCGTAATCACGGCCGCTCCCGCGCCGCGCACGGCCTCCAGCTTCTTGGGAAAACGCGCACGGTTGTGCGCAATCAGACGGCCGGACGCCGCGACAATCGCCTCCGTGGACCGGTAATTCTGCCCTAACAATGCCTGCTCCGCCTGCGGGTAATTCTGCGGAAAGCCGAGCATGATTTCCGGACGCGCGCCGCGAAAACGATAGATCGACTGATCATCGTCACCGACAATAAAAAGATTGTTTTCCGGAGCGGCGAGAAGACGCACGATCTCATACTGAATCCGATTGATATCCTGAAATTCATCGACAAGAATATAGCGAAAACGCTGCTGCCACGCCCGCAGGATGTCCTTCCGCTGCGTAAACAGCTCATAACACATCACAAGCATATCGTCAAAATCCAGCAGGTTCCGGCGCATCAGCGCTTCCTGATAGCCGTGATAAAGACGCTTGAATACTTCCTCCGGGCAATTTTTCGCGTAATAATGCTCCAGGCTGACCATGTCGCCCTTGACCGCGCTGATCTCCGCGAGGACGGAACTGGCAAATTCTGTTTCATCTTCCGTCTCGATATGGTTGCGCTCCATCAGCTCCTTCATAATCCGCAGCCGCTGATCGTCGCGGATAATATTATCCGCGCTGTAACGATAGGCATGTTTGAGAATAGAGAAAAAAATTGCGTGGAACGTGCCAAACGAAACCGGCAGGCTCCGCCCCATAAGGGTATCGAAGCGCTGCCGCATTTCCTGCGCCGCGGCCCGGGTAAATGTCACTACCAGAATCGATGCCGCGTCCACGCCAAGTTCCTCAACCAGATATTTCACACGGTGCGTGATCACCGTGGTTTTGCCGGATCCCGGCCCCGCCAACACCATCATCGGTCCGTCCGCGTGACGAACCGCTTTCAACTGTGACGGATGAAAATTCACTGCCGCTTCTGCCACCTCCTGCTTACGTGTGTTCGGCCTTCCGGTTATTTGCACCTGTTTACAAATTCTCCGTTCACAGGATCAGCCTGCCTGCAGTTTCTCGATCCCCCTGCGGATACGCGCCAGCGACTCCTCTTTTTCCAGTACCTCCAGGATCTCTGTAGCTCCGGCCGGCGTCATCTGCTTCCCGGAAAGTGCCGTGCGGATCGGCCACATAACAAAACCGGTCTTGTAGCCCTTCTCTCCGATGTAGTTCTGCAGCGCCGCGTAGAGAGCGTCGTTAGAATAATCCTCCTGCGCCGCAAGGATCGGCAGTACCTCCGTAAGCACCTGCAGGGAGCTCTCCGCCGTGCTCTTCATCTTCTTGTGCGTGTACATCGACACATCGTATTCCGGAAGTTCCTCAAAGAAATCAATATGGTCCGCGATATCCGGGAAAATTTCGATCCGGGTCTTGACCATCGCGGCAATCTTCTTTAAATCAAGATCCTTTTTGATCACAGCACGGATATACGGCTCTGCCATCTCATAAAAGCGGTCGAAATCCATCGCCTTGAGATATTCGCCGTTCATCCATTTGAGCTTGGTCACGTCAAAAACTGCCGGCGATTTGCTCAGATTGTGATAATCAAAAACTTCAATCAGCTCCTGCAAAGAATAGATCTCCCGGTTTTCCTCCGGCGACCAGCCAAGCAAAGCGACATAGTTGACCACTGCCTCAGAGACGAAGCCCTGGTCGATCAGATCCTCATAGGAGGCATGGCCGCTGCGCTTGGAAAGCTTTTTGTGCTCCTCGTTGGTGATCAGCGGGCAATGCACATAGACCGGCACCTCCCAGCCGAACGCGTCGTAGAGGCGGTTGTATTTCGGCGACGAGGAGAGATATTCATTGCCCCGCACCACATGCGTAATGCCCATCAGATGATCGTCAACGACATTGGCGAAATTGTAGGTTGGATATCCGTCCGATTTGATCAGCACCATATCGTCCAGCTCCGCGTTGTCCACCGAGATATCCCCGTAAATCTCATCGTGGAACGTCGTTTTCCCCTCCGTGGGATTGTTCTGGCGGATCACATAAGGCTTCCCGACGGCGAGATTCGCCTCGATCTCTTCTTTTGAAAGACCCAGGCAGTGCTTGTCATAGGTCATGATCTCCTCGCCATTCACCGTGCGCTTTAAAGAATCCAGGCGTTCCTGGGTACAAAAGCAATAATAGGCCTCGCCCTTGTCGATCAGCTCTTTGGCGTATTTCATATAAATCCCCGCAGCCTGGCGCTCGCTCTGCACATAGGGGCCGCAGCCGCCGTCCTTATCCGGTCCCTCATCGTGAATCAGGCCGGTTTCCTGCAGCGTGCGGTAAATGATCTCCGTCGCGCCCTCAACATAACGCTCCTGGTCGGTATCCTCGATCCGCAGAAGGAAATCGCCTCCCTCATGCTTGGCAATCAGGTAAGCGTAAAGCGCGGTGCGCAGGTTGCCCACATGCATGCGGCCGGTCGGGCTGGGCGCATATCGGGTTCTGATTTTTTCCATAATATTCTCCATTCCTCCGCCTTTTTACCGGCGGCACAAGTTATTTTAAAATATCTTTCTTTTTGACTGTTTCCCGGTTTCGGAGAACAGGTGAATCCAGCCGCGCTAACGCGGCGACGGCAATGCATCCAGCACCGCTTTCAACCGTTCCCGGTCCGCGTCCGCGTAGCAGTAACCATCCATTCCGCAAGCACGCGCTCCGTCAATATTGATCTGCACGTCATCGATAAAAAAGCATTCCTCCGGACGGAGCGAGTAGCGCGCAAACAGACATTCATAAATCTGACGCTGCGGCTTCATCACCTTCTCCGGCGCGGAAAAGAGAATGCCGCTGAAACAGTCGACCGCCGGAATCAGCTCCCGGTAACATCCCGGCAGACGATTGGACGCATTTGAGCAGAGATAAATATCAAAACCGCGTGCCTTCAGGCCGCGCACCACCGGCTCCATCTCCGTGTATGTCCGCATATTGTATTTATCCCAGTCACGCATACACAGACGCGCCGCCTCATGAAGACGCTCGGGCAAACGCGCGCAGATCCGCTCCAGAGCCTGCTCCTCCTCGATCACGCCCATATCCAGCATGACCCACTCCGGCGAAACAAAATCCGCCGTATAAACCTGCATTCGATCCTCCTCATCCGCGATATAATGCTCACAGACACGCATGGGATCATAGCCCACCAGGACATTGCCCATATCAAACACAATATTTCTGATCATGTCTACCTCCCGTTGTCACCATCAATATCCTACCACAGACATGCAGATTTTTCCAGACACAGATTATTTAATTTGATGTTGCCTGAATCGTCATCAAAAAGGAGCCGGTCTCCATCATAATAAATGATGAGCCTGCTCCTTTTTGATTCGCTAAAAATGGGTAAGAATTTCAGAAATTGTAAAGCGTTCCCGCCTGCCGCTTATCAGTCGTCCCACTCAATATCGTACTCCAGGATCGCCCCGGTCGTGGCGTTGATCTCGTACTCGTACTCCCAGTTCCCGTAATAAAATTCGATCTCGTAAACCATGATCCGGTCCTCGCGATCCAGCTTGGATTTCTTGAAAAATACCTCCGATGCTGAAAGTCCCGCGTGATTTAAGGCGATCTCTTTCGCCGCGTCACCGCTGATATAGGAGCCGGAAGCTTCCGAAGCGGTGGTCGGCCGTTCCAGTGCGGTCTGCGCGGCAGCTGTCGTGCCTGTCGGCCGGTTGTACCTTGCGGCGTATGCTGTCCCGGCGCCGGATACGGTAAGAACCGCGGCCGCACAGGCCAGGCAAAGAATGGCTTTCTTTGAAATGTTTGCGTAATGTCTGATCCGGTTTTTCATTGTGTCGTCCTCCTTGTTTATGCTTATTATCATCAATGGGTCAGCTGGTCCGATCCATATCGGGATATCTCTGTCTGACTTGACCCCAGTATAAAGGATAAACATTAGAAGAACATTAACGCACAAAAATTATTTTAAAAATACTGCCATGACCCGGCTCGCTCTCCACCGAAACCCGGCCGCCATGAAACCCGGCAATCTCCTTTACCATCGCCAGACCGAGCCCGTTTCCGCCCCCGCTCCGCGAAGTGTCCGCCTGGTAGAAGCGGTCAAAGATATTCGGCAACGCCTCCGCCGCGATGCCGATCCCGTCGTCCCGCACGGACAGGACAATATTTCCCGCATCGGAACACAGCGCAACCATCGTATGCCCGTTTTCCCGCCCATAGCGGTAAGCGTTGCTCACGAGATTGGTGAGAAGCCTGGTCAGAAGTTCCCGGTTTCCGGAAATCAACACATCTGGTTCCGTCTCGCAGGTCAGCTCAATGTTTTTCTCGCGGAGCATCGATAAATCGGTGCAGACACTCTCCACGAGCTGCGAGAGATCCAGATTTTCTTTCGCGTACCGCTCCGGCTGCAGCTCCAGCCTGGTAAAATCCAGCAGGCTGCCGATCAGACGGTTCATCTTCCGGCTCTGCCACTGGATTACCTCCAGCGCCTCCACATATTCTTCCGGCGTCTGCTCCTGTTCAAGCGCGAACTCGCACTGCGCGCGGATCACCGCCACCGGCGTCCGCAGCTCATGCGAAGCATCCGCGACAAACTGTTGCTGTGTCTGGAACGATTTGTCCAGACGCGCGAACATTTCATTGAACTGATTTGCCAGGCGATGCAGCTCGTCCGTCCCCTCGCCTAAGTCAATGCGCTTGCGCAGATCGTTTCCCTCTCGGATCTGCGCCGCCGTATCCGCGATCTGACGGATTGGCCAAAGCATCCGCCCGGCGATCAGGAATCCGCCGATGACCGCCACCAGGACAAGGCTTGGCAGCAGGATCAACGAAGTCCGGGAAATATTGGAAAGCTCCGCCTCGCCCTGCGTCTCAGCGACAACACCGCGCAGCCAGAGACCCTCCAGCCCGTCCGCGTCCAGCCTGCGGTCAAACACATAATAGAGCGTACCGTCGACCCTCACGCGCTGCACCTCGGAATCCGTGAAGGCAAGTCCCGCGGTTTCTTTCGCGATCGGGTTCTCGCCGAAAAGCAGCGTGCCGTCCGACTGGCTCAGCGAAGTATAGATCTGATTGACCGCATTGAGAAAATCATCGTCAATTTCGATATAGCCGTCGTTGTAGCGCGTGTAATAGTCTACATCGTTGTCCGCATAAATTTCATCAATGGAATCATAATATTCCACCTCGTCAATATTGCCTTCCACAATCTCAATCAGGCTGTCCCGAATTGTTTTCTGAATGATCTGGCGGCTGACCGACAGGATTACAAAATAGGTAAGCGCCACGACTATAATCAGCGCCGCTGAAAACCAGAGCGTGATTTTCGCGCGTATGGAAAGCCTTCTCAAGCGTCTCTGTCCTCCCGTATGCAATACCCTCTGCCGCGCACGGTGTGAATCAGCTTCCTCTCGCGACCGCTGTCGATCTTGCGACGAAGATAGCTGATATACACGTCGACCACATTCGTCCCGCCCTCGTAATCATAATTCCAGATGTGATCCTCGATTTTTTCGCGCGAAAGAATCATACCTGCATTATGCATCAGATATTCAAGCAGGGCATATTCCCTGGCGGAAAGCGTGATCTCCTCCCCGCCGCGCGTGACCCGCTTTGCCGCGCAGTCCATCACAAGATCCCCCACCTTCAGTTCTCTTCCCGGCGCACCATGGCTGATGCGGAGCATCGCCCGGATGCGCGCGGACAATTCCTCAAAGGAAAACGGCTTAACCAGGTAATCATTGGCTCCGCTGTCCAGCCCTTTCACGCGGTCGGAAATCGAATCACGCGCAGTCAGAAACAGCACCGGCGTCGTTTTTCCCGCGCTGCGGATGAAGTTTAATACTGCATAGCCGTCCGCGCCCGGCATCATAATATCCAGAATGACGGCATCGTAATCCGTAAAGGAAAGCAAATCCATCGCTTCCCTCCCGTCGTGGCAGCTGTCCACGCTGTATCCGTCCAGCGTAAGCTTTTTGGTAATAATGCGATTCAGATCACGCTCATCCTCAGCAACAAGGATGCGCATGGCGTCACCTCCTCATGATTTCACCGACGGCCCGCTGTCTGGTCTGTCTGGCCTCTCCGGTTTCTCCGCTTTCGCAGTTATTGGTTCCCCGGATGTCGGATCCACAGAGATTGACCTTGCGGCTATCGGCTCCCAGGCTGCCGATCTCTCAGCTGCCGACTTCTCAGCTACTGGTTCCTCAGCTGCTGACTTTTCTGTTGCCGACTTCTCCGTTACCGGCCCCTCAACTGCCGTCCGCTCAGTTACCGGATCCCCCGTTACCGGTTCCTCACTTATCGGTTCCTCACCTGTCGGCTCCTCTCTTACCGGCTCCTCCGTGATCGGCTCTACCAGTACCCGCTCCACGCGGCGGCCATCCATCGCCATGACGGTCACCTTCAGATTCCGGTAGCGGAAGCTTTCGCCTGCCTCCGGGTAATTGCCGTCAAACGATTCCAGCGTCCAGCCTCCCACCGTCTCGCTCTCGCCTTCAAATTCGTCCTCTTTAATCTCAAACAGCTCCAGAAGCTCATCGATCATCACGTCGCCGTCCAACTCATAGCTGCCGTCCTCGCGCGCCGTGATCACCTGCTCCGTCGCGTCAGTCTCATCCAGGATATCTCCCACAATCTGCTCCAGGACGTCCTCCATGGACAGCACGCCCAGCGTGCCGCCATATTCATCTGTCACAATTGCGAGATGCTGCTTCGTGCGGCAGAGCATATTCAGAACCTTAGGCAGCTTCGTGGTCTTATAAACATAGCAGGGCGGCATCAGAAGTCTGCGGATATCTGTTTCCCCGCCGTCCGCCAGCGCTTTCAGAAAATGATTCAGATACAGCACGCCGATAATATTGTCGATACTGCCCTCATAAACCGGCAGCCGGGAATACGGCGTCTGCTCCACCACGGCGAGAATGTCTTCCCACTCGTCCTCAATATCGATCGCCTCGACATCCACGCGGGCCGTCAGAACCTCCTGCGCCGAAACGTCGGAAAATCCGATCGCGGCTTGCACCAGCTCTGTCTGCTCTTCGTCCAGCACTTCCTCATCCTCGGCGGTTTTAATGAGCATCTGAAGCTCCTCCACCGCCTCATCCGCGTCGACCTCCGTATCCCCCTTCATCCCGCGGGTGAGCAGATCGACCAGAGCGACCACGCAGAAGATCACCGGCTTTAGGATAACCATCAATGCGTTCAGCACATAGGCGTTGCGCATGGCCGTGATGTTGGCGCTCTTTTTCGCTGTGATCTTTGGGATCGTCTCCCCGAACACAATGACCAAGAGCGTGATCGTCACCGTGGAAATCCACGCGTAGACGTCGCTGCCCGTAATCAGAATGATCAACACCGACCCCAGAGAGGAAGCCGCGATATTGACCAGGTTATTGCCAATCAGGATCGCGCCCAGCGCGTCATCGAACCGCTGCGCGATGCGAAGCGCCATGCCCGCACGTTTGGAGCCCTCCTCCTTCTCTTTTTCCAGCCGCAGCTGGTTGCAGGAGGAGTAAGACATCTCAGAAGCCGAGAAAAACGCAGACGCGAAAACGCAGAACGCGATACCGATCAGAATCAGCATCAGATTCACTGCTCCTCACCTCCTTCCGTCTCAGAAGGAAGCAGCGTGAGAGTCAGCTTCCGGATCCGGTTGCGTTCCATATCGGAGACCGTAACCTGAATCTCATGATAGGTAAATGCGTCGCCCACTTCCGGGATCCCGGTGAACTGCTCGTAAGCCCATTCGCCCATACGCGTGTTCAGCAGTTCTTCGTTTTCCTCCGGATCCTCAAAATCAATCTGTTCGAACACATCCGTGACTGACTCGTCCGCATCCACCTGCCAGGAATGATCGTCCAGACGCACGATCGTCTCATCCACGACGTCATCCTCATCCCAGATCTCGCCCACCAGCTCCTCCAGGATATCCTCGATCGTCACAATACCGAGCGTACCGCCGTAATTGTCCGTAACAATGGCCATGTTCAGCCTGCGCTTTGACATGGACGGAAGCAGGTCGTCGATGTAAGTGCTCTGATGCACAAAAAGGGCATCCTCCAGCATCGGACGAATTTCCAGGCTCTCCCCCTCACGAAGGTAGGCCTTGATAAATTTCCGTATCTGAAGCACCCCGATAATATTGTCGATGCTGTCCTCATAAACCGGCAACCGGCTGTGATTCTGCGCCTTGACCACGTCAACGATCTCGCTCAGCGGCGCGTCGATATCGACCGCGACGACGTCCACCCTGGGCGTCAGCACGCTCTCCACGGTCACGTCGCCAAATTGCAGGGCGGACGAAATCAGGTCGCTCTGCTCGTCGTTTAACGTGCCCTCCTCGGCCATATCCTCGATGATATCGTAAAGCTCGTCCTCCGTGACCGAGATCTGCGGATCTTCCTTCGAAAACCTCGCCGCGGCCTGCCCGGCCGCCGTAAGCAGCGAAGAAACCGGGGCAAGCACCTTCATCAGAAAACAGAGAGACGTCGAACAGGCCAGCAATAACCGCTCACTGTATTTTTTCGCAATGCTTTTGGGAAGCATTTCTCCCGCAAAAAAAACTACAAATGTGGTAATAATCGTACTGACCGATACCGCGCCAAGCCCCCAGATCCTCGTCACCTCCACGGTAACGATCGTCGAAGCCGTAATATGAACCGCGTTTGTGCAGATCAGTAGCGTCGTAACCGCGCGGTCAAAATTATCCAGCACATAAAGCGCGTCTGTCGCGCCCCTGCTGCCGCGCTCCGCCGCGGATTTAATCTTGACACGCGAGGCTGAGGCTGCCGCCGTCTCCGCCACCGCGAAATATGCCGCGCATAACAATAAAACAACCGTAATGACCCATGGTAGTCGACTGCCATCCTCCATGTTAGGACACCATCTCCTTTTTATCTTTCCTCTGCCGTTTACATGATTCATCATTGTACCATGGCCACTAACCTCAGCCTTCGCCTACGGCTCAGCTTCGCTACACCGCAGGCGTCCTTTAGGAAGTGCCCAGGTGCAAGTTCGCACTAACCTCAGTCTTCGCCTACGGCTCGACTTCACCACACCGTAGGCGTCCTTTAGGAAGTGCTCACATTGTATCACAAATATCGCAGATTCACAATCATTTTCAATTGCGCCCCGATTGTGTTATACTATCGGTAACGAATCCGGAGCTTTATTAACAGCAATGTATGAACCCTGAATCGGGAGGTGAACCGCTTGTCTGACCGTTCCTATATCGCCATTGATCTGAAATCGTTCTACGCTTCCGTGGAATGCGTGGAGCGCGGGCTTGACCCGCTGACCACCAACCTGGTCGTGGCGGATCGCAGCCGTACGGAAAAAACGATCTGTCTCGCGGTCTCTCCATCCCTGAAATCCTATGGGATCTCCGGCCGGGCCAGGCTGTTTGAGGTCGTACAGCGGGTAAAGGAAATCAATGCCAGGCGGCTGCGCCAGGCACCCGGACATACCTTCACAGGAAGCTCCATTCATCCCGCCGAGCTGGATGCGGATCCATCCCTGGCGCTGGATTATATCATAGCTACTCCGCAGATGGGGCATTATATCAAACGCAGCATGGATATTTACCGCATCTACCTCCGCCATATTGCCCCGGAGGACATTCACATTTACAGCATCGACGAGGTTTTCATGGATGTGACCGATTACCTGTCCACCTCCCGCCTCACCCCGCACGAAATGGCGATGAAAATCATCCGCGAGGTCCTGCGCGAGACCGGTATCACCGCCACGGCCGGCATCGGAACCAATCTCTACCTCTGCAAGATCGCGATGGACATCGTGGCAAAGCATATGCCGGCGGATAAAGACGGCGTGCGCATCGCCGAGCTGGATGAAATGTCCTACCGGCAGCAGCTGTGGACGCACCAGCCCCTCACCGATTTCTGGCGCGTCGGCCGCGGCTACGCGCGGAAACTGGAAAAGCTGGGGCTTTTCACAATGGGCGACATCGCGAGACACTGCCTGACCAGCCACGGCGAAAACCAGCTGTATCAGGAATTCGGCGTCAACGCCGAGCTGCTGATCGACCATGCCTGGGGCTGGGAACCCTGCCGCATCTTGGATATCAAAGCTTACAAACCGGAGAACAACAGTATCAGCTCCGGTCAGGTGCTGCAGACGCCCTACGTATTTGACAAGGCAAAGCTGGTCGTGCGCGAGATGGCCGACGCCCTCTCCCTCGACCTGGTCGATAAGGGGCTGGTCGCCGATCAGATTGTGCTGACCATCGGATACGACACGGAAAATCTCACCAACCCCGACCGGCGAAAGGCGTACAAAGGCGAGATTGTCACCGATCATTATGGTCGGAAAATCCCCAAGCAGGCACATGGCTCTATCAATCTCGACCGGCAGACCGCCTCCACCCGATTGATCACTGAGGCGACAATGGAACTGTTTGACCGCATCGTCGACCGCAATCTCCTGGTGCGCCGGATGTACGTTGTCGCCAATCACGTCATTCGCGAGGACGAAATCCTGCCGCCCGAGCCCGAGCAGCTTGACCTTTTTACCGACTACGCCGCGCTGGAACAGACACGCGTCCACGAACAGGCAGAACTGGAACGGGAAAAGCGCCGCCAGAAAGCTGTCCTGGAGATTCAGAAAAAATTCGGGAAAAACGCCCTGCTCAAAGGGATGAGCCTGGAGGACGGCGCGACCGGAATGAATCACAACGGGCAGATCGGAGGGCACCGGAAATAAAATCTCAAAACCCCAATTGAACTCGAAAAAAACGACCGTTATAATAAATACAGATAGTTGAATTCAGACTTTTGAATCGAAAGGCAGGTGAATTATCGATGGCTGAAAATCACTCCTTGATGATATTCCAAATAAGATTGTCACAACTCTTGGCATTGTGGCAGACGTAAATCTTTTATCACAAGAAAATAAAGACTTTATTGAAATTATTGTTCCAAAATCAAATATGCCTATTTCCTATCGGGGCGTATATCATTATCGCAGCGGCAGTACAAAACAGGAATTAAAAGGAACAGCATTACAGGAATTTTTATTAAGAAAATTGGGCATGACCTGGGATGATACCTTGACCGAAAAAGCGACTATAGAAGATATTGACCCGGAAGCAGTTATTTATTTTCAGAAAATGGCAGTATCCAACCATCGTATGTCCGCTGATTCCGCGACAAGCGATATATATACCGTCCTCGACAACCTGAATCTTATCGATGAAAATGGAAAACTGAAAATAGCCACGATTTTACTGTTTGGCAAAAATCCAGGGAAATTTATTCCTTCCTGCGACTTCCGTATTGGACGATTTATCAAAGATGAAACAGATCTGGTGTTTCAGGATATCATCGAAGGGGACTTGATCCGGATGTCCGATCACTCTTCCAAACCAAGGAATCCCAACATAGCCGCCGTATTCTATAAAGCCGGTTTTATTGAAAGCTGGGGACGTGGAATTTCGAAAATCCGGACTGGTTTTGTGTCCGCAGGATTGCAGGAGCCAAAATTCAAAGAAAGCTGCGGGGGCGTTCTGGTAACCATGTTCCGACCGGAAATTCCGGGAAGTAACGAGAAAACAGCAGCGGAAAAAACCAAGGAGAAAACCAAGGAGAAAACTAAGGAGAAAACCAGCGAGAAAATTATCGCATTAATGAAAAACAATCCTTCCATTACTTATGATGAACTCATGAAAGAACTGTCGTTGTCCAAGGGCGGCGTTGAATATGCGGTACGTGCTTTAAGAGAAACCGGTTCTATCGAGAGAATCGGTCCCGCTAAGGGCGGAACGTGGAAAGTGCTTCGATGAAAATAATAAATATAACATTGCCATGTCACCGGAGGATCCCCATGACCAGACGAACCATCAATGATTACCAGGACATTATCCATCTGCCCCATTTCACCTCCCGGAATCATCCCCGCATGTCCATGGAGGCCCGCGCGGCGCAGTTTTCCCCATTCGCCGCGCTCACCGGCTACGACGCGGCGGCGAAAGAAACCGCCCGCCTGACCGGACGACGGCTGGAACTGGACGAGGACGAAAAACAGAAAATTTCCGACCGGCTGAATCAGATCGTGGCTCACCTCGCGCAGTCGCCCAGCGTGGAAATTACCTATTTTGTTCCGGACGAACGGAAAGATGGCGGCGAATATCATACCGTCACCGGCTCGGTGAAAAAGCTGGATGCTTTTCAGAGAATGCTTACCCTGTCGGACGGACAGAAAATCCCCATTAATGAAATTGCCCATATTGACATCACCAGCATTGACGAAGCGAATATTGACATGACCGGTATTGACGGAACGGATATTGGTGAAGCTGGCACTGACGACAAAGCCATATTCCGGGAGGCGGATAACGATTGAACACAATGGATAAATATCAGGTACTAAAACAATATTTCGGCTACGACACCTTCCGGGAGGGGCAGGAGACGCTCATCGACGCCATATTGGCGGGAAAGGATGTCTTTGGCGTCATGCCGACCGGCTCCGGAAAATCACTGTGCTTCCAGATTCCGGCGCTGATGATGGACGGCATCACGCTGGTAATCTCCCCGTTGATTTCGCTCATGAAGGATCAGGTGGCGGCGCTGAACCAGGCGGGCGTCCACGCCGCTTATCTGAACAGCTCCCTGACCGCCGCGCAATATTACAAGGCGCTGGAATATGCCAAGGCGGGGCGGTACCCGATCATTTACGTGGCCCCGGAACGGCTGGAAACCGAAAGCTTTCTTGATTTTGCCCTTCATGCGAAAATCGCGATGGTCGCGGTCGATGAGGCACACTGTGTCTCTCAATGGGGTCAGGATTTCAGGCCAAGCTACCTGAAAATCGTAGAATTCATAAAAAGGCTGCCCAAACGACCCATCGTCAGCGCTTTCACGGCGACGGCCACGAAAGAAGTGCGGGAGGATATCATCGATATCCTGCTGCTGCGCGAGCCGGTCATGGTGACGACCGGATACGACCGGCCAAACCTGTATCTGGCCGTCCAGACCCCGAAAGATAAATTCGCGGCGCTGAAAGCCTCCCTGGACGCTCACCCGGATCAGTGCGGCATTGTCTACTGCCAGACCCGCAAGCTGGTGGAGGACGTCAGCGGCAGGCTGAAGAACGGCGGCTTTTCCGTTACCCGCTACCACGCAGGCCTTAGCGACGCCGAGCGGCAGAAAAACCAGGATGATTTCATTTATGACCGCCGTTTGATCATGGTCGCGACAAACGCTTTCGGCATGGGGATTGACAAATCAAACGTCCGCTTCATTATCCATTATAATATGCCGGGAAGCATTGAGGCTTATTATCAGGAAATCGGGCGCTGCGCGAGGGATATGGAGCCGGGCGAGTGCATTCTCTACTACAGCGGGCAGGACGTTGTGACGAATCAGTTCTTCATCGAGCACAACAAGGATAACCAGGAGCTGGACCCGATCACCAGACAGATTGTCTCGGAGCGCGACCGGATGCGGCTGCGCAAAATGACCTTTTACTGCTTCACCAACGAGTGCCTGCGCGATTACATCCTGCGGTATTTTGGGGAATACCGCTCCAATTACTGCGCCAACTGCGCGAATTGCCTTACGCAGTTTGAGAACGTCGATGTAACGGAAAGCGCGAAAGCTCTGATCGGCTGCGTATCCGCCTGCCGCCAGCGTTACGGAATCAATGTGATCCTGGACACCGTCCATGGGGCGAACAATGCGAAAATCCGCCAGTATCGGATGAAGGACAACCCTTACTACGCCGTCCAGGCGAAAACCTCGCCGTACCGGCTGCGGCAGGTAATGAATCATTTGATTTTGCAGGGATTTTTATCATTGAGCGATGATGAGTACACGATCGTCAGACTGACGGACGCTTCAAAACGAATCCTGGATGAAGGCGAACCGGTTGTCATGAAAATGGCGAAGGAACAGGAGCCTGCAATCAAAGCGGCGAGCGGAAAGAAACAACGAAAAGGCAGCGCGGCTGCCGTGGATCTGTCAGCACCGGATCAGGAGCTGTTCCAGCAGCTTCGCGCGCTGCGCATGGAAATTGCCAGAGATGAGCAGGTGCCGCCATATATCGTCTTTTCCGACAAAACGCTGGTACATATGTGCGTTGCAAAACCCAGAACAAAAGCCGCCATGCTGGCCGTACCCGGCGTCGGAGAATTCAAATTCGGAAAATACGGGGAACGCTTTCTGGAATGTATTCTCACCCAAGCAACGCCGTGACGCTGAAATAAGCAAGCACAATGACGCCCAGGATGATGCGATAATAACCGAAAAATTTAAAATCATTCCGTTTGACATAGGCCATCAGGAATTTAATCGAATACACCGAGACCACAAACGCGACCACCATGCCGAGAATCAGATAAACGATCTCTGCCGCACTGAAATCAAAGCCAAATTTGACCAGCTTCAGCAGACTCGCGCCAAACATTACCGGTACGCCAAGGAAGAAGGAGAACTCCGCCGCCGCCGGACGCGAACAGCCGAGAATCATCGCGCCGAGAATCGTCGCGCCGGAACGCGAGGTGCCGGGCACCAGCGAAAGCACCTGGAACAGACCGATATAGAGCGCCGTCTGGTAGGAAATCTGCGTGACACGCCGGATCGGAAACTCCGTATCCTGATTGCGGTTCTCCAGCATGATAAACAGAATACCATAAACAATCAGCATCGCCGCGACCACATAAGCATTGTACAGGTGCGCCTCCATCCAGT
The DNA here is from genome assembly GCA_021204045.1 of Clostridiales bacterium. Taxonomy (GTDB): domain Bacteria; phylum Bacillota; class Clostridia; order Lachnospirales; family Lachnospiraceae; genus Brotaphodocola. Next base: position 16,724 of record JAJQAA010000061.1, read on the forward strand.
CGTCGAGCAGAAGGCCGAAAACTGCCGCCGGTACACAGGCAATGATAATTTTGAACCACAGATGGACGGTTATCCACTTCTGGTTTTCCGTCTTCTGCGGGTCAAACGGATTCAGGCGTTGAAAAAAGATCACCGCTACGGCCAGAATCGCGCCAAGCTGAATCACGACAAGAAACACGCTGCGAAAGTCTTCTGTCACATTCAGATGAATGATCTCATCCACGAGGATCATGTGGCCCGTGCTGCTGATCGGCAGCCATTCCGTAAATCCCTCAACAATTCCCAGTACCAATACCTTCAACAGTTCGATTATGCTCATAGCGGTTCTCCTATGCTATCATTCAATTCACACATTTTCAATCTGCCAGTCGATCGGCGTCAGCCCATGCTCCTCCAGAAAGGCGTTTGTGCGCGAAAACGGCCGGCTGCCAAAGAAACCGCGGTAAGCGGAAAGCGGGCTCGGGTGCGGCGCTTCCAGGATCAGATGCTTCGGGTTAGTCAGCATAGATCGTTTCTGCTGCGCCGGCCGACCCCAGAGGATGAAGACCATCGGCCGGTCCTGCTCATTGAGAACGCGGATCGCCGCGTCGGTAAACTCCTCCCAGCCGATGCCGCGGTGCGAGTTCGCCGCGTGCGCGCGCACGGTGACTTTAATGATGTTGTTGTTTATTTGAAGCTGCCGAGTTCGCCGCGTGCGCGCGCACGGTGAGCACCGTGTTGAGCAGCATCACGCCCTGACGGGCCCATTTCTCCAGATAACCGTTGTTCGGAATATAACAGCCCAGATCGTCGTGCAGCTCCTAATAGATATTGACCAGCGAAGGCGGGATCTCCACATCCGGTTTCACAGAAAAACAGAGACCATGCGCCTGCCCGACATTGTGATAAGGATCCTGGCCGAGAATCACAGCCTTGACCTGCGAGAGCGGCGTAAACGCAAAAGCGTTAAAAATATCGTCCGCGTCAGGAAACACCTGCCGTGTCTCATACTCGTGCTTCACCGTATTGTAAAGCTTTCGGTAATACGGCTTTTTAAATTCCGGGCTTAACGGTTCCAGCCAGTCATTCGCTATCGCTCCCATAAAACGTCCTCCTTTTTGGCCGAATGGCCATCACGAATCCCCTGCGGGGACGTCCTCCTTTTTGGCCGAATGGCCATCACGGATCCCCTGCGGGGACGTCCTCCTTTTTGGCCGAATGGCCATCACGGATCCCCTGC
>JAJQAA010000061.1:18042-23984 GCA_021204045.1 Clostridiales bacterium
GGGGACGTCCTCCTTTTTGGCCGAATGGCCATCACGAACCCCCTGCGGGGGTCTCCTTGGTATTGGCCGAATGACCATCCTTCCTCTTACATCCGCACGGAAATCCCCCGCCCGCGCAGATATCGTTTCAGATCCATAATCTCCAGCTCTTTGTAATGGAACAGGGAAGCCGCCAGCGCCGCGTCAGCTTTCCCCTCCGTGAGTGTATCGTAAAAATGCTCCATCGTACCCGCGCCGCCGGAAGCGATCACCGGCACTGACACGGTCTCGGCAATGCGGGCCGTCAGTTCATTGTCGTACCCGGCTTTCGTGCCGTCGCAGTCCATGCTGGTCAACAGAATCTCGCCCGCACCCAGACTGTCCGCCTGTCTCGCCCACTCGACCACGTCCAGGCCGGTATCGATGCGTCCGCCGTTTTTGAACACATTCCATCCCGAACCGTCCACGCGCCGCCTGGCGTCAATCGCCACAACTACGCACTGGCGGCCGAATTTGTCCGCCGCGTCAGAAATCAGGCGCGGCGTATTGATCGCCGAGGAATTGATCGAGATTTTATCTGCGCCCTCGCGCAGCAGCCGCCGGAAATCCTCTACTGTACGGATACCGCCGCCCACCGTAAACGGGATAAATACCTTCTCCGCCACGCGGCGCACCATATCGACCACCGTCTCCCGCGCGTCCGACGAGGCGGTGATATCCAGAAACACCAGCTCATCCGCACCGGCCTTGTCATAAGCCGCCGCGATCTCCACCGGATCGCCGGCGTCGCGCAGATTGACAAAATTAACCCCCTTCACAACCCGGCCGTTATTCACGTCCAGACAGGGAATAATCCTTTTTGTAAACATATGCCGCTCCCGTCCGCCACATCCATCAGAGGCTGATAAAATTTTTCAGAATCCGCATTCCCACTTCGCTGCTCTTTTCCGGATGGAACTGGGTAGCAAACAGGTTCCCATCCTCCACCGAAGCGTGAATATGGGTAATATATTCGGTTGAAGCCGCCACTTTGTTCTCATCCGCCGCTTTGAGGTAATAGGAATGGACAAAATAGACGTAAGCGCCCTCGTCGATGCCCCTAAACAGCCGCGCGCCGGGGCGGATGTGAAGTGAATTCCAGCCCATATGGGGGATCTTAAAACCCTCGCGGTCCGGAATGCGCAGAATCTCACCCTTTAAAAGCCCCAGTCCATCCACACCTGGACTCTCCTCGCTGCGCTCAAACAAAAGCTGCAGGCCGAGACAGATTCCCAGAAACGGCGTACCCTTAGCAACCGTCTCGCGGATCACGTCGACCAGACCATATTGGTGAAGACGCGCCATCGCGTCCCCGAACGCGCCCACACCCGGCAGGATCACCTTATCCGCGGAGAGGATCATCCGTGCGTCGCGCGTAACCTGCGGCTGCTCGCCGAGCGCAAGCAGCGCTTTCTCCACGCTGCGCAGATTGCCCGCATCGTAATCAATAATTGCTATCATAGTGTCTCCTTTTGAACCCTGATATAAAAAGGAACGTTTGATGCCACGGATTGCTCCGTGCTCCGCACTCCCGCAATCCTGACATCACAATATGTAGACGCCCTGCGGGTCAAAGTCGAGGTATGCTTTTTCGCCGACCTCGTAGATGCGACGGTTGACCGGATGATAATCGGTGATCTGCACTTCCATGTCGCCGACGCTCATCTGGTAATACTGGTAGGATCCCATGAATGTTGACAGTGTGACGGTTCCTTGGATTACGCCTTCTTCGGCGAGTTTCGCCGCTTCCGGGCGCAACACCAGCGCCGCTGTATCGCCGGTTTTCGCACCGGCAAAGTTTTGGACGGTCAGCTTCTCCCCTGCGACGGCAATCTTCGCCTCGTCCCCAGATGTCTCCAGTACCTGGCAGTCGAGGAAATTGGCCTCACCGATGAAGTCCGCCACAAAGCGGGAATTGGGATGATAATAGATTTCCCGCGGCGAACCGATCTGCTCGACCTTTCCGCGGCTCATGATAATGATACGGTCAGAAATGCTCATCGCCTCGGACTGATCATGAGTGACATAAATCGCGGTAATGCCGACTTTCTGCTGAATCTTACGAATCTCCGTACGCATCGTGACGCGCAGCTTCGCGTCCAGATTGCTCAACGGCTCGTCAAACAGCAGCACCCCCGGCTCCAGCACCAGCGCCCGAGCCAGCGCCACACGCTGCTGCTGGCCGCCGGAGAGCTGATTCGTCATCCGGGCTTCCATCCCTTCCATCTCCACAAGCTTCAGAATATCCAGCACCTTATCACGGATCTCGTCCTTGGGCAGCTTACGCAGCTTTAAGCCATAGGCCACGTTGTCAAACACATTGTAATGCGGGAGCAGCGCGTAGCTCTGGAATACCATCGCCGTATCCCGCTTGTTGGGCGTCAGGCTGTTGATCGCCTCGTCGTCCATGTAGATTTCGCCCTCATCCGGGCTTTCAAAACCGGCAATCATGCGCAGGATCGTCGTCTTACCGCAGCCGGACGGCCCCAGCAGGGTCACAAAGCTTCCCGGCTCAATCGTCAGATCCGCGTCATGCACGGCGTAAAAATCCTTTCCGGTCTTCGGATCCTTGTAAATCTTGGAGATATGCTCCAGGCGAACGCCTTTTTTCTTCTTTTCCATCCGTCTAATCCTCCTTTATCCTGCGGCTGACGCCAAAGAATTTGATCAGCGTATTCATAATCAGCACCGCGCCATAAGTGATCGCGATCAGCACCGTCGCGTAAGCGCAGGCAACTCCGTAATTACCCTTCTCCGCCTGCTCATTGATCTGGCAGGTAATCAGCAGGAAATCCGGCGTAACCAGCAGGATAATCGCCGAGATCGCCGTAATGCTGCGCACAAACGCGGTCACCAGGCCGCTGAAAAACGAATCCTTGATCAGCGGCAATGTCACGGTCATAAACACATAAGCCGAGTTAGCGCCCATGTCATAAGCCGATTCCTCGATTGATTTGTCGATCTGCTGCAGCGCCGAGATACCGCTGCGCGTGCCGGTCGGCAGGCTCCGCACGATGAAGACGATGATCAGGATGAGACCCGTGCCATACAGGCCACTCATAACGCCGCTGCGGAACAGGCCGTTCGCGTAGCCGCGGATATAACCGATACCAAGCACCGTGCCCGGCACCGCCATCGCCAGCATGGAAACAAATTCAATAAAGCCCTTCAGCTTAAATTTCTTTTTTACCACCAGGTAGGAAATCACCATGGACAAAAAAGCCGTCAGCGGCGAAGCAATCAGGGAGAGTACAAACGAATCCTTGAACGCTTTCAGGCCGCTCGTCTTTAACATATACTGGAACCATTTCAGGCTCAGGCTGTAATCCCGCCCCCAGAGCGTAAACAAAGCCCCGAACGGCACCATCACATACAAAAGAATAACGAACGCCGCCACCAGACCGCAGAAAATCGTCAGCGGGATCGTAACGCTCGCGTCCTCGATCAGCATTCGCTGCCGGGAAGCCTTGCCGGTCAAAGTCGCCGCGGTCTTCTTCTCCAGATAATATTTCTGAATCAGGAACAGGATCACCGTGAGAGACAAAAGCACCACGGACATCGCGGCCGCACCCGTCGAATCGTAGGCGCCGGTGACCTGCAGATAGATCGTTGTCGCCAGCGTATCATAAGAACCGCCGATAAGCATCGGGTTGGCGAAGTCGGCGACCGACTCAATAAACGTCACAAGGAACGCATTCCCCAGACCCGGAAGGAGCAGCGGGAACGTCACGCTCGTAAACACTTTCCAGCGGCTCGCTCCCATGTCGCGCGTCGCTTCCTCCAGGGAAGGATCGATATTTTTCAACAGGCCCTTCAGCATCAGATAGCAGACCGGGAAAAATGTCATGGTCTGCACGATCGCGATGCCCTTAAGCCCATATACATTCGAATCATAAATATGTAAGAGCGAACGGGTAATGATACCGCTCCGGCCGAACAACATGATCATCGACAGCGAAAGCACAAACGGCGGCGAAACCACCGGCAACATCGAGACCAGGCCGAACAGCTTCTCCAGAAGCTTCGTCCGCAGCTTCACATAGACCTCCACATACGCGAACAACAGACCGATCGCCGTGGAGGCGAACCCGACAATCACGCCGAGAACCAGCGTATTTTTAAACGCCTGCCGGAAACGTTCCATGCTCAGTACCCGCTTAAATACGTCCGCCGTGATATGGCCCTCCGTATAAAAACTGTCAATCAGCAGCATCAGCAGCGGATACAGGATAAATAAAGTCAAAAAGACCAGCAGAACTGCGATCATGCTGATCAGAATCGGATCGGAAAAAAATTTTCTGCGCTCAAGCTCGGCGCTCTGTCGTCTGGACAAGGCCTGCCTCCTTCCTGTAAAAAGATATGCCGCGCACTGCGCGGCATATCCCTACATCATCAATACGGACTTATTCTGTCAGGAACCTGCCGGTATCCGCGCTGTCTGCGGAGCTTCCCAGTGCCTCGAAGAAGTCTTCCACATACTGGGCGCTGTTTGCTTTCGCGTCCTCGAAATCATAGTCGATCGTCAGGCTGAGATCCAGACCAAACTGCTCTGCCTCCTCCGGCTGAGTCGCGTTCGTAATGACCAGGAACTGATAGGAACCGTTTTCTTTTGCAAGATCCACGCAGTCCGGAGACAGCGCGTACTCAATCCACAGCTTTGCCGCGTTCGGATGCGCGCAGCCCTTGAAGATCGCGGTCGCGCCAATCTCAGCGGAAGTTCCCTCAGACGGAACAATCAGGCCGATATTATCATAGCCCTGCAAAATCTGGTAGATACCGTCATGCAGGAAACCAATACCGATCACGCACTCGCCCGGGCCTACCATCTTGGACGGGCCGGAACCGGACTTCGTATACTGGATCACGTTCTGATCCAGAGCCTTGAAATATTCCATCGCCTCGTCATGGCCTTTCATCTGCACCATGGTGTTGATCACCAGCTTCGCCGTACCGGCGGTATTCGGGTTAGACAGCATGATCAGACCCTTGTACTCTTCCTTGGTCAGATCATCCCAGCTCTGCGGCGCTTCCAGACCCAGGCGCTCCAGCTCCTCATTGTTTACCATAAAGCCGAGGATACCGCTGTAAATGCCGTACCACTTATTTTCCGGATCCTTGTACTGATCACCCATCAGGTTCACCGCGTTGATCGCATCGTAAGCTTCCAGAAGGTCATCCGCCACCGCTTCGTTGTACGGATCGGTCGTGCCGCCGAACCAGACGTCGCCGGACGGATTGCCTGCCTCCTCCTTGATCTTCGTATAAACCTCGGAAGTGGAAAGTCTCTGGTACTTTACGGTAATGCCATACAGCTTCTCAAAATTCTGGCAGGCCGCCGCCAGATACTCTTCCTCGCAGGAACCGTAAACGGTCAGCTCACCTTCTGCCTTTGCCGCCTCGATCAGCGCGTCCATACCGGATGCCTCAGTCTCAGCCGCCGCTTCTGTCTCAGCCGCTGTCTCCGCTGCAGCCGCGGTAGTCTCAGCCGCTGCCGTCGTCGCGGCCGCGGTTGTCGCAGTCGAACTGCTGCTGCCGCAGGCCGAAAGCCCCAGAACCATGGAGCAGGCCAGTAAAAGCGCTAACTTCTTCTTCATAAAAATCTCCTCCTTTTTATTTTGATACAGATGGAACTACGGGCAGAGCGTCGAAAAACCTGCGTATCCATCTACACACAGGCCAACGGGCAGAGCGTCGAAAAACCTGCGGTTTTTCTCGCTCGCTTCGCTCGCCAGATGACTGCCCCTGTGTCCGCTCGTGTGAACACGGCGGCCACCTGGGCATTCATCTGGCTCTGCCCTTTGCGGACATTTTACCACGAATCGTGATTTTTTTAAATCCCTAAAGTAAATTATTGTTAATCTTTCGGAATTTAAGTTACTATTCACGGGGTGGGGAAAAGACGGACTGAGATTTTGACTTTAAAT
>JAJQAA010000004.1:0-22533 GCA_021204045.1 Clostridiales bacterium
TTTTTTCATAAAACTAACGCCATTTTTAAAGCTGGATACCAAAGTCAGGTTTTATGATAAAACTATAGCAAAAATGGTGAAAATGTGGTAAAGTCATCGTAGTGTCGGTTCATGCGCCGGCAAGAGGTAAACGGAAGGGAGTTGTTAATCATGTCAGAAGAAGAAGTGAAGGTAACGGAGGAAGCGCCGCAGGAGACGATGGCGGATTTTGCCAATGAGCTGGAGGCCTCCTATAAGGCCTATGACGAGCGCCGTTCGGCTGGTTTTCAGGAGCAGGAGGGTCCGGACGCTGAGAAGTGGAATGAGCTGCTGCAGATGATGCAGGATAAGACCGTGACAAAGGTCAAGGTCAAGGAAGCGGTCAAGGCCGGCGCCATCGCATATATCGATGATATTCAGGGATTTATCCCGGCTTCCCATGTTTCTACCAAATATGTGGAGAAGCTGGAGGACTGGGTAGGCCAGACGCTGGAGGTTGTGCCGATCACGGTCGATCCGAAGAAAAAGAGACTGGTGCTTTCCGCGCGCAATGTCCAGAAGGAGAAGGAAGCTGCGGAGAAAGCGGCGCGTCTGGCTGAGATTAAGGTCGGAGCCGTTCTGGAAGGCACGGTGGACAGCCTGAAAGATTACGGCGCGTTCGTGGATCTGGAAAATGGCCTGACCGGTTTGCTTCATGTTTCCCAGATCAGCAGACAGCGCATCAAGACCCCGAGCGTAGTGCTCAAGGAGGGGCAGAAGGTTACCGTCAAGGTGATCGGCGTCGGCGACGGTCGTATCAGCCTGAGCATGAAAGCGCTCGAGCAGAGCGAGGCGCCGAGGGAGAAAGAAGAAACCTTCCATTATAAAGAGACCGGATCGGCGACGACCGGGCTGGGTTCGTTGCTGAAGGGCCTGAAGCTGTAAAAAACACGTTCGTGATCTTTTTACACCGGAATTATGGATAGGGTTTTTAAGGTAAGCATCTAAGGAAAGCGGATGAGGGGGCTGGCCGGTTTCGCGTGCCGGCTCTCCTTTGTGTTGAGACCTGGTAATATCGTTACCGGCAGACATGCGGCGTAGAAGACCGTGTGAATATCGTGCGAGCATATGGGAGTGACAGTAATATGAAGGTAGTGCTGCAATGCGTGACGAGTGCCCGCGTGCGTGTCGATGGGGAGACAATCGGCGCGATTGGCAGAGGATTCCTGCTTCTGCTGGGCGTTGAGGAAAATGATTCCGAAGCGGCGGCTGACCGCATGGCTGATAAGATCTGTAAACTACGCCTTTTTGAGGATGCGAACGGGAAGACGAATCTGTCGCTGGCGGATGTTGACGGCGGGTTGCTTGTGGTCAGTCAGTTTACGCTGTGCGCGGATTGCCACAAGGGAAATCGTCCCAGCTTTATCCGGGCAGGTTCACCGGAGAAAGCCCGGCGGCTGTATGAGTATTTTATCGAGCGCTGCCGTATGCATGTGCCTAAGGTGGAGCACGGCAGTTTCGGCGCGTACATGCAGGTAGAGCTGGTCAACGACGGTCCGTTCACATTGATTCTGGAAGGCGATGAGAATGGGATCCGCGCATAGCGTCTCAATTTGAAGAATGGGTCAAACGGAGAACGCGCCAGGTTGTCCTGCGCGGCGATTCTCTGGCAGATGGTCGAATGAAGTACGACAGGAGGATAAAAGAATGGCAGAGGAAAAAGAAAAATCCGCAGGAAAGCTTCTGGAAGAGCAGCTGACCTTCCGTTTCCCGCATATCGGAAAGGAAGCGCCGGAGCAGGTGGAGAAGGCGGCGGAGTTTTGCGAGGGTTATAAGACATTCCTCAACGCGGGAAAGACGGAGCGCGAGTGCGTGGCAGAGACCGAGTGGATGCTGCTCGCGGCCGGTTACGCGCCGTTTGACGCGAAGCGGGAATATCGGCCGGGCGATAAGGTGTACCGTATCAACCGCGGCAAGGCGGTACTGATGACGACCTTCGGCGAGCTGCCGGTAAGTGAGGGCATCCGCATTAATGGCGCGCACATCGATTCGCCGCGCCTGGATCTGCGGCCTAATCCGTTGTACGAGAAGGAAGATCTTGCCTATTTTAAGACCCATTATTACGGCGGCATCCGTAAATACCAGTGGGGGACCATTCCGCTGGCGATGCACGGGGTCGTGGTCAGAAAGGATGGTACGGTGACGCCGGTCTGCATCGGCGAGGCGGAGGGCGATCCGGTTTTCTGCATCAGCGATCTGCTGCCGCATCTGGCGGCAAAGCAGAATGAGCGCAAGCTGGGCGACGGCCTGCGCGGCGAGGAACTCAACATTATTATCGGTTCGCTCCCTTTTGCGGACGACGAGGTGAAGGAGCCGGTGAAGCTGGCGGTTCTGAAATTATTAAATGAGAAATATGGCATGACGGAGGCGGATTTCTTCCGGGCGGAGATCGAGATGGTGCCGGCCCAGAAGGCCGTGGACGTCGGGCTGGACCACAGCCTGATTGGTGCTTACGGACAGGATGACCGCGTCTGCGCTTACACGGCGCTGATGGCGGAGATTGAGACGAAGCACCCGCGCCACACGACCGTGACGGTGCTGACGGATAAGGAGGAGATCGGGTCTGACGGCAATACAGGGATGAATTCGGACTATTTCAGCCATTATGTGCAGGATCTGGCGCGGCACGAGGGCGCGGATGTGAACGAGGTGTTCGCGAAGTCGCTCTGCCTTTCAGCGGATGTGAACGCGGCCTATGACCCGACCTTCCCGGATGTATTCGAGAAGGCGAATGCCAGCTACCTCAATAAAGGCACGGTACTGACAAAATACACCGGCTCGCGCGGCAAATCAGCCGCGAACGACGCCAGCGCCGAGACGATGGCCAGGGTGATCGGCATCATGGAGGATGCGGGCGTTTACTGGCAGGCGGGTGAGCTTGGCGCGATCGACGCGGGCGGCGGCGGCACGATCGCCAAATATGTATCCCGGCTCAACATTGATACGGTTGACCTCGGCGTCCCGGTGATTTCCATGCACTCGCCGTTTGAGGTGACAGCAAAGCTGGATGTTTATAATACATACCTGGCATTTGCGGCGTTTTTTGCCGGGGAATGAAGAATTACAGCAGTAAGGCTGATAGAAAAAAGGAGACGATTATGAGAAAATTTGGGAGACTGGCGTTGTGCGCCGTCGCAGTTATGATACTTGCGGCAGGCTGTTCCAAAAAGGACACGCCAGAAGAGACGACTGCGGCAGCACAGATCGACCGCGGCAGCGTGACAAGTCTTGGCGAATATACGGGCGTTGAAGTGACGAGACCATCGACCGAGGTGACCGATGAGGAGCTGGAGCAGCGTATTCAGAGTATTCTGGACGCGAATCCGGAGCGGGTGGAAGTGACCCGTGCGGCGAAAGACGGGGATATTGTCAATATCGATTATGTCGGAATGAAAGACGGCGTCGCGTTTGACGGCGGCACCGCGCAGGGATATGATCTGGAGCTTGGTTCCGGTACATTTATCGACGGCTTTGAGGATGGGCTGATCGGTGCGAAGACCGGAGATGAGCGCAGCCTAAACCTGACCTTTCCGGAGACATACGGCAACGAGGAGCTGGCCGGGCAGGCGGTGGTCTTTGACGTGACGGTCAACTCGGTCATGGAAGTGCATGACGCGGTTCTGAACGATGCGTTTGTGCAGAGAATGTCGGATCTGTCTACAGTAGATGAATTCCGCGCGGATACGCTGGCGGACATGCAGGAAGAAAAGGAGACGCAGGCGGACGAGCAGGTCGAGAACGACGCGTTCCAGGCGGTGATCGACGCCACGGAATTTTCACTCAACGAGGAAGCGGTGGAACAGCAGTATCAGACGCAGCTTGCCTATTATACCAGCATGGTGGAAATGTACGGAATGACGCTCGAACAATATGTGAGCCTGTTCGGAATGACGCAGGAAGAATTTGAGGAACAGCTCCACACTTCCGCGAGGCAGGCAATCCAGCAGCAACTGGTTGTCGAGGCGATAGCGGAGAAAGAAGGTCTCGTAGTGGATGATGAGGACCGACAGGGCGTGGCCGATTTGTACGGTACGACGATTGAGAGTCTGCAGTCCAGTTATGGCGAGGAGGCGCTTGATCAGACGGCGATGATTTACAAGGTGGTTCATTATATTAAGAATAATGCTGTAGTAAAGTAAAACGGGGGATGGCTTATGCAGCTTTTAAAGGACAGGATACGTCGGGACGGCAAAATCAAGGCCGGAAATGTGCTGAAGGTGGACAGTTTCCTGAATCATCAGATGGATATTGAACTGTTTCAGGAGATTGGCCGGGAATTCCGGCGTCGCTTCGCGGATGCGGAAGTCAATAAGATTCTGACGATCGAGGCGTCCGGAATCGGGATTGCCTGCGTGGCGGCCGAAAGCTTTCACGTACCGGTAGTTTTTGCCAAAAAGACGCAGACGAAAAACATTGCCGGTGAGGTCTATACCACAAAGGTCGAGTCCTTTACGCATGGGCGGGTTTACGACATTATCGTATCGAAAGAGTTTTTGGGCAGGGGAGACAAAGTACTCCTGATCGATGATTTCCTTGCTAACGGCAAGGCGCTGGAGGGGCTGGCGCAGCTTGTTGGCGACTCCGGAGCGGAGCTGGTCGGCGCCGGGATCGTGATTGAAAAGGGCTTTCAGGCGGGCGGAGAGCGGATCCGTTCGCTCGGCATCCGCCTGGAATCGCTGGCGATTGTGGAGAGCATGGATGAGAAGACCGGAACGATCGTGTTCCGCGGTGACGAATCGTGATGGTGTGCCCGGCAAATTGTGAATGTGTGATGGTTTGCCGGGGCAAAGCCGCGCGGCACGATGGATAAACGGTAAGGAGAGCGGATGAAACTTCGGGTAGGGACGCGGCAAAGCCGGCTTGCCATGACACAGACAAAGCTGGTATGTGACATAATCAAAAAACATTTTCCGGAGCTTGAGATCGAACTGGTAGCGATGAACACCCTTGGCGACCGTATGTTGAACAGATCCCTGGACAGCTTCGGCGGCAGGGGTGTTTTTACGCAGGAGCTGGACCGGGCGCTGCTTGATCATGAGATTGACCTGGCCGTGCACAGCGCGAAGGATATGCCGCTTGCGCTGCCGGACGGATTGTATCTGGACGCGGCGGTCGGACGCGAGGATCCGGGCGATGTGCTGGTGACGGTCAGTGGGATTCCGCTTAGCGAGCTGCCGGAGGGCAGTGTGGTCGGCACCAGCAGTCTGCGGCGCAGTCTGCAGCTGTTGCGGCTCAATCCGCGGGTGCGCGTGGAGCCGCTGCGGGGCAATGTGCCGACGCGGCTGGAAAAGCTGCGCCTCGGCGAGTATGACGCTATCGTGCTGGCCGCAGCCGGATTACGTCGGCTGGAGCTTGCGCAGCCGGAAGGATTGTGCGTAGAATATCTTGATCTGGAGCGTTTTCTGCCCGCCTGCGGCCAGGGAATTCTCGCGGTCGAGACGCGCGCGGGTGAGCTTACGGAGATCATGACGGCGGTCAACGAACCGGCGGCCATGCTGGCGCTGACGGCGGAGCGAGAGTATTTGTCGCTTCTGGGCGGCAGCTGCAACGCGCCCTGCGCGGCCTGGTGCCGCGAGGAGGGCGGAAAGCTTGTGATGTCGGCGATGTTTGCCGCGGACGGTATGCATCCGGTGTACCGGAAGGATTTTGTCGTGCTGGGAGAAGCCGGTGGTAAAGAAGCAGCTTTCGAACTGGCCGGACGCCTGGCCGAACAGGTGCGAACGCCCCGCCCGGTGATGCTGGCGGGAGCCGGATCGGGAGATATGGGGCTGGTCACGCAGCGCTGTCTGGATTGTGTGCGTCAGGCGGATGTGGTGGTTTATGATCATCTTGCGCCGCCTTCTCTGCTGAATGAAGCGCCGCTGGACGCGGAGCTGATCTATGCGGGAAAACAGGCGGGCAGGCATGCGATGCCTCAGGAGCAGATCAACGCGCTGCTCGTGGAGCGGGCAGCGCAGGGCGCGCGTGTGGTGCGTTTAAAGGGCGGCGACCCGTTTGTATTTGGAAGAGGCGGCGAGGAAGCGTTGGCGCTGAAACATGCGGGACTGGAGTTTGAGATCGTTCCCGGTGTCACTTCGGCCTGCGCGGTACCGGCGTATGCCGGAATTCCGGTCACGCATCGGGGGCTGGCGTCGTCCTTCCATGTGATTACTGGACATGAGCGGGCGGGCAAAGAGGAAGACGCGATCGATTACAAAACGCTTGCCCGTGAGGAGGGCACGCTGATCTTTCTGATGGGACTTGCGCGTCTGGAGCGGATTGCCGGGCGGCTGCTTGCTGCGGGGAAAGCAGGTGACACGCCCGCGGCGGTGATCTCTCAGGGGACGACGGGAAAGCAGCGGCAGGTGGTTTCGGACCTTGCGCATATTGCGGAGACCGTGCGGGAAGCCGGTCTTAAACCACCGGCAATCACCGTGGTCGGCGCGGCCGCGGCGCTCTCCGAAGAGCTTTTGTGGTTTGCGCGCAAGCCGCTTAGCGGCGTGCGCGTTCTGGCGACCGGGACGCGGCATATGGCAGAAGAGCTTACCACAGCGTTTGCGCCGCTGGGAGCGGAGGTGATTGCCGTAAGCCTGGTGGAGAGCCGTCTTTTGCGCACGCAGGCGCTTTATGAAGCGCTGGATCACCTGGGAGATTACCAGTGGCTGGCGTTTACCAGCGCCAATGGCGTGGAACTGTTTTTCGCGCTGTTGCGTGAGCGGAGAACGGATATCCGCAGCCTGATGCATATGAAATTTGCTGCGGTTGGCAGCCGTACGGCGGCCGCGCTGCGGGCGCATGGATTTTGCTGTGATTTTATGCCGCACGAGTTTACCGGTGCACAGCTGGCGGCGGAATGGGCTCCGACGCTGAAGCCGGACGAACGTGTGTTGCTGCTGCGCGCGCGGGAAGGTTCCCCGGCGTTGCCGGAGGGCCTGCGGGCCGCCGGGGTTGATTTTACGGAGCTCGCGCTGTACGAGACCTGGGCGGATACGCGGCGGAAAGAGGAATTGTGTCGTCTTCTGCGCGAGGTGGATTATGTGGCGCTTTGCAGCGTCTCTGCGGCGCGGGCGTTTACGCGGCTGGCCGGGGATGGAGAGAAATGCGAGATCCGCGGCGACAGCGAGGTTCGCGGTGACGGTATGGGTTGTGGAAACAGCCGGGACAGTGAGGGCGCAGGCGGAAGTACGGCTGCTGTAAGGTTTGCCGCGATTGGCCCTTCGACGGCGCGGGAAGCCGGGAAGCTGGGATTGACGATAGCGGTGACAGCAGAAGAGTATACGGCGGATGGGCTGGCAGCGGCGATTCTTGCGGATGTGACGGCGTAAAAACAGATCCGATTTGCAGACCGGTCAGGCGATGATTCTCGCAAAGGCGCGAAAGAGACCGGGAAACAATCGGAGAAACGGAGATTGTTATGATAAAACCATCGGCGCAGCTGGAGCGACAGCTGCAGGAAATCAACCGCCGCAGTTATCCGGCTTATAAGTCGCTGCGCGGCAGCTATGATTTCCAGTATTACGTATTGAGCATTGATCATGTGCAGGGCGATCCGTTCGCCGCTCCGTCCGCCCTGCATGTGACGGTACCGGCTTCGCGGGCGGCGTTTCCGGCGGAGTATTATGCAACGGACTGGAGATGAGTTGCCTTGCAGGATCAACTGCTGCGCGGCTTTGCCCGTGAGCTTGGCAGGTACCAGTTTCAGGCGAAGGGATCCGGCAAGAGCGGCCTGATTGCGGTCAGCCGCTGCGGTCAGGAGGTGCTGGAACGCACGGCCTGCCGCGTCAGCAACGGCGAGGTGACGCTCCGCTTTGAGGCCGGTTTCCCGGCGGATGGGCGGACGATCAATTCCGGCGAACTGCGAAAAATCCTTTTTGAATACGTGCCGGCCTGCGTACAGAAAGCGCTGCTCTATAGAAATGTCAACCAGAAGCGGCTGCGCGAGGCGATCGAGCTGGCGGAGGATCAGCATGCGGTCCGGGAGGAGCTTACAAAGCGGCATCTTGCGGCTTTTGTAGCCAATGGTTCCGTGTTGCCGCGTCAGAGCGGCGTTTCAGAACGGCCGATGGAGGATGCGGTGCCGTTTGTCAGTCCGGCTTCTCTGGAGGTGGAGCTTGCGCTGCCATATCGCGGCAAGGTGCGCGGGATGGGGATTCCTCAGGGAATCACGCTGATTGTCGGCGGAGGTTATCACGGAAAGTCGACGCTTTTGAAAGCGCTGGAGCGCGGTATTTACAATCATATCGGCGGCGACGGCCGGGAGTTGGTGATTACCGACGGGACGGCGGTGAAGATTCGCGCGGAGGATGGCCGCAGTATCGCGCATGTGAATATTTCACCATTTATCAGCAATCTGCCGAACGGCAGGGATACCGTGGATTTTAGCACGGAGGACGCCAGCGGTTCGACCTCGCAGGCGGCAAACGTGGCGGAAGCGATTATGGCCGGGAGCCGTCTGCTGCTGATCGATGAGGACACCTGTGCGACCAATTTTATGGTGCGCGACGAGTTGATGCAGCGGGTGATTGCCCGCGAAAAGGAGCCGATCATTCCGTTTGTGGAGCGGGTGCGGCCGCTGTGGGAACGCGACGGGATTTCCACCATCCTGGTGGCGGGAAGCTCCGGTTCGTATTTTGCTGCGGCGGATCTGGTCCTGCAGATGGATGCGTACCGCGCTTATGATATTACAGAGCAGGTACGCAGGGTGCTGAGCGAATGGATGGGTGCGGACGGTGCCACACCGCAGGGCGATGTTCAGAAAAAGGTTCCGAATGTTGATCAGAACGCTGACGTGATCCCGGTTGCCATCAGAGGATGTCCACAGGAGGAGAGCGTTGCCGCACGGATCAATGCCGCCGGGGGCCGGAAGCTGGCTTCGCGCAGGCTGGAGACGCGCCGGGACCAGGTGAAGATCAAACAGTATGGCCGCGACAGCTTTTCGATTGGCGATCAGCAGGTCGATTTAAAGCTGGTTGAGCAGCTTGTGGACGGGGAACAGACGGCGGCGTTGGCGCGTATTCTGCGCCACATTCTGGAGCAGACCGAACGCGATCCGGCGGATATCGGCCGGCTTATCGAGGCAGTCGACCGGCAGATCGCCTCCCGTGGCCTGGCTTCGCTTGCAGATGAAAACGGCGCAGTGCCGGGACTTGCGCAGGTGCGCACGCAGGATATTTACGCGTGCCTGAACCGCTTCCGCGGCTGGAAATGAACGCAGGAATGATCGGTTATCGATGGAAGTTCATTGCCGGGTGAAACGGGCAACAGGAAAACAGAAAATTCAGGAAAACAGAAAATTATGGAGGACATAACATGAAAAAGAATCCCGAGATTACCATTATGATGGCTGACGGCAGCGTGATCCGCGCCGAGCTGTATCCGGTGGTGGCGCCGAACACGGTAAACAATTTTATCAGCTTAGCCAAAAAAGGCTTTTACGACGGCCTGATTTTTCACCGTGTGATCCGCGACTTTATGATTCAGGGCGGCTGCCCTCAGGGAACCGGGGTCGGCGGACCAGGTTATTGCATCAAGGGAGAGTTTTCTCACAACGGTTTTGCCAATGAACTGCACCATGCGCCCGGCGTGCTCTCGATGGCGCGCACGATGGTGCCGGATTCGGCTGGTTCGCAGTTTTTCATCATGCACGGAGACGCGCCGTATCTGGATGGCGAATATGCGGGCTTCGGCATGGTGATTGACGGAATGGATGTGGTCAACCGCATCGCTGCGGTGCGCACGGATTTCAGTGATCGTCCGCTCACCGAGCAGAAGATCCAGTCGGTTACGGTGGAAACCTTTGGCGAGGAGTATCCGGAGCCGGAAACACTGCAGGAGTAGATTGCGGGCAGGATGAAAGAGATCAGACGACTGTCTGTGGCGGGCAGCGTTTATGAGGTTGTTTTGTCGGATGAGAGGGAAACGCTTCTGGCCGCCCAGGCTGCGGGAAAAGCGGTGGTTGGAGTGGACGGTGTGGATTGCTCGTCCGTCCGCTATCTGGTGGAATCGCCGGAGGCCGCGGACGATACTTATCTTGAACGGGTTGTGCACCGTAAGCTGGGCTTACCCTGGATCATTGCAGAAGGAGAGCGGATACGGCTGCGCGAATTTACGCGTGAGGACGCGGAGCGTGTGCCCAAGGAAAAGACCGATACGGAGGCGGACGCCGTCTTTTATACGCCAGAGCACCTGGACGCCTATATCCGCGGGCAATATGCCTTTTACGAATGCGGTCTCTGGGCAGTGGAACGCCGTGCGGATGGGGTATTGCTAGGAAAGGCCGGACTGACATGGCGGACGGAGATGAAAGCATGCACAGAGATGGGTGTACAGACAGCTATGAAAGCGCAGAAAGAGCTGGATACGCGGACAGAGATGGACGGCGCGTTTCTGGAGCTTGGCTATCATATTTTTGAACCGTTTCGCCGCCAGGGATACGCCGAGGAGGCCTGCCGTCTGATTCTCACATTTGCCGGAGAGAATTATGCAAGCCCGGTAAAGGCTATCGTCCGGCGGAAAAATGTCGCGTCGAAAATGTTGTTGAAAAAGCTGGGGTTTCGTCGGATCGGCTGGCTGCCTGAAGCGGAAGAAAAAAAGGAGACTGTCTGGGTCTATTGTTAAAGGGATAGTTGCAAGGATAGATGCGGAGGAACCGGAAAGGATATTCGTATGTTCAGTGGAATTTTTAATTATGACAATCCGGTATGGCGGTTCATTGGAAAATTTTTTGATATTTTCGTGCTGAATCTGCTCTGGATCATCTGCAGTCTGCCGTTGTTTACGATCGGAGCATCAACGACGGCGGTTTATTATGTGACGCTGAAGCTGGTGCGCGATGAGGAAGGCGGGACAATTCGATCGTTTTTCAAATCCTTTCGGGAAAATTTCAGGCAGGCCACGGCAATCTGGCTGTTTTTGCTGGCGCTTGTCATAGTGACCGGTTTTGATATTTACTTTTTCGCGGTACTCCAGCCGGCAGGCGGAAGGATCCGTTTTGTGATGACTGCTGTGCTGTGTGGTTTCGCGCTGCTTGAACTCGGCGTACTGCTGTTTGTTTTTCCGTTGCAGTGCCGCTTTTATAATCCGGTGAAACGGACGCTGCTCAATGCGCTGTTAATTGCGGTGCGGCATTTTGTATGGGTGATTGTGTTGCTTGCGCTGGACGCGGCGATTTTGCTGATACCGTTTTTTGCAGTACCGGCGTTGATACCGTTTTTGTTCCTGTTTGGTTTTCCCCTGCTGGCCTTTGCCAATTCTTTTGTACTGGTGGGAATCCTGGACAAATACATGTCAAAGGAGGAGGAAAACCAGGACGGGTTTAATGCTGTTCCTTGATGTTTTGGGAAACCGTGATTTCCTGGTTGTCAATGTGTTCGCGGATGGCGGTCTTCGCCTCGGCGACACGGCGGTTTTTCAGCGCATCCAGGATATGATCGTGCTCAACGATGAGAATCTGGCGCTTGGCTACATCTTTGATATATTCAAGGCGATAGCGGTACATCTGTTCGCGCAGGTTGTTGAGA
The DNA here is from genome assembly GCA_021204045.1 of Clostridiales bacterium. Classification (GTDB taxonomy): domain Bacteria; phylum Bacillota; class Clostridia; order Lachnospirales; family Lachnospiraceae; genus Brotaphodocola. The sequence continues at coordinate 11,517 of JAJQAA010000004.1, forward strand.
ATCTGCACAAGCCGGGTATTGCCGGTTCCCTCATAGATCAGGTCATGATAATGCTCGTCCGTTTCGGCAATTTTCATCGAGTCACTGGCTTTGACAGCGGCGCAGAAGGCGCCCTGGGCGAGGGCAAGTTCGGAAATGTCCTCATCGGTCATATGCTGACAGGCAAGCTCGATTGCCAGTTCCTCAAGGGAACGTCGCACCTCAAGCACATCTCGCAGGTTTTTTTCGGAAATTTTCGCCACTTCTGCGCCTTTGCGCGGGATCATCAGCACCAGCCCCTCCAGCTCCAGCTTGCGGATCGCCTCGCGGATCGGTGTACGGCTGACGCCGAGACGGTCGGCCAGCTGAATTTCCATCAGGCGTTCCCCCGGCTCCAGTTCTCCTTTTAAAATTGCCTGACGCAGCGTGTTGAAGACGACGTCGCGTAACGGAAGATATTCATTCATGGTTACTTTCAGATTGTGGCTCATTCGTACTCCCCTTGTATATTGATCAAAATGTTATCAGGTGGCAGTGTTGAAAAAATCGGTCAGATAAACCTGACGGGCAAGGCGGCCATTCTCGTCGCCGTCTCCGTAACGCAGGTGTTCGTAGGCCCTGGAGGCGGCGTCAGAATCGGTAAACAACCCGAATACGGTCGGGCCGCTGCCGCTCATCTGCGCGCCGATCGCGCCGTCCGAAAGCATTTGTTCTTTGATCGCCCGGATCACGGGATATCGGGGAATGGTGACGGTTTCCAGTACATTTCCCAGATGTTTGGCAATCTGGGTGATATTGTGGGCGCGGACGGCGTCAATCATGGCGTCAATGTCGGGATGCTGTTCCGGTGTTAAATCATTTGCATGCAGGTTTTCATATACCCAGCGCGTGGAGACACTGACGGCGGGTTTGGCGATCAGCACATGGCACTGCGGTACGGGCGGAAGCGGGGTCAGGATTTCACCGATACCCTCCGAAAGCGCGGTGCCGCGCATTACGCAGTAGGGGACGTCCGCGCCCAGCCGGACGCCGCGTTCCATAAGCTGGGCGGTCGTGAGGCCGAGCCGGAACATTTTGTTGACTCCGAACAGGACAGCCGCGGCGTCGCTGCTCCCACCGGCCATGCCGGCGGCGACCGGAATGAATTTTTTCAGACGGATATGTAAGCCGTCGCTGATTTTGAATTCGTCCATCAGCAGCTTTGCGGCGCGGTAGACGAGATTGTTTTCATTTGTCGGCAGGTAGTAGAGATTTGTCTCTACATGGATGCCCGGCTGCGGGGCGCGCGTAAGGTCGACGCGGTCGAAAATACCGACGGTCTGCATCAGCATGCGCACTTCGTGATAGCCGTCCTCGCGTCGGCGCAGGACGTCCAGGCCGAGATTGATTTTTCCGTAGGCTTTCAGGCTCAGATAGTTAATCATGGAATCTCCGGGGTGATGGATTGTTTGAATTGTATTTTATCGTTATTTTGTATACAGTATTATAATAACAATCCTATTATATCACAGCGGGGAAAAAGGGCAAGCGGTTTTGGGGAAATGACAAAATGAATACGATTATGAAACAGAAGATCAAGTGTAATAAACGAGCTTCAGAGAATAATGTCTTTGAAGGCTCGTTTGACATTTACAGGGAATTTTTGAATGCCTGCATAAAAATTTGAATCGCTTTATAAGTCGTTTCCAGATCCTCTACTGAAAATTCCTCATAATCGGGCAGCAGCTTTTGAAAGATTTTTGCTTCATGCTGTGCATGATTTTCCACTGCGACTCGACCGATATCGGTTATATAAAGGTTGTTTATCCGTGCGTTCAGCGGATTTTCCTGCTTGATGATCAGTTTGTATTTTACGAAGAACTTGATCATATGGGAGATCGCGCTTTTGGTGCGGTAAAAGCGGGCAGCCAGATCCTGCGCTGCAATACCGGGAGTTTCGGCGATGGCTGAGAGCACATGGATTTCCATGTGATTAAACATGATTTCCAGACCGAATGCCTCCTGCAATCCATAGTTGTGCAATGTCCGTTCATATTCTTTGCTGAGATGAGTGTATTCCAGCAAAATTTCGCTCAAATTTGCCAGCACTGTGATGCGCTCACCTGAATTCTGCATAGTATCGCTCCTGAATAGTTTTATTATTATACAGTTGCATTTTATTTCTTTTGTTTGCCGTTGTCAAGAGATTCTCTTTTGTGCAGTAATGCCGGCTGACTCCCGATGAGGAGAAAAAAACGGAAGACGGGCTTGACAAAACAAATGCATTATTGTAAAATTTCTAAATAGTTTAATTATTCAACCATTGAACTGCTGCATCAAAGGAGATGCGGTCATGGGGGATAATTAAATTTATTTTACGGGTTATGCCCAAAATTTATGAGGAGGAATGAATATGAAAAACCGTATCTTATCCATGCTTCTGCCAGTTGTGATTGTGAGTACGTTGCTTTCCGCATGCGGCACGAGTTCACAGACCGGCACAACAGATAGCAGTGGGGCCGAAAAAACGGAAACCGCCGCGGACAAGGGAACCGTGGCCAGCCGTGAACTGCGTATGTCTCTGCCTGTTCCTGAGGGAACCGACAGCTATAATCAGGCCGTGACTGTCAAAGAGTACATTGAAACCAAGACGAATGGTGAACTGACGGTAACGATTTATCCTGCCAATACACTGGGAGACTGGACTCAGGTCTTTGACGAACTGATGATGGGTTCCATCGATATGGCGATCAGTAACTCTCCGGATACCTACAATCCTATTCTGGGCGTGGTTTCCCTTGGATACCTCACTTACGACTATGACAACTGCCGTAAGGTATTTGCGCCGGATTCTTTCCTCAGCCAGGAAGTTGCCAAGGCCATGGAAGAAATTGGGATCAAGTTCTTTGGCTTTTCCTTCAGCGGATTTGACGGGATCGGAACGCGGAACGAAATTCAGAACGCTACCGAGGTCGGTGCCGACAAAAACTGCCTGATTCGTGTTCCGTCACTTGACGGTGTAAAATATCCAGCGGAATACCTGGGATTCCGTACATCTTCTATTCCCTATACCGATACGTACTCTTCCATTCAGACCGGTGTTGTGGACGGCTGGGTCGGCGCTCCGCCGTATCAGCATTATCTTGGGTTCCGGGATGTGGAAAATTATTACTATGCTTACAACTCTCTCCAGGAAACCTTTAACTGTATGATGAGCATGTCGACATGGGATACCTTGAGCGAGGAGCAGCGGACGATTGTCCGGGAAGCTATGGAGCTTGCCGCTTCCACCAGCATTGATGATGCGGAAAAAGGTGACCAGCTGTATATGAAAATGATGGAAGAAGAAGGAATCACGGTTGTTCAGTTTGACTCTGATCAGCTGGAAGCGTTTGCTACTGCTGTCCGTGAGAACGTATGGCCCAAGCTGGCGAGTCTCTATGGCGAGGAGTTTATGGCTCAATTGAATGAATCACTGAAATAAATCTCCGCCGGTGAAAAAATTGCGGGAGGAATTTCTATGAATTTTATAAGAAAAATTGATCAGGCGATTGAGCATGTGTTTTCTGTCGTAATGTCTGCATCGAATATTGTGATCTGCGCGATGATTCTGATCGGCGCGTTCATGCGGTATATTCTGAAAAAGGATTTTTACGGCATGGAGGAACTGGTTCTCCTTATCGCCTTCTGGATGTATTTTATGGGGAGCGCCATGGCTTCACGCGAAGGCTCGCAGGTTTCGGCGGATCTGATTGCTTCTTTACTCAAATCAGTTAAGCAGCGTTCTGTTATGGCTGTGATTCGCATTGCTATTACCGTCGCTTTGTTTGCCCTGCTGGGAAAATGGGCGTTGGATTATGTGCTCTGGGATATTGACATGAACCCGAAAACTGCTGTATACAAACTGCCTATGCTCATCGCGCATATTCCCATTTTTATGAGCTTTGTGCTTTCCACATTATATGAAATCCGGAATTTATGGAAAGCCTGTCTAGATGTGCGTAAGGCATTTGGCAAAGGAGAGGAGGGAAAACAGTGGAACTCGTAATTGCCCTTTTGATTCTGGTGATCACGATGGTCATCGGTGTTCCCGTAGCTCTTTCCTTTGTAGCTTCCTGCGCTTATATGCTGGTTGCGACAGGTACTGACGCGAAATTTCTCCTGCCATATGGTTTTAGCCGTGTAAATTCCATCGTTCTTTTAACCCTGCCAATGTTTATTCTGGCCGGCGCATTGATGGAGCACGGCGGTATCGGAAAAAAGCTGATTTCAGCTGTCGAGCGTCTGGTTGGTACGATCAAGGGCGGCCTTGCGGTGGTGACAATTATCAGCTGCGCCGTTTTTGGAGCAATTTCCGGCAGTTCGGCAGCTACATTGACCTGCATTGGTTCGATTATGGCTCCTCGATTGAAAGAAAACGGTTATCCGGAAGAAATTGTGGGTGCTTTGATTGCCAGCGCCAGTGTGCTTGGCGTTCTGATTCCGCCCTCTACGATCATGATATTGTATTCCTGGACGAGCAATACTTCTGTTCTGGCATGCTTTCTCGCTACAGCTGTTCCGGGTATTGTTCTCGCGACTCTTTTCAGTGTTTCTACATATTTTATGATTCGTAAAAATCCGAATGTTGTGGTCTACACAAAAGAAGAGCTTCGTGAGCGCACCCGGGCGGAAAAAGAGGAACGTAAGCGCACGCATGAACCGGGAGCGTTTGCCGCTGTTCTGATGCCGGTTATTATTCTTGGCTCTATTTATGGCGGTATCCTGACGCCGACGGAAGCCGCGGCGATCTCAGTGGCCTATGCGCTGCCTGTGGGATGGTTTATTTACAAAAAACTGAATTTCAGCATACTGCGCACCGCTCTGACGCAGGCGGCGACCACGACCGGTGTGATTATGCTCATGATGATCACGGTGCAGATGCTCAGCCGCCTTTATACCCAGGAACAGCTTCCTCAGATGGTGCTGAAGCTTCTGACATCCATTTCCAGCAATCCGCAGATGATTATGCTGATGGTTAATTTTTTTATGATTATCCTTGGTATGCTGATGGATGACAGCAGCGCGGTGCTGCTTGCGACACCGATTCTTGTGCCTGTCGTCACGACGATCGGTTATAGCCCCATCCATTTTGCCGCTATTCTCGCGGTAAATCTTGGACTGGGCTGCGTAACGCCGCCGACCGCTCCGCTTTTGTATCTGTCCGGGCGTATAACGAATACGGAGACGCGGGTGATGCTGCTCCCAACGCTTAAATATATTGTTTTTGCCTGGCTGCCCACATTGATTTTAACAACCTATATTCCACAAATATCCATGTTTTTGCCGACCCTTATGGGCTACGGTGACTAAGTTTCAGGAGGTATGAATATGTCGAAGTTAATGTTTCCTCATCTTTTCAGTCCCATCACTGTGCGTGGGATTACCATCAAAAACCGGGTTGTTTCTTCCTGCCACAGCGGAGGCCCGAATCTCTATCAGGCCGGAGATAACGGCTGTTCCAACCTGACGGAAACCGCGGCGCTCTATTTCAGCGCGATCGCGCGCGGCGGCGCCGGTATTGTAAACACGGGTCATCTGGGCGTTGATCCAAGATATTATCTGGGAAGCAATCATGAGTATTTTAACTTTCATGATGATAAGATGATTCATGAGCATCAGTTGCCGGTTATGCACATGATGTGCGATATGATTCACGCCTATGGAGCCATTGCCTCGATTGAGCTCAATCATCCGGGTCATTATGGAACGCCGGTTGAAGAGGGAGACAGTATGCTCGGCCCGATGGACTGTGTCCTTCCCGACGGCAAAAAGGTCCGTGCGATGGACGAAGCTGAAATGACATGTGTAGCCGATTACTTTGCCCGCGCAGCTTTGATCGGAAAGCGCGGAGGCTTTGATATGATCAATATCCATGCGGCGCACAACTGGCTGCTTGGTATGTTTTTCTCTCCCATTAATAATAAGCGTACGGATGCATATGGCGGAAGTGCTGAGAACCGTGCCCGTTTTCCGCTGATGGTTCTCAAACGTATTCGCGAGACAGTCGGGGATAACATGCTGATTTCCGTCCGATTCAGCGCTTCCGAGCTTCTTAAGGGCGGCATCACGATAGAGGAGACCATTGCCACGATCAATATGATCAAGGAATACGCGGATATCGTGCAGTGTTCAGCCGGTAAAATCTTTAATTATGTGACCACCGGTTTCCTGTTCCCCATGCAGTATATGGATCACGGCTGCAATACCTATCTGGCTGAAACAGTGCGTAAACATGTTTCAGGTATCAAAGTTGAAACTGTTGGAGGAATCAATGATCCGGCAATGGCGGATCAGCTGATTGCGGATGGCGTGTGCGATTTTGTTGCGATGGCGCGTTCTTTCATTGCGGATCCAAACTGGGCCAGGAAGGCTCACGACGGACATCCCGAAGATATCCGTCCCTGTATTCGTTGCCTGCGCTGCCTGAATTATGCGACTCCACCGCAGACCGGCACGAGTATTTGTACGGTTAATCCTCGCCGGGTTCTGCCTCGCGCATTAGAACAAAGTGAACTCCCATTTCAGAAAAAGCATGTGGCGGTTATCGGCGGAGGCCCCGCGGGTATGCAGGCCGCTTACGAGCTGGCTGTCAAGGGTCATGATGTAGAGCTTTATGAAAAATCGGAAAAGCTGGGCGGCCGGCTGGAATTTGCAGATCATGTGGACTTCAAGGAGGATGTGGCCCGCTACCGCAGATACCTGGAAAGACAGGTGCTCAAATACCCGAATCTGACCGTGCATTTGAATACAGAAGCAACTCCCGCGCAGATTGATTCCGCAAACTTTGACGCGGTAGTGGTCGCGGTCGGCAGCAGCGATGCAATCCCGCCGATTCCCGGCACAGACAGCCCGAACGTCCGTCTGTGCACTGACATTTTTGGCAAGGAAGATACCCTGGGTCAGAAAGTCGTGATGATTGGCGGCGGAACGGTTGGCTGTGAGGCAACGGTGCATCTTCAGAGCCTAGGGAAAAAGGTAGATGTAGTGGAAATGGCGGATGAACTCATGCCAGAAGCCCATGATCTGGATGATGAGCGGCGCTTTACCATTTATTATATGGAGCATGAATTCAACAAACATAATCGGAACATGGTGGATGTGCCCGAAAACGGCCGTGTCCGGATTTTCCTGAAAACCCGCTGCGTGGAGATTACGGACAAGGGCGTGTGGACGGAAGATTCCGAGGGTAAGCGTCAGTTCCTGGAAGCGGATACGGTGCTGCTTGCAACCGGTTTCCGGGCGAAAAGCGAAGAAGCTTCCGCGTTCGCGGATACTGCCCTGGATGTAATTATGATAGGTGACTGTAAGAAAGTCGGCAGTATTATGACATGTTCCGCTACTGGTCTGGGCGCGGCGATGTCAATCTGAGAAAAATCATATTTTTAAGGACAGGGGAGAGGGATAACCTCTCCTCTTTCGTTTCCAGGTTGTATGGAGCATGCCGAATGCTTTGTTGTGTGTCCATTGATTTATCCGGCCAAATCCGATATAATGAGTGCAAGTGAGTCAACGTGCTTGCACGATTGACGGAAAACCAGGTTGCTTTGCGGGCGCTGGAAGTATTGGATATCATAAACGACAGGGGTCAGGAGGAACGATGAAATTTTTATTCGCGTCAGATTCATTTAAAGGAACTTTATCATCGGAAGAGATCATCGGGCTGCTGGATGACGCGGCGCAGAAGGTATTTCCGGGTTGTGAGACAAAAGGTGTGCCGGTTGCCGATGGCGGTGAGGGAACAGTGGATGCTGTGGTCGCCGCGACCGGAGGTTCTCTGCGCACCATATCGGTACACGGGCCGCTGATGGAGAAGGCAGAGGCCTCCTATGGAGTGTTTCACTCGGATTCGGCAGTCATCGAGATGGCGGCGGCTTCTGGTCTGCCGATGGTGCCGGTGCCGTTGAGAAATCCGCTCAACACGACGACGTTGGGGACCGGTGAACTGATTGCGGATGCGCTCGATGAGGGTTACCGGAAGCTGTCAATTGCGATCGGCGGTAGTGCTACGAACGATGGCGGTATGGGCGCGATGCGGGCCCTGGGAGTGCGCTTCCTTGACAGGGAAGGCAATGAGCTGGAGGGCGTCGGCGCGGATCTGGTTCGTGTGGCGGATATCGATATCAGCGGCCTGAATCCGGCAGTGGCAGAGGCGGAGATCACGGTGATGTGCGACGTCAACAACCCGCTGACCGGTCCGGATGGCGCGACGAATACGTTTGGCAAGCAGAAGGGCGGTACGCCGGAGATCCTTGCGCAGCTGGAAGAGGGCATGGTCAATTACGCCAATGTAATCCGGGAAAAACTGGGAGTCGATGTGGACAGGATTCCGGGCGCGGGCGCGGCCGGGGGACTGGGCGCGGCGCTGTGCGTGTTTCTGCATGCAAACCTGAAATCAGGGATTGAGACGGTACTTGACCTGATTGAGTTTGACGATTTGCTGGAAGGCGTGGACCTGGTGGTTACCGGAGAGGGCCGCATCGACTGGCAGTCGGCGTTTGGCAAGGTGCCAAGCGGCATCGGCTTGCGCTGCAAAAGAAAAGGAATCCCGGCGGTAGCGATTGTCGGCGGGATGGGAGACGGCGCGGAAAAAATTTATGATTTTGGCGTCGAGAGCGTTGTTCCGACAATCAACGGAGCGATGGATATCCAGGAGGCGCTGGATCGGGCAAACGAGCTTTACGCGAACGCGGCGGAGCGGACGTTTCGTCTGATCAGAGCGGGGATGTCAGTAAGAGCATAGGAAAGGAGCATATTTATTATGGAATACAGACAGTTTGGCAATCATTATGTGGTGCGCATAGATAAGGGCGAGGAAGTCCTTGAGAAGATCGAAGAGCTTTGCAGAAAAGAAAATATTAAGCTGGGATCGGCGGTTGGCCTTGGCGCGGCAAATCGGATTATCATCGGCCTTTTTGATACGACGACCAAGGAGTACAAAAAGACAGAGCTGACAGGTCCGATGGAAATCACGTCGCTGGTAGGCAATATATCCACGAAAAACGGCGAAACGTATCTGCATTTTCATATCAATGTCTGCGACACGGATATGAATGTTCACGGCGGTCACGTGAACGCCTGTTATATCTCGGCGACCTGCGAGATTACCGTGACCAGGATGGAAGGCATGGTGGAGCGGGAGATGAGCGAGGAGATCGGTCTGAATCTGTATAAGTTCTGATGAAAACAGCATGGAAATAGCTAGGACGGCATCAGACCAAATTTCCTGCACAGACGCAGGATGCGCATTCCGAACGGCATGTCCGGAAGCTCCTCGGCGGTGACGGCCTTCAGCAGGATGATCAGCGCGGCGTAAACTGCCATCGCCAGCGGTACGCTGACGAGAAGAGATATGCTGTTGCTGGCGGTCAGAATGTGCAGAACGCTGTAAGCGGCCCGCGTGGCCGCTCCCATGATGAGCGCGGCGAGCAACGGAAGGATGAAGGTCGTGCGGATTTCCTGGTGGTAGCTGAGCGCCTTGCCGATGGAGTGCCAGTTGAGGACGCAGACCACGAGTGCGAAGGTTACGTTGCCGATTACCAGGCCGTAGGCGCCGAGGTTAAGATGCTGTAGCATGATGTAGACCAGGACGGCGTGGATGGCCAGGGAGATGGCGGAGTGCGTCACGGATTTGCGCATGAGGTCAATCCCCTGCAGCACCGAGTTGGTGACGGTGGAGAGGGAGAAAAAGACCACGGCGAACGCGCCGATGCGCATCAGGTCGGCGGCAAGCTGAGAACTGTCGCGGAAAACCAGCTGCATGATGGGACCCGCGAGGACGCCCATGCCGATAGCACAGGGGATAGCGATCAGCATGTTGAATTTGACGGTAAGACGGATTTTGTACTGTACCTCTTCATGATTGCCTTGTGTACGTGAGCGTACGATACTGGGGATCATCGAGGCTCCGAGCGAGGAAGCGATCGCCACAGGCACGTTGGTAAGCAGCCGGTATTCGCCGCCGTAGACGCCGAGCAGAGAAGCGCGCTGCGCCTCGTCAAAACCTTTGCCGTGCATGATCTGACCAAACATGGAATTGTCCACGGTGCCGGAGAGCTGATAGACAAACTGGCTGAGGATGATCGGCGTCAGCGTAAAAATGAGCGCGGTGAAAACCGTGCGCCAGGATTCCACGGGCGTTTCCTGCGGCTGTGCGATCATACCGGCGTGGCGGTGGTGATGGCGCAGCATGAGGATCGCGAGAAATAAAAGCGAAGCCAGCGCGCCGGTGAGGGTGCCGAGCGTGCCTCCGGCCGCCCCGTAGGAGCGTGGGCTTGTCCGAGACGAAAACCAGATTAGAAAGGTATAGGACGCGGCGACACTGACGATCGCATTGACCAGCTGTTCGATGATCTGGGAAAGTGAGGTGGGGATCATATTGCCGTGTCCCTGAAAATAGCCGCGGATTACTCCCATGATAGAGAAGACAAATATGGTCGGCGCGAGGACCTTGAGCGGCAGGGCGCTGCTCGGGCTCTCAAAAATGTTGGCGGTGATCCAGTCGCCGCCCAGCAGAAGGATGATGGTCATCAGGCCGCCGGCTGTGGCGCTTAAGAGCATGCCGCAGACAAATACCCGACGTACATCCTGGTAACGGCCGTTCACGCGCCGCGCGGCGATTAGCTTTGACATCGCCAGAGGCAGGCTGTAGGAGGAGAGGATCAGGCCGATATTGTAAATTTCATATGCGGTATTGTAATAGCCGATGCCCTCGCGTCCAAGGATGCGGGTCATCGGTACTTTATAAAGCAGACCGATAAAACGGACGAGGATACCGGCGGCCGCCAGGATACTGCCCTGGAGGAGAAAGTCGCCGGAACCGGAGCCGGGAGTGGGTCTGTTATTTTGTTTGGGTGTATTGTCCATGAAGGTGAAGTCCCTTTCGTTTGTTCGTGTGTGGCTCCATTCGTTCGCGCATAGCTTGGCGATCGCGGGGCCATTCGCCGTGCCGCTCGCGCGCGGAGGCGCGCTCGCTGTCGGGCTGGCGCCCTATGCTCGCTCATGAAGAAGCGGAGAAATG
>JAJQAA010000004.1:22633-80419 GCA_021204045.1 Clostridiales bacterium
TGCTTGCACATTTTCCGCTTCTTCTTTCGCTCGCGCACGGCTTGGCGATCGCGGGGCCATTCGCCGTGCCGCTCACGCGCGGAGGCGCGCTCGCTGTCGGGCTAACGCCCTATGCTCGCTCATGAAGAAGCGGAGAAATGTGCTTGCACATTTTCCGCTTCTTCTTTCGCTCGCGCACGGCTTGGCGATCGCGGGTGCCATTCGCCGTGCCGCTCACGCGCAGAGGCGCGCTCGCTGTCGGGCTAACGCCCTATGCTCGCTCATGAAGGAGCGGAGAAATGTGCAAGCACATTTTCTGCTTCTTCTTTCGCTCGCGCACGGCTTGGCGATCGCGGGTGCCATTCGCCGTGCCGCTCACGCGCAGAGGCGCGCTCGCTGTCGGGCTAACGCCCTATGCTCGCTCATGAAGGAGCGGAGAAATGTGCAAGCACATTTTCCGCTTCTTCTTTCGCTCGCGCACGGCGAATGGCTTTGGTCACATTATACCCGTTTTCTTGGGGTTTGTCACCTTTGTGTGTAAATTGATTTTTGAGATGACTTTTCTGTTGGTATCATTCATGGCTTCTACCCACTGGGGCATTGAGGAGACCCAGTGGGGCGGGGCGTCTTGTCGGGTTTTATCGAATTCATGTATACTGATTCTGGTATAAATTCTGTATGATGAGGAGGTTCTTTTATGAAAACAAAGGGACACCATATCCTGGCGTTTGTGGTCTCGCTGGCAGTTCTTGTTTTCTGTTCACTGATTAACTGGGGTATTGTTTCGGATTGGGGAAATGTGCGGATTGAACGTATTAAATTGACCGGTGACAATGGACAGGAATATAGTGCGCTTATGTATATTCCAGACGATGCAACCAATGAAACTCCTGCGCCTGCGATTGTAATGTACCATGGCGGCAATGGAAATGCCAGAAACCATGAATCATGGGCTGTGGAATTTTCCAGACGGGGTTATGTGGTTCTTTCCGTGGATTGGAACGGCGCCGGGAATTCGGAGACATCGACCTACTACACAACAGAGAGTTCTTCTAATATAGATGCCTGCAGTTATTTTTATGAATATCTTACGATCTGTCCTTTTGTTGATTCGGATCAGATTATTGCTTCCGGGCATTCTGCCGGATCGGAAATGGCGCTTTTAGTTGGTATTAAGTATAATAGTGCCGCGATTCTTGCCTGCAGCGGGATCCGGCCGCTTTCTTCCTATGGATATGAGAAGGGAATCTGCAGGCTTCCCTCGGTTCCGTCGAACCGTATGATTCGGAGGAAGACGGGCTGGAGGTATTTACGGAGAACGCGCGGCTGTCCGGAATTGATATTCCGGAGGGAGAGTATGTCGAATATGATCGGATTTATGGCAGTTTTGAAAATAAAAATGCTCACAGGTATCTGATGATTGAAAATCAGATTCATGAAGGTGTTTTTATTGATAAGAATCTGATTCGCGAAATTTTATGGTTTTCTCAGGAGGCGGTTCCCGTTTCCAATCCGATTGACTGTGACGACCAGATCTGGCAGGCAAAGGACGTCGTTGGTCTGATCAGCATGTTTGCGTTTCTTGCGTTCATTCTCTGTACCGCGGTGCTTTTGATGGAACAGGTAGCTTTCTTCCGGGATATCAGGCAGCCTGTGCCAAGAAATATCGGTCTGCGGGGAAAGGGACTTGTTATCAGTATCGTTGCGGCTGTTGCATTCCCCATTATCTGCATTTTCACCGGAAGCTTTGGCTTGACGAAGCTGCTGGGGACAAAGAATACGGGGTTCTGGTTTTCCCTGGGCCAGTCGAATCGCGGTTTTTCCATGATGGTCGGTTTAACGGTTCTTGGAATTTTAATGCTGCTGTTGTTTGTTTTTACGGACGGTAAAAAAGCCCAGGCTAAATTGTATGATTATGGTCTGACCCGGCCTGGTATGGATAAGCTGGATTTTAAATTAATCGGGAAAGCGTTTCTTCTGGCAGTTATTGTAATTTTTATCGCTTTTACCTACCTCAGTATTGTTGAGGATGTGCTTGGTACCGATATTTATTGCCTTTTCTTCGGTTATAAACCCATCCCGAGTAACCGGCTGATTTATTACCTTCCGTATATGGTTGTCTTTATGATTTGTTTTGTATTTTCTGCTCTTGGAATGAATGTGGAACGGCGTTTGCCTTCTACCGGGAATGAGACGAAGGATCTGGTTATTGCCATGGTGTTCAATTCGCTTCTTTTTACCGCGGGCGTCTCCATCATGATTTTTATTCAGAATTATATGCAGGTAAATGTTGTACCCGGCGGTACGTTTGCCTTAAAAAACCTGGGAATTGATGTCACCCGGCTGTGGGGTATGCCGGTCAGCATGATGATTGCTGGCACCGGATCGACATTTCTTTATCGGAAATCCGGTTCGGTATGGCTTGGCGCTTTTACGATGGGAATGTTGTGTGCCTTAGGCTGTGTGCTTTATGGAACGCATATTTTCGGATAGGAAGAAGTGGTAGCTGGAATTGTGAGAAGATTTACAAAAAGGAGGAGGTTTGATCTATGTCAGGAAACAAGAAAACAACAAAGAAGCATTCAATAAGAACGTCTACGCGGATACTTCTGGCGTCTCTCTGTCTGATGATCTTGTGCTCTGTGGTCAACTGGGGGATTGTGACCGGCTGGGGAAATGTGCGGATCACGCGGCTTTCGCTGGTAGGAGACGATGGCATGCGTTATTCGGCCTTGATGTATGTGCCGAAGAATGCGACGAATGAAACGCCGGCGCCCGGTATCATGATGTATCATGGGAATTCCGGCAACGCGCGCAATCACGAATCCTGGGCGGTGGAATTCAGCCGCAGAGGGTTTGTGGTTATCTCCATTGACAATCTGGGCGCGGGCAACGGGGAATACAGCAGTGTGATCGGATACACCGCGACGCCCAGGCTTTTTACGGATTACATGTATTCGCTGCCGATCGTGGACACGGATAATATTATTTTCTCCGGCCATTCCATGGGCGCGAATATCGTCAACAGGATGGCGCTGATTTATCAGCCCAAAGCCTGTATGAATTCGGACGGCGGCGGTGGCCGGATGGGAGCGGATCCGTTCAATGTCGAAGAAAAATACAATGGGAGTTATCTGGTAATCAACGGCGGCGCGGACAAACTGAATCAGATCGACAGTTACTCGGCCCTTTACAATCAGGCGTTCGCGAACGATGGCGTCAAGTCCGCAGATGAACCTCTGGTAATCGATGAGCTTTACGGTTCCTACGAGGCGGGGAACGCGCACATGATGCGGCTGGTTCCGAATCAGATTCATGAAGGCGCGTTTGTAAACAACACGCACATTACTTATCTGCTGGATTTCGCGCAGAACTGCGTCGCTGCGCCCAATTACATTGACGCACAGAATACGATCTGGTACTGGAAGGACTGGGCCGGACTGGCCGGTATGATTTTGTTTGTCAATTTTATTATCCAGATGCTGCTATGGGTTCTGGACACATTCCCCTTCTTTGCAGGAGTGCGCCAGGAAATGCCCCGCAACATCGGCATGTGAGGCAAGGATCTGGCGATCTCCATTATCTGTGCGGTCCTTTTCCCTGTTCTGACGCTTTATACCGGCGCGTTTGGCCTGATTACGCTTGTGGATGCTCTGCCGATCTTTCATTTGCGCTGGACGAATATATCCATGCCGGTTGTGCTGGCGTTGAATCTGTTTGGTTTGATTATGTTCTGCCTGTTCCATAAGGTATGGGGAAAGAAACGGTTTCACGCTACGCTTCGTGATTATGGCCTGACCTCGGAGGGCACTGCGGGCATGGACTGGGGGCTTGTCGGAAAGTCGCTGTTTGCTTCCATGATCGCGGTCGGAATTGGTTTTGCGTACATGCAGCTGCAAAGCGATGTGCTTGGTACGGATTTTTACTGCCAGTTCTTTGGCTTCCGGGCAATTCCCATCTATCGTATGAATTACTACATACCGTATGTTATTGTGTGGCTGCTCTGCTTTGTTGTGGCGTCTCTGGGTATGAATGTGGAACGCCGTCTGCCTTCTACCGGAAATGAAACGGCCGATACCGCGATTGCCATGGTCTTTAACGGCGGCCTGGCGACCTTTGGCATCACTGCAATGACGATTATCGAGAACGCGGTTCAGATTCACCTGGGAACCAGCGGCGTGGCGCTGGCAAGCTGGGGTACGGATATTACACGCCTGTGGGGCATGACGGTCGGTATGTTTCTGGGCGGAGCGGGTTCTACCTATGTCTATCGAAAGACCGGATCGGTCTGGCCGGGCGCTTTCGTCATGGGATTTGTCTGCGCAATGTCCGCCTGCCTGTATGGACAGATTCAGTTTGGGGGAACGGGATTCTGAGGAAATGTTAATGAAGAAAATATTATTGCGATAAAAAATGGCCGGAGAGTCGTCCTGTACTCTCCGGTCATTTTTATGGTTGCTGTGAGACGGGAAACGGAAGAAGGATCGTCAGGGAAAATTGTTCCGGGACGGAGAGATCGATTTCTGTGACGCCGCCGTATCTCTGAACGGTTCTGCGCACATTGGACAGGCCGAGGCCGTGCCAGCGGGAATCGTTTTTGGATGTGACGGGCAGTCCACGTTTCATCTGAGGCGGATCGCCGCAGTAGGAATTTACAAATGAGAGGATGAGCTGGCCGGCGGCGATCTCACTGTGGATGTTGAGAAAGCGTTTCTCGGATGGTTCTACCTTCAGGCAGGCTTCAATGGCATTGTCAATGAGATTCCCGAAAATCGTGCATATGTCCATGTCGCGGATGAAACGGATATTCCGGAAATCAAGGATAACATCATGGCTGATTTTATATTTCTGTAAAAACGGAAGCTTCTGGCATAAGAGACCGTCCAGCGTGGGATTGCCGGTTTCGATGGTTACCGGCGTTTCCTGAAGCTGGTGGATCAGGCTGTCCAGATAGAGCTCCAGCTGTCCGTTCGTATCCGCTGTCATAGAGCGGATCGCCAGCAGATGATTTTGCATATCATGGTGGAGGCTGCGGATGTTTTTGTCCGCCCGGTACTGGGATTCATAGTGCCGGAGACGTTCTTCGTTGAGGGCATTCTGAAGGCGGGTCCGGTGTTCCTGATTTGTGACATGGCGTTCGCGCTCAGACATAACCAGAAAGAGCAGCATAAATATCTGCAGCAGGATAAATAACAGGTTGCCGGAATCCGAGAAATCGTTTCCACTCCAGCGCAGATTCCGTGTTGCCATGACGCACAGAACCGTGACGCCAAGAGAAAGCCAGGCAGGGAGCGTTGGCTCTCCAATGTGATCCAGAGGGAGGAAAAAACGTACGGGGAGAAGCACCAGGGAGTGGATCACAATGCTGAGAAACGGGGTAACCCAGGGGGAGAGCGTTGTAAGCGCAGGCAGTTCCCGCAGGGCATAGGTAACGGGGCTGAGAAAAATATTCTGGCCAATGACGAAGCAGGAAGCGGTAAATATCGAGAGAAACAGGCCCCGGCGGCCCCGGATGCCTTTGGCACATGCCAGATAAAGGACATAGCAGACGGCTCTCAGAAAAAAACGGGTCAGCGTGAACACGCCGAGTTCATGGATTGCCAATGGAATCAACAGCAAAAGAATACCAAAGGAAACTCGTTTCCGGAATTGTGGAATGTCCCGGTCGTCGTCCGCAGTGGAAAAGTAATACTGGGCAAGAAAGGCGTCCGCGATGGGACCCAGCGCGTCAAACAGTGAGAGAGTCATAGCAGCTCCTTTCGGTAGAGCGCGTAAGCGGAAAGAAATTCCCTGCGCCGGTGTTTGCTGAGAGGAACAGAACTGCCGTCGAGCATGGAAATGCTGTCTTCGCCGATCAGGCGAATGCTGCCCATATTGACCAGATAGCTTTTGTGGCAGCGAAAAAACCCACAGCCGGCCAGCTGCAAAGAAAGGTCGGAGATGGTAGCTTCGCTTTCAAAGAAGGAAAACTGAAGACAGGCAAAGCGGATCTTATGACGAAAGGACTCAATGTAGCAGACCTCGTTGGTGTTGACCTGTATGATGCCGTCCGACGTATGAAATGTCAGTGTTTGTCCCGCGGAGCGTTTCAGAGAATGGAGCGCATCCTGCATCCGCGCCGCAAAGATTTCGTACCGGATAGGTTTTTCCAGGAAACTGAAGGCATGTACTTCATATCCTTCCATGGCATACCGCGTCATGGAGGTAATAAAGAAAATGATCGCCTGACAGCCGCGCTGGCGCAGTTTACGGGCGGCATTCATGCCGTTCATTTCTCCCATCTGAATATCTAACAGCAGAATATCATAAGAACATTCTGCGGCCAGTAAATCCTCGGCATTGAAAAAAGTCCGGATTTCAAGCTTTTCCCGGTGCTGAGCAGAGAACTGATCAAGATAGTTTTGCAGCTGCTGGCAGGCAGGGGCTTCGTCATCGCAGATCGCAATTCTCCAGGCCATAAGCAATCCTCCCGTTTTCCTGTTTCCGGTATCTATGTTAGTTGTTCTCAATGGGAAATGTCAAGTGTTAAATGCGGGAATGATTACGCCGAATATCGTCATCATTCCGGCACAATCCTGCGCAAAATACAGCGGAGAAAGTCAAAAATGTCTACTTCAACATCAAAAATGTGGGTGTGGAAATTTAGCGAAATAACGTAAAATAAATGAGAAAAACAGTAAATATATACAGTTTGCAAGAGGAAAACCAAGGAGGGATAGTACATATATGACAGCGAAAACACAGAAAAAACTAAGAAATGTTATGAATTATGTCATGTTTATGGGGCCGGCGGTTCTGCTGTTTGTAGTGATCGGACTTATCCCGTTTTTCTATGAGATCGGTTATTCCTTTACAAACTGGGACGGCATTCATGCGGATTATGATATTGTGGGCCTGAAAAATTATATCGACGTATTTACGAACGATACGAAATACTGGCACGCTATGTGGTTTACGATCAAATTCGCGGTCTGTGTCCTGATCTTTTCCAATCTGCTGGGGTTTGTCTGGGCGTATGGACTGTCAAAAAAGATTCCGTTCCGGAATGTGATGAGAGCCGGGTTTTACATTCCGCGTATTGTCGGAGGCGTTATCCTGGGCTTTCTGTGGAGATTTATTATCACGGAGCTGTTTCCGGTGATCGGTGACGTTACGGGGATCGGCTGGTTTTCTCAGAAATGGTTTCAGACGGAACAATCTTCGTTCTGGGCGATGGTGATCGTTATGACCTGGAGCATGGCGGGGTATATGATGATTATCTATGTGGCGGGTCTGACGTCCATTTCCAACGACTATATTGAGGCCGCCACGATCGACGGCGCTTCGTCCGCATGTGTTCTCCGCCATATTATCCTGCCCCTGCTGATGCCTTCTATCACGCAATGCCTGTTTTTGAGCGTGGTCAATTCCCTGAAGGTGTATGACCTGAATATTTCTCTTACAAACGGCAACCCGTTCCGATTATCGGAGGCGGTCACGATGAATGTGTATCAGACGGCGTTTTCGTCCAATCAGATGGGGTACGGCAGCGCCAAGGCGCTGATTCTGGTGCTTGTGATCGCGGGGATCAGCCTGGTACAGGTGGCGATTACGTCCAGTAAGGAGGTGGAGCTGTAATGAAAAAAAAGAAAACGATGACGATGAGTTTAACATTTGCCGCTCTGCTGATCTGCCTGCTTATTGTGCTTGTGCCGTTTTACATTATTGTGACGAACTCGTTTAAGCCATATTCTGAGATCGCGCAGCATATTTTCGGCCTGCCGCAGGCTTTCACCTTAAAGAATTACACGGAGGCGTGGAGACGGCTGAATTTCGCCAATTCACTGAAAAATACGTTTATTATTTCCGTGCTTTCCAACATAGGCGGCGTCGTGTTTTCCAGCATGTGCGGTTACTGGATTACGAGACATTCCAATAAAGGTACAAAACTGGTGTTTTACGTGTTGATTGCGTTTATGTCAATTCCGTTTCAGGCGCTGATGATTCCTTTCGCCAAGATTACCAGCAAAATGTACCTGACCAACAGCCTGGTCGGCTTAAGCATCTGTTTCTGGGCGCTCACCGTGCCGATCAGTACGTTTATTACAGCCGGAGCGGTAAAAAGTGTGCCGGTGGAGATCGAGGAATCCGCACTGATCGACGGATGCTCCCATCTGAAAATGTACTGGATCATCGTGTTCCCGCTGATCCGGGCCTCTGTGTTTACATTTGCGACGATCAATACGCTGTGGTTCTGGAATGACTATCTGATGACGCAGCTGATGCTGTCGAAAAAAACGCTGCGCACAATTCAGATTTCCATGCAGGCGTTGTTTAATGAGGCGTTCTTCGCGTGGGATGTGGCGCTGGCAGCCTTGACGCTGGCAATCCTTCCGTTGTTTGCGTTTTTCGTGATTGCCCAGAAGCAGGTGCTGGAGGGCGCGTCGGCGGGAGCCGTAAAGGGCTGACCTGCGCGGCAACAGAAGACTGATGAACCAGAAAATTGATGGAACAGAAGATTGACGAATCCGAAGATTCGTGAACCGGGAATGTATCAGCATGTGCTGTTACAAATATAAAAAATTTATAAGGAGGACATGACTATGAAGAAATGTTTGGCACTGACACTGGCGGCTGTGTTGGCGGCATCGACATTGGCAGGCTGCGGCGGAGGTTCGACGACGACAGCGGAGACGACGACGGCTGCGGCGGCAAGTGCAGCGGAGAGCAGCGCGGAAACGACAGAGGCTGCGGCTGCCGCCGAGAGAGAGCCGGGTTCCGTGAATCTGAGCATCATGCTGGCTCTGGGACAGTGGACGGACAATTTTGATTCTGTCATCGAGGATTACAAGAAGGACAACCCGCAGATCGGTACGATCGAGTATGAGTTCCCCAGCTCGTCTACGTACTGGGATCTGTTGAAGGGATATCTTTCGGCGGGAACCATGCCGGATATCTTCGGCTGCGGTTTTGGCGAGCAGATTGAAAACTGGAACGAGTACCTGGCGGATTTGAGCGACCTCAATGCGGCGGCCGATCTTACGGACGAGCAGGTGGCGATGTGTTCTCTGGACGGCAAGACGATCCAGGTAATGCCGATGGTCATGGAAGGCTGGGGCATTCTTTACAACATGAAATACCTGAATCAGGTCGGCTGGGAGAAGACGCCGGAGACGATCTCCGAGCTGGAGCAGCTCTGCAAAGACCTGGAGGCGGCCGGCATTCAGCCGTTTATCCATCACTATGCGGAGACCTCGCTGAGCCTGACAAACCATCTGGGATCTACCTGGATTACGGTGAAGGACGATCCGCTGGGATATTTTGAGGAGCTGAAATCCGGCAAGGATATGAATCTGGCAGAGGATGAGGATCTGAACGCGATGCTGGATTACTATGATCTGGTTCTCCAGTACGGCAATGACGACGTGATCGCGACGGACAAGTGGACCGGGAGAAACTCTTTCTTCTTGGAGGAAGGCGCCATGGTTGATGACGAAGGTTCCTGGGAGATCCCGAATATCATGGACGTAAACCCGGATCTGGCGGATCATGTGGTTCAGGGTCTTGTGCCGATTTCGGATGACGCATCCAAGAACAAGCTTCAGACGGCCTCCATCTGCGCGGCGGTATATAAGGACAGCCCGGAGCTTGAGGAAGCTAAGAAATTCCTGGATTATCTCACAAAGAGCGACTACACCGCGTACTGGCATCAGGACGTCATGGGCAATATCCCCTGCCTGTCTACCGTTCCGGTATCGGAAAACCTCGCCTGCCTGGGCCAGGATGTGTTCGCGCTGATGCAGGATGGCAAGACGCATGAAGTGATGACTCCGTGGACGCCGGATGAGGTGAAGGACAGTCTCGGAGAGGTCTGGTCGCTGTATGTAGGAAAGCAGATCGACCGTGCACAGTTCTTTGAGCAGTATCAGGCGGTCTGGACAAACTACGCGGCGAATAAGTAAATCAGGATATAGGAGGAGGAAAACGCGATGGCGATTTATATTGCGCGCAAGGAAGATCTGGCTGCCGAGTATAATTCCAGCGGTTTTGCCAGCAAGGAGGCGCTTCCCGGTACTTATGAAGGCGGAATCCGGAATTACAAATGCTTCCTGAAGGCCGGGTGCCAGGTTTCTCCTGAGATGTATGCGGATAAGCTTGTTCTCTTCTTTTTCGGAAAAGGAAGGGGATATGTGACGGACAAAAAGGACGCTTACGCCATTGAAGAGCTCTGCTTTTACGCTCCGGAATTTGACAAGACGGCATATGCCATTCACGCCATTGAGGATATGGAATTTATGATGTGCGTGGTGGAGATGAATCAGTGGGACTGGAAGGTCTATGAGGGATCTCATGTGCGTCTTCCGTTCTTCCGGACCGTCAGCAAATGCGTCAAATACGATCAGGACTGCAAGGGCCCGAATACAACCTCCTGGTTTGTGCTGACCGGGCAGCAGCTTGGCCGGATCATGGTAGGCATGGTGCGCGCCGTGGGGGAAGGAACCACGGAGAAGGGCCACCCGGCAGTAGAACAGTGGAATTACTGCGTGGGAGATTCGGATTTCAAGATCACTGTGGACGGAGAGACGACGGAGCACAGAGCAGGCGAATGGAGCTATGTGCCGGCCGGACTGGATCATTCTCTGGTGGCGGAACCGGGCAAAGAAGTGTATTATGTGTGGTTTGAGCATTTTACAAAGGAAAAGGATTTCATCGTAAAGCCTCTTCCGGAAGGCTTCTAAGGAGGGCAAGGATATGGAGAAATATTATCTGGCAAAAGCGGAGGACATTCCCTGTGATTATGATGAGAACGGGTTTGCGATCAGCGAGCTGCTCGCGGGAAGCTATGACGGCGGGATCCGGAATTATAAATGCTTTCTGAAGGCGGGCTGCACGGTTTCTCCGGAGCTTTACGGGGAAGAGACGGTTATCCTGATGTTCGGTAAGGGGAAAGGCTATCTGCATTCCGAACATGAAATGCACAATATCACGGAGCTCTCCTTTTACGCTCCGAAATTTGACAAAGAGCCCTACACGATCTACGCCATCGACGATATGGAATTTATCATGAGCGTGGTGGAGATGAGCCAGTGGGACCGGGCGCTGTATGAGGCCTCCCATGTGCGTCTGCCGTTCTTCCTTTCGATCAGTGACGCGGTCAAATATGATCAGGACTGCAAGGGTCCGAACACGACCTCCTGGCATATATTAAGCCCGAAACAGCTTGGCCGTATCATGGTCGGGGTCGTGCGCGCCACCGGAGAGGGGACCACAGAAAAGGGTCATCCGAAGGTACATCAGTGGAATTACTGCGTGGGGGATTCCGATTTTAATCTGACGGTCGGCGACTGCCCCACCGTGAAGCATAAGTCGGGAGACTGGAGCTTTATTCCCGCGGGACCGGATCATGCGCTGGTGGCAGATCCGGGAAAGGAAGTTTATTATGTCTGGTACGAACAGTACACCAGAGAGAAGGACTTCTGCATTTCGTTGGCTAAAGGCGAGGAATTTGACGGTCCGTATTGATGTGCGAAACGGGTTTTGCTTTTATTACACATACCTATACAAGGAGGCTTTTCTGTCATGAAAAAGGAGTACGAGAAGAACTATTACGTAGTCAAGGCGGAGGACGTGGAAAAAAAGTTTGACGACAACGGGTTCTCCAAAACCGAGCTGCTGCCGGGAGTGTACGATGGCGGTATCCGGAGCTACAAATGTTTCCTGAAACCCGGCTGCAGCGTGTCCCCGGAATTATATAAGGATAAGGGCATCGTGATGCTGTTTGGCCAGGGAAAGGGCGTACTGAAGGATAAGGACGGAGAACATGCGATCACGGAACTGGCTTTTTACGTGCCGGATTTTGACAGGGACGCGTTTACGATCCACGCGGAAGAGGAGATGGAATTCGTCATCAATGTGATCGAATTTAATCAGTGGGACTGGGAAGGATACAATGCCTGGCACATCCGTCTGCCCTATTTCCGCCTGCACAGCGAATGCACCCAGTACATCCAGGACTGCAAGGGTCCGAACACCGAGGCTCGTATGGTTCTGTGCCCGAAGTGGTTTGGACGCGTGCTGATGGGCACGACGAGAGCGGACGGAGAAGGAACCGTGGAGAAAGGCCATCCGGCCGTGCACCAGTGGAATTATTGTGTCGGCAATTCCGATTTCACCATGAGCGTCGGATACAAGGCAAAGAACAGCATGGAGAATGTAAATCACAAGGCGGGAGACTGGAGCTTTATTCCGGCGGGAGCCGACCATGATCTGGTATCTGAGCCGGGCAAGGAAGTATATTATGTGTGGTTTGAGCATTTTACCGATGAAAAGAAATTCGCGAAGGAAGGAAACTGACGTGTGAGCGTGTTCCCGGAATTTCCGGAACGAATCACCAGATGAACGAAGAAACGCCATAAAAAGATAACCGAACTCACATTGTGATTTCGGTTATCTTTATCTGGAGGAAGTATGGGCGGAGTAGAGAGAGCAGATATAGCAAATTCCAATACGCATTACCGGTTTTATCCGTTTGAAGTCTTCCTGGAGCGGCAGAGAGATGTCGGCTTTCGGAAGGTTGACCTGTTCGGCGCGACGCCTCACGTGTGGATTGACGCGTACGAGGCTACGGATGGAAAAGAAATCCGGAAAAAGATTCGGAACGCGGGCCTGGAGACCGGGGTGTTTATCCCGGAATTTTCGTCCATGCGCTATACGCTGGGCAGCCTGGGCGCGGCGCGGGAAAAAACCCGGGACTATCTGAAACGCTGTTTTGAATTTGCGTCCGGACTGGGATGTGATGTGCTGGTGATCGGGGCCAACGGGTTTTCCCTGGATCGGGAGGAAGATGAGCGTGGCCTGCAGTTTGAGGAGTCCTTAAGCTGCGTCTGCGCGATGGCCCGTGCCTTTGGGATGAAGATTGCCCTGGAAAATCATTTCAGCGACGGGACGGACATGATCCGCACGATCGAGGATATGAGACAGTGTATGAGCAGACAGAAGGAAGAGAATTTGTTCGTGGCGGTTGACACGGCGTCGGTTTATGAGGCGAAAGAGACGCTGGGACAGTGGTTTGACGCATTTGGAGACCGGGTGATCTATGTCTGCCTGTCCAATACCCGGTTCGACGGAGCCAGACGGTACTGGGGAGACGGGTATCTGAATCTGCAGGAACTCGTGGATACTCTTGACGGGAACGGATATCGGGGAGCCATTGGGTGCGACTGCATGGTGCGGGAGTATCTGTCAGCGCCCTGGAAGGCGGATGAAAGTACGGCGCGGATGCTGGACTGGGTACTGAAGCGGAGGGAATCGAAGTGAGAGACCG
The DNA here is from genome assembly GCA_021204045.1 of Clostridiales bacterium. Lineage (GTDB taxonomy): Bacteria > Bacillota > Clostridia > Lachnospirales > Lachnospiraceae > Brotaphodocola. The sequence continues at coordinate 35,916 of JAJQAA010000004.1, forward strand.
AATAAAAAGAAGTCAGGTTGCCGGGATGAATCTGATGTATCGGTGGTATTCTTTTGAGTATTTCCTGGACGCGATGGAGAAACTGGGATTTGAGAGTATTTCCATCTGGGGCGGCCCGCCGCATTTTGACTGTGACTGCATGGGATATGAAGACTGCGCGCGGATTCGCAGGGAAGTGGAGAAACGGAATCTGGCGATCACCGGTTTTCTGGTTACGGCGTCAAATTACCGTTATCAGATCGGGGTGGAGGAACACGATCAGCGGGAGCGCGTTTTCCGGTATTTTCGCAACGGCATTCTGGCGGCGGAGGAGCTGGGCAGCCCTTATATGTCCGTCAATTCCGGATGGGGCTATTGGAATCACGACCGTGAGGAAGCGTTCCGGCGCGCGGCGGACATGCTTTATCGTCTCTGCTGCGAAGGGGAGAAGCATCATGTGAAGATTGTCATGGAAAGCCTGAAAAGTCTGGAGACGCAGCTGGTGGTGACGCTCGAGGACACAAAACGCATGGAACAGGCGGTCTCACATCCGTATTTCCGGCTGATGGCGGATACGGGGGCGCTGGCCTACAACGGGGAGTCTCTGGAGGACTGGTTTGCGTGTTTCGGGGACCGGATTGAAGCCATGCATTTCGTGGATGGCATGCATCTGACATGGGGAGACGGAGGCTCGCCGCTGGATGAGATGATGGTTTCTCTGATCAAGCACAATTATCAGGGTTGTCTTGCCCTGGAGACATCCGGCGCGCGGTATTTTGCCGATCCCATGGCCGCGGACAGAAAGGCGCTGCAGATTCTGGGACGTTTCCTTACTCCGGAGAAATAAGAATGCATATGGACAGAGCGATGTTTTCAAAAAAACAGATATATGATATCATAATACCGTTGATTCTGGAACAGCTGTTCATGGCGGCGATCGGCATGTTCGACATCGTCATGGTCAGCGGAATCGGAGAGAACGCCATTTCGGCCGTGTCTCTGGTGGATTTTATCAATCAGCTCATTTACAGTGTGCTGAATGCCCTTTGTACCGGCGGAGCCATCGTCTGCTCCCAGTTTCTGGGACAGAAGGAAAAGGGGAGCGCACGGGCGGCTGTGCAGCATATGATCATGCTGGCGGTATGCGCCGGCTCCGTGCTGATGATGGCAGGGCTGGCGGGGAACGGGCCGATCCTGCGGGTGCTGTACCGCTCCATCGCGCCTGAGGTTATGTCTAAGGCACGCGTGTATTTTGCGTTATCGTCCGTTTCCTGGCTGTTTATCGGGCTGTTCTGCTGCAGCGCGGCGACACTGCGGGTGCTGGGATATACCAGGATTTCCTTTCATACCTCGCTGTGCATGAACGTGATCAACATCGGCCTGAACGCGCTTTTTATTTTCGGCCTGAAATGGGGCGTCTTTGGCGCGGGTCTGGCTTCCCTTATTTCCAGGGTGGTTGTAAGCCTGTTCATGTTCCGGGCGGTTCTGTGCAGGCAGAAGATGCTGGATATCGGGATGCCGTGGAAATGGAAGCCCGCCAGGAAATTTTTCGTAACCGTCTTAAACTGCGCGATTCCGACCGGATTGGAGAGCAGTATATTTTATATCGGGCGTCTGCTGGTACAGACCGTGGTAACGGAGTTTGGGACTTCTGCGATCGCCGCGAACGCGGTAGGTCTGACGGTGACGGAGTTCCTGCACATGCCGGGCTCCGGGGTGAGCATCGGTATGATTACGATTGTCGGACGCTGCGTCGGAGCGGATGAAAAAAAGCAGGCCCGCTCTTATGCCCGCTATCTGATCGGGGTGGTTTATGTGAGCCAGGGAATTCTGAACGTGATCGTGGCGATATTGTCGCCCTGGATCGCGGATAGGTACCATCTGATGCCGCAGGCGAAGGAGCTGCTGATCCTGATGCTGGTGACGCACGCCGTGATTTCCACAATATTCTGGCCGATGGCCTTTACCGGCGCGAGCGCCCTGAAAGCGGCTGGCGACATCCGCTATGCCATGATCGTGGCGGTCTCGACCATGTGGATTTTCCGTGTTGCGGGGAGCTGGCTGCTGGTTCATCTGGTTCCGCAGTGGGGAGTATTAAGCGTATGGTATGCCATGTATGCTGACTGGATTGTCCGCGCCATGCTGGAATGGAAAAGGATGCACGGAGAAGTCTGGCTCAATAAAAGGATTCAGGTCTGAACGGGATAAGCGGCCAGAACGGAGGAGATTACGGATGAGTAAAAAAGACGGCCATAGCTCTCTTTATGTGCTTTCTCTCACGATGGGAAATATTTTATTTGGTTTTGGGCCTGTTCTTCAGAAATTTACGTTCCCTTACGGCGGAAGCGGACTTTTGACAGCGTTTTATTCGTCCGCGTTCGGGCTCATCCCTCTTTTTATTCTGATAAAATACAATCATCTGTCGCTGAAGTCGGTCCGGCCGATTGCCGGAAAACTGGCTGTGCTTTGCATCGGCAGTTCCGGGGCGCTTCTGTTTCTGTGGTCGTCCTATAATTATATTCCGACGGGACTTGCGACTACATTGCATTACATATATCCCATGGCGATCGCCGTCGCGATGACCGTATTTTATCATGAACCGTTTACCGGAAAAAAGGCGGTCGCGCTGCTGCTTGTTCTGTGTGGGATTGCGAGAATAGGCGCTTCCGGGGGCGCCACCCTGAATCCGACCGGTATGGTGCTTGCACTGGTGTCAGGCTTTTTCTGGGCGTTTTACATCATATACATGGAAAAATCGGGTTTGTGTGAGCAGCCGTCCCCGCTGATCAGTTTTTGTACCACGTTTGCCAATGTCCCGCTTGCACTGCTCGTATGCGCGGTTACCGGAAAGCTTGTGCTATACAGCGCTCCCTGCGCCTGGGGAATCGTAGTCGCGGTCGCGCTGCTGCACAGGACAGTGGCCTGCAGCCTGTTTCAGATCGGGTTAAGACGCGTGGAACCGGTTTCCGCGGGAATCCTCTGTACGTTTGAACCGGTTTCCGCGCTTGTGTTCGGGTACTTTCTGCTCGGGGAAGCCGTCAGCGCAAGGCAGCTGTCCGGACTTATATTCATATTATCCGGAATCATTGTCAATGTGCTGGCCGGTAAAAAACGTTCCGGCAGCTGATGCCGGAATTAAGTTTTCTTTTGTTCCCGTTGCAGTGTCGCCCGGTAATCTCCCGGCGTGGCGCCGGTCAGTTTTTTGAATTGTTTCGCAAAGTATTTTTCGTCCTTAAATCCGATGGCATACGCGATGTCCTGAATTTTCAGGGAAAAATCTCCCAGAAGCTCTTTGGCGTGGCGGATGCGGATCTGGTTTAGGTAAGTCAGCATACTGACATGAAAAGTACTGGTAAATCTGCGGCTCATATAGTCCTTGTTCATGTAAAACAAACTGGCGTACTCGGACTGAATGAACGGCTTGCTGTAGTTGGATTCCATGTAAAGCGCGATCTGGTGCATGACGTCCGTGGAAGAATTGTGTTTCATCCGGGCGGAAATGGAAAACAACGTAGAACAGATGGCTTTGCTCATGAGCCTGCGGGAAAACAGAAAATGTTCGTCCATCATATCCGCGTAAACCAGAGGGCATTCATTGATGTCCCAGGAAAACGAAGGATTTTTCTTTTTGATTGAGAAAATCCAGTGGTTTAAAAGACGATAAAACCGTTTTATCGCGGAATCAATCGGTTGCAACGTGATGTTCTTTTCAGGAAGGACAGAGACGATCCAGTCCTCTGCGCAGCGCTCGATTTCCGCCTGATTTCCGGTGAGAAGGGCGGAAAAGATCGGATCCTCGCGTTCCTGGAGTGCAGAGGAAGAATCGGAGGGCGCAGAAGGCGTGAGGGGCTGATCCAAAGTCGCGATCATGGAAGGACGGGTATCCGCGTAAACGTTTAAAAAGCTGTTTTTCGCCTGCGCATAGGCAAAACGAAACTGATCCGGGAACGGAAGCTGCACGCTGACTCCCAGATGGAACGGAAAGGGTGTATTAAAAAACAGAGATCTGGACTCCTGGGCTATGGAGAGCAGCGTGCGCTCTGTGCTGCCATAGAGAAAGAGGATGGTCTCACCGGCGCGTTCGGGGTTGGAAAGCATGATGCCGTTGTCGGGCAGTAAAAGCTGGCGTACGCGCTGTTCCCAGCCTTTCATCAGACCGGAAAACGGAGAATGGTTCATGGGAAACCAGTTGGTGTCATAATAAATAATTTTGTGGGAGAAAATCGCGGAAAAGCTGGGATTCTCCCGTAAAAGCTGCTGATAAACCGTTTCTTCCTTTGCCGGATCCAGCATCTTGTAAAGCAGGGAAGCGGAGTAGAAGGCTGAGAGCGTGTGGATTCTCAGCTTTGATTCGTGATCTCTGTTCCAGCTCTGGATCGCGCTGCGGACGGTCCGGATTAATTTGGACGGTTCCAGGGGCTTTAAGAGGTAATCCAGGCAGCCCTTGGTCAGCATAGCGCGCACATACTCAAATTCTCCGTAGCCGGAGACGGCGATTATTTTGGTGGAAGGATAGCGGGAGGCGATGAAGTCCATGATTTCGATCCCGTTTTTGTCCTCCATGACAATGTCAGTGATGACAATTTCAGGAACTTCCTGACAGATGAGTTCCAGAGCCTGCGTTCCGCTGGAAGCGGTCAGTATTTTGTCAACGCCCAGTTCTTCCCAAGGAACCAGAAGTCGGATCGCCTGGATCACATGGTATTCATCATCGGTAATCAGTACCTTCATGGCAATTCCTCCTTTCGTCGATTCTTATAAGATAAAACCAGATGAACCGTAGTTCCGCCCAGTTCATTGGAATACAGTTCCATGGAGCAGTCCGAGCCGAAATTCAGCAGCATGCGCAGCAGGACGTTGGACAGGCCGATGTTGCTGGTCGCGTAGAGATTTTCCGTGGCGTTTTTAATATCGGGCTCGTTCTGCGGCGGTGTCGGCTGCGCTTCGCGGTTGTCGTCGATGGAAGAAAGACGATGCGGCGTGAGGAGACGGTGGATGCATTCTTTTCGCAGCTCAGAGAGCCGTCGGTTGATATCAGCCAGTCGTTCGTCGGAGGGAGCGCGGCCGTTATCGATGACGTACAGGTGGAGAAACAAATCCTCATCCGTCAGAACCCGGACGCAGAGACTTCCATGTTCTTTTTTGAAAAGATTGCCATGCTTAAAGGAATTTTCAATCAGAGGCTGGAGCAGCATTTTCGGCACAATGATCTGCCGTACGGATTCATCCGCCTCAAAAAGCACGGACAGGCGGCTGGTGAAACGCATTTTCTGCAATTCGATATATCGCTCGATATAGGACAGCTCATCATTTACGGTTACCAGTGTGCGGCTGGTGTCCGTGGAATACTGCAACAGCTGCCCGAAGGAAGAAATATAATCATACTGTTCTCTGTCATGATGTTCCAGCGATTTGGTCGCAAGGCACTGAAGCGTATTATAGATAAAGTGCGGATTGATCTGCGCTTCCAGCATTTTCAGTTCCGTGGAACGGTTGACAAGTTCGAGTTCATACTGCCGGATAACAAAATTGTTGATCGTATCGATCATTTCTTCCAGGGAACGGAAAAGGATACCGATTTCATCTTCATAGTTGTAGGTCACATACTCAGACAGCCTGGAATTCAGATTCTGCGCCTGCGTGTTGATGGAGTTTAAGTAAATGGTGGCTTTTTTCAGCGGCGTGGTAAAACGCAGAATGGAAAAGCTGTTGATCAGAACAGTAATCAGCAGGCATATGCCGAAGGTGATCAGCAGAATTGCCAGCTGCGCGTTCGAGCTCTGATAAATCAGATGTTTCGGTACGGACTTTATCATATACCATTCACAATAGTCTCCCGGTAATTTCTGGCAGATTCTGAGAAAATCATCCGAGCCGGCGCTGATAAAGGAATCGGGGGTTTCCTCGGCCTGCCGGATGAGTGTCCATATCCAGTCCTCGGACGTCTGGGATCCGATGCAGGTGGAATCGGAGGAAAAGATAATATGTCCGTCGGAATCCACAATGTAAAACTGTTCGGACGGATTGTAGAAAAAGTCACATAGTTTTTCAAAAAAGTCCGTGGAAATATCAATGCGCAGGCATCCGATGGGAACGTTGGGGCTGGGCATATGATAGATGGGGAGACATACGGTAAAGACCAGGCTGTCCGTTCCGGAAGGCTGCGATGGCGTTGCGTTTTGGGGCGGGGTCGTATGATCGAGCCGGTGACCGTAGTTATCCTGCGCGTGGGGAGGCAGGATGTACGCCTGAAACGTGGGAACGGGGGAGGTAAATTCGCATTCCTGCGGAGTGAGCACGCGCAGATATCGCTGCAGATTTCTGGTGGTAATCAGGAAGCTGTTGGCGGTTTTAAATGAAGAAAACTGTATCTGAGTCGCCTCCGGAGTCATGGAGCTGATGTTCGTCAAATAGGAGAAGATCAGGGAGGAATTGGCGGATTCCGCGTAAAAAAATGTAGTGTTGTCTCTGGAAAAAAGCAGGTCCTGTATGGTCCGGTTGAGATAAATCCCCTTATTGGCTGTGTCGATACTGGTAGACAGAGAATGGTCGATGTTGGCCGCAATGATCTGCCAGGTGTTGGTCGCCTGTTCGATATAGTTTTTCTCTGCGGTCTGCCTCATGTTAAAAGAAATGAACAGGCAGTAGACCATGAGAGGTAGGGTAGTGGCGATCACCAGGGTTGAGAGGAGTTTATAGCTTATACTCTGAACGTGCTTTTTCATAAACAGCAGTCTTCTTTCGGCAGTCTTCTTTCCGATAGGGAAGTATATCAACAGATGAAGTTGTTTACTGTCATTTTGGCTTCGGAATCTGTTTCAAATAGTATACCCGTTCAAAACCTGATTGTAAATAATAAAAAAACGATTATAATATTTGTCAGATCAGACAAAGGAAGGAACGATATTATGACAGACCATGCCCGGACAACCTGGATGCTTCAGACAAAGCGTGCGGATTTTGACGCGCTCTCACGTGAGTTTTTAATCAGCCCGGTGACTGCGCGGATTATCCGCAACCGCGATGTGGTCGGCGAGGAGGCGGTGCGCCGTTATCTGTACGGCACGCTGGAGGATCTGCATGATCCGCACAGCCTGAAGGATATAGATCTGGCGGTCCGCATTCTGCGCCGGGCGATTCTGGAGAAAAAGCGCATCCGCGTGGTTGGCGATTATGATATTGATGGGGTATGTTCAACGTATCTGCTGCTCAAGGGTCTGCGCCGCTGCGGCGCGCGGGTGGATTACCAGATTCCGGAGCGGATCCGGGATGGTTACGGGATCAATGAGGCGATTATCGAGCGGGCGGCCGCGGACGGGATTGATCTGATTCTGACCTGCGACAATGGTATCGCCGCGCTGGAGCAGATCGCGCTGGCGAAGAAGCTGGGTATGACGGTCATCATTACCGATCATCATGAAGTGCCATGCGATGAGATGGGAGCGGAAATGCTGCCGCCCGCGGATGCGATCGTCAACCCGAAGCAGGCGGCCTGTACCTATCCGTTTGCAGGAATCTGCGGAGCCATGATTGCTTACAAGCTTGTGCAGGTGCTGTATGAGGATTTTGGCGTGGCAAAAGAAGAATGGGAGGCCATGCTGGAGTTTGCTGCGATCGCCACGGTGGGTGATGTGATGAAGCTGCAGGATGAGAACCGCATCGTGGTGCGCTATGGCCTGCGCCGGATGCCGCAAACGGAGAGCATTGGGCTGCGGAGGCTTGTGGAAGCCTGCGGCCTGGATATTCATGCGCTGACGGCTTATCATATCGGTTTCGTGATCGGTCCCTGCCTGAATGCCAGCGGCCGGCTGCAGACGGCGAAGCTGGCCGTGGAGCTGCTGCTCTGCGAGGACGAGGAGCTTGCCGGGGAGCTGGCGGCGCAGCTGCAGCAGCTCAATGAGGAACGCAAGGATATGACAAAGCAGGGCGTTGATGAGGCGCTTGCCCAGGCGGAGGCCTGTTATGCCAATGATTCCGTTCTGGTTCTCTTCCTGCCCGATTGTCATGAATCTCTGGCGGGGATTATTGCCGGCCGCGTGCGCGAGGCCTGGAACCGGCCGGTTTTTGTGCTGACGCGGAGCGAGGAGGGCGCGAAGGGTTCCGGGCGCTCGATCGAAGCCTATCACATGTACCAGGGGCTGTGCGGCGTGAGGGATCTGCTCCTCAAATTCGGCGGGCATCCGATGGCGGCCGGGTTTTCTCTGAGAGAGGAAGATATCGGTGAATTCCGTCGTCGCCTGAATGAGCAGGCGCGGTTGAAGCCGGAAGACTTCATTCCGAAGATCTGGGTCGACGTGGCGTTGCCATTGGAGTACATATCGGAAGCTCTGGTTCAGGAAATCCGGCAGCTGGAACCGTTTGGCAACGGGAACGAAAAACCGCAGTTTGCCCAGAAGGGACTATATATCCGCAGTGCGCGTGTGTTCGGCAAGCGCCGCAATGTGGTGAAGCTGTCACTGGTAAGTCCGAAGGGGACGGCGATGGACGGGCTGCTGTTTGCGGATGGAGATCGTTTCCTGGAAGAACTGGGAAATCAGAAGACGATCGATATTGTCTATTATCCGGATGTAGACGAGTACAACGGCAGACGCAGCCTGCAGCTTGTGATCCGGGAGTACAAGCTGCGGCCGGAAAAAACAATTTGACTTTTCCCGCACAGGGTGTTATAGTTTAGAAAGTTGAAAGAGAAAACCGTTGAAGCGGAGATAACGGCAGTTATGGCCTCACAGAGAGCCGGCGATGCTGAGAAGCCGGCAGATCCCAGATTGTCAAATGGACCGCTGAGGGCGCAGTCAAAGGAGTGATCCGAGTATTCTGCGACGCGGAGCCGGCGTTAGAGGGCCGACAGTATGCTGGTACTGTACAGAGGGGCACAGTTTTTCTGTGAAAGCAAGGTGGCACCGCGGTTTATCCGTCCTTGATGAATGGAGTTCCATTCATCAGGGGCGTTTTTTATGAAGAATAAAGAATAAAAAAGGAGGCAATGTTATGTCAAATCCAAATGGCCGTTTCGGCGTCCATGGCGGTCAGTACATTCCGGAAACGCTGATGAATGCCGTCATTGAGCTGGAGGAAGCCTACAATCATTACAAAAATGATCCGCAGTTCCAGGCAGAACTGACGGCGCTGCTGAATGACTATGCGGGCAGGCCGAGCCGTCTCTATTTCGCGGAAAAGATGACGAACGATCTCGGCGGCGCGAAGATTTACCTGAAACGCGAGGATTTAAACCACACCGGCGCGCACAAGATTAACAACGTGCTGGGACAGGCGCTGTTGGCGAAGAAGATGGGTAAGACCCGCCTGATCGCCGAGACTGGGGCCGGACAGCACGGCGTGGCTACGGCCACGGCGGCGGCACTGATGGGTATGGAATGCGTCGTTTATATGGGCGAGGAGGACACGAAGCGTCAGGCGCTGAACGTCTATCGCATGCGACTGCTGGGGACGACCGTGATCCCGGTGAAGACCGGTACCGGCACGCTCAAGGACGCCTGCTCCGCGTGCTTCCGTGAGTGGACGAACCGCATCAGCGATACCCATTACTGTCTGGGGTCGGTGATGGGGCCGCATCCGTTCCCGACGATTGTGCGCGATTTCCAGGCGGTGATCTCAAAGGAGATCAAGGAGCAGCTGCAGGAAAAGGAAGGACGACTCCCGGATGTGGTGATGGCCTGCGTCGGCGGCGGTTCCAACGCGATCGGCGCGTTCTACCATTTTATCAATGATCCGTCGGTGCGTCTGATCGGCTGCGAGGCGGCCGGGCGCGGTGTCGATACCGCGGAGACGGCGGCGACGATCGCCACCGGACGGCTGGGAATTTTCCATGGCATGAAGTCCTATTTCTGCCAGGATGAATATGGCCAGATCGCTCCGGTTTATTCCATTTCCGCCGGTCTGGATTACCCGGGGATCGGCCCGGAGCACGCGATGCTGCATGATACCGGCCGGGCCGAGTATGTGCCGGTCACGGACGAGGAGGCGGTCGAGGCCTTTGAATACCTTTCCCGTACGGAAGGCGTGATCCCGGCAATCGAATCTGCCCACGCGGTGGCTCACGCGAGAAAGCTTGCGCCGACGATGCGAAAGGATCAGATTATTGTCATTAATCTCTCCGGACGGGGAGACAAGGACTGCGCGGCGATTGCGCGTTACAGAGGGGAGGATATTTATGAGTAATCTGTATAAGGCGTTTGCGAATGGCAAGGCATTTGTGGCGTTTATCACGAGCGGCGATCCCGACCTGGAGACGACCGAGCGGCTGGTAGTCGCTATGGAGGAAGCGGGCGCGGATCTGATTGAGCTGGGGATCCCCTTTTCCGATCCGACAGCGGAAGGCCCGGTGATTCAGGAGGCCAATATGCGGGCGCTGGCCGGAGGCGTTACCACGGATAAGATATTTGATATGGTGCGTCGGCTGCGCAGAACCGTGAAAATTCCCATGGTGTTTATGACTTACGCGAATGTCGTTTATTCCTACGGTTCCGAGCGTTTTATCTCGACAGCGGCGGAGATCGGCATCGACGGCCTGATCCTGCCGGATGTGCCGTTTGAGGAAAAAGAGGAATTCGAGCCGATCTGTAAGCAGTATGGTCTGGATCTGGTATCGATGGTGGCGCCGACTTCGGAGCAGCGGATTGCGATGGTATCGAAGGAAGCGACCGGTTTTATCTATGTGGTATCCTCACTCGGCGTCACCGGCGTGCGCAGCGAGATTACGACGGATATCGGGGCGCTGGTGAAGCAGATCCGTGCCAACACGGATACGCCTTGCGCGGTAGGCTTCGGCATCTCTACGCCGGAACAGGCTGAGAAGATGGCGCGGCTTTCCGACGGCGCGATCGTCGGCAGCGCGATTGTGCGCATCATCGCCGAGCATGGACGTGAGAGCGTTCCTTATGTGGTGGAGTACGTCAGAAGCATGAAGGCGGGCGTTATGAGAGGACAGGAAGCATAAAGCAATGAGCGAGACGATATTGCAGGAGCTGGCGGCTTACGCGGCGGTCCGGGTGGAGCGGGATAAAGAGAAAATCCCGTTTCCGGAGATGAAATGGCGCGCTATCGCGCTTCCGCGCGGCAGCTTCCGTTTTGAAAAAGCTTTGAAGGAGTCGGGGCTTTCTTTCATCTGCGAGGTGAAAAAGGCGTCACCCTCGAAGGGCCTGATCGCGCCGGATTTCCCTTATCTGGATATTGCCAGAGCATATGAGGAGGGCGGTGCGGCGGCGGTTTCCTGCCTGACTGAGCCAAAATGGTTTCTCGGTTCGGACGCGATTTTTGAGGAGATCCGCGGCGCGATCGACCTGCCGATGATCCGCAAGGATTTTACGGTTGACGCTTATCAGATTTATCAGGCGCGCTGTATGGGCGCGGACGCTGTCCTGCTGATCTGCGCGTTGCTCGAGGAAGCGACGGTGCGCGAGTACCTTGCGATCTGCGATGAGCTGGGACTTACCGCGTTGGTGGAGACGCACAACGAGACGGAGATCGCGATGGCGCTGGCGGCCGGTGCACGGGTGATCGGCGTAAATAACCGCAACCTGAAAAATTTTACCGTTGATTTTTCCAACGCGGCTCGGCTGCGCAGTCTCATCCCGGCGGACAGAGTATTTGTCGCGGAGTCGGGCGTTTCCTCCGTGGAGGACGCGGTTTCCCTGCGGGCGATCGGAGCGGACGCCGTGCTGGTCGGGGAATTTCTGATGCGCGCGGACGATCCGCAGGAACTTCTTAAGGAGCTGCGGAAAAACACATCGCAGGAGACTGAGAGTTAGGTTGAGCTGACTGGATACAGCGGCATATTTGACCGGGATGCAGCGGGAGCGTTCCCGCCTGAACTATAGAAAGACACTTGGAGGAAGGAACATGAGCGTAGAACTGGCGAGAGTGGATGAACGTCTGGTGCACGGGCAGATTATGACGGCCTGGGTCCGGCGGTTCTGGATACAGAGAATCGTCTTGGTTGATGATGAGATCGCGCGCGATGAATTTATGAAGCAGCTGTTGGCGATGTCCGCCCCGGCGGGCGTGACGGTCGAGGCCAGAAGTGTTGCGGATACAGCGGAAATCCTGAAAACGGAGAGCGGCGAGAAGACGATGTTACTGTTCAAGGAGATTGGCGGAGCGCTCGCGCTGGTCGAGCAGGGGTATGATTTAAAGGAGTTAAACATCGGTAACATCGGCAGTACACCCGCCCGCAAGGCGATCACCAGGGAGGTATATGTCTCTCAGGAGGAGAAAGAGATGCTGCGCAGGCTGCAGGCTGCGGGTGTGGAGAGCTATATCCAGAAGCTGCCGCAGGATAGCCGTGTTGACATTATGAGCAAAATCTGAATGACCATCCCGGCCTGTTTTGTCTGTGTGGGCGGGATGGTTGGGGTAACAAATTATATATTATCAGGAGGGAACCGGTATGTCACTATTATTTCACGCGATTCTGATGTCTTTTTTGGCCTGGATGAGCAAGACAGGCGCGCCGATGTGGACGAAATGGTCGCTGGCACTGGGCGCACCGCTGATTTCCGGCGTGCTCAACGGCATTATTCTGGGAAACATTTCTTACGGTCTTGAGATGGGCGCGACGGTAATGCTGGTGTACATCGGCGTTACGGTTATCGGCGGCACGGTCGTCAGTGATGTGATGCTGGGCGGCTACCTGGGCGTCACGATGTCGATGATCGCCGGAGTGGAACCGGCGGTAGGCATCACGGTGGCTTCGACGCTCGGCCTGCTGGGAACCCTGATTTCCCCGGTCGAGAAGACATTAAACACGATCTGGGTGGCGCAGGCGCGCAAATACGCCGCAAAGGGCGATACCCGCGGTATCGGGCTGATGAATGTGGTCGCGCCGCTGCTGTGGGGCTTCCTGATCTATTTTCTTCCGGGCTTTATCCTGATTTATTTTGGCAGCGGAACACTGGATCAGATTCTGAATGCCGCGCCCATGTGGGTGACGAAGGGCCTGGCGGCTGTCGGCCATCTGCTTCCTGCGCTCGGCCTTGCGATGCTGATGAATCTGCTGTATTCCGGGAAGCTGGTCGCGTTCTTTATCATCGGTTTCGGCGCCAGCGTTTATCTTGGCCTTGGAGTGACGCCGATCGCGATATTTGGTGTGGCTCTGGCTATGCTGCATTACTTCTATATTGGTAAGGATGATTCCTCACCAGAGGCGCCGGCTGCGACGGCGGCAGAGGAGAAGACCGGCCTGATCCGCCTGGAAAAGAGCGATCTGAATAAATCCTGGCTGCTGTGGATCTGTTTTGGCCAGCAGTGTTACAATTTTGAAATCATGCAGGGCGTGGGCTTCTGTCACGCGATGACGCCGATCATCCGCCGTCTGTACCCGGATGACGCCGAAAAACGGCGGGAAGCGCTGGAACGCCATCTGGTTTATTACAATACTGAGAACAACTTCGGCGCGGCGATCGCCGGTATCACAGCTTCGATGGAAGAAGAGATTGCGGGCGGCGCGCAGATTTCCAGCGCGGCGATCAACAGTATTAAGGCGGCGCTGATGGGTCCGCTGGCCGGTATCGGCGACACCGTCACACAGAGTCTTGTGAAAACGGTTTTCCTCGGCATTGCCTGCGATATGGCTCTGAACGGAAGCGCCTTCGGCCCGGTGTTTTTCATTCTGACAATGTCGGTATACGCGCTGATCCTCAGCAACCGCGCGTTTTACCTGGGCTATTATTCCGGCAGAACCTCGATTCTGCGCATGCTGAGCGGCAGGCGCATGAAACAGGTGACGGAGGCGATGAGCGGCCTGGGGCTTATGGTGCTTGGCGGACTGGTGGCTTCCAGTATTGCGGTCAGCACGCCGCTTACGATCGCGGCCGGTGAGACCAGCGTTGTGCTCCAGGATGTGCTCAACGCAGTTCTGCCGGGGATGCTTCCGCTGATCGCGTTCCTCCTGATTTACCGACTGGTCAACAAGGGTGTGAAACCGGTGCGGATCATCCTGATTATCTTTGTGGTTGGATTTATCGGTTCGCTGCTGGGAATTCTGGCGTAGATCCATCGTCGCTTTGAGGTAGAGCAGATCCGACAGATTATAATTTTTGGCATATGCCCAAAACAATGCTTGACATCTGCCGGAGACAATGGTATGATACCACAAACAGAAAGGATGGTGAAAATCATGAAGTATATCTGCGATGTGTGCGGCTACGAATATGATGAAGCTCTTGGCGATCCGGATCATGGGATCGCGCCGGGGACGAAATGGGAGGATCTTCCGGAAGACTGGGTTTGCCCGCTTTGTGAGGTCGGCAAGGATCAGTTTAGTCAGGCGTAATGCAGCTCATTCCGAAAGGATGATAGGATAAGGTGACAGGATAAGGCGATTGTATAAGACGATGGTATAAGATCATCGGATAAAGCGATCGGCCTGGCAGACAAAAGTGGCGCTTACCGCAGAGAATTTCGGTTTTTTGCGGCAGACGCCGTTTTGATTGTATCCGGCAGATCCGCGTGCTGAATTCAGAAAAGCGCAAGAGATTGTTCATCGAAAATTTATGGAATTTGTCGTTGAATTATGGTATGATTTTCTAAAGCTTCTCTAAGGATTCTTTAAGGAGGAAATGTGATGGATAAAGCAAGAAGATTAGGCGTATGGCTGCTGGCGGCGCTGCTGGTGGCCGGTATGTCCATGACGGTGTGGGCGGGCCAGTGGCAGGAAGATGAGGCCGGCGCCCGATATTATGCAGAAGACGGCGTGATTGTGTCGGGCTGGCAGGAGATCGATGGGGACTGGTATTATTTTGACGCAGACGGCGTGATGCAGACCGGCTGGGTACGGACTGCGGACAATGGTAAGTGGTATTATCTTGATGCGGAGACCGGCGTTTGGATCAGCAAGCCGCAGCGTTCGCAGGAGACGGTGTGCCACCTCCTGGAAAACTGGCATATTGACAACCATTATTATCAGACGGAGACGGAAGAAGTCCTGTATTTTGTAACCCATGAGGACAACAAGGAATATCAGATTCAGGTCTGTTATGAGGATCTTCCGGAGCATTATGTCGTGCTGAACCGGTACACGGTGCGTAAGAGTACCGGGAAAACCACGGATGAAAACGCGGGCCATAATTTTGTGATGGGGTTTGCAAAATAAAGGGCGCAGGTAAGAAGAAGCATTTTGAAATGGCTATAGGAAAGGGCGCTATTTGTACCCTTTCTTTTTTTGCCTGAATTTGCTATAATAAAAATGATTGGCGCTTCGGAGACCGAGACACGACCGAGCGCTTTGTGGAGATGAGGATCCACGGAAATAAAAGAACGAAAGTGAGGGGAGCATATGGAACATTTCAATCCTCTGTTGCAGGACAACAAGGACTCCAAAAAGTTTTTTACGATCGGCGAGATTATGCTGCGTTTAAGCCCGCCCAATTATGAGAAGATCCGTATGGCGAGCAGCTTTGAGGCAAGCTACGGCGGAAGCGAGGCGAATATTGCGCTGGCGTTGGCGAACCTGGGTATTGACAGTACCTTTTTCAGCGTCGTTCCCAACAACAGTCTGGGCAAGAGCGCGGTGCGTATGCTGCGCAGCAACGACGTGCACTGCACGCCGGTGATCTTAAGCGGCCCGGAGGACACGCCGACCTGCCGCCTGGGAACCTACTATCTGGAGACCGGTTACGGCATCCGCGCGAGCAAGGTGATTTACGACCGCAAATACAGCGCGTTCACGGAGTACGATTACAGCAAGGTCGATCTGAAAGCTTTGCTGGCCGACTTTGACTGGCTGCATTTAAGCGGAATCACCCCGGCGCTGGGGCCGAACTGTCAGGGACTGATTCTCGAGAGCCTGAAGGCGGCGAAGGAGCTGGGACTGACGGTCAGCTTTGACGGCAATTTCCGTAGCGCTCTGTGGACCTGGGAGCAGGCGCGGGATTTCTGCACGAAGTGCCTGCCGTACGTGGATGTACTGCTGGGCATCGAGCCGTATCATCTCTGGAAGGACGAGGAGGATCACGACAAGGGTGATTATAAGGACGGCGTGCCGCTGCAGCCTTCCTATGAGCAGCAGGATATGGTTTTCCAGGCGTTTGTGGAGCGTTATCCGAACCTGAAGTGTATCGCGCGCCATGTGCGCTACGCGCACAGCGGCAGCGAGAACAGCCTGAAGGCCTTTATGTGGTATCAGGGACATACCTTTGAAAGCCGGCTGTTCACGTTCAATATTCTTGACCGGGTCGGCGGCGGCGACGCGTTCGCGAGCGGCCTGATCTACGCGATGATGCACGATTACCGGCCGATGGACATGATTAATTTCGCCGTGGCCAGCAGCGCGATCAAGCATACGATTCATGGCGATGCCAATATTACAGATGATGCGCAGAGCATCCGCAATCTGATGAATATGAATTACGATATTAAGAGATAATCAAGTATAGCAAAGGAGCTATCCGTAATGGATTTGAATTTTAAGCCGATTGAGGCAGGGGACATCGAGGCGATTTCAAAATATTTTTGCCGGCGGCCGAATAAAACCTGTGACAGCGTATGTCTGGACAGTTTCCTCTGGCGTGATTATTACCATGTGCAGTTCGCAGTCAGCGACGGGAAAGCATTGCAGTGGCTGATGGAGGAGGACGGCGTGAAGCACAGCGCGATGCCGATGTGCACGCAGGAGGAGCTCCCGCACTATTTTTATGAGATGGTGGATTACTTCAACAAGGTGCTGAAGCTTCCGTTCAAGGTATATCTGGCGGATGAAGAAGCGGTGGAGTACCTGCATCTGCGCGAATCGGATGACTTCGAGGTGGTCGAACAGGAGGATCTGAAGGATTATCTTTACGAGGGGGAAGCGCTGCGCACGCTGGCGGGCAAGAAGCTCCACAAGAAGAAAAACCACTTAAACAGCTTTTTAAAAGAATATGAGGGCAGATATGAATACCGCCGCATGGGCTGCAGCGATCGCGAGAGCGTCTGGAAATTCCTCGACCGCTGGCGTGCGGATAAGGGCGAGGACGCCGAGGTACACCTCGATTATGAGGTGCATGGTATCCATGACCTGCTGAAGCATTGCTGCGAGATCGGGACGCTGCGGATGGCGGGTGTGTTTGTTGACGGTGAGCTTGAGGCGTTTACGATCGGGAGCTACAACCCGTATGAAAATATGGCGGTGATCCATATTGAGAAAGCGAATGCGGAGATTCGCGGTCTGTATCAGTTTATTAATCAGCAGTTCCTGATTAATGAGTTCCCCGACGCGCAGCTGGTGAACCGGGAGGACGATCTGGGGCAGGAAGGACTGCGCCGGGCGAAGGAATCCTATTATCCATGCGGATACGCGCGGAAATATCTGGTGCTGCAGAAAAACTTCGATCCCGAAGAACGAAAGGAAACAGGTTATGATAAGATATCTGGAGGGAAAGGAGAAGGTTAATACGCGCGGCCTCTGGGGGGAGGCCTTTGGGGAAGATTCCGAGAGCTTTAAGGATTATTATTATTCGGAGAAAGTGAAGGATAACCGTATCCTGGTGTGGGAGGATCAGGGGCGGATTGACGCGATGGTGCAGCTTAATCCGTATCTGCTGCAGGTACGCGACCGCCGCTGGCGCGTCGACTATCTGGTCGGCGTCGCGATGAGGGAAGAATGTCGGCATCACGGGTATATGCGGAGGCTTTTGTGCCGCGCGATGACGGATATGCGCCAGGAGCTGATGCCGTTTTGCTTTCTGATGCCGGCTAACGAGGCGATCTATCGGCCGTTTGGATTTACTTATATTTTTGATCAGCCGCAGGTACAGCTGGCGCAGCCGTCGCGTGTGCTGGGACGACAGATTCTCCCATGGCTTGACATTATGGGAGGACCGTGGTTTCTGGACGCGCTGTCCGACTGGATCAACAGCTGGATTTCGCAGAGCTGCCAGGTGTACGCGGTGCGCAGCGAGGCGTATCTGCTGCGGTTGTTTAAGGAGCTGGAAAGCGAAAATGGCAGTTTTAACGTGATTTATGACGGCAATGTGATGGTCGGGGTGCTTGCCGACTGGGGATGGCAGAAGCGGGAACAGCGTCTGCTTTACGCAAAACCGGATTATGTCATGGAGACCGGGGCAGCAAAGCCGGCAATCATGGCGCGCATTATCACGCCGGAGATCTTTATGCGGGTAATCCATCTGAGCGCGGACGCGCCGGAGGAGATGGAAATCCGGCTGCAGATTTCGGATCCGTTGATTCCGGAGAATGATGGGCTGTGGCGCTGGTGCCTCAATCACGAGGCGTCCTGGCTTTTGCGGCCGGAGCGGGGCATGGACGGGGGCGCGCCGGAGCTTGTGCTCACGATCGATGAACTGACTTCCTGGCTTTTCGGTTATGGAGTACCCGAGGCAGCCGGGGCGTACCGTGATCGGATCGAGCCGCTGCGGGGCGTGTTTCTGGACGAGGTGGTATAGCGGATGGATCCCGGCAGCAGGGTTATCCAGGAATGACCGGGACAGGCGATTTGTCCGGGGGAGGTGCGAGTTTCATGAATGAGATCGAGCAGTTAAAGCAGTGGATACAGGAAAGCGATAATATTGTCTTTTTTGGCGGAGCGGGCGTTTCCACGGAGAGCGGCATTCCGGATTTCCGCAGTGTAGATGGCCTGTACAATCAGAAATACGACTATCCGCCGGAAACGATCATCAGCCACAGTTTTTATGTGCGCAATCCAAAGGAATTTTACCGGTTTTATAAGGACCGAATGCTGTTTACCGACGCGAAGCCCAACGCGGCGCACCGTGCGCTGGCCGCGCTGGAGGCGCAGGGGAAACTGAAGGCCGTGATCACGCAGAACATCGACGGGCTGCACCAGGCGGCCGGGAGCCGGGAAGTGCTGGAGCTGCACGGTTCGGTCCATCGCAATTACTGTACGCGGTGCGGGAAATTCTACAGTCTTCAGCAGGTGATCGACGCGGAAGGCGTGCCGACCTGCGATTGCGGCGGCACGATCAAGCCGGATGTGGTTCTGTATGAGGAGGGACTTGACCAGCGCACGCTGCAGAGAGCGGTGGACTACATCCGCAACGCGGATGTGTTGATTATCGGCGGCACCTCGCTGGTGGTGTACCCGGCGGCCGGCCTTGTGGATTATTATCGCGGCAGCAAGCTTGTGGTGATCAACAAGACCGTAACTCCGCGCGATAATTTCGCCAATCTTGTGGTGAGCGGAAAGATCGGCGAGGTGTTTGCACAGGGCATGGACGTATAAGGAGGCGGAGCATGGATCAGCGCTGGGTCTATGAGGTCGGAGATATCGTCAAACTGAAAAAGCCGCACCCTTGCGGCAGCTGTGAGTGGGAGATCCTGCGGGTCGGCGCCGATTTCCGCCTGCAGTGTCTGGGCTGCGGGCGCCAGGTCATGACGGCGCGACGTATGGTAGAAAAAAACGCCCGCGCGCTGCGCAAGAAAGAGACAGAACAGGGATAGCGGCTCCGAGAAATACCCGAAAAATACCATTTTGAAAAAATGTTCCGGAAAATACTCTCAGAAAGCTCGCAAAATGGCTGTAAATGCCGAAAAACCGCTTGCATTTAAAGGAAAAATCGGTTAGAATATTTTACCGTGACACAAATATTCCTTGCTCCCGGACTGAAGCCGGGGGCCGGAGACCACAAGGAGGTAAAGCAATGAACAAGTACGAATTAGCAGTTGTTCTGAGCGCAAAACTCGAGGATGAGGAGAGGGCGGCTGCCCTGGAGAAGGTTCAGGGTTACATTACCCGTTTCGGCGGCGTTGTGACCAACGTGGATGACTGGGGCAAGAGAAGACTTGCCTATGAGATCCAGAAGATGAAAGAAGCCTTTTATTACTTTGTCCAGTTCGAGTCTGAGAATTCCGATTGCCCGAATGAAGTGGAAGCACATATCCGCATCATGGAGCCGGTTATCAGATATCTTTGCGTGAAGCGCGACGAGGAGTAGCAGCTGACTGGCAGTATAAAAGAAAGAGTGATGGTATGAATAGAGTAATCCTGATGGGCAGATTGACCAGAGATCCGGAAGTGCGGTATTCGCAGGGAGAGCGATCGATGCCGATTGCGCATTATACACTGGCGGTGGACCGCCGGGGACGCAGAAATCAGAACCAGGACGGTGAGCAGGGACAGACGGCGGATTTTATCAATATTGTCGCGTTTGACCGTTCCGCGGAGTTCGCGGAAAAATATTTTCACCAGGGCATGCGGGTGCTGGTTTCCGGCCGGATTCAGACGGGAAGCTATACCAACAAAGAGGGTCAGCGTGTTTATACCACGGACGTCATAGTGGATGATCAGGAATTTGCGGACAGCAAAAATTCCGGCAACAGCGGCAATGGAGGTAACAGCGGCAATTATGGCGGCGGTTACGGCGGCGGCTATCAGCAGACAAGCCGTCCGGCACCCTCCAGCGCGATCGGAGACGGATTCATGAACATCCCGGATGGTGTGGAAGATGAGGGTTTGCCTTTCAACTAAGCCGCGGGTTTAGCGCTGAGAGGCACGAGCGAATTCAATAAGGAGGCAGTACCAATGGCATTCAATAAAACTGACAGACCGGACGGAGCCAAGCCGAGAAGAGGCGGCATCCGCAGGAGAAAAAAAGTATGCGTATTCTGCGGTGAGAAAAATGGCGTAATCGATTACAAGGACGCCAACAAGCTCAAGAGATACGTATCCGAGCGCGGCAAGATCCTTCCGAGAAGGATCACCGGCAACTGTGCGAAGCACCAGAGAGCCCTGACCGTGGCGATCAAGCGTGCGCGTCACATTTCCCTGATGCCGTATACAATGGAATAAATGACAGGTTCGCTCCCCGGGGATTACCTCCGGGGAGCGTTGTTGTGTGTGGAGCAGCTGATTTTTATATGTGCTGGAGCGATATGTGATAGTCGCGGCAATGAAGCAGCCGGTTTACTGCGGATGCGTCATCCTCCGGCATCGGATGAAGTAATATGGAATTTCCACAAGCAGCATCACACTCCAGCCGATGGCGCACGCGAAGGCGATACCGTAGATGCCGGTGCGCGGAGCGAGGAACCAGGTGGCGATGACACGCAGGCTGGTCTGGATGAAGGTGCCGAGCAAAGTCATTTTCATCATGCCCATGCCGCGGTAGAAACCCTGAAAGCCGTTCGTGAAGGCCGGGTAAATATAGAAAAACGCCATCGTTCCCAGATACTGCGCGCCCAGAGCGACGATCGCCGCGGCGCTTTCCCCGGTGACAAAGAGACTGATGATCGGGCGGCGCAGAAGGAGCGTGGCAAGGCAGATCAGAATCCAGTAGCCAAACTCGAGCAGGAGGCCGCGGCGGAATCCTTTCCGCATGCGGTCGTATTGTTTTGCGCCTCGGTTCTGGGCGATAAAGGTAGTAATACCGTGGGAAATGCTCTGTTCCGGCAGGCAGGCAAAGTCGTCGACGCGGGTTACTGCGTTGTAGGCGGCGATGACGTCGACGCCGAGCGTGTTTACAGCTCCTTGGATCAGGAGCTTTCCGATGGGCTGGCAGGACTGTTGCAGCGCCGTGACGGAGCCGTAGCGCAGCGTTGTTTGCAGCAGACTTCCATCAATGCGCAGTTCATGTGAGCGCAGCTGCAGCGCCGGGATGTGGCGATAGACATACCAGACGGACAGGCCGGCCGAGAGCGCTTCTGCGATCACGGTGGTGATGGCCGAACAGAGAATGCCAAAGCCGAACAGACCGATGAAGATCAGGTCGAGCACGGCATTTAAAATGGAAGAAATTATCAGAAAACGCAGCGGAGTTTTCGAATCGCCGACGCTTTTCAGCGCGGAGGCCAGCGCATTATAAAAATAGGTAAACGGCGCGCCGAGAAAGATGACGCGCAGATAGACGGTCGTCATCCGCATCAGCTCGTCCGGGACGTTTAATGCGCGCAGAAGCAAGGGTGTAAAACCGATGCCGAGCGCGATAACCGCCAGAGAAAACCAGAAGCCGAACAGCACGGCTGTGGCCATTTCTCGCTTGAGCTTATCATATTGCCCGGCGCCGAAAAACTCGCTCATCAGCACGCCGGCGCCCATGCAGATCCCTGAGATGCCCAGGATGACAATATTCATCACCGGGCTGGCCATGCCCTCGGCGGCCAGCGCCTCCCTGCCAATAAAACGCCCGGCGATAATGGAATCGACCGCGTTGTAGGTGAGCTGAAAAATATTGCCCAGAATTAACGGGACCGAATAATGAACCAGATGCCGGGTAATATTACCCTCCGTCATATTTACTGCTGCCATGATGATAACCTCACTGGAAGATACTGTATTCATTATAACAATCCGCCCAAAACAAGGCAATCAAAAGATGGACGAAAATCGATGGTTATGGTACAATATGAAGAATAAGCCGTGCGTGAGCGAAGGAGGATAGTGATGAAGGATAAGATCAGGGTCCGTGGCCAACTGAATATTTATCTGACCTGGCCGCTGTGGCTGTCGCTTTTCTTCCTGTTTGGCAATTTTGCGGTTGCGTTGGTCAGCGTGCGCGGGGCGCTGGTTCTGTTCCCGTTTACGCTTTGTTATGTGGTACTGGCGATCTGTATTTATCGTTACCGCCGGAAACGGATGCTGGGCGGTCTGGTGGAGTTTTCCGCCGAATATGCCTGGATACAGCGCCAGCTACTGGAGGATATGGAGCTGCCCTATGCCCTGGCGGATTGCGATGGGAAACTGTTGTGGATGAACCGCGCGTTCAAAGATATTATGAAGGCGGAGAAGGGCAACAGCCGCAGTCTGCTGTCGGTTTTCCCGGAGGTGACGAAGACGGACCTGATGACGGAAAAAGAGGTCTCGCGCGTTCACGCCACTTATGGAAATTATAAATTCCAGGTGGATATCCGCCCGGTTTATGTCGAAGGTCCGGAAGAGGCATCGGAGCAGCTGCTTTCAGGCGAACAGAAGCTGCTGGCGGTATATCTGTTTGATGAGACGGAGATTCTGCGTTACCGTCAGGAAATCACCAACGAGAAGCTGGTCGCCGGACTGATCTACCTTGACAATTATGATGAGGCGTTGGAGAGCGTCGAGGAAGTGCGGCGTTCGCTGCTGACAGCGTTGATTGACCGGAAGATCAACAAATATATATCCAGCATGATGGGGATTGCCAAGAAGCTGGAAAAAGACAAATATTTCTTTGTGATTAAGCAGAAATACATTGATCAGCTTCAGGAAGAGCGTTTCTCGATTCTGGAGGATGTAAAGTCGGTCAATATCGGCAATGAGATGGCGGTGACACTGAGCATCGGCATCGGTATGAACGGTGACAGCTATATTCAGAATTACGATTATTCCCGCGCGGCGATCGATATGGCGCTGGGGCGCGGCGGCGACCAGGCGGTCATCAAGGACGGCAGCCGTATTCAGTATTTCGGCGGCAAGGCGCAGCAGCTGGAGAAGGCGACGCGCGTCAAGGCCCGCGTCAAGGCGCATGCGCTGCGCGAGCTGATAGAGACAAAGGACCGCCTGCTGATCATGGGGCACCGGCTGGGGGATATCGATTCGTTCGGTTCTTCCATCGGCATTTACCGGATCGCCACGGCATTAAATAAAAAATCACACATTGTGATCAATGAAGTGACCTCATCGGTACAGCCGATGATCGACCGTTTTGTGAACAATCCGGACTATCCGGACGACCTGATTTTGACAGGCGCGCAGGCGGCGGAGCTGGTTGACGGGAACACGATGCTGGTCGTGGTCGATGTGAACCGCCCGAGCATCATGGATGCGCCGGAGCTGCTGCGCATGGTGAAGACGATCGTGGTGCTGGATCATCATCGCCAGAGCAGTGAGGTGATCGGCAATGCGGTGCTTTCCTATGTCGAGCCTTACGCGTCCTCAGCCTGTGAGATGGTCGCGGAGGTGCTGCAGTATATTGCGGACGGTATCAAAATTAAGGCCGCGGAGGCCGACGCGATGTACGGCGGTATCGTGATCGACACGCAGAATTTCACGAACCAGACAGGTGTGCGCACTTTTGAGGCAGCGGCCTGGCTGCGGCGCAACGGCGCGGACGTCACGCGCGTGCGCAAGCTGTTCCGCGATGAGATGGTGGAGTACAAGGCCAAAGCCGCGGCGGTGGCGGCAGCCGAGGTTTACCGCGAGGCGTTCCTGATCAGCGTGTGTTCATCGGAGGGGCTGCACAGTCCGACGATCGTCTGTGCGCAGGCGGCGAATGAGCTGCTGGAGATCCGCGGGATCAAGGCGTCGGTTGTATTGACGGACTATCAGAATACCATCTATGTCAGCGCGCGTTCGATTGATGAGGTTAACGTGCAGGTGATGATGGAGCTTTTGGGTGGCGGCGGCCACCGCACGATCGCCGGAGCGCAGCTGCAGGGTGCGACCATTGAGGAAGCGAAGGCGCGCGTCAAAGAGGTGATTGATCAGATGCTAGAGAAGGGAGATGTGTCATAATGGATATCGTATTACTGGAGGATGTAAAAAGCCTGGGGAAAAAGGGCGAGCTTGTGAAGGTGAGCGACGGTTACGCGCGCAATTTTATCCTTCCGAAAAAGCTGGGCGTGGAAGCTACGCCGAAAAATTTAAATGACTTAAAGCTCAAAAAGGCCAATGAAGCGAAGCAGGCTGCGGAGCAGCTGGCAGCCGCGAAAGAGCTGGCAGAGAAGATTAACAAACTTTCCGTAAGTCTTACGATGCGTGCGGGCGAAGGCGGACGGGCGTTCGGCTCGGTTTCCGGCAAGGAAATCGCCGTGGCGGCCGCGGAGCAGCTGGGGCTTGAGATTGATAAGAAAAAGATGATCCTGCCGGAGCCGATCAAGACGTTCGGCGTCCATGAGGTGCCGATCCGTCTGCACCGCGAGGTGACCGCAAAGCTGACGGTGAAGGTGACTGAGGCGTAAGTGGTTGCTTGCGAAGAGAGATAAGCAGCCGTTCATGAAGAGAGAACTACGAAGGGAGGCCCGCAGGGGAAAGCGATGGATGAGGCGTTATTAAAACGGGTACTCCCGCACAGCATCGAAGCGGAACAGTCGGTGATCGGCTCCATGCTGATGGACAAGGAAGCGATCGTCACGGCGTCGGAAATCGTCGCGGTTGACGATTTTTATCACCGGCAGTACGGCGTGATGTTTGAGGCGATGATCGAGCTTTTTAATGAAGGAAAGCCGGTCGACCTGATTACGCTGCAGGATCGTCTGAAAGAAAAGGATGTGCCGCCGGAGGTCAGCAGTCTGGAATTTGTACGGGATATTATTACGACGGTGCCGACGTCGGCGAATGTGAAATCCTATGCCAATATTGTACATGAGAAAGCGGTGCTGCGCCGTCTGATCCGTGTAAATGAGGAAATTGCCAACGCCTGCTACGCAGGGAAGGAGCCGCTGGAGCAGATTCTCGCGGACACGGAGAAATCCATATTTGATCTGCTGGAAAACCGCAATTCGCGGGAGTTTGTGCCGATCCGCAAGGTGGCGCTGGATGTACTGGAGCAGATTGAGACGGCCTCGAAAAATCCGGGTTCCGTCACGGGACTTCCGACCGGCTTTATTGATCTGGATTATAAGCTTTCCGGCCTGCAGCCTTCGGATCTGGTATTGATCGCGGCGCGCCCATCCATGGGCAAGACCGCGTTTGTGCTCAATGTGCTTGATCATGTGTCGGTGCGAAAGGGTCTTCCCTGCATGATTTTCAGCCTGGAGATGTCCAAGGAGCAGCTGGTCAATCGTATGCTGGCGATGGAATCGAATGTGGATTCCCAGAAGCTGCGCACAGGCAGCCTGACGGACGCCGACTGGGACGCGATTGCCGAGGGGATCGGCGTGATCGGCGGTTCGCAGCTGATCATCGACGATACGCCCGGCATTACGATCACGGAGCTGCGCTCCAAATGCCGGAAGATGAAGCTGGAACGCGGCCTCAGCCTGATCGTGATCGACTATCTGCAGCTGATGTCCGGCTCCAGCAGAAGTTCGGACAACCGCCAGCAGGAAATTTCGGAGATTTCGCGTTCTCTGAAGGCTCTGGCGCGCGAAATGAAGGCGCCGGTTGTGGCGCTTTCGCAGCTGAGCCGCGCCTGTGAGACGCGCAACGATCATCGGCCGATGCTTTCGGACCTGCGTGAGTCCGGAGCGATCGAGCAGGACGCGGATGTAGTCATGTTTTTGTACCGCGATGATTATTACAACAAAGATACGGAAAACCCCAACGTCGCAGAGGTGATTATCGCCAAGCAGCGAAACGGCCCGATCGGCACGGTAAATCTGCTCTGGAAACCGGAATATACAAAATTTGTTAACCTGGCAAAATAACTTAAGCATAATTCTCAACCTTCGCTCATACATTGTTATTAAGCATGAGAGTCCGGCGTCCGTGTGCCCAGCGCGCGTCCGCGTGGACCGCACGGCGAAAATCGAAAAAAGCGAAGGAGAGAATTATGGAGGACATACATTATTCCATATCGGAGGCGGGAAAACTGGTCGGGGTGGAATCCCACGTGCTCCGGTACTGGGAGGACGAGCTGCAGATTGAAATACCGCGCAACGGAAAAAGTCACCGTTATTATACGGAGTTACATATTCGCTTATTTCAGAAAATCAAAGAACTGAAAGAGAAAGGCTATCAGCTGAAAGCCATCGAACAGGTATTGAAGAAAATGATTGAAGGAGATGAGAATATGAACCCGGACGAGGTGCTGGAGAAAAACGCGGTGACCATCCTGCGAGAGAGCGGCGCGGGAGATATGTCGGAGAATGAGGCGGGGCTGCGCCTGGTGCAAAGGAAAGAAACGGCGGCTGTGGCCATCAGCCAGGAGAAGATGGAACAGTTTCAGCAGATTATGAACCAGGTTATCGGACGCGCGGTCGGACAGGCCATGCAGGAAAACAACAGCGCGCTCTGCCAGGAGATCAGCCGGCAGGTGAATGATCGTATGGTTCAGGAAATGGAATATATGATGCGTATCAGCGACGAGCGTGAGGAAGAACGTTTCAAGCTGCTCGACGAGACGCTGCGCGCTTACCAGAAAGAAAGCAAGAGCAAGGCGGAAGCCGCCGCGACGAAGCTGCCGTTTTTTAAGCGGCGCTTTGGCAGGAACGGAAAGAAGCTGTAAATAGCAGGATCCGCGAAGAAACCATGCCGGTCTTGCATGGAAAACGAAAGTGCCGTCGCTGTCAGCGGACAGCGGCGGCTTTTATAAATTCTGTAAAAATCGCTGCGGCGGCTGGATCCTGTGGCCAGAGATATTCCGGATGCCATTGGACGCCGAGAAAGAAGGCGGGGTAATCAGGTTTTTCGACCGCTTCAATCAGCCGCGAGGGGGCATAGGCGGACGCGGACAGTCCGGATCCCAGGCGGCGGATTGCCTGGTGGTGCATGCTGTTAACCTGAAGCCGCAGGGGGATGTGCGGGGCGGCATCAGAAACTTCGGTTTTGTCTGCCGTTCGTCCGAACCGCGTGGCGTTCGCGGCGATCCGCGCAAGCAGTGTGCCGGGGAGAACGTCAACGGTATGGGAGGGAATTTCATAGGCGAAAGGCTGGGTGTGCGCGATCGGGAAATCCTCGGGGAACTGGCTGGGAATATCCTGATAGATATCGCCGCCGAGAGCGATGTTGAGAAGCTGGATGCCGCGGCAGATCCCGAGAATCGGTTTTCTGGCAGCCATGGCCAGCGGAAGCAGCGCGAGTTCCATCTGGTCACGTTCCAGACAGACGTTGCCGCTGTGAGCCTGTGTCTGTTCACCGAAATAAAAGGCGTGAATGTCCGGCCCACCGGTGAACAGAAAGCCGTCGAAGACTGAGGCGGTCTGACATAGTTCCTCTGACGATTGCCCCAATGGCAGAATCAGGGGTATACCACCCGCAGCGCGGATGGCAGCGATGTAAGCGGGCCGCATGAAGGGTTCTTTCTTATCATTATAATAAGGGGTCAGAGCAATCAGGGGATGTTTGGTTTGCATAGAGGTATCCTCCGGTAATCATTTTATTCATGGTTATATTCGATGATGAACGATGGTTTGCGCCTGATTTTATATTTATAGTTTTTATGAAAAAAGCCCCTCCTGCAATGCTTGCGGGAGAGGCTTATGTATTTCTGTTGCTGAGAAAATCAACCTTCGTTGATCGCTCCGGTTGGGCAGGTGCCGGCGCAGGTGCCGCAATCGATGCACGCATTCGCGTCGATCACATACTGGGTATCGCCCTGAGAGATCGCGCCAACCGGGCACTCAGACTCGCAGCTGCCGCAGCTTACACAAGAATCAGAAATTACATATGCCATTGTAAGTTACCTCCTTGAATGATCGTTATTGTTTGAACAACTCTTATGCGCCTATTTTATAACAATCGTTGCGATTATTCAAGAGGAAAATGTTGTACAAATGGATAAAATCAGAAACAATATTCAGTTAGCTATAGGTAACTTGCGGTTAGCAATGAGTAACTACATGAAAATTTTCTCAAAAGCGCACAATTTGGGAAGGTAAAACAGAAACGGTATAAGGAGGATATTGGGAAACAGAAATTTGCGGGAAAGCTGGCTTGCCAAATGGGGGAAAAAGTATTATAGTAAGCCTTAGTATACGAGGAAGGAGGGATTCAAGATGCAGATTAGCAAAGACATGCTGATCGGTGAGCTGATCATGAAAAACGAGCTGATCGCACCGATGCTGATGCGTGCCGGCATGCATTGCCTGGGCTGCCCGGCCTCCCAGATGGAAAGCCTGGAGGAAGCCTGCATGGTACACGGGATTGATTGCGACAGCCTGGTAAACGGGATCAATGAGGTGCTTGCTGATAAGTAAAAATGATTTGCCATACGCCGCGCTGCTACGCGTGCCGTCCGAAGGGGCCATACGCCGGATGAGATGACTGGCGTGTGGCCCCTGATGGTTGAAAGAGCGCTGCAAAAAAGCGTTATGTGAAAGTCGTTAAGTGAAAAATGAGGCACAATTTGTGCGAAAATTACTTTAAAAATGGAAATTTGTATTGTATAATTAAACTATAAATAAAGAATACAGACAACATATGACAAATAATAAACCGGGATAAGGAGGTATCTGTGGTGGGAGATAATAATTGTATTTTTTGTAAGATCGCAAATGGCGAGATTCCGTCGGCGACCGTGTATGAGGACGGCGATTTCCGGGTGATTCTGGATATGGGGCCGGCATCAAAGGGTCATGCGCTGATACTGCCAAAGGAGCATTATAAGGATTTGTGCGAGGCGGACACGGCGGTCGCAGCGAAGATCCTGCCGCTGGCAGGCCGAATCGGCGCCGGGATGAAGAAGGGGCTTGGCGCGAGCGGGTTTAATGTTGTACAGAATAATGGTGCGAGCGCGGGTCAGACGGTATTTCATCTGCATGTGCACGTGATTCCGCGCTACGAGGGCGGTCCGGCGATGGTGAGCTGGGAGCCGGGTAGCGCCGATGCCGAAGTGCTTGCGCAGACGGCGAAGGCGATAAGCGCCGCCATGGAATAAAAAGGAAAAGAAAGAAAAAACCGGACCGGAAGACGATCTTTTTTGTGAGGTTTACGAAAAGAAGCTTCCGGTTCTTTGCGCCCTGGTGAGAAAGTATGGTGTGTCGGAAAGGGATGTGGAAGATATTGTCCAGGAAGCGTTTTGCGCCTATTACAGTCATCGGTACACGCTGACGGAGGCGGGCATGTGGGCGGTGCTGACAAAGATTTTGCATAATCTGAGCATGGACTATCTGCGTAAGCAGAAAATGCACCCGATTATTACCGGGGAAGAGGTGTTGCCAGAAGAGAAACGCGTGATTGCGGGCAGACGTATAGGCAGAGATTGTCTGCTCATCCTGCTGGAACGCCAGGAGTATGAGGAGATAGCCAAAGCACTGAATGAGCTGAGTGAAGATGGGAGAGAGATTCTGCGACTTTGTGCAATTGAAGGAAGATCCGTGCGCGAAGCCAGCAGGCTGCTTGGAATTTCGGAGGGAGCCTGCCGGGTGCGCCTGTACCGGGCACGCAAACGTATGCGTGAATTGCTGCGGGAATATGATGAAGACAGGTGACAGGTATGGTACCTGCGACCGGAAATAGCCGCGGGCAAAACGGTTTCCGCTATTCCGCGTAGGAGGTGATCAGGTCAATGATGGTACCGACCGCGTCCGTGAGCGCGCTTTGGCTCATGGCGTCAATAAATTTGCGACGGTTCTCATAAGTATTGCGGATCGCGGACAACAGGGCCTCTTCGGTCAGTTCTTCTTCCTCGAGCACAGTGGAAAAGCCCTGCTTTTCGAAGGATCGGGCGTTGAGAATCTGGTCGCCGCGGCTGGCGTGAGCCGAGAGCGGGATCAGTACGTTGGGCTTGCGCAGGGCGAGCAGCTCACAGATCGCGTTGGCGCCGGCGCGAGAGAGAACGATGTCGGCCGCGGCAAACAGGTGCCGCAGCGGCGCGTCGACATATTCATACTGTACATATCCGGGGCGGCCGATCAGGCTCTCGTCGAGATTGCCCTTGCCGCAGATGTGGATTACCTGACATTCTTTCAGAAGGCGGGGAAGCAGGGCGCGCACGGCGTTGTTGACCGTGACGGAGCCGAGGCTGCCTCCGATGACGAGAAGGATCGGACGACTGGCAGACAGACCCGTATACTGCAAGCCGGTCAGCCGGTCGCCCGTGAGCAGCTCGCGGCGGATCGGCGAGCCGGTGAGAACCGCGCGGCCCTCCGGAAGCGAGGAAAGTGTCTCCGGAAAATTGCAGCAGACTTTTGCCGCGGAGGGCAGACAGATGCGGTTGGCCAGACCGGGGGTCATGTCGGATTCGTGAATGATCGTGGGGATCCGGTAATGTCTTGCTGCCAGGACGACGGGGACGGCCACAAAGCCGCCTTTGGAAAAGACAACGTCCGGCTGGTATTTTTTCAGAAGCTTCCGTGCCTGGGCGCAGCCTTTGAGGACGCGGAACGGATCCGTGAAGTTTTTCAGGTCAAAATAACGGCGGAGTTTGCCGGAGGAGATGCCGTCGTAAGGAATACCGGCGTCCTCGATCAGCTTGCGCTCCATGCCGTTGCTGGAACCAATATAATGAATCTCATAACCGCGCTCCTGCAGCGTGGGAATCAGAGCCAGGTTGGGGGTAACATGCCCGGCGGTACCGCCGCCGGTCAGAACGATTTTTTTCATACAGGCCTCCAGATACTCTCAAAAGAGGAATTTAAGCGATTTTAGTTAAGCGTGCCAGAACGGTTACGTATCTTCCTGGCCTGGCGCCACTTTTCATTATCCACCCGGAACAGGGGGAAAGTCAACAAAAATTCTGCACAAAAATTCGCCGGAAAATGAATAAAAGCCTTGACGCAAAAGCGCGCCTATGTTATAGTTAGGAAGCGAATGGAAGAAGCCAGGGCTTTTTTTTATGCTCAAAAAAGACCCTGGGGCAGAGAAAAAACAATTGGAGGTGGAAGTCGTGCGCACGAGAATCACACTGGCATGCACAGAATGCAAGCAGCGTAACTACAACATGACGAAGGATAAAAAGACGCATCCGGACCGCATGGAAACAAAGAAGTATTGCAGATTCTGCAAAAAGCATACTTTACACAAGGAAACGAAGTAAGGAGTGTGGCTATGGGAGATACTGCAAATACCGGGAAGGCTCCCAAAAAGAGCCTGATCAAAGGGTTAAAGTCTGAGTTTGGCAAGATCGTATGGCCGGATCGGGAGACCGTTGGTAAGCAAACCGTGGTTGTGATCGTCATTTCCGCTATTCTGGCGCTGGTGATCGCAGTTCTGGATCTGATTATCAAGGGCGGTCTCAGCTTCATCATTTAAGGGACGAGGGAGATATTATGTCAGAAGCGTCAGAAGCAAAATGGTATGTCGTCCATACCTATTCGGGCTACGAGAACAAAGTAAAGGTCGATCTCGAGAAGACCATTGAGAACTGCCGTCTGCAGGAGCAGATCCTGGACGTATCGGTGCCGACTCTGGAGGTTTCCGAGCTGAAAAACGGCGTCGAGAAGCTGGCCGACAAGAAGATGTTCCCCGGCTACGTGCTGATTCATATGATTATGAACGATGAGACCTGGTATGTGGTGCGCAACACGCGCGGCGTCATGGGTTTTGTCGGACCGGGTTCCAAACCGGTGCCGCTTGACGACGAGGAGATGGCTAGCCTGGGCTTCGGCCGCAGGGATGTGGTTTCGGCGTTTGCCATCGGCGATCCGGTCGTCGTGATTTCCGGCGCGTGGAAAGATACCGTCGGCGCGATCAAGGCGCTCAATGAGAACAAAAAGACTTTGACCATCAATGTTGAGATGTTCGGCCGGGAGACCCCGGTTGAGCTGAGCTTTACAGAGGTTCGAAAAATGTAACAGATATCGGCGCGTTGCTTTTTGAGCCGCGCGTTCGATCGTGGGAGGGACATCCCCGGCAATACCACAATAAGGAGGTCATTTATCATGGCAAAGAAAGTAACTGGTTACATCAAATTGCAGATTCCGGCAGGCAAGGCAACTCCGGCTCCCCCAGTCGGACCGGCTCTGGGTCAGCATGGCGTCAACATCGTGCAGTTCACGAAAGAGTTCAACGCCAGGACCGCCGATCAGGGAGATCTGATCATCCCGGTCGTGATCACGGTCTATGCGGATCGGAGCTTCAGCTTTATCACCAAGACTCCGCCGGCGCCGGTTCTGCTGAAAAAGGCATGTAAGATCAAATCCGGCTCCGCTACGCCGAACAAGACGAAAGTAGCCAGCATCTCCAAAGCGGATCTGCAGAAGATCGCAGAGACCAAGATGCCGGATCTGAACGCGGCCAGCCTCGAAGCGGCGATGAGCATGATTGCGGGTACAGCGCGCAGCATGGGCATCACAGTTGAAGAATAACAGAGAAACGAGACGTGGGAGGGACATCCCCGACAATACCACCAGGAGGTTATCATTATGAAACATGGAAAGAGATATATTGAGGCCGCGAAGGCGGTAGACCGTACCGTCCTTTATGATGCAGCAGACGCGATCGCTCTGGTAAAAAAGACTGCGGTTGCCAAATTTGATGAGACCGTTGAAGTACATCTGAGAACCGGTTGTGACGGACGTCATGCGGATCAGCAGGTTCGTGGTGCGGTTGTACTGCCGCACGGCACCGGAAAGACCGTCCGCATCCTGGTATTCGCCAAGGGCGCGAAAGCAGATGAGGCGGAGGCCGCGGGCGCGGATTTCGTGGGTGCGGAGGAGCTGATTCCGAAGATTCAGCATGAAGGATGGCTGGATTTTGACGTGGTTGTGGCTACCCCGGATATGATGGGCGTGGTTGGCCGTCTGGGCCGTATCCTTGGACCGAAAGGCCTGATGCCGAACCCGAAAGCCGGTACCGTCACGATGGACGTCACCAAGGCGATCAACGAAATCAAAGCCGGTAAGATCGAGTATCGGTTAGACAAGACAAATATTATCCACGTGCCAGTGGGAAAAGCTTCTTTCACAGAGGAGCAGTTAGCGGACAACTTCCAGACGCTGATGGATGCAATCATTAAGGCAAGACCGAGCACGCTCAAGGGCGCTTTCATCAAGAGCGCGACCATGACCTCAACGATGGGCCCGGGCATCAAGCTGAATGTCGCAAAGCTTGCGAATTAACAAACTGATTGACAATCCAAATCCAATATGATACAATTTTTCACGACTGCCGTAGACAGCAGGCGCCGCAAGGCGTAAGGCACAGCCGCCTGCCGAGGAAGACAAGATTCATTTTATGAATTTTCAGGCCTCTTTGTCTTTGCGGACAGAGAGGCCTTTTCTTTTGAACCACGCGCAGTCCAACATTCTGACAGGAGGTAAGATTCATGGCAAAGGTTGAGTTAAAGCAGCCGATCGTGGACGAGATTTCTGCGCTGCTTGACGGAGCGGCTTCTGCCGTGGCGGTAGACTATCGCGGTCTGACTGTCGCGCAGGATACGGAGCTCCGCAAGACGCTCAGAGAAGCCGGCGTTACTTATAAGGTTTATAAGAACACGCTGGTTAAGCGCGCCACGGAAGGCACGAGCTTTGCTGCCCTGGATGTCAATCTCGAGGGACCGACCGCGCTGGCCGTATCCAAAGAGGATGCGACGGCTCCGGCACGGCTCCTGGCTGAGTTCGCCAAGAAGGCGGATAAGCTGGAGATGAAGGGCGGTATTGTCGAGGGCGATTATTATGACGCTGCAGGCATGCAGAAGATCGCCACGATCCCGAGCAGAGAGGTGCTGCTGGGCAGACTGCTTGGTTCCATGCAGTCTCCGATCGCGAACTTCGCCCGTGTGCTTAATCAGATTGCTGAGAAGCAGGGCGGTGGAGCTGAGGAAGCACCCGCACAGGAAGCGTAATTTTTGAAACGATTGACACCGCGAGGGTCGATGGTTTCGGAAAATCCGTTGTTCGGCGTCTGATGAGCACCGGACAATCTCAATGATTAACAATTAGATAACGATCAAATTTAAATGGAGGAAATGAAAATGGCAAAGTTAACCACTGCTGAGTTTATCGAAGCGATCAAGGAACTGTCTGTTCTGGAACTGAACGAGCTGGTAAAGGCCTGTGAGGAAGAGTTTGGCGTGTCCGCAGCAGCGGGCGTAGTTGTGGCGGCTGCTGCCGGCCCGGCTGAGGCTGCTGAGGAGAAGACCGAGTTTGATGTTGAGCTGACCGACATCGGCCCGAACAAGGTTAAGGTTATCAAGGTTGTCCGTGAGATCACCGGCCTTGGCCTGAAGGAAGCGAAAGACGTTGTTGATAACGCTCCGAAGACCATCAAGGAAGGTGCTACGAAGGAAGAGGCTGAGGAGATCAAGACCAAGCTCGAGGCCGAGGGCGCTAAGGTTACCCTTAAGTAAAAACAATACAAATCTGAGAGAGAAGCAAAATCAGAGTCTGATGACTCACGGTTTCGCTTCTTTTTTTGCGTTTTCTGCACAAAAATCTTGCAAAACTTCTAATAATCGTCTACAATAAAAACATCGAAAAAATTGAAGTATAAAATAAAATCCATCGAAATTAATGAAATAAAAGAGCGGCCGCATGGAAATTAGAAATCTGATTACATTCACAAAGGTAGCGGAAGCGCAAAGCCTGTCCGGTGCGGCAAAGCAGTTGGGATATGCACAATCTACAGTGACGATGCAGATGCAGCAGCTGGAGCAGGAGATCGGCGCTCCGCTGTATGAGCGGGTCGGCAAGCGGATTCGCATCACTCAGGCGGGTGAAGCACTTCTCCGTTATGCTGTCCCGATTATTCAGCTGTCTGAGGAAGCACTTTCGGTCGGACAAAACGAAGTACGCGCTCCGGAGGGGGAGTTGCGTATCGGAGTCGCGGAAGCCTGCCGGGACGAACGGTTCACGCGCAGCCTGGCGGAGTTTGCGGGGGCCTATCCGCAGGTACATGTGGAGGTTTGCGGCGGGAGAGGGGCAGACGAATTAAACTATCAGCTGATGCACAATGAAATTGATCTGATGATGACGGTTGGGGAATATCTGGACGACTCAGCTTTCGTGCATGCGTGGGAAGAAGAAGAACGGCTGGTGATTGTGGGAACAAAAGAGCTGCAGGGAGCGCAAAGATTGCCAGGAATGCGGGAATCCCAGAGAGCCAGGGAGGACCAGGGAGCCAGGGAGGACCAGGGAGCCAGGGAGGATCCGGGAGCGCAGGAGATCCGGGAAGCGCGTGACGATGCTTTGCAGTTTCGAGGCTGTCCGTGGATATACAGCGGTTTTGGAGTCGAAGAAACACGTTTTGAACGGTGGCTGCGGGGCACAGGGGAGAGTGACGTCGCGGAGCGAAAAATAATCCGGGTTTCGGATCTGCGCCTGGCGCTGGAGCTTGCAGTGCGGGGGAGTGGTTTTACATTAGCACCCGAGCAGATGGCGATACCGTGGCTGCGGCAAGGGAAACTTCAGATTTTCGATTGTTCCTGGCCGGGCGGTAAGGTGTGGCGTCAGATCATGTATCATCGTAATAAATGGAAGACAGCGGCGATGGACGCATGGATAAAAATGTGGGAGCAGAATAAAGAACAGAAAGAAAAGAGGGACGTATGAGCGCAGTCAGGGGAAATACCACGAGAAAGACAAAGAACCGGCCGTATGAGTTCCATCTGGACAAAAAAAGCGGCGGACTGTACCTGCGGCCGGAGCGGCCGCCATTCTGGGGCGAGCTCCCTTATGCCAGCGCGCTTGTGGTTACCGTGCTCTTTGCGCTGCTGTCCTGTTTTCAGTATATTCATGTCCGCACGGAGGTGGAAACGCACCTCAGAAGAACGGAGGCGCTGGAACGGCAGTATATCCTTCAGCAGAACGAGAACAGCCTGGCGGAGAAGGTTATTTTTCAGATTCCGAGTCTGGATGAGGTTTATGAAATTGCCACGGTTGAGCTGGGGATGGTTCCGGCCGGTTCGGAGAATGTGTTCGTGTACGAGCGCAGCAACAGTGAATTTATTTATCAGACGGACAATATTCCCAGCATCGGGTATCATTAAAACAGCATTCCGATTTGTGGATTTACTTCCGGATGTATTCCGAAAATTGAGCTGAAATCGCTTGACAGAGTTTGCGGAAAATGCTATGATCAAATCGTATTTTGTTATGAACTTTTGATTCACATATTTTTGTAAGTCATGAAGTGCATTTCACGATTTACAAAAATATGTGATTTTATGTTTCAGAGAAAATACAAAATATTTTTAATTTTCAGGAGGGAACTGAAATGAATAACGGAACTGTAAAGTGGTTCAACGCAACCAAGGGCTATGGCTTCATCACCAACGATGCGACGGGCGAAGAAGTATTTGTACATTTTTCCGGCATCATCGCTGATGGCTACAAGACCCTGGAAGATGGCCAGAAGGTGACCTTTGATACCACAGAGGGTAATCGTGGCATGCAGGCTGTCAACGTTCGCGTTGTTGCTTAATCACGGACAGTACAAACAAAAGATAATAAAAGCTCCGCGCTGCCGGGTTCCCGGCGGGACGGAGCTTTTTCAATACAGTGAGAGATGCCGGGGAGCGTGGATGCCCGGGGGCTGGAGATTGTCTGTGCGTTATATGCCTTTGGCTGTAACGTTCAGCTTCCGTTTTATTTCCCTGCGGATACTGACAAAGCTGTATATGGCCGCCAGCGGCTCGGAGATCCACATCGCGAACCATGCGCCAGAGAGACCAG
Source organism: Clostridiales bacterium (assembly GCA_021204045.1). GTDB lineage: Bacteria > Bacillota > Clostridia > Lachnospirales > Lachnospiraceae > Brotaphodocola. The sequence continues at coordinate 72,984 of JAJQAA010000004.1, forward strand.
ATATCCGGATAAACAGTCCAATCAGCGGCACAAGAACGATGAGTTGGCGGATCGCGCCACTGACCATATTGATGGTGCCGTTTCCGAGTCCGGATCCGAAATATCCGGTTATGATTGTGAACGTCGCAAAGACAAAGGTCACGGAAATGATCCGCAATGCTGGGACACCGATCGCCATCAGATCGTCACTGGCCGCAAACAGGCCAAGAAGCTGGCGCGGGAATGCCAGAAAAATGGCAGTACCCGCCAGTGACATGACAATGCCGGCGCGGACCGTACACTTCCGGGCCTGGAGGATACGGTCGGTGTTTTTGGCACCGTAATTGTATCCGACAATGGGGATCGCTGCCTGCCCGAGTCCATTCATCGGCATCATAAGGAAATTCTGTAGCTTATAGTAAACGCCGAAGAACGCGACGGCGGTCGTGGAAACAGATATCAGAACCGCGTTTACACTAAATGTCATGATGCTTCCGATTGCCTGCATGATGATCGTCGGCATACCGACGCGGTAAATTTCCCTCACATCCGTCCAGTGAAAGCGATATCCGGAAAGCCGCACATGGATTACCGGATTTTTGACCCGGTTGCAGATCAGGCCTGTAATTGCGCCGACCATCTGGCCGATAACTGTCGCAATGGCGGCTCCGCGGATTCCCATGGCGGGGCAGCCCAAAAGGCCGAAAATCATAATCGGGTCAAGTATGATATTGGTAATGGCGCCTGCGATGAGGGAACACATGCTCAGTACCGTATCGCCAACCGCCTGCAGCAGTCGCTGCGCGTATGTTTGGAGAAAAATACCATAGCAAAAGATTACGCAGACCTGCATGTATTGTACGCATAGCTCTCGCAGTGACGGATCAGCAGTCATCTGTCCGGCGATCGGCTCCGAAAAAAGGATGCCGATCAGTGAGAAAATCAGAGCGGATGCAAGATTGAGAATCAGTCCTGTCGTCGCGACAACACACGCCTCAGATTCTCTTTTGGCGCCAACATAGCGGGACAGGAGTGCGTTCAGGCCGACATTGGTACCGACGGCGACCGCGATCATGAGAAACTGTATGGAATAGACCAGGGAAGCGGCGGTCAGGGCCTCCTCACTGAGCTTTGCGACGAAAATGCTGTCCACGATATTGTAGAGAGATTGTACCAGGAGCGAGAGCATCAGAGGTACCGACATATTGAATAGCAATCGGTTCATCGGCATCACGGCCATTTTATTCTGCCGGGATGCCTGGGGGTTCTTATTGTTTTGCCTGATTTCGTTTTGGCCAGATTCATGTTCCATCGTTGTGCACTTCTCCTGTCAACATTGTAGTTTCTTCAGTTCCGTCTTCATTTAGATGTTTCAGATTTTCATACATACGATCCAGAAGTTTCATAAACTGCTCTTTTTCCGCAGGAGAAAACCCGTGAAACGCCGTCTCGTCCATCCGCTCGATGTATACGGTCATTTCCGACCACAGACGGGAACCCTTTGGCGTGAGCCAGAGCCTTTTTTTGCGCTTATCTTTGTGTGCCTGCTCCGTCCGGATCAGTCCGTCACGCTCCATGCGTTTCACAAGACCGGCGACGGTAGATCGATCCAGCTCCCACGCCTCACAGATCGCGGATTGGGCGCAGCCATCGTCGGTCGCGAGATATTCCAACACGCGTGGCTGCCCCGGAGAAAGACCGGCTTCCTGTGCTCTTTTCAGGATATAACTGGCAAATCTTCCTTTAATCAGGTTGATCCGGTAATGTACTCCCTGCATAGATGCTCCGTTCCCTTTCTAGCCATAAAAGTTGGCATAGAAACAAAATTGTTTGCATGCCAATCATTTTAATGCGGGAAACTGGAAATGTCAAGAGAAAAAATGTGGCTTAGGGATTTATAAAAAAACGAAAGGATGAATATATTGTGACGGTCACCTGCTGCGTCAGCCTTTTAAAATAAATTTGTTGATACTAAATTTCTGTGAATATCTATGACTTATTAAGATAAATGGAAAACATGAACCTGCCCGGATGAATTCCGGGCGATTTTAATACTTGAGGATACACCTGTTGTATCACCAACAATAAGAATCTTACTGTGATGCAGGCTCTGTAATCTCCGCCTCATGAGACAAACCATACTCCGCAATCAATTCCTGCTGATATGCCGGATCCTCTATTGATCTGCGTAAATCATCCAGGCGATTATCATCCAGCAGCTTTTTAATCAATTCTTTGCCTTCAGCTCTGCCTTTCGCTCTACCTTCAGCTCTGCCTTCCGCCATTCCTTCTGCTCTGCCTTCTGCGCGAGCTTCTTCGCGTTCTACGATTAAGAAATCCAACATCATTTCGTAATTTCTCTCCCTTCCACGTTCTCGCTTGATTGTGGCCACCCTTGTCTCGATATCCGTAAGAAGAGGGTCGCCTTTACAATCAGACGGAATCTGCGCTGCATCAACATATCGCAGGAAGTCAAGCAGATCCGGCGGAACTTCCGATTCGTTTTCTCCTTTTGTATTCAGGAAAATACGGCAGGTATCATCATCGAATGATTTGCCACTTCCATCGAACGTCGGTCTCACTCGATAGCAATAACGTCCATCACCAAAGGGATCAAACGTGCAGATGAAAATAATAAAGCTTTTCGGAAGTGTTTTGTAGCTTTGCCCGGGATCCAGGCACATGGTATCCATCATTGACTGGATATAACGGCTGCGTTTCGGCAGCTCATTTTTTTGTCCCGTCTGCATCTCAATGTCATACACAGTATTGCCGTCATAAGCATAAGCGTCCATGCGGATACCGTGCACCTCCGGGTTCCAGGAAAACGGAGCCTCCGTACGTACAGTAACCTTACATATCGGAATTTGCAGAATACGCTCTAGAACCCGGCGACAAAGGTCTTCCTCCTCCATCACGGCAACAAACATAAAATCATCGCAAAATTGTAAATCTTTAAATGGTTTCCTTTGTACCATCATCACCTCCCGGCTGCGCAGCAGATGAGTGGCCGTCCTGATAGTATTATAAAAGCATATAGAGAAAAATGCAATAGAAAAATACGAATATTTAAATATTTTAATGATTAATCGGATACGAACCATTGCAGTTTTTTCAGTTGAATACCGTTATCTGCAAAATTCAGAATATATGAGACAAGCTGTACGTCAAGGGAAATGAAACGGTTGTGGTTTGTAGTTTTATCTCTTAAACGAAAAAATACCTATATATTTACACAGGAATTGCATAATGAATAAAATAACAGTATAATATTGTCTAAAGATAATTGATTATCTCACAGAACCTGTTGTATTTATTTTGAGGCAAATAATTGCATAATGCAATTTGAATGTCCAAAAAACAGACTCCAAGATTAAGAAATAAAGGGAAGTGCTTATATGGTTGTTTCAGATAAAGAATTTCACATTCAATTAAATAAAGAAGATTTGTGCGGTGCGAAATATGCGCTTATGCCGGGTGACCCGGGGCGCGTGGAAAAAATAGCGCGGCACCTTGAAAATCCGCGCTTTCTGAATTCAAATCGTGAATACACAAGTTATCTGGGCGCACTGTGCGGTGAAAATGTTATTGTGATGAGCCATGGCATAGGTGGCCCGTCAACGGCAATTGCGGTTGAAGAGCTTGCGGCTTTGGGCGTGAAGACGTTTATAAGGGTTGGCACCAGCGGGGGTATGCAGCCTGATGTTTTGCCGGGCGATATAATAAATGTTAACGGCGCGATACGCGCAGAAGGCACATCAAAAGAATATGTAATGGTTGAATATCCTGCCATATCCGATTTTAAAGTTACAAGAGCCATATATGACGCAGCCGTGGCTCTGGGTGTGCGCCAGCACACGGGCGTGGTACATTGCAAAGATTCGTTTTATGGACAGCATTCGCCTGAGCGCATGCCGGTTGCGAAAGAACTTGAGGAAAAGTGGAATGCATTTATAAAAACGGGGGCGCTGGCATCTGAAATGGAAACGGCAACACTGTTTATTGTCTGCTCAACCTTAAGAGTACGTGCGGGCGCTGTAATGCTTTGTGTTTGGAATCAAATGCGGACGCAGGAAAATTATAAAGATCACGGCGTGTTTGATACCGAAAACGCAATAAGGGTTGCAGTTGAGGCAATGAAACGGTTAATAAAAGACGATAAGGAAGAAGAAGGAAAAAGCTTTTTGTCCTTATACCTTACTTAACAGATACTGCCGCAAAATATCAATTCCCACTGCGTTCTCCCCGCCTTCCGGAATAATGATATCCGCATGCATTTTGGTAGGTTCCACAAACGCCTCATGCATGGGGCGTACGGTTTCCTGATATTGTGTTAATACAGATTCCAGTGAGCGTCCGCGTTCTGCAATATCTCTTCGGATTCTCCGCGCTAACCGTTCGTCTGCCGGCGTATCCACAAAAATTTTCACATCGATCAGTTCGCGCAGCCGTACATCGTAAAAAAGCAGAATACCTTCCAGTACAATTACTTTTTTAGGCACAATCCGCAGAGTCTGTTTGGAACGGTTATGGATGCTGTAATCATAGGTCGGGATGTCCACCGGCTTTCCTTCCTTCAGTTTCAGCACATCCGCTACCATCAGTTCTGTGTCAAAAGAATTCGGATGATCGTAATTCAGATGCGTCCGTTCCTCGTAGGTCATATTGTCATGAGCCTTATAATAATTGTCATGCCCGATTACCACAATGTCATCTTCAAAATATTCCTTGATCCGTTCCACCACGGTCGTTTTGCCGGATGCGCTTCCCCCCGCAATTCCCACTATCAAAATACCCATCTTCCGTGCTCCGTTTTCTGTAATGTTAGAAATACTATAGCACATTTTAAAACGATATGATTTTTCTGTCAAGGTCACCAGCCTACAATCCGGTTGACGTCTCACCAGTCCACAATCCGGTTGATGATGGCCTGCTGCTCCGTGCTTGTCTTGCGCAGGTAAATGCGCGTCGTCTCAATGCTTTCGTGCCCCATCAGGTCGGCAAGCATGGAGAGATCGCTGTAGCGTTCGAGAAAACTCTTGGCAAAACGATGACGGAACGAGTGCGGATAAATTACCGTCGGATCGAGACCGTATTTTGCACCGAGTTTTTTCAGATGTACGGCAATACCGCGGCTTGTGATGCGTTCCCCACGGGGATTTACAAAGATAAAACCACTGGTGCGGCTGATACCTTTAAGCCAGGCCAGTGCCTCTTTCTGCAGAGGCGCAGGAATGTAGATGCGGCGCAGCTTCCCGCCCTTGGAATAGAGGTCAAGGTAACCGGTTTTCACATGCTCCACTTTGATCTGCGTGAGTTCGCTGACACGCGCGCCGGTAGCGGCAAGAAAACGGATCACAAAATACCAGTACATTTCCTTATCATGCAGCAGGCAGTTTTTAAAATAGAGATAATCCGCCTCACTGATCACATTTTCCAGAAATGGTTTCTGCTGCGTTTTGATTGTGGCCAGCCGCAGATCTTCGCGATGCAGAAATTCCAGGTAGCAGTTCAGGCCGCGGATGCGCAAGTTGATGGTCTGTGGTTTGTAATGGTCGATCAGATATACCTTGAATTCGTTCAGATATTGCTGGTTGATTCGCGGATAATGGTTGTGGTATTGCCGGACCGCGGTGAGATAAGACGCGATCGTATTTTGCGAAAAGCTGTTCTGGTAAAGATAGTCCTGGAAGCGGTCGATGGAATTGGCCGCCGGTTCTTCTGTTGCTTCTAAAGCCTGTATCATACTATAATCCCCCGTGAAAGAGACACAAAACAAATGATGCGTCTCAGGAAAATGGTAACTGGGTTGTTGGATGCGATGAAATACTATTTATGTTAATCTCGTTTTTTTAACGAAATGTTGCCGCATTCTAAAATCCCGATGGAAAATCAAAAATATTTATGTAATTTTTATATAAATTTTGAAAAATATAATCAAAATAGCAGAAAAAGTTTATAATGTCAGCATAATTAGCCACAAAAGGCAGAGCCTCCGAAGAAGCCCTGCCTCAAAACCAACATCTTTAATTGGAAAGATTTTATTGGCTTTTACATTTGCAACTCAGATAATACATCTGTATTAATGAAGCGCTGTGTTAATAGCTGTGTTGCCAACTATCGCGGGAAGTTTTACTGCACAGTTACATAACTTGCAATATCTGACGACTTTTTGACTTCATCCCACAGATCGCTCAGGTCAGACTGAGAGCTTGTATACGGATCCAATTCCTTCTCGCTGGTATACATTATGACTCCCCGGCCGCTGCTGCTCTTTATCCCGTACCAATACCAGTCATCGCCATCCTTCTTAGCGCTCATCTTGCTTGTCTGGATTTTGCCGCTTGTATTCACCAGGTACACTGCGATGTCGGTATCTACATTCCCGGTCATTGCATCAAATCCATAGATAACCCGAACGGTATCGCCGTCTTCGTTTTTATACGTACCATATTGAATTGCGCCTGACATCAGATTATCTGCATAACTGTCTCCGCTCGTGCCGTTGGTCGCATACTTGCGGATATCAGAACTATCGAACGGATAAACGGTGACGCCGTCATCCCCGGTGCTTCCATCTGCATATACGAGGATATATTTCTCATCAGACTCTGCTTTTATCTTCAGGCCAAACCGGTAGATATAGTCGCCATCTTCAATTCCGTGCAGACCGCGGCCGCGGCTCTCGGTGCCACCGCTCTTCTTGAAGTAGAACTGGTAGCTGTCGCCATCCAGCTTGATTGTGGTAGAACCGGTCTTCATTGCGCCGTCGCTATCGGCATCGTCATCGTCGCCGAAGTAATACAGATAATAATCCTCGCTCACTTTACCAGCTTCTACGTCATCGAAGAAATCATCGAGATCATCGGAATCCATGTCAATACCAGCGCTTCCGTTCCAGATATCTTTGATATCAGAACCGTCCATTTCCAGCGCACACAGACCCGTCAACATACGGCCGGCCCAGTCGCCTTCCGGTGCGAAGCCATAATATTTGCCTTTGATCTTCTTGATTTCGCCGGATACCAGACCCGTATCATCCGCATAGTACCAACGCTCGGATTCATCCTCAGAATCTTTTTTCGCGAAGGTATAGCTGTCGCTGTCCTCTTCAAGGAACGTATTGTCCTCGTTAGGCGGAGCAACCTTGAACCAGCCTTTATAGTAACGGGCGCCTTCCTCCGGGCTTCCGAAGTAGTTCCAGTTTGCAGCCGACGCGTAGACGTTGGAGCCGGTCTCTTCGTCTGTGTTGTACCATTCGTAGATCATAACGCCGCGACTGTCAAATGCATAGTACTTGCTATTGAGTTTCTTTTGCGTCTCATTTGTTCTCTTCTTACCATTGGATTTGAAGTTGAACCAATAATCGTAGTCGTCATCCTTGTTGTCTTCGTCATCATAGACGGTGATCTTCTGCCAGCCGGTCTTCATCGCGCCGTCTTCCCAGCTGCCGAAGT